>NZ_JBEXYR010000017.1:0-160127 GCF_040631005.1 Micromonospora sp. NPDC005707
GCCGGGCCGCGCGGCCCGGCACCGCGCGCGCCTCGTTCGACCGTCCGAGCCAGTCCCCTTACCGAGGAGGATGCGATGCGCACACCACCACCAGGCAGTCCGCCGTCGCGGCGGAGCACCATCGGCGCGGCCGTCGCCGCGGTCGCGGCACTGCTGCTCGCGCAGCTCGCCGCCCCGGCCCGCGCCGCGGGCCCGGAGACCACGGCCGGGCTCGACCAGGAAGCCATCACGGTGGCGAGCTCGTCGCCGCAGCTCGCCGACGCCGTCAACTGGGCCATGGCGCGTGCACGGCAGCACGTGCAGACCGGCAAGCGCGGCCCGGTGAACGGAAACGGCAGCAACCCCGGCACCGGCGAGGCCGACTACATCCCGTCGTACTGGGCGGGCTACGCCCACCGCACCGCCTTCTACTCACGGGACTTCGTGCACCAGGCCGCGGGCGGCCACCTTCTTGGCCTCGAGGAGGAGAACAAGTCCATGCTCACCGCCTTCGCGGCGAGCGCGAACGAGGCGCGCAAGTGGTATCCACTCTGGGCTTTGAACTTCGACGGCAGCCCCTACAACGTGGACTACCGCAGCGACACCAACTTCGTGCGCGAGGTGCCCGCCGTCTTCGAACTCGTGCAGGAGGCCGAGGAACAGTACCGCTGGACCGGCGACGCCGACTACCTCGACGACCCGGTGCTCTGGCAGTACTACACCACGGCGGTCACCGAATTCGTCGCGCTCCACGACACGCAGCTGCCCAACGGCATCGCCGAGGGCACCGGCCGGGGCATCTTCCAGGGCGCCGCGAGCTACAACGAACGTAGCGACCAGGCCGTGATCGAAGCCGGCGACGGGCTCGCCTCCCAGTACCGGGCGTACCTCGCCTACGCATACCTCGCCCGGGAGAAGGGCGATCTCGCAACGGCGGCGACCTTCGAGCAGAAGGCCGCGGCGCTCAAGCGGTCCTTCGAGGACGACTGGGGCGTCGTCCGGGGCACCTGGGAGTACGTGCGGGGTCGCGGCCCGGCGAACGAGCCGTACGCCGGCTTCGGCCGCGAGAACTCCGTCTTCTACGCGGTCAAGGAGTTCCTCGACGCCAACGACAAGCGCACGTGGGACTACCTTGCATACCTCGACCACATGTACGTCGAGGACCGGCCGCCGAACATCGAGGCGACCACGTACGTACCCGACGCGCTGTTCAACTACGGCTTCGACGAGCAGGCGTGGACCTGGATGAAGGACATCACCGCCAAGCTCCACCTTCCACACGAGGTGCCCACGCAGGGCACGAACGGCGACTACCCCGAGACCAGCTTCACGCTCCTGTCGCAGACCGTCGAGGGACTCGCCGGGGTCCGGCCCAACGCGCCCGAGCACGCGGTGTCCGTCCGCTCGCACCTGCCCGCGGAGATCGGATGGCTCGACCTCGACCACATCCGTGTGGGCGAGCACGACTTCGGCGTCCGCCACGACGGCACGACGAAGACGGTCGTCAACCACAACGCCGGACCCCAACCGCTCGAGGTCACCGTGCAGTTCCCCGGCGGCTGGCCGAAGCTGAAGGTCGACGGCAAACCCGTGAAACCCGAGTACGTGCACGTGAACGGCCGGGCGCTCACCCAGGTCACGCTGACGGTTCCCGTCGGCGCGTCCGTCACCGTCACCACGAGCGGTGACGTGAACCCGAACCGGCACGGCGACCTCATCCTCACTCACCCGCAGGACTACGCGCTGCTCTCGCCCGCCGACGGTGCGACGGGCCTGCCCGCCAAGGGTGTGACCTTCGCGTGGGAGCCCTCGGTCAACGCGCGGGAGTACCGCCTGCGGGTCGCTAGCGACGCCGCGATGACCGACGTCGTCGCCGAGGCCACGGTCACGGAACCAACCGCGAGGATCGCCTCCCTCGATGCCGGGCGAACCTTCTACTGGGAGGTCACGGCGGTCAACCCGAAGACCGGACAGGAACTCGTGGTCCCCGGCGGGGAGTGGGGGTTCCGCACCCTGCCCGCCGCCGTGCCCGAAGCGCCATCCCCGGTGGCCGCGTACCGCGTCGGTGACGCCGTCGGCGTCACCTGGACGGCGGCCGAGAGCGCGCTGACGTCGACGGTCTACCGCACGCCGGCGGGGAGCGACGACTTCACGGCCATCGCGACCGGGCAGACCGGCAGGTCCTTCCTGGATCGCGAGGCGGCCGGCGGACCGTATCGGTATCGGGTGACCTCGACGAATGAAATCGGCGAGGGGCCGGGCACGGTCGTCGAGGAGCAGGCGGCGCCCGCCGACGGCCCCGCCGAACACCTCAGCGACCGTGACTGGGTCTCGGCGACGGCCGGGTGGCGGTCGGTGCTGAAGGACCGCGCCGTGTCGGGAAACCCGATCCGCCTCGCCGGCACCGAGTACGCCAAGGGCATCGGCACCCATGCGAACTCGGAGGTCGTCTACGACCTCGAACCGACGGACACGAGGTTCATCGCGATCGTCGGCATCGACGACGTGCAGCGCACCTCGCCCAACGCGTCGGTCGTCTTCCAGGTGCTCGCCGACGGCAAGGTCGTGTACGACAGCGGCCTCATGCGCGCCCAGCCGTACTCGCCACCGCAGCGCGTCGAACTCGACGTCCTCGGTGTCGAGCGGCTCGTGCTGCGGGTCACGGACGCCGGCAACACGAACAACAGCGACCACGCGGACTGGGCCGACGCCAAGGTCCTCCGCCTCCCGGGGAGCTGATGCGCGTCGCGGGGCGGAAAGTCGAAGGCTCCCTTCGATATACGCCTGTCCAAAGACCGCAGGTAGTCGTCAACAACCCGAGTTACCCCGTTCGTTTGACAGACCCTTGACTCGGCTGCGGCGGACCGGGCCGCCGAGGCGGCAGTGGCAGCCGCCCGTGCCGGCGTCTACGCGCCCGCCAGCGGTCCCAACTGACGTTTCGGGACGTCCGTGGCGGATCGGTTTCGGGACCGTCCGACTTGACGATCTTTGGTTTGGTGACAGCCCGTGGCGAAGGGGCTTGCGATCATGCTTACGTCGCGCGGCGCCGCCTGGGCTGGCTCCCGGTCAGCGCCGCCGTCGGGATCGGGCTTGGCGCGGTCGTCCTGGTCGCCAATGCGGTGCTGGTCTTCGCGAGCTGACGCACGTCACGCCATGATCGCCGTTCCGGGAGCGGCGATCATGGCCTGCCTCCGGTGCCGTCGCTCCCCGCCAGGCCGCCACATGGAGCGCAGCGACGTGGACAGCGCGCAAGCCGGGTCCCCGCCGCGCGGGACCGGGTGCTGCACGCCGCCGTCGCGCTCACCGACCATGCGTCGATTCCGTGAGCACGCACGACCTCGCCGAGGAGCTGGGCGCCCGACTGCTCCTGCTTCAACCCTGCGTGCTACGAGCCGGGGCGTCGCCCGCCACCGGTCGCCACCGGTTCGATCAGCTGCGAGAACTCCTCGGGAAGTTGGGCCATGGCGTTCTCGAACTCGTCTCGGGTTACGGCCTCACACAGGGTGGTGAGCACCGCGCGGACCCCGGCACCGGCGAGCGCACGGTCGACCTCCGGACGATCCCCCACCCGCCGCACAAACTCGTCGAGCCCGAACGAGGTGGCCATCTCCCCTCCGAGCGGTCTGCTCAGGTGTTCGGCAAGTCGGTCCGGAAGCTGATAGGCGAGGTCCTCAGCCTGGCCGGCGCTGATCCGATCCGCCAACGTCTCCAACGTCACGCCGGTCAGTGTCGCCGCCTGGTCGGTCGACACCTTTGCCCGCGTGGCCACGGCAATGATGAAATCGTCGTATTCCACCTGATTCTCCTCTCCGGCCAGCTCCTCGTGAACGGCTGGAACGCAGCACGTCGCTTCGTTGAGCGAACTGGTACCTCGACAGCCTGCTAGGACGGAGGGTGATCCGGCCTCATCCCCATCGGGCGAATCATCACGGCGCCCTGCGGCGACGTCCTCGACATTCCGGTGGAACGGGACGAGCGGGAGAGGTGTTGGCGAGGCTGCGCCAGGGCGGCTACGGGCTCACCCGCGGCTGCAGACCGGTCCCGCCGGGAGGGCCTGCGCGGGACCCACCGGGCGGACCTGGTTTGGCCTGAACGCCCCCGGCCATCTCGCGGCGGCCATCACTGCATTGCCGACGGTCGGCTGTCGGGCGGATGACCGATGTATACGGCCTCCGCCCTGCTGCGCCGTTTCCGCTCTCCGGCGACCTCCGCTTTTGTAAGTTGGCGACAGAAGCGTGCCTCCGCCCCCGAGGGGCGTACCCGAAGGAGGCATACGCGTGAGGCCCGGCCCGCTCCCCCGGATCCTTCGCCGGCGAGGCGAGCCGGACTATCCGACGTTCCTGGAGCTCTTCTTCGACCTGGTCTACATCTTCATGCTGTCCAGGCTCTCGGCAGGGCTGGCCGGGGACCTCACCGTCCGGGGCGTCGCCCAGACCGCCGTCCTGTTGATGGCCGCCTGGTGGGTCTGGGTGCTGACCGCGTGGCTCACCGATCTGTTCAATCCACGGCTGCCGGTCATCCAGGCCACCGTCCTGACGGTCATGTTCGGCACCTTGTTGATGGCGATCGCGGTGCCGTACGCCTTCGCCGGGTACGGCTGGCTGTTCGTCGCGGGGTACTTCGGCATCCATCTCGTCCGGGACGCCGTCCTCATCCCCGGTACCCGGGTGAATCGCCCGATCCAGGCCCGGAGCGTCCGGGTGTTCTTCTGGTTCGGCGTCACGGCGCTGCCATGGGTGGCCGGGGCGGTCGTGCACGGAACGGCCCGGCTGCTGCTCTGGTCGGTCGCGGTGGCGGTCGACCTCGGGTCGGCCCGCTTGGGCTGGCCGACGCCGAAACTGGGTCGCACCGAACTGGCCAGTCAGATCTTCACCGGCACCCACCTGTCCGAGCGGCATCGAGAGATCTTCATCATCGCCCTTGGCGAGCTGATCCTGAGCTGCGGCATCGGGCTGGCCGGCAGCGGCTTCCAGGCCGGCCGGGTGGCCACGAGTTTCGTCGGGTTCGCCGGCGCTGTCGTGCTCTTTCAGCTCTACTTCCACCGGGTGCGGCAGCTGTTGGCACCGCCGGCCGTCACGGCGGTGGAGCGGGTCCGGCCCGGCACCTCCACCTCGTACAGCCACCTGGTGATGGTGGCCGGGGTGCTGGTGGTGTCGACCAGCGTCGCGCTGGTCATCGACCAGCCGTTCGGTGCGGCACCGGCGGCCTGGATCGTCGCGATCCTGGGCGGGCCGGCGCTGTTCCTGCTCGGGAGTTGCCTGTTCGACGCCGTGGTCACCGGGCGGGTCCTCTGGTCCCGGGCGGTGGGGATCGTGGTGCTGTGCGTCATCGGCCCCGTGATGCCGCTGCTTCCGCCGCTGGCCATCCTGGTCGTGGCGAATCTGGTGCTGCTGCTCATCCTGGTCTGGGAGACGCTGCCCGCACACGTGCGGCCGGTCCAGGTCACCGCGCCGAGCGGGTGAAGGTCACCCGAGCGCTGGTGGCATCGGCGCGCGGGCGTGCCGGCGGGTGCTCACCAGGTTCGCCGCGGCGACCAGGGCCAGGATGCTCATGGCGAGCAGCGCGACCACGACCGGCGGCAGCAGGCCCGCGGCCGGCGCCGCGCCGGCCAGCAGGACCAGCCCGGCCAGCCGGGACCGGGAGATCCGACCGAAGACCGTGTAGTCCAGCGCTGCGCGGCCGGCCAGGAACAGCGCCGGTCCGCCGAGGATGACCGCAGCCCACGCCGGCGGCGTCTCTCCGAAGGGACGCATCACGACGAGGTGGCTCGTGACCGCCATGCCGCCGATGCCCGCCACCATGATCAGGTGAGTGACCGCGGCGGACTGCGTGAGCAGTGACGGGTTCGCCGATCGCGCGATGGCCTCGGTCAGCAGCTCGCCGGCCCGGTAGATGTAGATCCGCCAGGCCAGCACCACGATCGTGAACACCACCAGGAGCGCCCACGCCCGGCCCATGGTGTAGTCGTTCAGGGTGAAGGTCGTCCCGGTGACGAAGATGGCCGCGCCGAGCGCGATGATGACGAACTGTCGGTACCGCTCGGCGACCCGCTCGCCGACCAGCTGCCACTCCTGTGGCTGCGACCGCCCGAGCTTCGGCAGCGGCCAGCCGAGCGAGGCGGCGACGTACTCCATGGTGATGGTCGCCGCCCAGAGCAGGAGGCGGGTGTGGCCGGTGGCCAGCGCACCGCCGATCCAGCCGACTGCGGCGATCGTGTACCAGAACATGACCCGGCCGCTGCGGCGCGGCTCTGCCGCGCTTGGCAGGAGCAGGAGGTAGTAGCTGCTCGAACCGAGGTGGATCGCCAGATAGGTGATCGCGAAGAGCAGGCCACGCCCGTCGTACGCGTCGGGTGCCGCGGCCGCCAGCAGCAGGCTGCTCGCCGCCACCCCGATGAACTGCACCTGGACCGCGGGCCGCATCAGGTCCAGGGTGTCGGCGGCCCACGTGGTCACCGCCCAGACCAGGGTGAACGCGAGCAGCAGGACCAGCGTCTGGGCGACGCCGGTCCAGCTCACGTCGTCGGCGAGCGTCTTGACCAGGGAGATCATGGCAAAGACGTACGTCAGGTCGAAGAAGAGTTCCAGGAACGCCGGGCGGGCAGGGTCCCGTGGGATCGGAGCCGCCGTGTTGGCACCGCCTTCGGTCACCATCGACGTCCCCCGGACCCCCGCACCGTCCTCGCCTGATGACACCCTACGGGCACCGGCCCGCCCGCACGCTCGCGATCGGCACCATATCCCGCTACCGCGATCTCTCGGTCGTGACGGCCCGGTTGGCGATGGCTGCCGCGCTCGGCGCCGTCGGGGATAACCGAACGCGTTTCCGGTTCCGCATTCCGAGTCGCTGCCCCCGCCAAGAACGGCGAGCCCGTCCGGCAGCGGGCCGAGTTCCCCGACGATGCCGCGCAGCGGTTCCAGGTCGTCGAGCGGTGCCTCGGGGTCCAAATGGGCGAGCGGGACGGCGCGTTCGCGAAGCCAGTCGGTGAACGGGACGCCAACGTATGAGCGGGGCATGCTGACGGCTCGATTCTCAGCGCCGGGAAGGGGCTGGGGCAGCGGCTTCGAGGTCGTCGACGGTGCCGGACATGATGGTGGGGAGATGTTCGGTGAGGTGCGGCAGCGGCCAGTCCCACCAGGCCAGCGCGAGGAGTCGGTCGATATCGGCGTCGCTGTAGCGGCGGCGCAGCAGCCGGGCGGGGTTGCCGCCGACGATGCCGTAGTCGGGGACGTCGTCAACGACGACGGAGCCGGAGGCGATGATTGCTCCGTGACCGATGCGGACGCCGGGCATCACCATGGTCCCGTACCCGAACCACACGTCGTTCCCCACCGTGGTGTCACCCCGTCCGGGCAGGCCGGTGATGAGGTCGAAGTGGTCGGCCCAGGAACCGCCCATGATCGGGAAGGGGAAGGTCGAGGGGCCGTCCATCCGGTGGTTTGCGCCGTTCATGATGAACCGCACGCCCTCGCCCAGCGCGCAGAACTTGCCGATGACGAGCTTCTCGGGCCCGTAGTGGTACAGGACGTTGCGGTTCTCGAAGGCGGTCGGGTCCTCCGGATCGTCGTAGTAGGTGAACTCCCCGACGGTGATCAGCGGTGAGGTCACCAGTGCTTTGAGCAGCACGACCCGCGGTTGGTCGGGCATCGGATGCACCACGGTGGGGTCGGCGGGAGTGGGTGGCATGTGTGATCGCTTCCTTCCGGAGGGCCTTCGACGTCAGGAGTTGTTCTCGGGGACACCGAACCACCGGGTGAGCGCTTCGCGCAGCGCCGGCGCGGCGTGAGCGGCGGATTCGTCGACGGCTGCTGCCCAGGCGACGTGCGAGTCCGGGCGGATCAGGATGGCGTCGGCCGGGCGGTCGTCGGTCCTGGCTGTGCGGACGTCGACGCGGGATCGCCAGCCTCCAGCCGCCCGGCGGAGATCCTCGCGGTCGGCGAGATCCAGGAGAACGGGCCGAGCGGTGTGCAGGAGTTCGCCAAGGCCGGTCACTGCCCGGTCGCTGTGCAGGGCGAGGTCGGGGACGAACGCTCCGACCAACGGGTGGTGGCCGGATGAACCGGGCATCGGGTAGCGGATGTCGGAGCCGGCGACGAGCGCCCCCATGCGGCGCAGTGGCTGCTCGTCGGCGAGTAGCTCCTGAAAGACCTCGCGGAGCGCCTCGGCGGCCGGGTCGGTTCCGCGCCGCATCGCCACCTGGGCCCGGGTGTGCAGCATGGTGCGGGCGCCAGCGAGGGTCCGTTCGTTGTGGTAGGTGTCCAGCAGACCGTCCGGCGCCCAGCCGTGGACCGCGGCGGCCAGCTTCCAGGCCAGGTTGACCGCGTCGAGCATGCCGGCATTGATCGCCACGCCGGTCGCGGGGAATAGATGAGCCGCGTCACCGGCCAGCAGGATGCGTCCTTTCCGGTAATGCTCGGCGTGCCGCGCCTTGAAGGTGAACCGCGACAGCCGGATCGCTTCGCCCACCGGGAGTTCCGCCCCCAGGACGCGACGGAAGCTGTCCTGGAACTCGGTCGTGGACATCGGAGTGTCATCGTCGTACTCCGTGCTCTCATCCTCAGCGGTGTAGAGGGAGACGACGGGTGAATTGGGCGACGCGCCGACGCCGAGGAGCCCTCGGTCCGTGCGGGTGAAGCCCCCGCGGACCGTGCCGAAGCCGGGGACGTCGAGATCACCGTTGGCGAGCACGGTCACCGTGTCGGGAAAGGTGACCTGGGCCAGCCGGTTGACCTCCGGATAGGCGGTGCCGGGGAAAGCGATGCCCGCCCCCGCCCGGACTCGGCTGCGGGCGCCGTCGCAGCCCGCCAGGTAACCGGCGGTCACCCGGTACGGTCCTTCCGGGCCGACCACCTCCGCGGTCACGGTGGCCTCGTCCTGCTCCACCCCGGTCACCTGGTGCCCTCGGCGGATCTCGACACCGAGCTCGCCGGCACGCTCGTCGAGCACTTCTTCGAGGCGCTGTTGCGGGAGCGGTAGAGCACGCAGCGGGGGGTCGACGAGCCCGGTCAGGTCGAGGTGGACGCCGCCGTACGGGAACCGGGGGGCCGGGACGGGGCCGCTGCAGGCGGCCTCGCATCGCTCCAGCAGGCCACGGTGGCGCAGCAGCTCCAGAATCTGTCCGCCGAGGCCACCGGCCTTTGGGGTGTCCCGGCGTCGCCGCTGCCGCTCCAGCACCAGCGGCCGTACCCCGGCCAGGCGCAGTTCACAGGCCAGCATCAGGCCGGTCGGGCCGGCACCCACGATGATCACATCAACATCCATGAACTTCCCTCCAGAACGGCACGTGCCGTGCCGAAAGGAAAGCGCACCGACCGGGATGCCGTCAAGCACGGCACGTGCCGTGCCGGTATGGTGGTGATATGACAAACCCCAGTCGCGGCGCCGCCCGGACCGAGGTCATCATGCGGACCACGCTGGAACTGGGCCAGGAAATTGGCTACGCCAAGCTCAGCATCGAAGCGGTCGCGGCCCGAGCCGGCGCGGGCAAGCACACCATCTACCGCAGGTGGCCATCCAAGGGAGCCCTACTCCTCGACTCACTGCTCTCGCTGCACAAATCCAGCCTGGACTACCCCGACACGGGCGACATCTTCGCCGACCTGCGCACGCAGATCCACGCGGCCGTCGACCTCATGGGCAACCCGCCCTTCGGCCCGCTCTACCAAGCCCTGGTCGGCGAGGCCCAGCATGACCCCCAGCTCGCCGCCGCGCTCAACGAGCGCTTCATCACTCCGCAAGCCGCCATGACCGTCGCCCGACTGGAAACGGCACGCGACCAAGGCCAACTGTCGCCCGCCTTCGACCTGAGCCTGGCCATGGCGATCCTCTCCGGGCCGTTGTACTTCCAATTCCTGATTACTCAGGAACCCCTGACTCACGAGTACGTCGACCGGGTCCTTCGCGCCCTGTTCACCGGCATGGAGAAATCCTCATCAAGCCTGTAAGGGCCTCACCAGCGGCCCGGTCGTCATCGAGCACGCCGGTGACGGTGACAGTAGCAACGTGTTAGGCCCTTGACACCCGAGTGTCCTGGGCAGACCTGACTACCTGGGAGAGTCATGACAAGTAGGTTCACTGAGCTGGTCGTTGACTGCCGGGATCCGGAGAGGCTCGCGGCCTTCTGGTGCGCGGTCCTAGACTTCAAGGTGATCGACCGGAGCGAAGGCAGGGTCGAGATCGGTTCCTGGGTGCCGACCGTCGAGGATGTGCGGGCCCGCCAGATGCCGCCCACCCTGCAGTTCATCCAGGTGCCCGAGGGCAAGACCTTCAAAAACCGGCTTCACCTCGACGTCAGCCCCATCGACGGCAGCACCAAGGACGAGGTGACCAGGTTGCTCAGCCTCGGCGCCACCACGACTGATGTAGGCCAGGGTTCGGACCGCAACTGGGTGGTCATGGCCGACCCCGAGGGCAATGAGTTCGATGTTCTACGCACTCTGGCCCCGGGGAACTAACCAGCCCGCACCTGTACGGCGCGGCCGGCTAAGCGCCGCGCCCGATCGGCGTGAACACCGCTTACAGGGAGGCGAACGCGGCCTACCACGTGGCAGCCTGCCGCTCGCTGCCGCCCTCACCCTCGCCGTCTCCGCCGTTGGCTGGGGCGTTCGTGCGCTGCTGGATCGGTTGATCCGCCGAGCATCAGTTGTCTAGACCGTGCTGGCCAGCCTGGTGTTGCTGAACGAGACAGTCCGCGGTGCCATGACGAGGGCTTGGTCGATGAGCATCCCGCGCAGCATGCTGCGCAGCCGCGCGCTCGCCCACGGCTCGCGCAGCCCGGCCGTTCCGGGAAAGAGCTTTCGCCGCTCGTCGAGCAGCGACACCAGCGCGACCGGCACGCCGAGCAGGGTGCGCACCAACCCGGCGATGCGGTCGAATACCGGCGAGGCACAGGACGACGGTGTCGGCGAGGACTGTCCAGTCGAGATGCTCCGGCAGGTAATGCGACAGTTGATTGATCGCGAACACGTGCACGAGATCGCAGAACGGCTCGAGTGTCGTGGCTCGTCCTGTCGCGGAGTCTCGCCAGCGAGCCACTCCCACTCAATACCATCCCGCGCCTTCGCGGGGACGGGCGTCGAGCAGGCGGTCGAGGTTCACGGCCGTGCCGATCAACGAGAGGTGGCTGAACGCTTGCGGGAAATTGCCGGTCTGCTCACCTGTGGGTGCGATCTCCTCGGAGTAGAGGCCGAGTGGACTGCTGTAGGTGAGCATCTTCTCCAAGGTCAGAGCGGCGTCGTCGAGCCTTCCGGACTCGGCGAGGGCCCGGACGTACCAGAAGCTGCACATGGTGAAGGTGCTCTCCTGCCCGGGAAGTCCGTCGGGCGAGGCGGCCGGGTTGTACCGGTAGACCAGGCTGTCGGACACGAGTTCGTCGTCCATCGCCCGCAGGGTGGACTGCCACACCGGATCCATTGGCGAGACAAACCCGACGGCGGGCATGACGAGCAGCGACGCGTCCAAGACGTCGGTGGCGTAGTGCTGCACAAAGGCACCGCGTCCAGGGTGGAAGCCACGGGTCATGATCTGGTCGTAGATCTGGTTTCGGGTACGCACCCACCGGGCGATGTCGGCCGGTCGCCCGCGCCGGTGCGCGAGGCGGACAGCCCGGTCGAGGGCGACCCAGGACATCAGCCGCCCGTAAGTGAAATCCTGGCGGCCCCCGCGAGTTTCCCAGATTCCGTCTTCAGGCTGGTCCCAGTGCTCGCAAACCCAGTCCACGAGTCGCACAGTGTTCAGCCACAACTGGTGAGAGGCCTGCAGACCATGGCAGTCGGCCTCGTGAAGACCGTTGAGCACCTCGCCGTAGATGTCGAGTTGCAGCTGGTTCGCGGCGCCATTGCCGACCCGCACTGGCGCTGATCCGCGGTAACCCTCGAAATGGTCGAGGACCTCCTCGGAGAGATCGGGCGAGCCGTCGACGCGGTACATGATCTGAAGCGGCACGTCCCCGTTCCTGGCCTCCCGAACCCGGTCGTCGACCCAGAGCATGTACCGCCACGATTCGTCCGTGAAGCCCAGCGTGAGCAGGGTGTGTACGGAGATTGACGCATCGCGGATCCAGGTGTACCGGTAGTCCCAGTTGCGCTGGCCGCCGACCTGCTCGGGCAGCCCAGCGGTGGGGGCGGCGATGAGTGCGCCAGTCGGCGCGTACGTCATGAGCTTGAGCGTCATCGCCGACCGCTCGACCATCTCCCGCCAGCGGCCGGTGTAGCGGGAACGGCCCAGCCACCGCCGCCAGAAGTCGCGGGTCTGCTCCAGCAGCTCCTGCACCTCGCCTGGGGTGTAGGAGTGCGGCCGGTCAGGCGACACTCCTGTTTCCATGACCACGGCCCCCGCCTCGCCCTCGCGCAGCGTACCCATCGCCCAGAAGCCGCCCGTCTCGCTACGCCGCGCGTCCTGCTCGCCGGGTCCGGTTTCGAAATATCGGACGATGCTGACGGAGAGGCAGAGCGTCTGGCTGCGGAACACCTGCCCCTCGGGGTACGAGTCGACCTCGTGCGGATCCCGTCCATAGTTGAAACGGGGTTCGCACTCGACCCGGAACCGCATCTCGCCTCGGACCACCCGCAGCATCCGCACCACACGGTGACGGTCAGTAGCCCTATCCCCCGCGACCGGCATGAAATCCACGAGCTCACCCACGCCGTCCGCGCTGAGAAACCTGGTGATCAGGATCGGCGTGCCGGGCAGGTACAACTGCTTGCTCACGTACTCGACGCCCTCCGGCGACACCGTGAAGTACCCACCCTTGCGCCGATCGAGCAGCGCGCCGAAGAGGCTTGGCGAGTCGAACCGAGGGGCACAGAACCAGTCCAGAGTCCCGTCCGACGCCACCAGCGCCGCGGTTTGCAGATCACCAATCAAGCCGTGGGCCTCCACCGCAGGGTACGAGTCCACCCAGCCCCTCCCAACTCATGTCGCAGTAACCAGAATGTCCCGTACCGGGCTAAACGCCTACGACCGCTCCTAGTCACGACGGTCCAACCGTCACCTGCGCTCCACCTGGCAATGCAAAAAGCTGTCGGCGATGGCATACCAGTTCTTCGGTCGGTGATCGGCGACGACGAGGCTGGTCGCCGTGAGGTGAACGCAGTTGAGCGCGGCAGCCCCGCTCCGAGGTGGCCCGGGGCCGGCCGGCGCCGCGGATGGTGGCGTTGACGCTTTCGATGGCGTTAACGGCCTTTTCGTCCCGGACTGTTCCCGCGTACCGCTACAGCCACTTGTGGGCGATCAAGGGTGGCGGTAGGCATGCCACCAGGCGCTGATTGGCTCTCGCGCCGCGACGGCGCGCCAGGAAGATTGCAAATCTGATGCCGTACGTAAGGGAGTGGTGATGCAGGTAGCCGTGGTCACCTTCGACGGGTTCAACGAGCTCGACAGCTTCATCGCTTCCGCGCTGATCAACCGGTGCCGTAAGGACGGCTTGGAAGCCTTCATCACGACGCCGACGCCCGTGGTCACGTCAATGAACGGCGTCGAGGTGACCGGGCAGCGCCCGATCGAGTTCGTGACCGACGCCGACGTCGTGCTGATCGGTAGCGGTGTGAAGGCGCGAGAGGTGGTCGCCGACGATCAGCTGATCTCCAAGCTGTTGCTCGACCCTTCCCGACAGCTGATCGGCGCACAGTGCTCCGGAGCGCTGGTGCTCGCCCGGCTCGGGTTGCTCGACGGCATGCCGGCGTGCACGGACATGAAAAGTCGGCCCTTTGTCGAAGCCTGCGACGTCACAGTGCTGGACGCGCCGTTCCACGCCGAGGGGAACATCGCTACGGCGGGCGGTTGCCTGGCGTCCCAGTATCTCGCCACGTGGGTGATCACCCGAATGCTCGGAGAAAACGCCGCGCGCGACGTCATCGGATACGTGGCTCCGGTCGGCGAGAACCAGGAGACCGTCGAGCGGGCCATGCGTGCCGTCCACGAGCGCGAGGTTGCACTGCGCTGACGCGCCGCGATCAGCCTTCCGGGGCGCCCACAGTGCTGGGCGGAGCCGGTCGACCGCCGCGAGTACGGCCTGAGCGGGCTCGCGGGCCGAGCGCGGCACCGCTGCGGTCCATCATCGTCAGACACCGGTCAGGACATCTGCCCTCGTCCTGCCGGCTCGCCATCCCGCTGTTGTTCTTCGCCTCGTTGATTGTTCGCCATGCAGGGGTAGACGAGGCCCCTGGCCGGCGGTGACGCCGGCCAGGGGCCCGTGTCGCGGGGTCTGCCTTCGTCAGCCGTCGGACTCGGGCGACGGGATGTAGGCGCCCGGCACGTCCTCCGGCGCGAGGATCTTGGCCTCGCCCGGGTACGGCTTCTTCCAGTCGTGCGTCTGGTACCACGTGAAGTGGTTCATCTGCGCCGGGTTGGCAAAGTCGGGCTTGGCGTCGGACCCGGTCAACCGCTGGCGCGACTTCCACTCGTCCCACTGGGCGGCGAGCTGCTGCTTGTCCGCCGGCACCGTGCCCGACGGCGCGGCCGCGGCGAGGGGGTTCTGCGGCGCGGGGGTGTCCAGGCCGCAGGCAGGCGGGGTGGCCAGGCCCGCGGTCAGCGAGGTCCGGTTGGGCATCGCGATGAACGGCGTGAAGTCCGGCTTCTTGGTGAACGCGCCTCGCATCGGGCTGGCCGCGGTGTCCTTCTGGTTCATCGGGTGGATCCCGAGGATCTGTTCGATGGTCCGGATCATCGTGATCTGCGTGTAGTAGTGGCCGTCCACGACGCCGCGCTGGGCCCAGGGGCTGATGATTTGAATCGGTGCGCGGTGGCCGTCGACATGGTCGAGGCCGGCCTGGGAGTCATCCTCGACAACGAAGATCGCCGAGTCCTTCCAGTACGGGCTGTGCGAAATTGTGTCGACGATTTTGCCGACCGCGAGGTCGTTGTCGGCGACCTGAGCGGCGGCGTTCGCGGGACCTCCGGTGTGGTCGCTGGAGAGCCAGAACATGTTCAGGTTCGCCGGCCCGTTCTTCGCGAAGTCACGATTCCAGAGCTCGTACCGGTAGATGTCCGGGACGCTGGTGTCGAACTTCGGGAAGCCGGGCACCGACACGCTGTTGAGCGAAGGAATCGGCGAGGACGAGACCATGCGGTAGGCGGTGTCCTGCCCGGTCGCCGCCATGTTCTTGGTGTCGCAGTACAGGTTCTGCCAGCTCGCGCCGACCGGCTTGGTCAGGAACTGGTGAAACTCGCCGAAGTCGCGCACAGTCTTGCCAGCCGCCTGTGCCCCGGTCCAGATGAAACCGGTCCGCTGGTGGCCGAGAGCGTCGTCCTCCGTGTCGTAGCTGCGGATGTACTCACCGGCTGTGGACTCGGTGTACTCCGGGTTGTCGGCCTGCATCAGCCAGTTGTGCCCCTCGGCCGAGTTCGTGCCGATGTCGTAGGTGTTGTCGTACAGCCCGAACTGCTTGGCCATCGCGTGCTGGTTCGGCGTCACGTTTTCGCCGAACTGCGCCAGCGACGGGTCGCCGTTGCCCCGCGGGTCGTCACCGAGGACCTGGTCGTAGGTCCGGTTCTCCTTGACGATCAGGAAGACGTGCTTGATGGTCGAGGGGTCACCGAGCCGCTGCGGCACCGGCTCCGCCTTTGCCTTGTTGCCCTTGGCCAGCTTGACCGAGCCGCCGGTCCAGCCGTTCTGGCTGAAGACCTTGCCGGTTTCGGACTTGATGACCTTGTCACTTGGCAGCCTGAACCGTTGCAGGCTCGACGTCGTGTCGTGGGTGCCGTGCCCGGCGCTGTTGGTCGGGCGACGGGCGTCGATGCCACGGGTGTTAGAAACGAGCACGTCGTTTCCGACCGTCGCGATCTCCGCGGGAAAGTAGTCCGTCGGGAGCAGGCCGACGTAGCTGACCGGCTCCAGCGGGGACGTGTAGCGGTAGACGGCGACGGCGTTGGCGCGGCCGAGCGTCACCAGCAGGTGACCGTCGTCAGTGAGCGTCGCCGCGTCGGGTTCGTAACCGACCGTCGCCTCCGGCCACGGTTGTGTGGCGATGGTCTGCACGACCTCGTTCCGGGCGGTGTCGATGACCGACACGTCGTTGGTGGCTGTGTTGGTGACGAACAGCGCCCCGTTCTTGGCATACAGGGCGGTCGGGTGCAGGCCGACTGTGATGCTGGCGACGGCAGCAGCGGGGCTCGCGAGGTCGATGACGCTGACCGTGCCGGTGGTGGTGGCAGCGGTCACCGGGTCGGCCGGCACCGGGGTGTTGTAGGAGTTGATCGTGGTGTCGCCGGGCCTCGCCGGACGGCCGCCCTCGTTGCTGACGTAGAGCTTGCTGCCGACCATGATCATGTCGCGCGGCGCGTTGCCCACGGCCCAGCTCTGCTGGATGGCTCCGGTCGCCGCGTTGATGGCGACCACCCGGTTCTGGCCGTTGACGGCGGAGTACACGGTGGAACCGTCGGGCGAGAACACCGCCTCAGCCACCAGCGCGCGCCTGGGCCCGTCCTTCGGGATCTGGATAAACGTCGGGTTGGCCAGGCTACCGTCCGGATTCACGGTGAACTTGCGGTAGCCGTCAGCCTGGCCCAGCCACAGCTGCGAGCCGTCGGGCGAGTACGTGGGGCCTTCCTGGCCCACGTCGTTGCCGCTGATGCGAAGGTTCGCCGCGGCGTTGTTGCCGATGAGCTGCTGCACCTTCCAGGTCTTCAGGTCGACGATGGCCAGCGCCATCCCCCCGTCGGTGACCGAGGCCGCCAGGTGGGTGCCGTCCGGGCTGACCGCGGACGACATGATTTTGCCGGTGTTGATGACGAGTCGCTCGCCGATCGGGTTGATGTACTGGTCGTCGGACACGACCAGGCCCTTGTCGGTCAGCTGCCCGACCTGGTCGGTGCCGAACTGGTGCGTCTGGGCGAAAGCGATGCCGGTGCCGGCGGCGACGACGACAGCGGTGGCGCCTGCCGTCGCCAGGGGTAGCCGGCGGCCGATGCGTCGACGGAGGGGGCCGGATCGGTCCTTCTCCTCACGCCGACGGCGGCGTGTTACCTGCATGGAGTCATCCCTTCGTGGTGTGGAGCAGTTCGACGTTGCCGTCGAACTGCCAGAGCGGGTTCGGTGCGTCCCCGGTCGAGGTCCGCACCAGGAAGTAGCCGTTCACTTCCTTCGGTCCGTCGCCATCGGCCACGAACCGCCCGTCGGGGGTGACGTCGAGCTGGTAGATGGCAGTCCCAGCGGCCTCGACGTCGGGGAGATGCCAGGAGACGACGCAACGCCAGTCGTTGCCCGGCCCTTCTGCGGCGAGTTCGCCGCCGCCCTTGTTGCACGTCGCCGTCGCCTTCAGCTGCGCTTCGGTGACGTCGGGCCGGTTGAGCTGCTCGGTCTGCAATCGGTAGAGGTGGGCGAATGCCGTCGCGACTGAGCGCTGCACTTTGTCCTGCTCGATCCCGGAGCCCGTGGCCGGCGTCGCCACGGCGACGGTCCCGACCGTCACGCCAAGCAATCCGACCAGCGGCAGGACTCCGACGGTGACCGCGCGGCGCCCCGAGCCGTCATCGGTCAGGTTGGTGAAGTCGCGTCGAAGGAACAGCCGGTAGGCCAGCGCCGTCGCGGCCACGGCCCACAACATGCTGACCACAACGCCGATCAGGAGCGGCCCGAGCTGAGCCGGACTGGTGAACAGACCGTTCCATCCGATGAAGGCGGAGCCGGGGAGCGCGAGGCGCACGGCGACGGGCAGCGGCAGCATCTGGGCCAGCTGCATGGCGAGCGCGACGAGCGCGGGCAGCAGCAGCCCCATCGGGGACCGACCCAGCGCGACGGAACCGAGTAGCCCGACGGCGGCGAGGGCCAGCGTCGGGGCGAGCACGCAAACCCAGGCGAGCAAGGTCTTCCCGGCTGCGGCCCCCGGCGTCAGCAGGTGGCCGTCGAGGCCGACCAGTGGGTGGTTGCCGACCGCCAGGACCCCGCCCGCCGCACTGGAACCGGCCAGCCCGGCCACGAGCAGCACAATGACGGTGAGGCTCGACAGTGCCTTCGCGGCGAAGATCCGTCGAGGTGACCGGACCGCTACGAGCAGGTGGCGCCAGGTGCCGAGCCGATCCTCGGAGGCGAACACGTCGCCGGCGACCACCGAGGTCAGCAGCGGGAGCGCCCAGGTGCCCGCGAAACCGAGCGTCACCAGCGGTCCGGCCCACCCGGTGGCGTGCATCCAACGACCGAAGAGGGTGTCGACGGGCAGCGAGCTCTGCTGGCTCACCGCGGCGACGAACAGCGCCGGCGCGATCCAGCAGGCGAGGACCAGCACCCGGATCCGCCATTGCGAGACCAGCTTGACCAGCTCGAAGCGGTACCCGCGCGCCACCGAGACGGGGCGGGCGCCGACGGTGCGGTCGGCGGCGAGGGTTGCGGTCATCGGATGGCCTCCTGCTGCTCGGTGAGGGCGAGGAACGCAGCCTCCAGCGGCGACACCATGGGGGCGAGTTCGCGCACCGCGATGCCCGCGTGCACGAGCCGCACCACCAGGTCGTCGAGGGCGGGCACCAGCGCGCGCACGACGAGCACCTCGGCGTCGTGCCAGGCGTCGTCCTCGACGTGGATCCCGGTCGTGTCGGCAGCCAGTTGGCGGGCGGCCTGCGGGTCGGAGATTCGCAGCCGATAGTCGAGTTCACGATTTTCAGCGGCCAGCTTGGTCAGCGGGCCGGTGAAGACGACCCGTCCGGTGGCGAGGATGGTGACCTCGGAGCACAGTGCCTCGAGGTCGTCCATGCGGTGACTCGACAGCACGACGCTGGTTCCGTCCGCGGCGAGCCGGGCGAGGACACCGTGTACGTGCTTCTTGCCGGCGGGGTCGAGGCCGTTGGAGGGTTCGTCGAGCACGAGCAGCCGCGGCTTGGTGAGCAGGGCAGCGGCGAGCCCGAGCCGCTGCCGCATGCCGAGGGAGAAGCCGCTCGCTCGGTCGTCGGCGACATCGGTGAGCCCGACCTGGCCCAGCACGTCGTCGATTTCCGTTGCCCGGCCGTCGTGGCCGCGCAGGGCGGCCAGCGCGGCGAGGTTCTGCCTGGCGGTGAGCGAGGGGTAGAGACCGGGCCCGTCCACGAAGCCGGCGACACCGTCGGGAGCTGCGAGCGCCCGCGCGACCGGCGTGCCCAGAATCTCGAGACGGCCGGTGTCGGCGCCGGCCAGGCCCAGCAGGAGGCCGAGCAACGTCGTCTTGCCGGCGCCGTTGGGCCCGACCAGGCCGTGGATCTGCCCCTGCGCGACGTTCAGATCGACGCCGTCGAGCGCGACGACGTCGCCGAAACACTTGGTGATGCCGCGAGCCCGGATTGCGGGTAATGCGTCCATGAGCCCCTTCTTTCGTCGCCTTAGGCAACCTAGGGACGGCATCCAACGCAGTCAGGGTCAGCTGTCTGAACGTTCATGGAACGAAAGACGACCGGAGTCCAAGAGGTGGAAACGAACCGATGGAATTTCGGTCCTACTTGGAGTCGGGCCGGAGGGTTGCCGGACGAGTCCGAACAGCACCGCCGAAAGGCCCGCGGATCGGCGTGGGGCGCCGAACAATCGGAGATCCAGCGGTGGCCGCGGGCCACGGCGTCGTGATCACGGGCGACTGTTATCGCACCTCGATCGGCGGCAGGGGACGTCCAAGCCTCAGCTGAGACGTCCCCTCTCGCGATCGTCACTGACGAGCGGGGCTACCGGCGGATCAGGAAGTTGCCGGGCGGTGCCGGACGAACAGCACCGTCGGGATCACCATGACGAGCAGGACGACGCCGCCGACGAGCCAGCCGAGGTGCAGGGCGTCGGTGAAGGCCCGCGGCACGGCCAGGGAGAGCGTGTGTGCCAGCGGGACGGGAAGCCGACCCGTGCTGCCGCCGTGCGTGGCTCCCGCGACAACCGCTTCGGCCGTTTCGGACGGCACTCCGGCCGACGTGAGCTGCTCGTGCAGGTACTTCGGGAAGTGGGCCGTCGCGAGGGTGCCGAGGATGCTCGGGCCGAGCACGCTACCCAGCTGGCGGAACATGTTGACCGAGCCGGCGGCCATGCCGGCCTGGAGCGGCGGCACGCTGTTGACGGCGGCAGCGGTCGACGGCGCGACCAGCAGCGCCGAGCCGACGCCGGCGACGAAGAGCCCCGGCCACATAGCCCCGTACCCGCTGAACGGGCCGACCATCAGCAGCGCCAGGGAACCGGCACCCATGAGGACGAGGCCCGCGGCGAGCACGGGGGCGATGCCGATCCGGCGGGCCAGGCGTCCGGCGAATGCGCTGACGACGATGTAGGGGACGAACATGGGGAGCAGTTTCACCCCGGTCTCCAGGGCGCTGGCGTGAGCGATCCGTTCCAGATAGAGGACGGTGAGCAGCGAGATGCCGACGAAGCCGAACATGGTGACGGCGCCGATGGTCATCACGGTCGCGAACGAGGCGTTCTTGAACAGCCGCAGGTCCAGCACGGGGTCGTGGTGACGGAGTTCGAGCCGGACGAACGCCACCAGCGAGACGGCGAAGACCACGTACGCCACGATGATCGGGAGGCGGCCGTAGCCGCTGGCGCCGCCCTGGATGATGGCGTAGGTCGCCGACGCGGTCGCGATGCGACCACGCTTGGCCTCCGGTCCCGACCGTAGCCCCCAACCACTGCGCGCCGTTCAAGGCGGCGCTTACCCTGCGGCCGGCAAGTCGGCGAGCCGTGCGCCGAGGTCCAGCTCCAGCGGACCCCGGGTCTGAAAGCCGCGGCCGAACAACTCCTTCGACCGGTTTTGCACCTCGGGGGCGGCGACCAATTCCTGGAACCGGCGGCCGTCGGCGCGTACGGCGTCGGCCGGCGGCAGCGTCAGCTCGTTGATCGCCAGTTTGGTGGACTGGATCGCCGCTGAGGGAAAGGACGCGATCCGTCGGGCCAACATGGCCACGAACTCATCGAGCTCGGCGTCTGGCAGCGCCCGGTTGATCCACCCATACCGCTCCGCGAGGTCAGCGTCCGCGTCCTGCGCGCCGAGGATCACCTCCATGGCCCGCCCTCGGCCGAGCAGGCGCGTCAAGTGCTGTAGGCCACCAGCCCCGGGCGCCACACCGAAACCGCACTCCGGCTGGCCGAGCAGCGCGTTCTCCCGCGCCGCGAAGCACATGTCGCAGGCGAGCACGAACTCGCTGCCCGCTCCCCGAGCCCGTCCACGCAGCTTCGCGATCGTGACGACCGGCACCTCGCTCAGCTTGCGCAGCACCATGCCGAGAAAGGCGTCCTGCGGACCCCCGCCCGCCTTGGCCGCCTCGGCCGAGTACTCGGCGACCTTGTTCAGGTCGACGTGAGCGATGAAGAAGTCCGGGTCGGCGCTGTCGAAGACGACTACCCGCACCTCGGTGGTCCTGGCCAGTCCGCCGAGCAGGGTGACCAGGTCCCGTACCAATGCCGGGCCGATCATGTTGATCGGCGGCGCGTCCAGCGTCGCCGTCAGGACGCCGTCGGTCAGCTCGGTACGCAGGGTCTCGAACGAGGCGTTCCCTCGCCTGCTCCTTTCCGTCGCGCGACCGGGGTCGCGGGCAGCGGCGGTCAGATCCCCGGGGCGACCAGCACCCCGGCTCCGCGTCACTCGACGGATCGGCGCCCGATGGTCGCTGTCGATCGTACGGACTGACTCCGTCTGATCGGGGCGCTTCGCCGGATCCCAAGCGCGCACCGCGACGCTGTTCAGGTACTCGTAGAGCCGATCCCTTGATCCAGAGGCGCTTTCCGGTCACACCCTGCCCAGCGGCAAGCAACTTCTCCTAGGCATCCGCCGGGTGCGGCCAGGTCTGAGCCCTACTCCGCCTCGTTTGAGGCGATCAACTGTCGCGGGTTCGGCTGGTTGGCAGAGTGAGACCCGTGCGGACGTCCAGTCGACTCCATCTGGCCCAGGGAGAGGGCAGGGTTACTCGACTGGAGCTGTTCTTGGACCTGATCTTCGTGTTCGCGTTTCTGAACGTGGCGGGTGTGACCGCCGAGCAGCTCAATCCGGCCGGCGTTCCCCGAGGTCTGCTGCTCCTCGTGTTGTTGTGGGGTTGCTGGGCGCCGTACGCGTGGCTCGGCAACATCCTCCGGCTGGACCGAGGGATCATGCCGGTGTTCCTCTTCGGCCTCAGCGCGACGCTGTTCGTGATGGGCCTGACGGCCCGGGAGGCCTTCGTGGACCGCCCCGGCGGGCTTTCCGGGCCTGTCGTGTTCGCGGTCTGCTACATAATTGCGCGTAGTGGCGCCCTGGTGTTCGCCACCGCCGCCGGGGTGGCGGAACCGGGCACCCGCCGGCGGCTGTGGAGAGCCTGGCCGGTGCTCGTGTCCGGCGAGCTGGCGCTGCTGGCTGCCGCCCTCGTGCCGTCGTATGAGCACAGTGAGCAGGCGTTCGTCGGGGATGTGGTGGCCCGCGAATGGATCCGGTTCGCCCTGGTCGCGGGCGCGATCGTCGCCGGGTACGGCGGGACTTTCCTGCTGGGGGCCGGAACCTGGCGGATCAGATCCATCCGCTACTGGGCCGAACGGCACAGTTTGATCATCCTGATCGGTATTGGCGAGGCCATCATCTCGGTGGGGCTGGGGCAGGGTGTCGCCGTGGCGCATCCGCTCACCCCGGAAGTGCTGGCCGGGGCGCTGCTCGGCGTCCTGCTTGCCGGGTTCCTGTGGTGGACCTACTTCGATGTGGCCCGGTTCGCCGCGGAGCTGGCGCTGGAACGGGTATCGCAGGCCCGACGAGCCCTCCTCGGGCGCGACGCGTACAGCTTGCTGCATCTGCCGATGATTGCCGGGCTCATCCTGATCGCGCTCGGCATTCAGCACACGCTGTCCGAGCTGCGCGTGCCGTCGGAAACGTCGGCCGCGATACGGCTGCTGGTGCTCTACGGCGGGGTGATCCTCTATCTCGTCGGCCTGATCCTGTTCGAGATACGCACGCTACGCCTACTCGGCCGATCACCCATCCTCGGAATCCTTCTGGTCGGATCCCTGGCACTGATCGCTCCCCATGTGCCACCGCTGGCCCAACTCGCGCTGTTGACGGCAGCGGTGGGTGCCATGGCTCTGGCCGACGCCACTGTCTTCCGGCCCCGCCACCGCCGGCTGCACGCCGAGATACAACCCGTTCTCCTCAAGCAGTCCGGGGTGACGCCGAAGGAACTCTTCTTCGACCTGGTCTACGTGTACGCATTTCTCCAGGTCGCCACCATAATGGCCGACGACCCGACCTGGCGCGGCGTGGTACGTGGGCTGCTGGTGCTCATCGTTCTCTGGTCTGCCTGGTGCGCCTACAGCTGGTTGGGCATCGCAGTCCGCTCGGAGCGCCCGGTGGTGCTCTGGGTCGTGGTGCTCGTCGTCGCGCTCACCGCGCTGATCACCCTGGCCAGCCCGGAAGCCTTCAACGCCGACGGCAGCGGCCTGCCCGGGCCGCTGGTCTTCGTGACCTGCTACGCGCTGATCCGGCTGTTGTTCCTCGGCGCGTTCTGGGTGACCGTCCGGCAAGACGCGACGCAGCGGGCCGCCGTGGTGCGCAGCGCGGTGCCGACCCTGCTGGCGCTCGTCATCCTGTTTACCGCCGCGTTGATCCCGCAGCCGGTCGGGGATATTCGGCTGCCGACCCCCGCGCGCGTCGGGCTCTGGATCGCCGCCATCGCCGTGGACCTGGTCGGCAACCGGCTCGCCGCAGCCCGTCACCCGTGGACCTGGTCCGCCGAGCACTGGGCCGACCGGTACAGCCTCATCATCATCATCGCGCTCGGCCAAGCGGTCATCTCGATGGGCACCGCCGTGGTCTACACGCCCATCTCCACGCGGATCATCGTCGCCACCGCACTCGGCACGGCCCTGCTCGCCGCACTCTGGTGGATCTACTTCAGCACTACCGCCATCCATGGCAAGCGGATGCTGGTTGCAACCCGCCAAGACCAGCGCACAGCGCTCGCCCACGACGCCTACGCGCTACTGCACCTGCCGATGATCGCCGGCATCGTGCTCGTCTCGCTCGGGCTCGGCAAAACAATGTCGGTGCTGGGCAGTCGGGGCCCATTTGAATTCGGCGCCTCGCTCTACCCGCTTCCGCACCTCGCTCTCTTCGGTGGCGTGATCATCTACCTGCTCGCAGACCAAGGGTTCCACTGGCGTCTAACCCGCCGCACCCACCCGCACCGGATCGCCCAAACCCTCGTGATCATCGCGCTGGCACCCGCCACCGCCCAGCTACCGGCGCTGGTCGCGCTCGCCGCACTGGCCGCAGTATGCCTCGGGTTTGTGACGATCGAGGTGAAGCGCCGAGCTTTGCTAGTCCCGACGTGACCCCCGCCGCCCACACCAGGCGGCGCGAGGATCAGCTGGCCCGCGGAGGCCCGCCCCACCACCGCGTGGGGAGTCGCTCGCCCACCCGGCGAGGATCCACAACCCCAACCGGACACCCGGTGAACGTTAGTGGACACCGCACTAGACGGATTCGACAACCTCTACCGGCAGGGATGGACGTCGCGCGACGCCCGGTCCTGACCCGGGCGACAGGCACTCGGAACTGCACGGCTGAAGCTCAGCCGGCCCCCTGGCCTGGGCCTGCGGCGACGGCGGGGCGTAGGGGCCGTCGTTGTCGGCGCGAGGCAGAAACAGCCGGCATGCGAGAGTGTGGGCCGGTGGAGGTCAACAGCTGGCCGCACCGCCTCGAAGCAGGGAGGCAACCCGCCGATGTTCAACACCGCACGCCTGCAGGTCATCCTGGAGATCGCCCGCCACGGCACCATCGTCGCCGCGGCGGAGCGGCTTGCGCTGAGCCCGTCCGCGGTCTCCCACCAGCTCGCCGCGTTGGAGCAGGAGGCCGGGGTGGCCCTGGTGGACCGGGGGCCGCGCAGTCTGCGGCTCACGGTCGCGGGCCAGCGCCTGGCGGACTACGCGCAGCAGATCTCCGACCTGATGTCGGCCGCCCGCGACGAGCTGGCCGCACACGGCGAGGGCCGCCAGGGACTGCTGCGGATCGGGTTCTTCGCCACCGCCGGCACCGAACTTCTGCCGCGCGCGCTGTCGAGTTTCACCCGGGACCATCCGCAGGTCGAGCTGGCGCTGATCCTGGGGCAGCCGCACGAACTACTCCCCCGCCTGCACCAGGGTGAACTGGACCTGGTGGTCGTCTTCGACCATCCGCTGAGCCCGGCCCAGGAATCGCCGTACGCGAAGGTCGAACCACTGATGGTGGACCCCCAGCTGGTGGTGCTTCCTCCGGATCATCCGCTCGCCCGCCGGCGGCGGCTGCGGCTCGCCGACCTCGCCGCCGAGCCGTGGATCACCACCCTCGGCGTGCAGGGCGAGGTGTCGGTGCTGGAGCTGGCGGCGCGAGCGGAAGGCTTCGCGCCGCGGATCCGCTGCCGCAGCGACCATTACGAGGTCGTGCTGGGCCTGGTCCGGGCCGGTGTCGGGGTGGCGCTGGTGCCGTCGCTCGGCCTGCGCAACCCCGGCGGGGTGGCGGTGCGTCAGCTCGCCCACGCCAAGCTGTACCGGGAGATCGGCGTCGCGCTGCGTTCCGGCAACCCCAACCCGGTGGTCGGCAGCTTCGTCGAGCGGCTGCGCGACGCGGCAGCGGCGCTCAGTCAGGAGTTGTCGGAACGGTGGGGTCCGGCGAGCCGGTCGACCGCCGTACCCCAGCGGCGCAGCTCGGCGACGGCGGCCCGCTCCTCCCCCGGCGCGAACGCGGCGATCACCGCGTAGACGACGGTGTGCCGGCCGGACACGATGCCGATGTCGGCGCGTACCCCGCTGTCGGTGCCGGTCTTGTTCTCCAGCCGGACGCCGTCGCCCGACCACGGGTCGTGGCCGATCGAGTCGGCGACCATCGTGCGGTCGGTGTTCCCGGCGAGCCAGCCGCGCAGCAGCTCGCACGCCTGCGGGCTCTGCCAGGTCCCCTTCGCCACCTCGGCGAGGAACGCGCAGAGTTCTCCGGCGGTGCCGGCGGCGAAGGTGTCCGGTACGCCGGGGCCGCGTGCGGCGCGGATCCGGTCGTGCACGGTGGTGTCCCGCAGCCCGGCGCCGCGGGCCAGGTCCCGCACGGCGTCCAGGGTCACCAGCCGCAGCAGGGCGTTGGTGGCGGCGTTGTCGCTGACCGCGGCGACCGCCGTGGCCAGGTCCGCGACCGTCCACCGCCGGGGCGACAGCTGGCCGAGCAGGCCGGTGCCGCCGACCTCCCGGTCGGCGTCGAGCAGCTCGACCGGCTGGTCCGCCTCAAGGGTCCGGTCGGCGAGCCGGCGGGCCACCTCGCCGAGAAGCAGCACCTTGCCGACGCTGGCCAGCGGCAGGACCAGGTCGGGGTCGGTCGAGAGGGTGCGGCCGTCGTCGAGGCGCCGCACCAACGCCCCGATGCGCACCGCCGGGCTCATCGCCGCCCCGGCACGGCGAGCGGCCGATCCGGTACGGCCAGCACCCGGCCCGGCCGCGCGTCGGTGACCTCGCCGCCGTTCACGACGACCCGGCCGCCGACGAGCACGCACCGCACCCCGTCCGGCCTGGCCAGCGGGTCGTCGTAGATGGCGCCGTCGGTGACTCTGTGCCGGTCGAGGACCACCAGGTCGGCGGCGTACCCGTCGGCGAGCAGCCCGCGGTCGCGGAGGCCGAAGCGGGCCGCGGGCATCCCGGTCATCTTGTGCACGGCCCCCGGCAGGTCCAGCAGTCCCACCTCGCGAACATAGTGGCCGAGCACCCGGGCGAAGCTGCCCGCCCACCGCGGGTGGGGGCGACCTCCCTTCGGTACGCCGTCGGAGCACAGCATGGTCAGGGGGCTGGCCAGCACCCGGCGTACGTCGTCCTCGTGCATGGAGTGGCTGAGGATGGTGACGTCGCCGTGCTCGGCGGCGAGCAGGTCGCAGGCGTAGTCGACGGGGTCGACGCCGCGCGCGGCGGCCAGGTCGGCGATGGTGTGCCCCTGCGCGTCAGGGTTGTTCGGGGCGGACGCGACGCGGATCAGGTCCCAGCCGCCGTTGCCGACGGTGTTCTCCCAGCCGGGCACGCCGGCGACCAGGTCGTGGCGGATCCGGTCGCGGACCGCCGGCTCGGCGGCGGCGGCGAGCATCGCCGGCACGCCGTCGGCGATCAGCCACGGCGGCAACATCGCGTGCAGGGCCGTGCTGCCGGCGGTGTACGGGTAGACGTCGCAGGTGACGTCCAGCCCGTCGGCGCGCGCCTGTTCGAGTCGGGCGAGGGTGCGGACGGTGGCGCCCCAGGCGCGCCGGCCGGCGGTCTTGTGGTGGGAGACCTGCAGCGCCGCCCCGGCGGCGGTGGCGATCTCGATGGCCTCCTCGAGTGCGGCTTCGACCTGGGACATCTCGTCGCGCAGGTGTGTCACGTACGGCTTGCCGTGCGCGGCCGCGACCCGGGCCAGCGCGATGACCTCGTCGGTGCCGGCGTTGACGCCCGGGGAGTAGATCAGGCCGGTGGACAGGCCGGCCGCGCCGGCAGCCAGGGCCTCGTCGAGCAGGTGGCACATCGCCTGGATCTCCGCCGGGGTGGCCCGCCGCTGGGCGAAACCGACCACGGCGGCGCGCAGCGTGCCGTGGCCGACGAGGGCGGCCAGGTGGTTGCGCCGGGCCACGCCCTGGGCGTCGGCGAACTCGGCGAACGACCCGTACGCCGACGCGGGTGGCCCGAACGTCGCGGCGATCAGCTCCCGCACCGGTTCGGCACGCTGACGCGGGACCGGGAACGGGCTGATGCCGCAGTTGCCGCAGATCTCCGTGGTGACGCCTTGCAGTAGCGGCGCCCGGCGCAGCACCTCCCGCTGCGCGTCGTCCCCGGCGAGCAGGTCGGAGTGGGTGTGCACGTCGATGAAGCCGGGCGTGACGGTGAGGCCGGACGCGTCGATGACGTCGGCGGCAGGAGTGCGGCTGCCCGGGGGCAACAGCACGAGCCGCCCGTCGCGCACGCCCACATCGGCGGGGCGGGCCGGCGAGCCGGTGCCGTCGACCACGTCCCCGCCGGTCACCAGCAGGTCCAGCCGCGTCATCAGAGCACCTTCGACAGGAAGGCGCGGGTACGGTCGTGCCGCGGCGCGGCGAGCACTTCCCGGGGCGGGCCCTGCTCGACGATCAGGCCCTCGTCCATGAAGACGAGGTGGTCGCCGACCTCCCGGGCGAAGCCCATCTCGTGGGTCACCACGATCATGGTCATGCCGCTCGCCGCGAGGTCCTTCATCACCTCCAGCACCTCCCCGACCAGTTCCGGGTCGAGCGCCGAGGTGGGCTCGTCGAAGAGCATCAGCTTCGGCGACATGGCCAGCGAGCGGGCGATGGCCACCCGCTGCTGCTGGCCGCCGGACAGCTGCGCCGGGTAGTGGTGGGCGCGGTCGGCCAGTCCGACCCGGTCGAGCAGGTCGGCGGCGCGCCTCCGCGCGGCGGCAGTCGGGACGCCCTTCACCGCGACCAGGCCCTCCATCACGTTCTCCAGCGCGGTGCGGTGCGGGAACAGGTGGAAGCGCTGGAAGACCATGCCGATCGACTCGCGCTGGCGGCGCAGCCGGGCGTCCGGCAGGGGCCGCAGCCGGCCGCCGCGCTCTTCGTATCCGATCAGCTCGCCGTCGACGTAGACGCGGCCCGCCTGCGGCTCCTCGAGGTGGTTGAGGCAGCGCAGCAGGGTGGACTTGCCGGAGCCGGACGGGCCGACCACGCAGACCACCCGTCCGCGTTCGATGGTCAGGTCGATGCCGCGCAGCACCTCCAGCCGGCCGAAGCTCTTGCGCAGGGACCGGCACTGCACCATGGGCGGGGTCATCGGGCGCTCCCGGTGAAGCGCAGGTTGCGGGTGATCCGCCCGCGCAGGGTTCCCGGGGCGGTGGCGCCGAAGCCGCGGCTGAACCGGCGTTCCAGGTAGTACTGGCCGATGCTGGCGACGGTGGTCAGGACCAGGTACCACACGGACGCGACGATCAGCAGGGCGATCACCTCGAAGTTGGTCAGGTAGAGCCGCTGGGCGACGGTGAGCAGGTCGGCGCCGGCGATCACCGAGACCAGCGAGGTGGTCTTCAGCATGGAGATGAACTGGTTGCCGGTCGGCGGCACGATGATCCGCATCGCCTGAGGCAGCACCACCCGCCTCATGATCTTCATGCGGGACATGCCCAGGGCCGCCGCGGCCTCCTGCTGGCCCGGGTCGACCGCACGCAGGCCGGCCCGGACGATCTCGCTCATGTAGGCGCCCTCGTTGATGCTCAGCCCGAGCAGCGCCGCGACGAATCCGGTGACCAGGGTGTTCGTCTCCCAGGTCATCAGCTTTGGGCCGCCGAACGGCACGCCCAACCCGACTTCGGGGAAGATCAGCGCGATGTTGAACCAGAAGATCAGCTGCACCAGCAGCGGCGTGCCGCGGAAGAACCACACGTAGGCCATGGCGCCGGCGCGCAGGACGCGGCTGTCGGAGACCTGCATCAGCGCCACGACGACGCCGAGCACCACACCGATCACCATGGACGCGACCGTGAGCTGGACGGTGACCCAGAGCCCTTGAAGGATCACCCGGTCGAACTGGTACTTGACGACGATGTCCCAGTGCAGGTTCGGGTTGATCGCAATGCTCCAGGCCAGCCAGGCCAGGACCAGGGCGGTCACCCCGGCGGCCAGCCAGCGCCCCGGCCGCAGCGGGTGGCTGATCCGGTTCACCTCCGGGCCGGCGGGCCCGGCCGAAGCCGGGCCCGTGGCGGTCGTGTCCACCGGTGTGCTCACTTCTGGTCGTTGACCGTCGCGGTCTGCACACCGCTGCCCTGCACGCCCCACTTCTCCAGGAGCTTGGTGTAATCGCCCGAGTCGATCAGCTCCTGCAGGGCCCGCTGGACGGCGTCCCGCAGCTGGCTGTCCCTCTTGTCGATCGCGATGCCCCACGGGCCGGCCTCGTACTGGGCCTCCAGCACCTCGTACTTGCCGCTCTGCGTGGCCAGCAACTTGGCGACCGGGTAGTCGACGATGGTGGCCACCGCGCGCCCGGCGTCGATCTGCAGCAGGCCGGTCGGGGCGTCCTCGCTCTGCGAGATGGTCATCTTCTTGGCGCACGAGGTGTTCTGCTTCTCGCCGATGGCGAGGTTGGAGCTGCCCTTGGCCAGCACCACGGCGCGGCCGCACAGGTCCGCCAGGTCCTTCACCCCGGCCGGGTTGCCCTTGGCCACCATGATGGCGCCACCGGCCTGGAAGTAGTCGACGAAGTCGACGGCCTTGCGGCGCTCCTCGGTGTCGCTCATCGAGGACATCGCCAGGTCCCACCGGTCGGCCTGCAGACCGGGGATCAGGCCGGGGAAGCTGGCGTTGGTCATCTCCAGCTTCAGGCCGAGCCGCCCGGCGATCGCCGCCGCCAGCTCCGGGTCGACGCCGATCAGGTCCTGGGTCCCCTCCTTGTACATCTCCATCGGCGGGTAGCCCTCGGCGGTAGCGACCCGCAGGACGCCCTTCTCCTTGAGGGTGGCCGGGACCAGGTCGGCCGCCTTGGCGTCGGCGGCGACCGAGGCGGAGGCACCGGCCTGCGGCGTCTGGCCGCTGGTCGAGCGGCCGCAGCCGGTGACGGCGAGCGAGAGTGCGGCGAGACCGACGACAATGCGAAGCGCACGCTTCCTGACCACCGGAAACCTCCTGCCTGAGACGATGGCGGGGACAATATCCGGGATCGGTTTGCATGAACAGCCCGAATGCTTTGCGGGGTGAGCACGTAAGTCTTCGATGCTCGCCAGTGGAGTGGGAGATGGCACCTGGCCGCCCCCTCCCCGGGCGCTCGCCGAGCGTCTGGCTGGCAGCGCGGGAAGCCGGCGGCCAGTTGGGGACCGCGGGGTGGAATGCCCGCCGGGATCTTGCTGTTGACGTTGCCGGACACCGGCATGCACCACTGACCACAGGGGCTTCGACATGGCGCAGATCCGAGAGCTCTACCTGAGTGCGGCAGCGTCAGCGGCGAAGCTGCTCGCCGCCCCGCAGGTGGCCGCTGCCTGGCATGAGCCGAGCGCGTTGGCGAAGCTGAGCGTTCGAGGGCTGGCCGGACACCTGGCCGGGCAGATCTTCTTCATCCCCAAGGTGCTCGCCGAACCGGTGCCCACCGAGAAGGTCATGCCACTCCACGAGTACTACGCGCGGGTGAGTTGGATCGGGTCAGACCTCGATGATCCGTTCAACGTCCTCATCCGCACCAGTGGCGAACAGGACGCCGCGGATGGCCCGGCGGCGCTTGCCGCCCGCGTGGAAGCGACCGTGGAAGAGCTACGAGCCGTGCTGCCGGCTGCGCCTTCGCGGCCGGTGCGCCGCCCGACCTGGGGAGCGTGGTCGATCAGCCTGGACGACTTCGTGACGAGTCGGCTCCTGGAAGTCGTCGTCCACTGCGACGATCTCGCCTACAGCGTCGGCGTTCCGGCGCCCGAACTGCCCGCCCAGGCCATCGAGACCGTCGTCGACGTGCTCTCCCGCATCGCCATACGCCGGCACGGCGCCACCAACGTGCTGCGGGCCCTCAGCCGTGCCGAGCGTGCGCCCGCCTCGATCTCCGCGCTGTAGAACGCCGGGACGCCTGTGTCTCACGCCTTAGCGGCGACCATAAGGACGTCGATCAGCGCGTGTTTGCGACGGCCGCGCCGGGTGGGCGGTCGTCCCCGGCGCCCCGCCCGGCCCGACCTACCGGGCGGGCAGCTCCTTGACCTCCGCCACCCAGCGGCCGGTGAGCCGGCACCGGCGGGATGCGCCGGCCGGACGAGAGCAACCGGGCGAGGATCCCCGGCACCAGGAGCCACAGCGATGCACCATCAGGTTGGCGACCCTCAGGAACGCCGCCCGACGGCGGGGTGCCGCGCGGCGGTGGCTGCAGCCGGTTGACTACTGCCTGTTCGGCAAGCCGCAACAGCGCGATGCCTCCCGCCGCATCGGTGCACCCGTCCGACATGTCGGTCTGATGGCTGCTTCGGCCGCCCCATGCCTGCCTGGTCGTGATCCCGGCCACCTCCGCCGTCTGGCCATTGGCGGTCGCACAGGGCGGGCGGCAGGGTCATGGGTCGGCGTCGTCGCGCCAGCCCCATCCCAGCAGGTCAGGAGCGTTCGTTGCCCGCCCACCGGCGTCCCCGCCCACCCCGTTCGGCCGCGCTGCCCGTCGCGACCGGAGCCCTCGCCGCCCTGCTGGTCGGCGGAGCGGGTCTCGGCTTCGCGCTGATCGGAGACGCCGAGGCTGACCCCGGCAGCGCCGCGCCGGCGCCGGCCACCGGCGCGCCGGGCCTCCGGCCGGCACCGGCCACCCCCACGCCGGATCCCCCGGCGACGCCCAGTGCCGCCGCCGTCTCCGGTCCGTCTCCCACCGACATCCCGCCGACTGATCAGGTGGCCCGGACCGAGCCGGTGCGGCAGCCGACCGCCGCCCCGGCGACTCCACGCCCGGCGACCGGCGCACCGAAGCCGACGGCCACAAGTCCGGCCACCAGACCACCGACCACGAAGCCGACGCCCGGACCGACCGGTGCCCCCTCGTTGCCCCCGCCCACCGCCCCACCCAGCCCGTCCGGTACCCCCAGCCCGTCCGGCACGCCCGGCCCGTCCGGCACTCCCACCACGTCCCCGTCCACGCCTGGTCCGACCCCGTCGAGCGGAACGCCGGGGCCGAGCAGCCCGGCGCCCAGCGGTTCCGCGTCCACCGACCCGGCGTCGCCATCGGCAAGCCCCTCAGGTACGACGACGCCGGTCACCTCCTGACGGTCGCCGCCGTAGACAGGCCAGAACCCGTGTGCTCGTGAGGTGGTCCGGCCCTGAAGTCACAGCCTCCGGCTGGCATCAGACGCCGCACCACGGGGCGGTCGGGCGCGGGAGGCCATTCGTGCCCACGGCGGCGGGCAACGTGTTGCCGCAACCCGAGGGTCAGGAGCGGCAGGGGAAGCTGCTCCTCGCGCAGGTCACGCCGGTGTTGTACGCGTCCCGTACGCCGGGACGGTAGCTGTCGCGGCATCGCGCCGGCCGGCGGGTGGCGGCGAGACCTGTCACGGCCGCGAGCGTGCCGCCCGCCGCGGATCGCGGTGGGCGGCACGGTTCGCGCGTGACGTCAGGAGATGACGACGTCGCTGTAGTAGTAGCGCAGAATCGCCTGGTAGCTCTTGCCCGAGTTCGCGAGGTCACGCGAGCCGTACTGCGACAGCCAGTCCCCGGTCACCCAGCCACCGCACGCGGTCGTGGTCGCGCAGTAGTGGGCCTGCAGGATGTTGCCGCTGCGGGTCATCCGGGTGGACCAGGTGCTGTCCACCGCGGCGGACGTCGACGCCTGCGCCGACGACGGCCGGTAGACCTGGTCGCCGGTGTCGTCACGGACGTCGTAGCACTGACCGCCGGGGGTCTTGCGGGTCGAGTGCAGCGCCCAGTACCAGCCGTAGCTCTTGACGGCTACGGCACCGGCCTCCAGCGAGGCGCTCGGCCAGCTCGGCACCCACTCGTTCGGGAGGACGTTCTTGACGTACGTCTTGAAGTCGACCCGGTCGACTCGGCCGAGGCTGACCCGGTAGACCAGGATGGTGCTTGGCAGCTTGCTGTTGGTGCCGTCCGTGCTGCAGCCCGTCGGCCCGCTCAGCAGTTCGTGCGAGGCGTTGTTGTTCTTCAGCGTGGCGTTGAGGTTGCCCTTCGCCCCGGCGGCGAAGTCCTGGCTCGCACCGGCGAAGTTGCTGTTGAAGTAGACCCGCACGGTCTTGCCGGTCCGGTTCCACACCGACGCCGCGTTGTTCTTCACGCACACGCCTTGGCCTGCGCCCGCGCCCTTGAAGTCGTAGCAGGTCGGCTGGGTCGTGCCGTAGTCGTCCAGGGAGTCGGTGAAGTCGGAGACCGAGCCGGCCTGGTTGCTGTTGTAGTAGTAGCAGAACTCGCCGCTGTCGCAGCCCCCGTCGCGGGCGGCCGCGGACGCCGCGCCCGGCGCCACCGCGACGAAGGCGAGCGCCGCCACCAGGACGGCCAGAATGGCCGGAATTCTTTTCAGGATGGTCATCCGTGGTCGCCGATCAGAAGTGCTGGAAGCTGGCTGGGCGCCGTTCAGGCGCAGCTGTGCGCGCATGCCGGGTCACCAGCCGCTGGGGACGTAGGCCCAGCCCAGGTAGTCGGACCGGTCCCGGAACGTGTTGGTCTGGTACACGGTCGGGCCGGTGCTGATGGCGCTGTTGCCGCCGATGGAGAGCATGACGTGCCCGGCCGAGGTGGTGGACGTGAAGAACACCGCCGTTCCGGCGGGCGGCACCGAGCCGGTGTGGATGCGCCCGTTGTCCTTCTGCCACTGGTAGTGGGTGCGGGCCGTGGCGAACCGGCCGCTGGTGCCGAACGCACGCTCGACGAACAGTTCGCACTCGTTGTTCCAGTCGGTGTGCCCGAGGCGTGCCTTCGCGAACGCGACGGCGTCGGCCGCGCGCGGGTCGGCCGGGAAGGTGCCGCTGGTGCCGCCGATGTTGTGCGAGGCGTTGTTGTTCTTCAACGTCGCGTTGAGGTTGGCCTTCGCCCCGGCCGCGAACGACTGGCTCGCACCGGCGAAGTTGCTGTTGAAGTAGACCACCACGGTCTTGCTGGTGCGGTTCCACACCGACGCGGCGTTGTTCTTCACGCACAGGCCCTGTCCGGCGCCCGCGCCCTTGAACTCGTAGCAGGACGGCTGGGTCGTGCCGTAGTCCTCGATCGACCCGGTGAAGTCCGAGATAGAACCGGCGTAGTTGCTGTTGTAGAAGTAGCAGAATTCACCGCTGTCGCAGACTCCGTCGCGGGACGCCGCCTGTGCCGGCGAGGCGACGCTCAGGATGGAGGTGGTCATGGCGAGCGCTGCGCCGACGACGGCGAGGTTCTTGCGGATGTTCATGGTGTCCTCTCGTGGACAGTGAGCGATGGTGGTGGATCGGGTCGGGTGCGGGTCAGTGCCCGCGCTGGTACTGCTCCCAGGTCAGGATCGGAACCTGGGGGCCGTCGTCCGGGCCGCGGTTGGCCAGGCCGTTCATGCCGAGGTAGTAGTCGCCGACCTGGTGCTGCGCCTGGCTGGACAGGTCCGTGTCGTTGATCGCCGTGGCGTGGATGTGCCACGGCCAGTCACCCTGACTGGGGTCACGGACCCAGGCGGCGAAGCCGACCTGGCGCAGGGCCCGGGCGACGGCGGTGCGTTTGGCCGCGGTCATGCCGGTGACCGCGATATCCACCACACCCCCGCCGTCGTGCGTACCGGCCGAGGTCGGGTCGCCCCCAGGGTTGTACGAGCCCTGCTCGAGCACCAGGGTGGAGCCGAGCAGACGCTGGGCCTCGGCCAGCATCGCCTGGGTGCGGGCGTCGACGACGTACCCGTCACGCTGGACCTTCGCGCCCGGACCGATCGTCTTGCCGACGGTGTACCGGTTGAGCCCAAGCTTCGTCAGCGACGTCGTGCCGGGCAGCCCGTTCGCCGCCAGGCCCGTGTAGCCGAGCGAGCGCTGGTAGGCCGCGTACGCCGCGACGGTCTGGGTGCCGAAGTAGCCGTCGACCCACTGCGCGTCCAACAGGTTCGAAGCCTGCAGCGCCTGTTCTACGGCGAGCACGGAACTCTTCGCACCCGGGGTCAGGGTGTTGTCGGCACGGCGCGGGTCGATCTGGGCGGCCAGGACGGTGGCCTCCATGTCCACGACGGGCCGCGCGGCCGTGGTGACGGTCCGCTGCGCTGTGGCGCCGGATGTCGCGGCCCACGCATGGGCCGGAACGCCGACGGCCACGCAGAGCGCGGCGAGCCCGACGGTCAACCAGGGACGGCGCAAGGTCGGTCCTCCTCGTAGCTGGTGAGTCTCGTTCGGAACGGACATCACCCTGCGAGAGGAGACGTGCTGTTCGGTACCCCCGCTGCCCTGTCAGATCCGTCAGGCCGTGACCGACCTCGATGGATGCGGTGTTGTCAGGTTGGGCGGCACCCGGGTCTGACATCGGGCGGTCGCACGCTGACAGCCGTCGGGGTGACCGAGCACCCGGGAGATCGACCGGGGCGGCAGCTCGGCGGGCTTGACCGCGGCTGCCGCCGGGCGCGCTCAGGCGGTGACGGTGACCATGAAGTACACCGGCCGGCGGGTGGGAAAGAACTCCTGCCCGTGCTCGTCGACCATCTTCCAGCTGACCCAGCACTTCCCCGGACGGTTCGGCGCGGTGACCACCACACTGATCATCACCTGCTCGCCGGGCGGCGTGTCGCCGATCGCCACCCGATCCGGTGTCTGGCAATCGTCATCGTCAGCGGTGGGGTTCGTCCGCGCGAGGAAGCGGTTGTGCCAGGCGACCGATCCCACGTTCTTGAGCGCCCATACCTTTTCGAATCGGGCGTTCACCTTCACCCGCGTACCGTCAGGGATGGTGACGTCGGCGACGAACTTGCTCGAGTCGCCGGGAATCAACGCGTCCGAGAACGGCGGCGGCTGCGGCGACGACGACGCCGCTACGGCGCCCGAGCCGCCCGGGGTTGAGCGGCCGCGGACGGCGACGCCCAGGGCGGCGACCAGCGCCACCACCACCACGGTCGCCGCGGCGGCGAGCCACGGCAACCGGTGCCGTCGCGCAGCCGCGACCTCGTCCTGCACCGCCGGCAGGTGCTCCGCGCCCCGCAGCGCGCGTGGGCCCGCCGGCACGAGGTCGGCGGACGTGGCGACGCCGGACACGACGGGCCCACCGGCCGTCGCAGCGATCACGGCGCCGGACGTCTCGGCGGCCACGACGCGAGTCGCCACAGCGTCGGACATGCCGGCGCCGGTCTGGGAATCGACGTTGACCGGTGCCCGGACGCCGTCGGGACCGGCGTGGGCTGTTCCCGCGCGCTGAGCATCCTCCCAGCGGCACCGCCACTGGGCCTCGTCGGCCTCGCAGGCCCGGACGAACTCGCGCGTGGTCTCCCAGGAGGGGAACCTTGTTCCAGCGGCAGCTTCGTGCAGCGTGGTGTGCGAGATCCGGCCCGACCGCCCCGCCATCTTCCGGAACGACGGATTGCCCACGCCGGTCCGCAGTGTCCGCAGCTGTTCGGCGAATTCCTCGGCGGCCACGCGGTCCGGACCTAACTGACCCGCAGCACGCTGGTTTTCCATGTATCCCCCATGTCAGACGCCGACGTCAGACGTTGTCAGAGCGTGTAAGAGGCTACCGAACGGCGTCGTCGGTCATCAATGTCGTGGAGGCTTGGCCTTCTGCGGGTAGATGGTCTCGTGACGGGCGAGCATGGCGACGAACTCGCCGATCTTCCGCTCGCGGGTCTGCGCTCGTTTGACGGCATTGATGCGGTGGATGAGAGCGAACCGGTTGGTTTTGGTGAGCACGTCGAACATGGCCTGGGCGTCGGGGTCGGCGGCGATGGCGGCGAGGAGGTCGTCCGGCACCTCGGCTTCCGACGGCGGGGCGTAGGCCGCCGCCCAGCGCCCGTCCGCCTTCGCGGCTTCCACCGCGGCCCGACCCGGGGGCAGCATCCGCCCCTCCGCCTCCAGCCGGGCCACGTGGGCGACATTGCGCTGAGACCAGGAACTGCGGGGCCGGCGAGGGGTGAACCGGATCCAGGAGGTTTCCTGATCCAACTTACGGGCCTGCCCGTCAATCCAGCCGAAACACAGGGCCTCGTCGACGGCCTGCTGCCAGGTCAGCGTCGTGACTGTGCCGCCCTTTTTTGGTCAGCGCGAGCCAGACACCGGGCGACGTGGCGTGGTTGGCCGACAACCACATCCGCAGCGCATCGGCGTTGGCGACGATCAACTCATCCAGTTCGGCGCTCCCCATGACGGCAGGCTATCGCTGCGCCGTCGCCGCAACCTCTGCCTGTGCGCCATATCGGCGGCGAGGCCTGGTATCGAACCACTCGCGCAGTTGACGGGGACTCCCCCGAGCACGCTCCCGCTGCCGCTCGGCCGCCGCCCCGCAACCGTCAGGGGCGCACGACCCCGAGCTGGAACTCGTGCACCCAGTTCGCCGGGTTCTCCGGGTCGAACTCGAGGCAGACCTCGCGGGCGTACCCGACCGGCGTGTAGCCGTTGTCGTCGATCCACCTGGCCAGGATCTGCATGCTGCGGAACGCCTCGTCCATCGGGCCCCGGTGCACGATAGTGGCGGCGGCCTCGATCCCGGGCAGGTCGAGGATGTCGAGCGTGCCGTCGCCGGCCGGCGTGCCGGCGGCCACCTCGACGGCCGCGTGCACCCGAACCTCCTGACCGTCGCCGTCCGCGCCGGGTTCCGGCACGTAGTAGGCGATCGGCGAACCGGTCACCGTCGCGCCGGTCTGGTTCAACCGCCGCCACATCTCCTGGTACAGCGGCCCGATCACCGGCCCGATGTCCGGGCCTTCGTAGCTGGCGGCCACCGCCGAAAGCTCGGCGACGCGCGCCTGCGGGATGCGCTTCAACACGACGTCTTCAGTACTCATGTGCCCCTCCTGTTCGATCATGCGCAGCCGCGCCGAGATGCCGGCCAGCCGGGCGGCATCGGCCCTGAGCTGCTCCTCCAGTTGTGCGCGCCGCAGCCGGAGCATGCCGTGCAGCTCCTCGACGGTGACCTTGTCGTCGAGGATGTCGGCAACCTGCGCGAGCGTGAGTCCCAGGTCCTTCAGGGCGATGATCCGGTTGAGCCGGCGCAGCTGGTCGGCGCGGTAGTGGCGGTACCCGCTGCCCGGATCCGTCGCGGCGGGCCACAGGAGGCCGATCGCGTCGTAGTGGCGCAGCATCCGCACCGACACGCGGCCCAGTGGGGCGAATTCTCCGATGCTGAACACCGCCTCATCCTGCGGCCTGACACGGTGTCAGGGTCAACACCGGACGTGGCAATGGACCCTCCGTCGATGCCGTGGCTCGCAAGCCTGATCATGGCGGCCGTAGGATCGCGGAGTGGACGACGTGGCCGGCGCGGATCGTCGATCTCCGGGGTCGGGGACCGGCTGGGCGCGGCTGGCAGTCAGTCACTGCCAGTACCAGGTGTTCACCGCGCCGGGTGAGTTCGGCCTGAGGATCTACACGCTCGGTGACGACCTGCTGCACGTCGGCGGGCCGAATGAGTTCACCGGCTTCTGCGGCATACACACCGGCTGGATCGAGGCACGCGTACGCGTGGTGCCCGGGCCTCCGGCGGCGGTCGACGTCGGCTGGGAGGCGATCAGTGAGGCGACCCTCTGGAGTCCCAGCGGCCGGCTGTCGGTCGTCGGCCTGATGGGCGGCACCGCGGAGGCCCTCACCGACATCGCCGTTCCCCGCGGGCTGATCCGGGTGCGGGTGCACGCGCGCGACCGCTTGCACGAGTCCGTACGCACCGACGACGACCCGCCCGAGCGGCACGAGCTGCACATCTGGGCGGTGTCCGAAGAGACGCCATGGCGTACGGTGCTGGCCGACCCGCGAGGCCGTGACTGGGAGCAGAAACCGGCCAAGGCCGCCGAGTGGGCCATGCTGTCCCTGGTACCGCGACCGTCCGGTCGCCCGGCCATCCTGCCTCCGCCGCCACCCGACCTGTACGAGGACGACTCCGGCCTGCCCCGCGTAACGGTGGTCCGCCACCGGCCCGCGCCGGTCGAGATCTCCGGGGAGACGCTGCCCGCCGGCGACCTGGAGGTCCGGTTGGATCGGGTCGACGACGAGACCCTCACGTGGTCGTGGGCGGCCGCCGACGAGCCGATCTTCCCTCAACCGCTGGACACGCTGCCCGACGACGAGCCGAGCATCGTGCGGCTGACCTCCGGCCCCGACGGCTTCACCCTGCGGCACGAGGGAGTCCTGGGCCGGCACGCCTTCGCCCTCGGCCTGCTCTGGGAGCACCTGCTCGACACCGTGGGGTCGTACCCGTGGATCGAGACGTTGCGTGGGCAGGCCGCCGAGGCGACCGCGCGAGCCGAGGACGCCCGCCGCCGGAAGGCCGCACGCGACGCCGAGCAGTGGGGAGGTGCTCCGCCGTCGGACCGGGTCCGTGGGCTCGTCAGCCAGGCGCGATCCCTGGCCCGGATCGACCGCCCGCTGCTCGACCGGATCGACGCGCTGCCCGCCACCCGTCAGCGTGAGGCAGCCCGCTGGGCGGCTCGCCGCGCGATGCGGGTCGCCGGCCTGGAACGGATCGAGTGGGTCGCCGACGCGCTCGCCGCCGCCGAGGCCGACCGCCCACTGCCGCCACTCTTCACCGAGCGGAGTGGTGGCGCCGCGTTCAACCGGCTCCTGTCCGATCCCGAGACGCCGCACACCACCATCACGCTCCACCTGCCCGCGAGGGCGTCCGGCACACGTCGCGTCACCGATGCGCTCCAGCAGGCCGCCGCGTTTCCCGCACTGATCGCGCTGGCGAATGACGATCCGCTGGTCGCCGCGATCGACGCCGTCTACAACGCGGCGATCGCCCACGGCGACGACCGCGACCGCTTCCTCACCGAAGCCCACACAGTCGTTCGCTGAGACTTCGAGTCCGCACGCGAGGTCAAAGGCCACGCCCGAACACCGTGCTGCAACCTACGGAGCCGAGTCGACGAACGCCCCGACGCCGAATGACGGAGCGTCGCTCGCGCTCTCGGGCCGAGATGGATGGATGCGGCCGACGTGATGCTCGCGCGGACAGCGGGGGCAGCCGTCCACCGAATGGTGTGGGACCATCACGCGGTGCCTGAGTTGATCGTGCGGGACATGACGAGGGACGAGTTCGAGCAGTGGCGCGACCGCACCATCCGAGTATTCGCGGATGAGCAGGTAGCAGCCGGAAGCTGGCCCGCGGACGAGGCGCTCGGGTTGGCCGCCAAGGCGAACGACGTCCTGCTGCCGGACGGCTTCGCGACTGCCGGAATGCTGTTCCTGAGGGCCGTGCTTCCCGACGGCAGCTGTGTCGGCGTGTCGTGGCTGGGCTTGACGCATCCGCGCGGCGCGCCCGACTGTGCGTTCATCTACGACATCGAGGTCGACGAGGCGTACCGCGGAGCCGGCTACGGACGCGCGCTCCTGGCCGCTGCCGAGGACGCGGTGCGATCGCGTGGTGTGGGTCGCCTGGAGCTCAATGTCTTCCGCGACAACGCCCGGGCGATTCGGCTGTATGAGACTTCCGGCTATCGCGTCGTGACACAACAGATGCGTAAATCGCTCGATTGACCAAGAGTCAGACCGGCGGCCGCCCCCGGTGCACTGAGCTGCCGCTGACCGCGCGCCGGTGAGCGTCCGCTCGTGCCGATGTACCTGCACTGGTGCCGCCAGATCATGGTCGTCGTTGCCGCCGATCGACCGGGGGCACCGATACCTCGGGCACGGCCGAAGGGCAACCATCCTTGCCCGGATGATTGCCCTTCGACCGGCGCACGGTTCCCGACTGAGTGGGTGGTCAGGCAGCGCGGCGGGCGCGGCGGCGGGCCCGCATGAAGGCTGCGTCGCCGCGCACGTCGCCCCACCAGGACCATGGAACGCTGGTCACATACCGGCCGATCGACGCGAAGGCCGGCGCTGCGTCGGCGTCGCGGCCAGTGCGGGCCAGCCCGTAGGCCAGGAAGTTCACGTCGTTGAGCCAGTCGGCGTGCCGGGTGGCCGGCTGGTGGAACCACCGGGACAGCGCGTTGTCGAGATCGGACTGCATGACCGGATCCTGCCGCCACCGCTGGCCGATCTCGTCGGCCGTGCTGCCCGGAGCCTCGCGTTCCTGCTCCCACAGCGCCCACTCGGCGGCGGCCCGCACCGGCAGCAGATGCAGCGGTGAGCCCGCAGGCGCTTCGGCGGCGACCGACCGGGCGAAGCCGAACATCGCCTCGTGCGAGCCGCCCCATTTCCGGCAGTGGGATTTCAACTTGAGTATGTGCCCCGCACGATTCCAGGGGTCCCGCCGGGTCAGCTCACGCCACGTCTCCTCGATGTCCTCCTGTGGCGCGCTCTGGTCGATCATGAGTTCCAGCCGATTCGCCCACGGCGTGGGATCCTCGGGCGCGAGCCGCATTGCCAGGTCGTTCACCTGACCGGCCAGGTGCAGCAGGCGGTGGAACTCGGCCCACTGCCCGCTACGGACGTTGGCGGCCCAGTCCCCGCCGCGCACCTCCCAGGCTCGTGCCGACAGGGACTGCGCACGGACGAGCTGAGCATCCGGATTGCTGGGCGAGCTCGCTGCCCAGCGGTCGGTCCAGGCGGCCTCGGTGTCGACCCGGCCGGTCGTACGGTCGACTCGGGATCCCAGCCCACCCGCGGTCGATTCGGCCAGCACGCGGACGTAGCGTGCCCGACGGTCATAGTCACCCCGGGTGGCAGCCAGAGCCTTACGGGCCGGCCCGGTTTCGGTGCCGTACCGCGCTTGCATGCACGCCTCGCGCAGCACGGCGTCGTCCTGCGCCAGGTTGGTATCGATCTGGCGGGTGAGCAGCCGCCACAGGGTCGAGATCATGATCAAGGATGATAGGCGTCCGCTGACGTCCGCCTCAGCCCTGGACCGGTCTCGCGCGAGCCTTTCACGCTGCTGTGCCGCGTGCCCTCAACAGTCCTCGGCACGTAGCACGAAACGGGCTGAGGAACGGGAGGAACCGCCACCGGAGCACGGCCGACGCCTCAACGCCTCCTTGCCATCGTCCGTGCCGCCACGGTCACTGCCGCTCGACGCCACATAACGGCCGCCCAGTCCGGACCGTCATCGCCGACGGTGCTCCCCCGCCTCGACATCGGCTTCCGTGACGCTCAGGTCAAGATCTTCCGGCGTATCCGGATCTGCCGCAGTTTGAGGTGTCGTTACGAGCGGACGAGATCGTAGGCCCGCGCCAGGTCGTCACCCCAGGACATGGCGTGGTCACGCACAAATGCCCGATACAGCCGGTCCCGAACCGTCTCACGGCGCAGCCAGGCGGCCAGCGTGGCCGGCCTCCGGTCCGCGAAGTTGAGCCCGTTCACGGTGTCGGCCAGGTGGCGATCTGCCGCCGAGCTGAGCGTGAGGTTCCACATGTCGAGGAATCGCGTGACGTTCTCGCCGCCGGCGACGACCGCGTCGAGGAAGGTGGTCGGGTCGAGGAACGACCCGACCTGCGACGGGTACGTCGCCAGCAACGACCTCCACACCGCATCCAGGTAGCCGTCAATGGCGTCCTGCTCGGCTTCGGGCCAGGTGCGCCACCGCTCACGAGGCAGCTTGCCCAACACGATCGCTGGGTCGAGTTCCGTGGAGGTGACCATGCTCTCCAGCAGCAGGGGCAGCAGGCTCTTCAGGTCGTCGCGGCTGCCGACCGTGTTGCCGAGGCTGACGGTCAGCGAGAACAAGTCATGATCGTCGACCGGTCTCGGCCCCCGGCAATGCGGGCAGCCATCGAGCAGCGTCCTGCCCGGGTACCGGGCAAACGCCTCCCGGAGTCGTGCTGTCGCCGCAAACAGATCGCCGTTCACCGGCCGATCCTCGCAGCCCGCGCCGGCTCGACATCGGCGACCTCGGCGAGGGTCACGGCCGCCATGTCGTGCGCGTGCGCGGCAAAGAAGGCAAAATGCCGCCTCCTCGTCCCGCTGTCGCCAGCAACGGCCAGGGTTTTCGACCCGGGCGTGGACGACCGCGCTGGTGGGACTGACCGGCGGCACTGCGTCAGTTGCTCAGACAACGAGACGACGTCGGTTGATGAGCTGCGCACATCTGCCGCTGGTCGCGCGGTCGCTGGTGGATGCGCGGATGGAAGCGGGTTTATGGTGGCCGGATGCTTGACCTGAGCAGGCTAGACCTGGAGGAGATCGCCACCGCGCTCCAGGACCAGACCGACTACGAGCATCGATGGCTGATCAACCCGCAGACTGGCGAGATCGTGGTCTGGACGACGGACGGCGGCCTCGACGGGCACACGCCCGTCGACCTAGACGAACTCGACCTGGTGGGCATCGACCCGCTGCCGTCCTACGTCTGGTACCAGGACATGGCCGACTTCGCTGAGAGGATCAGTGACGCGGCGGCCGGCCGCCGACTGGCGCGAGCTATCCAGGGCAAGGGTGCCTTCCGCCGGTTCAAGGACGAGTTGCACGAGGAGTATCCGCACCTGCTGCCGGCGTGGTACGCCTTCCGCCATGTGCGCGCAAAGCGGCGGGCGATTGAATGGCTGGTCGACAACTCGCTGGTCGACGACGAAACGGGCGAGCGATTCATGGCCGAGGACCGAGATCCCGACCTTCCATAAGCTGACGCCCGGGCCGCGCGACTTCCTGCACGACGAACGCACGCATCTGCCGCAGACGGCGCGCCCGGTCAGCGTCCGCTCGTGCCGATGAGCGCGTCACTATGCTGTCGCACCAAGCGTTAGGTGGGGAGGCCGTTGGGGTGTCGGCGATTGCATCGCTGTACGTGCTCGATCGAGACCGGGTGGTGGAACTGGCGGGTCTGGTCGATCGGACGTCGTGGTGGGCTCGGTTGCCTCGCTCCAGCGCCACCACCGACCGAAACGCCGCGTTCTTTCAGGTACTGGCTGAGCATGCACTCCACGTGCGGCCTGGGTACGAGTGGTCGGGACACTGCATGCTGGCGCTGGTGGACTATCTACAGCGTCACGGCGTACGACTGCGGCGCTCGGATCTCAGAGCTGAGTCGTCGGCCATCAACAGGGTCTACGGCGAGACACTCCTGCTCACCCCGGTGCACAAGAAGTATCTGGGCAAGCTCGCTCCCGACGCGCATCGCGAAGACGAGCTCCGGGCCTACTTCGAGAACAAACGTCTCGGATTCGAGGAGGCCGGGATGGCGGCCATGGATGGCCTGGAGCTTCTCCACGACACGTTGTCCGGATTGCAACCGGACGAGGTCCTGCTGCTCAACGTCGGCTAGGCTCGCCCACTGCAACGCACTCATTTGCCGAATTGAGTGCGCCATCAAGGAGCTTCGTCAGTCCAACTGATTTCAATTTTGTCCGGTGGCGTTACGAGACAGATCTTTGGGACGTCGGGAAGCTCTGTTGCAGTTCACGCCGCACCGTCACGCAATAACGGGGGCGCAAGACAGCTGTCAGGAATCCGACACGACTCACATTTTCGCCCTCATCGTGCGGCACACTTCGTGGCCGTGATCGATGTCGTTTTGGACGTACTTCCCGTGATAATTTCGTCCGTCGCCTTGGCGGTGGCCGTAGTCGCCGGACGGCGACAATGGCGTTCTGCAAGAAACGCGAACGCTGTAGCGGCAGTTTTAAAGCTATTCGAGGAATATCGGACAGACGAGCTAAGGTCGGCGCGACGAGCGGTCTTTCAGATGGAAGATCTTCCCGTCGGCGCTGCGCCAGCGCTAAGGAATCTACCTGACGACCTTAGGGCGCCTAGCGAACGAGTCGCCCAGTATTTCGATCATGTTGGCCTTCTAGTGGGACATCGACTGGTACCCGCCAGACCCATGATCTCCTTCTTCGGATTCGGCTGCGCAGCATTGTGGAAAAAACTTGAGCCCTGCATCATTGCCGAACGCGAATTGCGAGACGTCGGCTACTACCTAGGGTATTTCGAAGGCTTTGCGGTGCTCTCCGAAAAAATCGGCGCCGACGAGATGAACCGTAACGTCACAATTCATATGCGTTCCGGAAGAATGCGGCTTGAATGAGCTGGTCCGGCAGAAACCTGCCGGATGGGGGACGCTGACCACCGCCAGCGGCGCTGTAGGTGTACGGATCTGCCGAGCTGATGGTGCTGCGTGCAGACAGGGGCATCACAATCCGTGTTGAGGCCAAGCCCCTCGGTTGGCTGCCGACCTGATCAGCAGCATGACGGCACTGCGTAGCGAGACTGCGTGCGGGGCCAGAGTCGCTGGACTGTACCCCTACCCTCGGATCATGAACTCACCGGGCAGCAGGTGGAACATCAACCTCGACAACGAGGCCAACGACGCGGCCGTGCTCTTTTCCCATGGCCTAGCGATCACCGAGAACATCACCCGTGACTACACCGCCGCCGCCGTCGCCGCCATGTCGCTGCTCGCCCTCGGCGCCGAGAAGCTGCTCAAGCTGACGATCGGGCTCGCCCATCTCGACAGCGGCAATCCGTGGCCGAGGCAGGGATACATGAGGCGAGACATCGGCCACCGCGTGGCGACTGCCGACAAGACGGCTCGTGACCTGCTCAACCTGAACAGCGGAACTGCGCCAGGCGATGTGCAAGAGAAGGCTGCACGGGTTGACGGCGACAAGATTCTAGCAGTCGCGCTAGCTGCACTTGAGCGCTTCGGTGACGCCGGTCGATTCTACTTCCTTGACTCGTTAGGTGAACAGCCGCAGATGGGGCGTGCACCGCATTTTCTGTGGCTGGATATGGTCAGCGAGATCATGACCGCAGAGCCGGGCCTGGTACCCAAAATCAACACGGAGGAGGAGTTCCGGCAGGCGCGAGCCAGCATCAACCAGGTGATTGTGGGCTCGTTGACTGGCTGGTGGGACTTCTATCGGTCGGTGTGGACCACCGGTGTAGTCGGGGAGCAGGCAAAGGGGTTCTCCTCGACAATCCGTCTGGCCACTCGGTAGGGGGAGCGCCTCGTCGGTTCAGCCGTGGACGATGCGGCAAAAGCACACCGACGTCCTCTTCTGCCGCCGTTCGTGCGCGCAGCAGGTGGCCGCTCCTCACGGTCCGTGACCGGCCCGGTGGAGCCGATGATGTCCGCAACTGTCGATGAGCGTGCATCGGCGCGCACGGTCAGGCGGTCGTTCCCGGCCACTGGGCGACGAATGCTGCGCCGGGAATCCTGTCGTCGACGAGCAGACCGACGAACTCGTCGAGCATTACTTCGAGATCGTCGTGGCCGGTAAGTTCGTAGCGCATGTTGACGATCCTGTCGTCAGCCAGGCGGACCGTGTCCAAGTCCGCCTCGCCGCTGAGCCAGATCGTGACCTGAGCGAGCCACGCCGAAGCCTCGAAGTCGACGCTTACGACCGGCTTGCCCTAGTTCGGTTGGATTGGGCGAGCGTGCCAGCGCATCTCAAGTCGCGCCCAAGTCTCGGCACGGGCCGTAACCGCAACGGACAGCGCTTCGAGCGGAAACGTCACGCGCGCAACTATCGCACGCCGGGCCCTGGCCGCCGCTGACATCCGCATCTGCCGCCGACCTGGCGCTACGTCTGGTAAACCGTCGCCTGGCGGGCTGCGCCGCCCGCTCGTGCCGACGAGCGGGTGCTCCGGGTTCATCCGGACCATCGAGTACGAGACCATCGGGCAGTGTCTGACAGCCACAACGGGGCAAGCGATCACTTGGAATCTTGTCGTACTAGTCTTCGCCGCATGGCCTTGCGACCGGACGAGTTCTATGACCACGCAGTCGCCGTCGCGGACAGCGAGCGCCGGCTCCCGTTGGCACGTATGACGGGATGGGAGATCAGTCCGTTCGAGCCGGACGGACTTCGCGTAGCGCCGTTGCGCCCGCCGGTGCTCCCGGAGCCCGCGCGCCACGGCGAGGATCCGTCGGACTGCAACGCCTGCCGCGACCGGGACGAAGGGATCTGGTTCAACGATCACTGGCGGCTGGTCCGGATTCCGGGAGTGGGCGTCCCGCTGGTGCTCATGCTGTATCCGCGCGCCCACTACGACATGGCGGATCTACCTGACGAACTGGCCGCCGAACTGGGGCTATTGAGCACTCGCATCGTCCGCCACATGCAGGCACTGCCGCACATCTCGCGGGCCCACGTCTACCGCATCGGAGATGGTGGCGCCCACCTGCACGTCTGGTTCTTCGCTCGGCCCGAAGGACAGGCCCAATTGTACGGGTCGTGGCTGGTCGTCTGGGACGACCTGCTACCGGAGTACCCAGCGGACGTCGCAGAAGCTGACGCTCAAATCGTGGCAGACGCGTTGGTCGCGTCCCACGGAGGCCACCGGTCGCCCACCAGCAAACCGGCCGCCTGACCGGCCTGATCCATGACCCGGATGTCACCGTCACGGCTGTTGCCACCGCCGCCGTGCGGATTGGCCAAGGTCACGTATCCGGATCTGCTGCTGACCGCGCTGCATCGCTTGACCATGGGCCGAGCGTGAGGGAAGACGGTTAGCTTGCCTCGCGGTCGGGGGACGCCGACACTTGCCGCGTGACGACGGTGTACGCAATCGACGGGAGGCGGGTGCAGACGCTGGAGGACTTCTGGCGAGTGATCGGCGAAGCCGTGAATGGTCCGGGCGGGCACTTCGGCCGGAACCTCGACGCGCTCCACGACTGTCTGCACGGAGGGATGGGCGCCCCCGAGGACGATGACTACGTCTTCGAGTGGCGTCACCACGAGGTTTCCAGGCGCAATCTTGGATACACCGAGACGGCGAGACAGCTGAAATTCCGGCTCGATCGCTGCCACCCGTCGAATCGGCCCTTGGTCAAAGCTGATCTCAGGGCCGCGAGGGCTGGAACAGGTCCGACCGTCTTCGACTGGCTTACTGGCATCCTTGACGAGCACGGCAAACTTCGTCTGGCATAGCGCTACTGCGGCTCAGGATCGGGGTAGGGGCCCTCGACCCGTCTGTTGACCATCTCCTCCTGGCCGACGATGCGCTGGGTCTGTTGGCCCGTCGAGAACATCCGCATCTAGCCGCGATCCGCGCAGGTACCCCCGAACGGCCTCGCCGAGTTGGCTCTAGGCTGCTGCGATGCAACCCCGCTTGATCAACCAGGTGCGGCTGCCCGGCATTCGGAATGTCACGCAGGCAACCGGCCTTGGCTGGGTGGTCACCGAACACAACAGCGTCACTGTGAACCTGATCGACCACGAGCTGCGTCGCGCGGCGCGACTTGCGGTACCCCTCGACGACCCGCAGATGAACGTCGCTGCCACTGATCAACTCGTCGCGGCGGGCGATGAACATCAGATCGTCGCTCTTGACCACCACGGCGCAGTTCATTGGCGCAGCACCTGGGATCGGCTCGGCGGCAGCGCCGGCGCAGACTTCCACCTGGACGGCGAGCACATCCTCTGGGTTCGTCTGGCCGACACCAGGGAACTTGTCGCCATCCATGCCACGACCGGCAAGGAGCTCCATCGCACGCCGCTGCCCGGCCCCGAGGCCGCCATGTTCGTGCACCGACCCGTGGACACCTGGACCGGCTTGACGCTGCTCCATCCTGACCCGTCACCCGCCATGCTCGTCGGTCTGGACGCCGAACACATCGTGCTGCGACCGTTGGCCGGTGACGACCTCGCTGCTTTCAGCCCGGCAGGGGACCAGTACCTGACCGTGGCATTCGGCGGCTTCCTGTCCGTTCGCGACGTCACCGCCGACACCGTGATCGCGGAGCGACACCTCGAAGATCTGCCGGGCCTGCCACCATGCCACGCGAGCTGGCGACACCTGGACCGGGCCGTGTTCCTCACCGACGAACTGATCCTGATCGACGTCAGCACCGCAGACCTGCCGGACGACGCCGAGGACCATCTACTGCTGTCGGCGCGCGGCCTCAGGTGCCGCTCCCAGGTGCGGTATCCGCACCCCCACAGATCCGGCGCCGTCCACCCCACACAGCAGCCAGGCCGATGGCTCACCCGCCATCACGAGGAGGACCAGCTCCGGCTGTGGCAGCTTGACGGTCGCCTCGAGGATGAGCCGCTGCCAGGTCAAATCGCGCTGCTCTGACCACAGCCCTGCCGCCGGCCAAGCTCCGTTCGGGGAAGACCAAAACCCCGGAACCGTCACGTAGACGTTCGCACGGTGATGACCGGCATCCTGGGTTGACCTCGGTACTGTGAACGCCGCAGGCCGTGGCAGAACATGGTCGATACGACGACGGGAGCACGGTCCATGGCATATGTACGACGCTTCGACCACGTCGGCATCACCGTCGCAGATCTCGATGTCGTGACGGCCTTCTTCGTGGCGCTCGGCTTGGAGGTCGAGGGCAGGACGTTCGTCGAGGGCGAGTTCTTGGAGACGGTCTGCGGCATTCCCGACTCCCGCACCGAGATCGTCATGCTGAAGTCGCCCGACGATGGTGCCCGCCTGGAGCTCGCGCGCTTCGTGCGGCCCGACTCCGTGCCGGGCTCGCCGGCCGCCATGGCCAACGAGCTGGGTTTGCGCAACGTGTCCTTCGAGGTCAACGACTTGCAGGCCGCTGTCGATTGGGCAGCGAGCGAGGGCTACGGACTGGTCGGCGGCATCGGCGAGTACGAGGGTGCTTGGCGGATGGCCTACATCCGAGGGCCTGAGGGGATCATCGTCTCGCTGGCCGAGCGCCTCGGCTGAGCTCGCTACGCGGGCATCTGGCGCTGTGCGCGCCCGACCCCGACGAACTAGAGGTGGTCGCAGTACGGAGAGCAACGACGGCCAAGGGCGTGACCCAGGTCCCGCAGAAGGGTGCCCAGGCGCTCGGCCTCCTCGGCAGTGGGCGGAGTGATCGCTGCGCCGGCCGCGATGTGCTCTCCGGCCTCGTACAACGCGACGTACAGATCTTCGGCGGTTGCGCGGTCGAGCCGCAGAACGATGTCATCCCCCATGCGCAGACCCTAATCGCACGTCGCGCGGCACCGGCTGGCCAAGGTCGGGTGCACGGACCCGCCGCAGACCGCGGTCAGCAGCACTGCCAGGTGAACATGGCTCGGTCGAATCGCCGGGCAGCGAGGTCGTCGGGTCGGATGAGCCAGTAGAGCATCCCGACGTCGCCCCACATCATGTTCGCGTTGTCGTCGCTGTCGAACTGGGCCAGCAGCAGCCATCGGCTGGCCTCGGAGGCGAGTGCGGGGTCTTGCCAGTCGACGCTGCCACCCAGTGCCGCCTGCGCGACCTCGTACTCGACGTCGCCCTGCACCGGCGAGGCGTAGCCGCCGAGTTGGTGCAGCGGGCCCTCGCCACAACTGATCGCCGAACAGAACTCCTGGCGTCGAAGCGGATGCTCCGGTTCTGCCGCCTGGCTGAACCCGGTCCCGAACGCGTCGTGCAGCACGGGATGGTCGTACGAGGGCGCCGTCGACACCGCACGCGAGGCGAGCCGAATGCGCTTGTAGGGTTCGATGCCCTCGGGAGTCGCCCGCTGCGCACTGGCTTCGCCGGCAGGCACGTACACGACGCGGGCGCCGGCCTGAGACTCCGGATCGCTGACGAAGACCATCGCATCGCCGTCGTCGTACTGGCCGTCGAAGTAGAAGAACAGAAGCCGGCCGTCGACCGGCAGCCCCATCTCGCTGGCCACCGGTGGCAGCGCTGCGCAGTCGACGGAGGCGATGAAGCTCAACGGCCCGTGCCCCTCCCAGACCGGCCACGCCACGTCGTCGGGCAGCTCCGGCTCACCGCCCAGGTATCCGACCGCAGGCCCGTTGCCGTCGCCGTCGCCGTCGCCGTCAATGATCAGCCGGATTCCCGGCCGCAGCAGCGACATCCAGGTGTCGGCGACGCCTGCCGGTAGGTGCTCACGGGCAGCCGCCGCAAGATCAGTCTGGCTGGTCATGCCGAGCATCATGCCACCGCACACCGACACCGACGTCGGTGCTGGCCCGCCCTGGCCTCACCGTCGGCCCGGCCCCGCTGCCGGCCGAGCCACTACCGGGTCAGCCGGCCGAGGGTCGGCCTCCATAGAGGTAGGGCTCACCTCATCCTCATCTGCTGCGACGAGCGCATCGGGCGTGGGATCGGCGGTCTAGCATCGAGCGGTGGATTCGTCCCTTGACACCTTGCCGAAGATCGGCGCACCGGCGACGCGGGCGCTGAACGCCGCCGGCTACACCGCGCTGCGCCAGCTCGCGGGTGTGCCGCGCGCAGAGCTTGCCAGATTGCACGGCATGGGTCCGAGAGCACTGAACATCATCGAGGCCGCCCTCGAACAGCACAACCTACGGCTGACCTGACGCCAGCCGGACGCGCCACGTGGAACCGCCACACGAATCACATCTGCCATCACGCCACGTTGCGTTGATCGAGTAATCGAACCTCCTTCCCTGGGGGGAGGTGAGTCCCCCGAGGAGGGGAGGCGTCCTGGCGCCCAAGTCGACGATCTTGGTGGCATGAGAGTTCACGGCAGCGCTCGATGGGCGTACGGCATGGTCGCGTGGCTGGTCTTCTTCGTCGTGTCCCACGTGGTAGTGGTGATCTTCCCCGGTGACGATCCGACCGGTGACGGGCCGTGGGATCTGAGGGCGTACGTGATCTTCAACATCGTTCTCATCCTCATGGCGGCCGTCGGGACGGCTGTCGTGATGGCCACCGTCCGGCCATGGGGACGACGTGTCCCTCGGTGGGTGCTCCTCACGCCGCTGTGGTTCGGCAGCACGCTACTCGTCGTCCGAGGCGTTCCTGGGATGGCCGAAAACCTGCTCATGGCTACCGGTATCCGCCGAGGCGGTTTTGTGGGGGCGGAAGACATCTCCACGGCTGAGCTCTGGGCCGGCCTTGGGATCAACACCTATTTCTTTGTCGGTGCGGTGCTGCTCGTGGTGACGACGGTCTCCTACGTCCGCCGATCACGAGTCCGCCGCCAGCCAGAAAGTCCGTCGGAGTTCAGAAGCGCCGGCCTTCGTCACACCAACTCGTGACTCGGGTCGCGGGCACAGGCAGGCGTCTGGCTAGGTTGCAGGAGGTGTCCCAGACCTGCTCGCGGCAATTCGTGTCGATCAGACCGTGCTCGTCGTCGATCACGTTGAGGTCGGCGACGAGGCCACGCGAAGCACGTTCGGCGGCGTTCGAGCCGATCGGGTGCCTCGGGTGCGATGGCGTTCGACGGCGCGCCGAGCCCGGTTGTATGCGCCCTTCAAGCGTGCTCCACCGCGGTCGCCGTTGTGCCGCCAAGGCTCTTAACAACGTGGGGTGTAGTTGGGGACCGAAGTGCGCCAGGGCGCCCGTCAGGGATCGGCGCCGGCTCGATGCTGGCGGCGGCGCGTGATGCCGGATGGGCCGTCGGCGATAATGTCGGCGTGGAGTATGTGTCCAGAATGCCCGGTCCGCCGCTGGACGGGCTGATCGACGACCTCTACTACCTGGAGGGCGCCCCGCCGTACTCCCGGTTGATGCTGCCGGCGGCGCCCGCGCCATTGCTCATCGTCAACCTCGGGGCGCCGTTTCTCATCCGCGCAGGCACCGACGTAGACGCTGTGGAGTACGCCGACGGCTGCGCGGTTAGCACACCCACGCGTGCGTGGGAGTTCAGCTACCCAACCCCGACCCGGTCCGTGGGCGTCCACTTCAGGCCGTGGGGCCTGGCACCGTTCCTTTCGATGCCCGCGTTCGAGTTGTGCGACCGACCTGCGACGGTGGAGCAGATCTGGGGCCAGCCCGCTATCGCTGAATTGCGACACCGACTGACCTTGACGGACGCACCGCACGAAATGCTGATGTTGCTCGAGGAGGACCTGGTGCGACGGCTGCGGGTGATCGACGGTCTTGACCTGGTCCGCCAAATGAGCAGCGCCGTCGCGGCGACAGGCGGGACAGTGCCGATCAGCGACATCGGTGTGGCGGCCCGCGCCAGCAGCACGTATTTGGCGAAGCGGTTCAAGGCCGTAGTCGGTGTCACGCCAAAACGGCTGGCTCGCAGCTACCGCTTCAGCTCCACCGTGTTGGCGCTCGACGTCGCTGCACCGATCGACTGGGGAGACGTTGCCGCTGGCGCGGGCTACTTCGACCAGGCCCACTTCGTGCGCGAGTTCCGGGAGTTCACCGGGCTCACGCCGACCCGGTACGCCGAAGTCCGGCGCCGGTTCCTGCGCGATCATCCCGACCACGTCCTGGACGGCTGGCCGCTCCCAGCCGATTGATTTCGTACAAGAGCGACAGCTCACGCCGCACAAGACTTGGGATTCCAGACAGAGGAGGATCCCATGGGGAAAGTGGTCATGAACGCGTCGGTTTCGGTGGATGGTTTCATCGCGGCTGAGAACGACGATCCCGGTCCGATCTTCGAGTGGCTGGTCAGCGGTGACGTGCCGTTGGACGAGAGTGGCGTTCTGAAGGTGTCGCAGGCTTCGTTCGACTACGTCCGGCCGTACTGGGACGAGGTCGGGGTGACCATTGCCGGCCGTCACGCCTTCGACATCACCGACGGGTGGGATGGGACGCCTCCGAGTGGGATCGACCAAGTGGTCGTGGTGAGTCACCGGGGTGCGCCCGAGGGCTGGGACCTCCAAGCGCCGTTCCACTTTGTCGACGGCATCGAGGCGGCCGTGGCCAAGGCGCGGGAGCTTGCGGGTGACCGCACTGTCGAGTTCGCTGCTGGCGACGTCGGCGGCCAGGCGCTCGCGGCAGGTTGGGTCGACGAGGTACGCATGGACGTCGCACCCGTCGTGCTCGGGTCCGGTAAGCGCTACTTCGGCTCCGTCGACGCGCAGCACCTGCTGGAAGGCCCAGACGTAGTTGTTCAGGGCAACCGGGTGCTTCACCTGCGCTATCGGGTGCGCCGTTGACCGATCTGAGTCCCTGCTCGAGACCGGCGGCTTCAGACCTCAACTACACCCTCATCTGTGATGAGCTTGCATCCGGACGTGCCGAGAACAGTGCGTCAGACCAGTCCACGGAACCGCTTCGCCCGGTAGGCACCTTCGACCTGACAGTCGGTCCCGCTCCACACTTCAACATGGCACTCGCGGATGACCTCTCGGACTGGACCGACTGGGATGGAGCGGCGTTCGCGCTGGGAAGGACACTTGGCCTGTTCGCAGGCTGTGACTTCGTCGAGGTGAAGCATGTCTTCTGGACCAGCGGCGCGTTGGGCGACGGGCTCCATGACGCACTGCTGGCTCTCTCCGAAGCGGGCGTGCTCGATCGTCGCGAAGTACCCGACGAGCAGTTCCGCTGGCACCAGACGACTGTCTGAGCCGGAGTTCCGGTCGGCATCCGGATCTGCCGATGAGCGCGTCACTATGCTGTCGGACCAACCGCTAGGTGGGGAGGCCTTTGGGTGTCGGCGATCGCATCGCTGTACGTGCTCGATCGAGACCGGGTGGTGGAACTGGCCGGTCTGGTCGACCGGACGTCGTGGTGGGCTCGATTGCCTCGCTCCAGCGCCACCACCGACCGAAGCGCCGCGTTCTTTCAGGTCCTGGCTGAGCATGCACGTCCCGTGCGGCCTGGATACGAGTGGTCGGGATACTGCGTGCTGGCGCTGGTGGACTACCTACAGCATCGCGGCGTACGACTGCGGCGCTCGGATCTCAGAGCTGAGTCGTCGGCCATCAACAGGGTCTACGGTGAGACACTCCTGCTCACCCCGGTGCACAAGAAGTATCTGGGCAAGCTCGCTCCCGACGCGCATCGCGAAGACGAGCTCCGGGCCTACTTCGAGAACAAACGTCTCGGATTCGAGGAGGCCGGGATGGCCGCCGTGGACGGCCTGGAGCTTCTCCACGACACGTTGTCCGGGTTGCAGCCGAATGAGGTCCTGCTGCTTAACGTCAGCTAAGGCTCGCCCACTGCAACGCACTCATCTGCCGCCGACCGCGCGCCCAGCTGCTACCGCCCGACTCTGCCGGGATGCGTGCGCCGGACATTGGAATCGGCGCGGTGACGACGGAGATACGCTGGCCCCCGCCATGCGGGCGTTGGACCGGCGGGAGACAGGTCCCGGTCTACGCTCCACCTCAGGCTTGGAGGTCCCGGTGACACTGGCCGACCTGTTCCGGTACGCCGACGGCACGCTGGATGATGATCCGTGGCCGCTCGTGCGGGAGTTGGCGGCGAGCGGTGATCGCTCGGCGGCAGCGTCCGTGCAGGCCGCGCTGGAACGCTACGCGCGCGAGCGCAACTGGTATGGCCGGGACCTGATGGCGCACGTGTTGGCCGGACTGTCCGGGGCCGAGGTGTTCCCGCTGCTCCTGCGGGTTTTCGCTGGCGCGCTGCGCGGCGAGGACGACGATGACGGGGAACGACTGGGCAGAGCGTTGGGTGCGGTCATGCGAGCCGACCGGGCCGGCTGCCGGGCCGTCATCCTCCCGGTGCTCGCCAGCAATGATCCCGACTTGCGCAGAGCCGCGTTGTGGGCGCTGGGCTATGTGTTCGAGTCGTCCGACATGGGGACGCTGCGCGAGGCGCTGGCCGATCCCGATCCGGCAATCCGGCGGACCGCCGTTAACTCACTGCCGAGCGTGGCCGAGGACCCACAGGCATATGAGCTTGTCGTCGCGGCCTTGCAGGATCCGGACGCCTGGGTCCGGCACCATGCCGTGCTCCTGCTGGCCTGGTCGGCCCCGCCTGCGGTCGTGGATCATCTGGTTCCGCTGACCTCCGATCCCTCTTGGTACGTCCGATCCGCGCTGGGCCAGGCGATCGGCCGCAGGGCCGCGAACTCCGATCGCGCCGCCGCCGCAGCCGCCGCCCTGCGCAAGCTGCTCGCCGACCCCGAGTCGGCGGTGCGGTCTCACGCGGCCACCGGCCTTGGCCTGCTGGGCGAATCGCTCGACGCCCTCCAGTCCACGGCGGACGACCCAGACTGGTGGGTACGCGCTGCCGTCACGAATGCCCTCGCCGCCAACCTGCGGCGCTGGCCGCCCGCCCGTCCGCTGCTAGCCCAACTGACCGGCGACACAAATCCGACTGTGCGGGAAACCGCATCGAAAGCACTCCGCGCCTCCTAGTAACACCCGCCAAACCTGGTAACAGGGCATCCGGAAGCAGTCCACACCGGCCGACCCGGCGCGCGCTCACGCCGCGACGCGCGCGTCCGACCATGGTCTCCGAACGTCCGACTCTGCCGGGATGTGCGCACCCGATCACGGCGGCAACGATGCCGACGACAGCGCGTGCGGGCCGTGGGGCACCCGGTCGCCGGGCTCGCCCACGTGGCACCATGTTGCGCTATGGATCATCAGGGGCAGCTTCGTCGTGCAGCGCTCGCGTTGGGCATCCCGGACGACGAGGTCAGCCGGTTCATCCAGCACCTCCGTTTGTCGATCCGGTTGAGCGGAGGATCCAGCGGTGGTCCGGTCGGGCAGTTCGGTGGGTTGCCCCGGCTGCCGGTGGGCATGGACTGGCCGTCCGACGGGGTCAGTCCGTTGCCGTTCATCTTCTCGGTCGACTGTGCGGCGCTGCCAAGAGTCGACGGCTTCGGCCTGCCGGCAGACGGCTCGCTGCTGTTCTTCCTGAACCACGAGCAGGCCGCTGCCACCGGGGAGCGGCGGTACGGGCGGGTCGTGTATGTGCCGGCCGGCACCGAGACCGAGGTGGCGGCAGGATCCACCGACGACGCGTTCGTCGACAAGCAGTACGACGTCGGCGCCACGCTGCGCGCGGAGTTCCCCGATTGGTTCGGGGCCGACGACGAGGACGACGAGGACGAGGACGACCTGTCGCCTTTCCAGCAGCAGTTGGCCCGTGACCTCGAGCGTGACCTGCCGCACCTTGACGAACTCTGTGCTCTGGCCAACGATCTCTGGCCGCCTGACAAGGGGTACGCCAGCGCCTATATCGGCGGGTATGCCGACGAGGAGGTGATCAAGAGCATTGCGGAGCAGACCCTCGCGTGGCGCGAGAAGACCGGCGAGATCGTCATCCCGGTCGCGAAATGGTATTCCCATGTGGAGAAGGAGACGCACCGGCTGACGATTGAGTGGGTGTCGCTCGCCCGCTTTCCCGTAGAAAACGAGTTCTATTACCGGAGTGACGGGAGTTTCGTGATCCGTCACGACGACCTGGCCGCTGGCCGGCTGGACGAGGCGCTTTCCGTGGCTGAGTTGATCCCATAGAACACCGACGGCGCCGGATACGGCCACGATCTGCATTGCCTGCGATGCCGACGCCAGATGCTGGGCATCCGCCATTGCCGATGAGCGGTCTCCCGTGGACGGTCACCAACACGCCGAACATGGCCCGCAGATCGGACATAGGCAGCGCACGAGTGGGCGATTCCATGCATGCCACGGTATTGACCCTGGCTCACCTCATTGCTCGCCAACGTCAGCCGTCACCCAGGACTAAGGGTTGTCTCGCAGCTCTTCTGGTCACGAATCCCGGTGGACTGTCAGGAGCGATGATCAGAGACTGTGGCGATGGAGCCGACAGAGTGTGCGCTGATCGTCGCCGTGCCCGAGGCCGAACGGGCCGTGGGGCGCTTCCGGTCCGCTCTGGACATCGCGGCCAACTGGGGAGTGCCCGCTCATGTGACCGTGCTCTACCCGTTCTTGCCCCCAGACCGGATCAACGACGATGTGCTCGCCACCCTGAGCCAGATCTTCGAAGCCACACCGCGGTTCGATATCTCATTCGCGGAGGTCAAGTGGTTCGGAGACAACGTGGTCTGGCTCTCGCCACAGCCGGATGGCGGGTTGCGCCAACTCACCGCGGCCGTGTGGCTGCGATTCCCTGAGGCTCCGCCGTATGCCGGCGCCCATGCCGACGCCGTACCGCACCTAACCATCGGCCATGATGCCCCGAAGCACGTCCTGGCCCAAGCCGCCGAGGCTGTCGCCGGCCACCTGCCGATCCGCGCCACTGTCGAAGCGGTCCGGCTCATTGCCGGGGCGCCGGAACCCGACTCCTGGCACACACTGCGCGAGTTTCGGCTCGGCTCGGCATAGCGCCGCTGCATAGCTACGCCGCTCAGCCGACCCGTACTGACCCCACTCGGGACGGCACGTAGTGATCGGCAACGATGTCCGTGTGCAAACGATCACCGCGTCCCGATCAGACTGGATTCACCCGTTCACCGGCCTGTGCCCTACCCAGTTTCGGCGGCTGGTGCGCCTGGTTGCCGCCCGTGGCGGCTCCGCCATCGCCGATGGCCGCCCGGGCCGGCAATGGGCACTGAACCTCGCGGATCGGGTCTTGCTGGTCGCCGCGTATTGGCGCACAAACCTCACGATGCGCCAGCTCGGACTGCTGTTCGGCGTCTCACACTCGGCCGCGCACCGGGTCATCGACAGCCTCGGGCGTCTCTTGGCCCTCGCGCCGGTGCGCCGCCGGCCCAAGGACCAGATCGCCATCGTCGACGGCACCCCGGTACCCACCCGCGACCACCGCCTGGCCGCCCGGAGCAAGAACTACCGGTACTCGGCCAACCTGCAGGTCGCCATCGACGCCAACACCCGCCGGGTCATCGCCCTCGGCAAGCCGCAACCCGGCAACCGCAACGACACCGTCGCCTACCGCACCAGCGGAATCGCCACCGCCCTCGCCGGGCGGACGGTGATGGCTGATGGCGGCTACCAGGGCAACCCCGAAGTGATTATCCCCAACCGCAAACCTCGCGACGGCAGCCCACTACCGAAGTGGAAGGAACGCCTCAACGCTGAACACCGCGCCATCCGGGCCCGAATCGAACACACCCTCGCCCGGATGAAGACTTACAAAATCCTGCGCGACTACCGCCGCGCCGGCACCACCCTGGCCACCACCGCCGCCGGCATTGCCCACCTCCACAACATCGCCCTCGCCGGCTGACCGCCGGACAGCACCGGGGACGTTCGTCCCGCCCGAGTTACGAGACGTCGCTTAGAGGCACTGTCATGCCGCGATGCGGGCGCTGAGGTGTCGTGGATCGGATGGCGGATACGTGCCGACGGAGGACCCTGTGAGAGCCGGGAGGTGAGGGATTTCCTCCCGGCTGGTCGACCTAGCCGCGGATCAGGCGGTCGCGGCCGGGGCGTACTCGGGCTCGCGGCCCTCGCTCGCGGCCGTGGCGTTGCCGCGGTCCGTCATGGAACGGCGGACCACCAGCGCCAGCCCGGCGAGGATGACGGCGGCTGCGGCCAACTCGGTCGGGCCGACGGGCTCGTCGAGCAGCAGCCACGCCGCGCTGAGCCCGAAGACCGGCACCAGGAGGCTGAACGGCGCCACCCGCGCGATCGAGTACCGGGCGATCAGCCGGTTCCAGATCCCGAAGCCGACGAGGGTCGACACGTACGCGACGTATGCCACGGCGAGCAGCGCGCGCCAGGACATGCCGGTGATCGCATCGAGGACCGCCTGTGGGCCGTCGACCACGCCGGCCAGGCCGAGCAGCGGCAACGGCGGCACCAGGCTCGACCAGACCAGCAACGAGAGCGGGCGCGTCTCGCCGCTGGCACGCATGACCAGGTTTGCCACGGCCCAGCTGGCCGCCGCGAACAGCGTCAGCACGAAGCCGATCACCGTGGCGTCGCCGCCGCTGTCAATCGCCAGCACGCCGATCCCGACCGACCCGACCAGCACGCCGGCCACCTGCGCCCGTCCCGGCCGCTCGCCCAGCACGGCCGCCGCCAGCAGTACCGACATCAGCGCCTGCGCCTGCAGCACCAGCGAGGCCAGACCGGCCGACATGCCAGCGGCGAGCGCCGTGAAGAGCGCGCCGAACTTCAGGACGCCGAGCACCAGCCCGTAGGCGACCACGTAGCGCAGCCGGGCGCTGGGGCGCGGCACCAGGAAGACCAGCGGCACCGCCGCCGCGACGAAGCGCAGCGCGGTCAGCACGAGCGGCGGCAGGTCGCGCAGGCCCAGCTCGATGGCGACGAAGTTGACGCCCCAGATGGCGGCAACGAGCAGGGCGAGAAGTCGGTGCGATGCTTTCATGGCGACAACGCTGCCCGAGCGAACGCTTAAGGACCAGTTCAAAGTTCTTCATCGCTGTTGTAGCGTGGCTACATGGACCTTGATGTTCGCCGGCTCCGCGTGCTGCACGAGGTCGCGCTGCGCGGCAGCGTCACCGCCGCCGCCGGGGCGCTGCACGTGACCCCGTCGGCCGTCTCCCAGCAGCTCGTCCAGCTGTCCCGGGAGGCCGGGCACGAGCTGGTCGAGCGGGCCGGGCGCGGAATCGTGCTCACACCGGCCGGCGAGGTGCTGGCCAGCCACGCGAAGACCGTGCTGGGGGCGGTGGAACAGGCGGTGGCCGGGCTCGCGGCAATCCGCCACGGGGTCAGCGGCACGGTGCGGGTCGGCGCGTTCGCGTCCGCAGCCGGCGCGCTGGTGGCCCCCGCCGCCGCCCGCGCGCGGGCGAAGCACCCCGACCTGGACGTGCGGGTGATCGAGGCCGAAGACCAGCAGAGCCGCCTCGACCTACGCTCCGGCACCCTCGACGTCGTGGTCCTGCAGGAGTACGACCACGTGCCCGCGCCGCTGGTCGACGACCTCGACCGGCACCCGATCACCACCGACCCGATGCACCTGATAACCCCGGTCGGGTGGCGCCGTCACACCGGCCGGCTGAGCCAGCTGCGCGATGTGCCATGGATCGCCAGCGCCGAGCACACGCCGTGTCTACGCTCCACATTGCACGCCTGCCGGCTCGCCGGCTTCGAGCCGGACATCCGGCACCGCTCCGTCGACTTCGCGCTCACGCTGGACCTCGTCGCGGCCGGGCTGGGCGCCGCGCTGGTGCCGGAGCTGGCGCTGCGCCACGTGCCACCCGGGGTGCACGTGGAGCCACTGGTCGAGCCGGTCACCGAGCGACGCATCTTCGCGGTCACCCGCGCCCTCGGCGGCACGGCGCAACGGCCCGCAGTGGACGCCCTCCTGGCCGAGCTGAGCGCCCCGGCCGAAGCCCGGACCTGAGCCGAACGGTGCGGTGAGCCCGAACGTCGTAACCACGCCCTACGGTGACACCATGGACTGGAAGATTGAACTCATCCCCGTTCCGGTGACCGACGTCGACCGGGCCAAGGCGTTCTACCAGAAGGTGGGCTTCAACGCCGACCACGACCACACGGTGCACGAGAGCCTGCGGTTCGTCCAGCTGACGCCACCCGGCTCGGCCTGCTCCATCGTGATCGGCGAGGGCATCACCGACAAGACTCCCGGCACCCAGGAAATCCAGGTTGTGGTCGCCGACGCCGAGGCGGCGCGCCGGCAACTGCTCGACGCCGGCGTCGATGCCAGCGAGGTCGACGTGCAGCCGTGGGGCAACTTCGTCTACTTCGGCGATCCGGACGGCAACAAGTGGTCGCTGCAGGCGATCGCATCACGCCCCAACGGCTGACCGACGGCCCGCGACGGCCCCTGGCAAGGCACTGATGTGCCGTCGACGCGACGCTCACCAGCCGCAACTCTCCGACTCTGCCGATGAGCGAAGGTGTCAGATGGTGTCGGACCGCTTAGCGCGGTCGATGCATGCTCGCACCACGGCGGCTGGGGCAAGGCCCTAGCATTGCCCCGATGATCGAGGACTTCGCGGACCGGCTCCTGCGCGACCTGGCCGGCCTCGACCCGTGCACAGCGGTCGTCGAGGCTGGCGAGCAGGATGTCGACGGGCTTACCGACTACAGCCCGGAGGGCCACCAGGCCCGCGCCGACCTCGCGGCCCGCGCCCTGCGCGAGCTCGAGATCCTGGGCGACGCACGGCCGACCGCGACCCCGCTGCACGGCCACCTCACCGAGCGGCTGCGTACGCGTATCGCCTTCCACGACGCCGGGGAGGACCTGCGCGAACTACACGCGGCGGCCACCGGGCCGCTCCAGCTCATCCGCCAGGCCGTCGAGGCCGCGGTCCCCGGCCGCGGCGCCGAGGGCGCGGCCTTCGAGGAGGGCTGGGCTCGTGTCGGCGCACGCCTGGCCGCGATCCCGGCAGCCCTGAACGGGTACGCCCGCAGCCTCCTACTCGCCGCGGAGCGCGGCAATGTGCCGGCGCGGCGCCAAGTCGAGCTCGTCACGCAGCGCTGCCGCAACTGGATCGACGACGATGTCGCCCTGGTGGATCGCTACGGCGGAGGGCGTCAGCGGGCGTCGTTGCAGGCCGCAGCGGCGGGCTCGCGAGAGGCGTACCAGAAACTGGCCCGGACGCTGACCGCGGACCTGGCACCGCGGGCCGTTGACGAGGAAGCGTTCGGCCAGCAGAGGTACGCGCTCTGGGTCCGCACCTTCCTCGCGGCCCAGCCTGACCTGCGCGAGCTGTACGACTGGGGCTGGGACGAGTTCCGCGCGACAGAGGCAGAGCTGATCGCGGAAGCGAAGGCCCTGGGCGGGACCGTGCCAGAGGTGCTTTCCTGGCTCGACAGCCCCGACGCACCCGGCACCCTGAGCAGCAGGGAGGCGTTCGCCGCGTGGCTGCAGGAGCTGTTGGAGGTCACCACCGAGCGGCTGGACGGCGCGCACTTCGACATCCCCGCCCCGCTGCGGCGCATCGAGTCCCGCGTGACCACGTCGTCCGGCATCGCCTACACCGGGCCGTCGCGGGACCTGACGCGACCGGGCCGGGTCTGGTGGTCGCTCCCCGAGGACGCAGCAAGCTTCCCCACCTGGTACGCCCACAGCACCGCCTACCACGAGGGGGTTCCCGGCCACCACCTTCACCTCGGCGCCGAGGCCTGCCGGGGAGGCCTCGGGCAGCGGCTGAACCTGCTCGGCGGCCTCTCCGGCAGCCAGGAGGGCTGGGCACTGTACGCCGAGCGGTTCATGGACGAGCTCGGGCTCTATGAACAGCCGGGCGCTCGACTGGGGTACCTGTTCATGCGGCTCCTGCGGGCGGCACGGGTGGTGCTCGACATCGGCCTGCACCTGCGATTGCCGATGCGGTCCGGTGACAGAGCACGGTGGACGCCGGATGCCGCACTGCAACTGCTGCGGGACCGCTGTCACCAGGGGCCGTACGCGTCCGCCGAACTCGCGCGCTACCTGGGCCGGCCAGGACAGGCGCTGGCCTACAAGGTGGGTGAGCGCGTGTGGCTGACCGGCCGCTCGGCCTTTCCCGGCGACCGGCGCGCATTTCATCGCCGGGCGCTGGAGCTGGGCTCGCTGGGCTTGGATCAGTTGACGGCCGCCCTTGCGGGTGATGGCGCACCACTCGTGCATGGCGGTGACACAGGCCAGGGACCGCGCTCGTAGCCGCACCTCACTGACGTCCGACCAGTCTCAACCAGGGCCAGACTGACAGCGCGTACCGTCCATCGCCCGGCGGCTCCGCTTCCGTCAGACGCGAGGGCTCGGATCTTCGTCCGGTGACGAGGCTCGGGTGGGTGGTGCCGGAGACAGATCCGGGTGAGCGCCGGTGATTCCGGCCGCCTGTTCGTGTGCCCGGTTCACAATCGCCTCCGCCTCCCGCCGGGCGGCGGTCACGATTGCCTCGGCCTCGAGCCGCGCCTCGGCGCGGTGGTCGTCGGCCTGCTGCTCGGCGAGCTTGAGAATCTGTTCCACCCGGGTGCCCAGGCCGCTAAGGGTTGGCCGCTGCCGGTCCCGCCGTCGTCGTTCCCGAAGGACCGCCGATCCGGTGGTCGTCCCGTCGTCTGTCACCCCAGCATCGTCGTGGTGGACCACGTCGTCCGCAACGAGATCGGGTTCCGTCGTACCGACCAGGGAGAGCGCGATGCCGAGCGCGGCGATCGCGATGCCGGGCCAGACGGCGGCCGGCCCAAGGGACGAACCGACCAGGGCGCCAACACCCAGACCGAAAAGTACGGCCGCAGTCCTGGCCGGCTTGCGCATCGGTCCTCCTCACGTGATGCGGGCATGGGGCTTCCGGTTCCAGCATGAAGACCGAGTCAACCCAGCTCGATCCCCGACGGAACGTCCCGAGGCAAAAGGAACGGCTGGATCAGGAGAGCTTGGTAGTCGGACGCCAGTTCGTTCATCGCTTGGTGGGGTGGCGGCCTTGTCGCCCGTGGTATTCCGGCCGGGTCCTAGCCACCCCTGACCCATGTCAGCATTTCCCGCCAGTCGCCAGCAGACGGCGTGTGAGCGGCGTTCTCGCCGATGCGGATCTCGGCGTCGGGCATCCGCGCGGCGATCAGTGGCGCGTCGGCGACAGCTCTGCCGGGATCGCGTCGACCAGCCCAGATGAGGACCCGGCAGGGCACGTCCCGAAGGTGGAACCCCCACGGACGAATGTCGGTGGCCAGCCAGTCGTTGACGAGGCCGGCGGCGCCTTGAAGGGCGCCTTCCAGGTTGGACTCCTCATCTGGCTGCATCCAGGGGTCCTGGCCACTCGCCAGCAGCTCTCGGTGCTGCCTGAGGGGGTCTTCGGCGTACCAGGCGGCGGCGCGAGTCACGTAGGGGCGGCCGAGTCCCGGGATGGTGCACACCGCCCACGCCTGGAGCCGCTGCCAGCCGCGTACCGTCCGCAGCTCCCGGTATGGTCCGGTGAAACCGGCGGTGACGACGCCGGTGAGGCGTTGCGGGAACCGGGCACCGCAGGCCACAGCGTACGGCGCGCCACCGGAGAACCCGGCCACTCCGAAGCGCTCGATTCCCAGCGATCCCATCAGCGCACCGACGGCATCGGCGACGCCGAGCAGGGTTGGTCGGCGCGCGGGTGTCGACCGACCGTATCCGGGCCGGTCCACGGTGATCAGGCGGACACCCACCAAGGCCGCGTCCTCCGGTCGGCTGAGCCGAGAACCTGGCGTGCCGTGCAGGTACACAACTGGCACACCGGCCGGATCGCCGTACTCCGCCCAACTAAGAACCCGATTGTCGGGTAGTGCGAGATCCATGTCGCTCCTTCGCTTCCCGGAGGAAACCGTGGTCACTTCCACCAGCCCTCGGCGGAGTGTCACGCATCGTGTGACGCCAACCCGTTACGGATCAAGCGGAGTACGACAGCCTGGCATGCCGGCAGGACTCGAAGTCGACGCACGACAGGAAGTGTGGACACGGCGGAAAGTCTCATCGCCGTGACCTGTTCGACGGCGCCGCCGTGCAGGGGGGCGACGTCCAGGCGGTGAAGGTTGTTGGCCCTCGGCTTGCGTCCCGACGGGCACGCAACGGGCACGCGCTGCGTCGGCGCTGCCTTGAAGGAGTTTCCGGGATGATGTCGTATCAAGGCGCAGCCGTTCGTAGTACGAGTGTGCGGCGGCCGGCCGGGCCACCGGACACGAGGCGTCGGGTGAGGCCCTCGTCCGGGGACTGAGAGGAGACGACCCATGACGGAGTACCTGATCACCTTCAACGATGAGTGGGTGCCCGACCACACGGCGGAGGAAGTGCGCGAGAAGGGCCGGGCCGCCCGGGCCGTGATTGAGGAGATGCAGGCTGACGGTGTCCTGATCTTTAGCAACGGCGGGCTCGACCGGTCCACCGTGGTGTGCAGTGTCGAGCCGGTTGACGGCAGGCCGGTCTTCACCGACGGCCCGTACGTCGAGTCCAAGGAGCACCTCGGCGGCTTCGCCGTCGTGGACGTGCCCGACGACGCGGCGGCGCGATACTGGGCCGGCAGGCTCGCGACGGTGCTCGACTGGCCGCAGGAGGTGCACCGGTTCCGCGGTGCCGGGGAGGCCCGGCGTAACGGGCAGCAGAAGCGTCCGGCTCAAGGCACTGCTCGGGCCTGACGGCCCTCCCAGCGCGCGCCTTCACCCCCGCCCTGAAGGGCGGAGCACTGGCCCGCATTCCGGTAGCGGTCGAAGTCGCCGTTGGCGAGCAGTGCGCGGAGTGTCAGGACGGCTTCCGCGCCGGGGCTCCGCCCGGCTGTCGACGCGTTCGTCCGACAAATTCGCTACCCGGCGGCCGGAGCGCGGTGATACACAACCGAGGTGCAAAACATTTTGGAGTTCCCCGAGGTCCTGCGGCTGATCGAAGACCGCTCGGCCGCGTTCCGCGCCGCGATCGCGTCCGCCCCCGACCTTGACGTCCAAGTCCCGAGTTGCCCGGACTGGACGCTGCGCGAACTGGCGCAGCACCTCGGCGACGGCCGCCGCCGCCAGGCCGCCATCATCGCGGCGGGCCCGGGCGCTGAGCCCCCGGCGAGGACGGACCCGAAGGGCGCCCCGACCGCGCCCCGCGACCGCGAATCCCTGGACGCCTGGCTCGCCGAGTCGACCGAGCTCATGCTCGACGCGATGCGCGAGGCCGGCCCCGACCGCGGCTGCTGGACCTGGTGGGGCCGCTCGCAGGCCCCACAGACCAGCGGAGCCGTGGCCAGGCACCAGATCCAGGAGATCGCCGTCCACACCTACGACGTCCAGCTCACCCAGGGGGCCGCGCAGCCGCTGCCGACGGACGTCGCGGTCGAGGGCGTCGACGAGTTCCTGACGACCGTCGCGGCGACGACCGTCCCCTGGCCGTTCAAGCCGGCGACCATCGACCTGCACACGACCGAGGGCCGCTCCTGGCGCCTGACCCTCAACGCTGACGGCGTCCGCTGCGACGACCTCGCCGCCGACGCGGAGCCGGGCGACATGGCGATGCGAGGCGCAGCGAGCGAACTGGTCCTCTACTTCTACGATCGCGTCCCGCTCGACGGCCTGGAGACCACCGGCGACACCGAGCCGATGGAACAGCTCGCAGACTGGGACCCGAACGCGTAAAACGCGCACTTCCCTGCCTTCCATCGACCCACACGCCGTGGAGCGGCCAGGGCCAGGGCGACAAGGTGGAGCGCCCTGCTGGACGAACGATCTTGTCGCCCTGGCCCTGATCTGCTCGGCTTCGCCTTGGTCAGCGGCTGGCGTGACGGCATCCCCCGAACGCCCCCGCCGGTCACGCCCCTGCTACGGACAGGGTGTGCCCGCGCAGACGTCAACGACCTTGCCGGTGAGCAGGAACATCGCCTTCTGCCTCTGGGCCCCGGCCTGAGCGCGCGGGAACTCGTGCGGATCCGCCCCGTACTCCGGTCCGGCCGGTGCGAGGTTCGTCGGCGGTGGCGCGTACGCCGTGCCGCTGTTCCAGATCACGATCGCCGATCCGGTGTACGGGTACCTGCGGATCGGGGCGATGCCCCAGTACGGCCGCACGTCCGCCGACCAGCCGTCGGCGAGCGCCGGGGTGTGGATGCGGGCGCCGATCGTGCGCGCCTGCACCTCGGCGGCGGCGGGCGAGACCTGGTGGTCGCCGAAGGCCACGTGCATCAGCACCTGGTGCGCCGGGGTGCGCGGCAACGGGCGGTCGGTCATGTGCTGGGCGTACCCGTTGGCCTCGGAGCGGTCCCACAGCATCTGCAGCAGCGCGAGGATCAGCTGCTGGTCGACCTTGTCCGGGTAGGAGCCGTCCATGACCTGCTGGAACGGGGCGAAGTCGACGCTGCGTTGCAGCAGCGTCGAGTAGTTCATCGCCGGCACGCCGAGCACCGAACGGGTCCAGTCCTGGGCGATGGCGGTGAGCGCGCCGCCGTTGATGCCGCCCTGGCTGTTGCCGTCGTAGTGCAGCCCACCGGCCACGTCGATCAGCGGCCGCGCGGCGGCGTCCCGGAACGCCGGGTGGGCGGCGAGCCCGCCCGGGTGGATCATCGCGCGGCCCAGGAAGAGGAAGTTCAGGAAGCTCTGCTGCAACCGGTCCACCACGGCGGGGAAGGCACTGAGGTCGGTGAACGCGCCGGCCACGTAGGGGACGTCGGCCGCGGCCATGCCGATCCAACTGGTCGCGCAGAAGGTGAAGTCGTACGTGTTCGACATCGTCTTGACGTTGCCGGCGTTGATCTCGGTGGGCCGGCCGAGCAGGCCGTGGCCGTAGAGCGACAGGTGCGCCGGTTTCGCGGCGGAGGCGCTGCGCGGGATGTTGCAGACGAAGTCCGCCGCCACCGTCGCGCCGGATGGCGTGGGCAGGGCGTTGGGTTCCGGTGGTGTACCGTCGCCGCCGGCCGGTCCGTAGTGCAGCCGCGAGCCGGGCCCGCCGTCGCCGGTCAGATAGGACGGTACGCCGATGGTGCCGGTCACCTGCCGGGCGATCAACGGATCCTGCTCCGGCGAGTAGTCGGTCACCTGGGTGACGGTGAACGACGGCGCGGCCCGGCGGAGGGCGGCGAACGCGGTGTCGCGGATCGCGAGCATCCGCCCGGTCAGCCCGTGCCGGCTGGCTACCGTGAAGTCCCAGGCCAGGTAGAGGCTGTGCCGCTTGACGCCGGTCCGGCCCAGGTCGGCGAGAATCCGTTTCATCTGCGCGGCGCGTGCGTCCCGGTGGCCGAGGCCGGCGCCGGTCGCGTACGCGCGGAACGCCTTCGGCGCCGGGATCATCGCCCCCGTGCCGTCGCGCATGCCGCGCAGGCCCACGACGTACCGGGCGCCCTCGGTCAGCGCGACCGCGGGCCGGATGATCAGCAGTTGCCGGTCGGGCTGGCCGGCGGCGTGCGCGTCCAGCTCGGCCCAGTACGGGGTGCGCTCGACGGTCCGGGTGTTGAGCAGCACGATCGGCGCGTCCGGTGCCAGCGAGCGGCCGATGTCGGTGACGGGCGCGATGCCGGTCGCCGCGGCGTCGAGGCCGGGCACGCGTACCAGGATCGGCGAGCCGGGGCTGAACCCGTCCTGTCGGTTCCACTCCGCCGGGTCCATCGGCGCCCCCGCCACGTTGGTGGGCATCGCCGAGGTCGCGAACCGCACCCGCTTGCCGGTGGGGCTGGTCCGGTCCGGCACGGTGAAGTAGTCGTTCGGGAACGGCAGCAGGCAGGCCGTCGGGTCGATGGGGTCGCACGTCCGGTCGCCGGCCGGCGCCGGAGCAGTGGGCGGCGCCGCGGCGGCGGGCGAGCCGAGCAGCACGGTGCTCGCGGTCACCAGCACGGACACGGCGAGGCGGAGGCGTCCGGGTGTGGTCACGCGTGTCTCCTTCGACACTGGACGGTGGGCCGACGGTGAATGGTGGGGTTCTTCCTACGCTCGTGAACAGCTGTCGGCAAGGGCCCGGTGACCGGGCACCGCCCGCTCCGGCAGGTCGGTGCCCGGCGCCTTCCGCCGTCCGCTGCCCGTGGAGGGGCGGCGGACGATCGTTCGCGGTCCTGCGCTCGGTCTTTCTGGCCGGACGCGAAGCATCCCTCTCCCGTTCGTCCACATCGGTGGACGGTCCGGGAAGGCGGTTGCGCGCGCTCAGGCGCCGCCGGCGGCGTACGTCGCGATGATCGCGCCGGTGCTGGTCACCTGGCTGTCGGCCAGCCGCAGCGGACGGTGCGCGCCGTCCGTGCGGAACAGGCGCTTCCCGCCGCCCACGAGCACTGGGTCGATCATCAGCCGGAGTTCGTCCAGCAGATCCCGGGCCAGCAGCGACTGGACGAGCCCGGGGCTACCGATGACGTGCAGGTCCCTCCCCTCCCGCTGCTTCAGAGCGCCCACGGCCGCGCCGAGGTCGCCGCGCAGCAGCGTCGACCCGGGCCAGTCGAGGGGCTCGGGGAGGGTGGTCGAGGCGACGTACTTCGGCAGCGTGTTGAAGGGCTCGGCGAGCACCTGCTGATCCCGCGGCGCGTTCGGCCAGTGGGCGGCGAAGATCTCGTACGTGCCACGCCCCAGCAGGTAGCCGCCCGCGCCGCGCACGTTCTCGATCACCCAGTTCATGGACAGTTCGTCGAAGTAGCGGGCGTGCCATCCACCGTGCCCGAACCCACCGCTCGCGTCCTCGTCGGGATAGCTGGGTGACTGCACCACCCCGTCCAGCGTCATCCACACGTTCGCGATCACCTTCCGCATGCCGGCCTCCTACCGATCGGTGCCCGCCGTCCCGCGCCCGTGGGGCGGACGGCTCTGTCAACCGCTGGGACGGAGCCGAGGGTTCCTCTTCGACATGACGGGATTCCCCTGCGTTGTCGACCGGCCGCCGCGTCCTTGGTGCAGCGGGTGACGGGCCGCGACGGGGCTGGCCCCGCGGGCCACGGAGAGTGGAGTGGGCGAGCTGGTCGTGATCGAGAACGTGACGCCGGACGGGGTCCTGCGGGCGTCGGGCGAGGAGGCGTGCTGCCGTTCGGCAGCCGCGATGGTGTCCGGTCTCACCGCGGCCTGGTCCGGCGGGTGCCGCCAACCGGCCGGTACGCTTGATCGAGTACAGACTGTACCCATATGTCCGCCAGCGGAGGGGTGACCATGTCCGATCACATCGACCTCGCTCGCCTGCGGGAGGTGCTCGACGGGCCGTGGGCCGCCGTCCGCAACGCGCACCGGGACCACCTCGACGCGCGCTTCCTCCCGGTCTACGGCGAGACCGGCGACCAGGCCCGCGCGCGGATCACCCGGCTGCTCACCGAACTGCCCACCGAGCTGGGGATCGCCTCGGCCTTCCCGACCGAGTACGGCGGCAGGTCCGACGTGGGAGGCTCGATCGTCGCCACCGAGATGCTGGCGCAGGTCGACCTGTCGCTCATGGTCAAGGCGGGCGTGCAGTGGGGCCTGTTCGGCGGGGCCGTCAGCGCCCTCGGCACGAAACGGCACCACGACGCGTACCTGCGGAACATCATCTCCGGCAAGATCTTCGGTTGCTTCGCCATGACCGAGACCGGTCACGGCTCCGACGTCCAGCAACTGCGCACCACCTGCACGTACGACCCGCACACGCAGACGTTCGACCTGCACACCCCGCACCAGGCCGCCCGCAAGGACTACATCGGCAACGCGGCACGCGACGGGCGGATGGCGGTGGTCTTCGCACAGCTGGTCACCAACGGGCGACGGCACGGCGTCCACGCGTGGCTGGTCCCGATCCGCGACGCGCAGGGCAACCCCCTGCCCGGCGTGACCATCGGCGACGCGGGAGCCAAGGCCGGCCTGCTCGGCGTGGACAACGGGCGGCTCAGCTTCGACCACGTGACGGTGCCCCGGGACATGCTGCTGGACCGGTACGGTCAGGTCGCGCAGGACGGGACGTACACCAGCCCGATCGAGAACGACTCCCGCCGCTTCTTCACCATGCTCGGCACCCTGGTGCGCGGCCGGGTGAGCGTGGGCGGCGCCGCGTCGGCGGCCACCAAATCGGCGCTGACCATCGCCGTGCGCTACGGCGACATCCGCCGGCAGTTCGGCACGCCCGACGCGGATCGGGAGGTGCTGCTCAACGACTACCTGGCCCACCAGCGCAAGCTGCTGCCCGCCCTGGCCACCACGTACGCGTTGCACTTCGCCCAGACCGCGCTGGTCGCCGCGCTGCACGAGGTCCAGGGCGGCGACGGCCCGGTCGACGAGCACCGGCAGCGGGAGCTGGAATCCCGGGCCGCCGGCCTCAAGGCCGCGCAGACCTGGCACGCCACCCGCACCATCCAGATGTGCCGCGAGGCGTGCGGCGGCGCCGGCTACCTGTCCGAGAACCGGCTACCCAGCCTCAAGGCCGACACCGACGTCTTCACCACATTCGAGGGCGACAACACGGTGCTGCTGCAACTGGTGGCCAAGGGCCTGCTCACCGGCCACCGCGACGAGTTCGGTTCGCTGGACGGCTGGGGGCGCGCCTCCTTCGTCGCCGAACAGGTCCGCGAGATGGTGCTCGAACGCACCGCCGCCCGGTCGCTCATCGAGCGGCTGATCAGCGCCGTGCCCGGCCACGACGAGGAGGTCGCCGTCACCGACCGCGGCTGGCAGCTCAAGGTCTTCGAGGACCGCGAGCGGCACCTGCTCGACGGCGTGGTCCGCCGCCTCCGCAACGGCGCGGCCACGAAGAAGGACCACCCCTTCGACATCTTCAACGACGTCCAGGACCACGTCCTCGCCGTCGCGGCCGCGCACGTCGACCGGGTCACCCTGGAGGCGTTCGTCGCCGGCATCGAGGACACCGCCGACCCAGCGGTCCGGGCGCTGCTCTCCCGGGTCTGCGACCTGTACGCGCTCAGCGTCATCGAGGCCAACAAGGGCTGGCTCCTGGAGCACGGCCGGCTCACGCCGGCCCGCTCGAAGGCGGTCACCGGGGTCGTGAACGGCCTGCTCAAGGAGCTGCGCCCGCACATGCGGACGCTGGTGGACGGCTTCGGCATCCCGGACGCGTGGCTGCACTGCGCCATCCTGCGCGAGGAACCCCTCCGGCAGGAGACGATGGCCGCCCACGACGCCGCCGGTGATCCCCAGACCGTCGCGGCGTAGCGGGTTACCGCCGGGAAACGGAAACGGATCTCGCCATGACGAACGACGACTGGCGTGCCAGTTCCGCGTGCCGGCGCCGGGCGTCGTCCGCGGCCGGGTCACGCAGGTCGTCATAGAAATGATCACGAGACACATGACAGGGCGTCGCGAGAATGAATCGCACGCGGGCTGATGCCGCACCTACCCTGTCGGGCATAGGCACACGGGAAGCGCGTCAGGTGAGGTTGTGGTGCCGGTGAACCCCGCTGGGGAGAGTGACGCGTCGCAGGCCAGTGACCGTCTGGACCCGCATCTTCAGGCCCTTGCCCAGTGTCTTGATGTACCGCTACCCGAGGACGCCAGCGACGAACATCAGCGGTGGTCGCTCTACCAGAGGGCGATCGGCGGCGAGGCGTGCCATCCGAGGTTGCTCGCCGCGGTCTTCCTCGACCCGGGCGACCTGCTGGTCGCGGCCGTGGTGACCCAGATGATGGAGTGGGTTGAAGTGCCCCACCGCGAGCAGTGGATCGAATTGGCACGCAACGAAAGTGACCGGCAGTATGCCTCCCGGCGCGCGCGAGAAGTCGACATCCTGCGGATCCAGGGCGCCGTTCCGGAACTCACCCGGGAGACGCTGTCGGCCTGGACTGACTGGCTTCAGATTCGGCTTGCAGAGACCTCCATGGCGGTGCGCACCCTCGATCACCTGGCGAAGTACGGCAGAACGAAAAGGATCCGGCGGACGGCTGCGAAACGACTGGCCGCTGTTTAACCCGAAACGCACTGATCTCGGTAGATCCGCACGGCACCAGGCCTCGCTGACCTTTGACACGGTCCGCGTGCGCTCAGCAGGCACGCCGGTCAGGTGCCGGCCATCGATGCCGGAGCAAACAAGTGCGGCGCCGGGTCGGCGGCGCGGATCGCGACGACGACCTGTGTCAGTTGCTGGCAGTCGCCGCCGGACGCCCTGACGAGGGCGTCCGCATCAGCGTGGTTGCCGAGGTAACACTCGGCGATGGCCGACAGGAGAAACGCGACGTTGCACAGGTCCGGCGGGTCGATACCCGGCCGAACGTCGAGAAGCAGCGACCGCGCCTGCTCCGGCCGCTGGTTGAGCAGGTGAGCAAGGCTCATGGCGACACGAGCCGACAACATGTGCGGCTGCACGTGGAAGGCCAGCTCGGCCAGCTCCGAGATCTCCACGACCTCTCGGTGTTCCACCGGTGAGCCGTTCACCACTGCGCCGTACAGGTACCACAAGCCGAACTGAACGGTGAGCACCTGCCCGATCGTGGCGGCGGCCATGGGGTCGGTGCGGTCGGCGCGAGCCAGCGCCGCGAGCCGCTCGGCGTCGGCGACGAAATCCGCCGCCGACTGCGTGTGCCCCGTGCTCCAGCGCTCGTGGAAGGCGGCGAGCGCCAGTCGCGGGTCGTTGTCGTCGGGGACAGGATCTCCGAGACGATGGTCGCCGACCTCCCCTCGGGTGATCGTGCGCACCGTCCGGCTTATCTCCGCCTGGTAGTGGCCCGCCCGTAGCGCGGCGCGAGTGGCCGTCGGCGCCAGAAGCCAGCGAAGCAGGTTGCGGCCGTCACTGCGGGGCGACGTCCCGGGGATGAGATTGACCACCCCGAGCAGCGCCCCGACAAGCGCTGCGCCGAGCAGTACGACGCGGGTGAACGCCGTGCTCGTCAACGCCGCCGCGGCGCCGAGCACCGCCGCGGTGCACAGGTTCACCATCGGGCCACCGAGGTAGAACAACACCATCCGCAGCGGCAACGCGGCCGCCGCCGGCGCCGGCCGGACCCACACCTCGCTCCGCCGGCCGGTAAAGGGCGCGATACGGACCGCGGTGACCGGCAGACCCAGCAGCTTCGCCACGACGAGGTGCCCGCACTCGTGCAGGACGATGTGCACCCACAACGACACGCAGGTGAGGCCAACGGCGGCGATCGCACCCGTCACGGACTCGGTGACGATCAGCGCGAACGCCACCGCCTCCGACACCAAGAGGATGGACGCGACGACCAGCCGTCGGCGGGAGGAGATCACCGGGAGATGGTACGGCCGGACAGGTAAGACCGAGGTCCTCACCGTACGCACGTCGCACACCGCGCCGCCGATTCGCGTTCGCGATGCCCGCCCAGTTTCGCCATCGTCTTCTGCCGCAGGCCGCGCCCGCCGGCCGCAACCGTGCGACTCTGCCGATGAGCGTGAACACTGCGCCAAGCCGTCCAGGCTTCTGTGTTTGCGGATTGAGCCGCCCGCCCGGATCAGTTCACACAGAGGCAGAAGGGGTGACCTGCCGGGTCGAGGAAGACCCGGAAGGAGGTACCGGGTTGGTGGGAGTGTTTGGTTGCGCCGAGATCGAGCACTGCCGCCTCGGCGGCGTCGAGGTCGTCAACGATCACATCGAGGTGCATCTGCTGGGGAAGCTCCTGGGTTGGCCACTCCGGCAGCCTGTACCCATCCACCTGCTGGAAGGAGATGCACTGACCGTACTCCGCGCGGACCTCAGCCCAGTCGGACGAGACGTCAACCTTCCAATCCAACATTGCGCCGTAGAACCTTGCGAGTGCACCAGGATCGGGACAGTCGATGACGATGCTGGGAAAGCGAGCGATGGCCATGCCGGCCATGGTACGAGCGGTCACGGACGATCCACCTCCGGCGCCGCGACGTGGGGCCTCGTCTCCCGCCGCACGTCCGCTCATGGCCGGACATCGATCCTGCGCAAAGTCTCTAAGTAGCCGCGAGGCACTCGTGACCGAAGATGCATCGACGCTGATCGCCGGTGTCCGGACGTGCCGATATGCGGGCTCCTACGCGGAGAGGCGGTTCCCCAGACGTGACCTCGGCTCCTCGCGTGGAGCAGCTCCAGAACCCACCCCCAGGCTGCCGGACGTCGACGACGCCTGAGCCCGGCTTCAATGGGCGAGCGAGGTGACGAGACCTGCCGCGAGAGCGGCCCGCTCCAGCATCCCGGAGACCGTGGCGTGCTCGTCGCGGGCGTGCGCGCCCGACCCGACGGCACCCACGCCGTCGAGCACCGGCAACCCCAGGGCCGCGGCGAAGTTCCCGTCGCTGGCGCCGCCGACGGCAATCTCCCCCAGCTCGAAGCCGAGCTGCCGAGCCAGCACCCGGGCCTGGGCGAACAGGTCGGCGATGGCCGGGGTCCGGGCCATGACGGGCCGGTTCCACCCGCCATCGACACGGGCCTGGACCAGCGGGTTGCTTGGCCGCCACCCGCGCAGTTGCCGCTCGATCCGCTCCGCTTCGGCCTCGGAGGAGACCCGTACGTCGACGCCGGCGTGCGCCGAGCCGGCGGTGACGTTGCGGCGGGTGCCGCCGTCGACGACCCCGACGTTGACGCTCGTGCCGGCCGGCAGATCGGTCAGCGCGGTGGCGTGCAGGACGAATTCGGCCAGCGCGGTGACGGCGCTGGCGCCCGCGGTGGGGTCGAGCCCGGCGTGGGCCTCGACGCCGGTGAGGGTGAGGTCGAACAGCCCGACGCCCTTGCGGGCGGTCTTGACCGCGCCGTCCGCGCTGGCCTCGAACACGAGGACGGCGGCCGCGCCGTGGCAGGCTTCTTCGATCACCGGGCGGGAGGCGGGGCTGCCGAGTTCCTCGTCGCCGTTGAGGATGAGGCGCACCGGCGGACGGGGCAGGCCCAGGGCGTCGAGGGCGCGCAGCGCCCACACCGCCTGCACGAGGCCGGCCTTCATGTCGAAGACCCCCGGCCCGCGGATAATGTCGCCGGTGACATCGAACGGGATGTCCTCGATGGTGCCCAGCGGCCAGACGGTGTCGTAGTGGGCCAGCACGGCGACCGGTGCGGAACCCTGCGAGGTGCCCGGGTAGTCGAGCACGAGGGTGTCGCCGTGGTCGCCGCCCGGCGCGGTGCGCGCCGCGGCCGAGAGGCCGAGACGCTGCTGCACCCAGGCGCGAACCCAGTCGCGGCCGCGGGCGAGGGCGGCGAGGTCGTCGCTGGGCGTTTCCAGCCGGACGTACGCGGCCAGGTCCGCCAGCATGTCGTCGCGGTGTGCGCGCAGGAAGCTGTCGACCGGACCCAGGTCGAGGTGGCTGGCCACGCTCATCGCGCGGCCTCCGGCTCCACCATCCGGTCCAGCACGGTCAGCCGGTCCTCGCTCATGGTCGACGGATCGGCCTCGACCTCGGCGAGCTGACCGAGCATGGCGCGCAACACCGGCACGTCGATGTGGTGACGCTCGGCCGCTTCCAGCACCGGCGCGTACTGGGTGGGCACCTCGGTGGCGCGATGTCGCACGGCGATGTCCCGCCAGATGCCGCTGCGGGTCTTCGTCTGGGTGCCCAGCCACGCGACGAGAGCGTCGGTGGCCGCGTCGGCGTCCGCCGGGCTCGCGTCGGCGGTGTAGGCGGTGGGCCGGAACGCGTCGAAGGGCTCCAGCGTGAGGCTTTCCGCGGCGGCGACCGCGAAGACCTCCCGGGCGAGGGTGTGCGCGGCGGGACGGTGCCGGTCGAGCAGTTGCGCCATGGCGTCGTCGGCCAGGGCCGTCGCGGTGAGCATCGCGCCGAAGCCCAGCTTGGACCACAGGAAGCCGGCCACGTTGTCGCTGGCCACGGCGGGGCCCCAGGCCTGCAGGTCCTGGACCAGGGTGCGTACCCGGTCGGTGACCGCGCCGGTCAGCTCACCGATCGCCATGGCGCCGGCCCCACCGTCGGCGATGACCCCGGGGGCGGTGACGTCGGCGAACAGGTCGACGAAGGCCGCGATGGTGCGCTCGGCGCCGACGTGGCGGGCGATGACGTCCTCGTTGAGCCCGTTCTGCAGGCTGACCACGTACCCGTCGTCGGCGAGGTGCTTGGCGAGCCAGGCGGCGGCCCCGTCGGTGGCGTGGGCCTTGACGGCCAGCAGCACCCGGTCGAGCGGGTCGGTGACCTGGTCGGGCGTCAGGGCCGCGGCCACCCGCTGCGCCTCCCGGGTGCCGGCGCGCTCCAGTACGATCCCGTCCTCGGTGATGGCGGCGACGTGTGCCGGGTCGGCGTCCACCACGGTGACCTGATGCCCGGCCCGGGCGAGGTGCCAGGCCACGGTGCCGCCGATCGCCCCGGCGCCGACGATGGTGTAGCTGCGGACAGTCACAGGGTTGCTCCTTGCGTGGGGTGCGGATCGGGTGCCTGCACGTCGCTGAGGCCGGGCCAGTGCGGCGGCAGGGTGGTGGTGCCGGCGGACGCGCCGCCGTCGACCCGGAGAACGGTGCCGGTGACCCATTCGGCGGCCGGCGACACGAGCCACGCGACCGCGGCGGCGATGTCGTCCGGGCGTCCGCGCCGGCCGAGCGGGTTCACCGACACGGCGGCGGCGTACTCCTCGGTCACCGGGTTGGCCGCGCTGTCTACGGTGACGAACCCCGGGCTGACGGCGTTGACCCGGATGCCGGCGGCGCCCAGCTCGACGGCGGCTGCCCTGGTCAGCATCTCCAGGGCAGCCTTGGAGGTGCTGTAGTGGGCGGCACCGGGGCGGGCCCGCAGCGCCGCGCCGGAGCTGATGTTCACCACGCTGCCGGTCCGTCCGGTCGCGACGGCCAGCTCGGCGAAGGCGCGGGTGGTGAGCATCGGCGCGCGGACGTTGACGGCCTGGACGCGGTCCCACACCGCGGCGTCGAGGTCGAGGAAGCTGCGGGCGGGATAGATGCCGGCCGCGTTGACGACGGCGTCCAGCGGTCCCCCGCGCTCCCAGGCCTTGATGACGACGCGGGTCGGTGCTGCGGGATCGGCGAGGTCGGCGACGTGGGCGTCGGTGTCGGTGCCCAGGGCGTCCAACGTGGCGCGCAGTTCGGGTTCGCGGAGGTCGACACCGGTGACAGCCCAGCCGTCATTGGCGAACTGGGCCGCGATCGCGGCGCCGATTCCACTGGCGGCTCCGGTGACCAGCACGTGCCTGCTCATTCGATCTCCTTGCCCTTGGTCTCCGGCATGGTGGCGTAGACGACGATGCCGATGACGGCGGCCGCGGCGGCGTAGATCCACACCTTGTCGCGGTGGCCGTGGGTGGCCAGCCAGGTGGTGACGTAGGGGGCGGTGCCGCCGAAGATCGCCACGGCGAGGGCGTAGGGCAGGCCGATGCCGGTGGTGCGGACGTCGGCGGGGAACTGCTCCGCCATCACCACGGCGCAGTTGGCGGAGTAGCCGACCAGGAAGAAGACGCCGGCGAGTTCGACGAGGAACAGCGACCAGAAGCCGCCGCCGATGATCTGGAACGCCGGCCAGGCCAGCACGAGGAAGCCGATGGCGAACGCGAGCAGGGTGGGCTTGCGACCGAAGCGGTCCGACAGTTTGCCGCCGAAGGGCAGCAACACCAGGAAGATCGCGATGGCCAGGGTGTTGGCGAGGAACGCGGTGGTCAGCGGGATGCCCTCGGCGGTGTGGGCGTAGCCGGGCATGTAGCTGACCCACATGTAGTAGAGCAGGGTGCCTGCGATGGTGATCCCGACGACGCGCAGCGCGGCGCGGGGGTGCTTGACCAGCATGTCCTTCACCGGCCGCGGCTTGGGCTGCCCGGCCCGCCGCTGGGCGAGCTCGGTAAAGGCGTCGGTCTCCTCGACCGAGACTCGCAGCCACAGCCCGATCAGGCCGAGCAGGCCGCCGATGCCGAATGCGACCCGCCAGCCCCAGGTGGCCAGGGCGTCGTCGCTGAGGGTACGGGTCAGCAGCGTGCCCAGCAGCGAGGCGATCAGCGCGCCGGCGCCGACGGACACCTGCTGCCAGGAGCCGACGAATCCCCGGCGGCCGGGCGACGCGGACTCGATGAGGAAGGCGGAGGACGTGCCGAACTCGCCGCCTGCGGAGAAGCCCTGCACCAGACGGGCGAGCACCAGGACGATCGGGGCGAGGATGCCGATGGCCGAGTACGGCGGGCAGATCGCGATGACCAGCGCGGCGCCGGCCATCATCGCGATGGTCAGCGTCATGCCGGCCTTGCGGCCGTGCCGGTCGGCGTAGCTGCCGAGCAGGGCGCCACCGATCGGACGCATGAGGAACCCGACGGCGAACACGGCCAGCGTGGCCAGCAGGGCGGCGCCCGCATCCCCCTTCGGGAAGAACTGCGCGGAGAAGATGGGCGCGAACGAGGCGTACAGCGCCCAGTCGACCCACTCGACCGTGTTGCCGATCGAACCGGCGATCACGGCACGGCGCTGCTTGTCGGTGAGGGGCACGGCGGGCGCACGGGTGGGTGCGGTCGCGGTGGTCGCGGTCACGGCGAACCTCCGGGGTGGTGGTCGGGGTGAAAGGGGGTGAGGGCGGCCCGCGCTACTCGGCGCGCCTCGGCGGCTCGGACAGCTCCGACCGCACGTGCTCGACGATCTGGGCGTGGGTGGCGAACCAGACGTCGTCGAAGGAGGCCATGTGGTCGAGCAGCTCGGTGAGCACGACCATCCGGGCGCGGTGGCCGATGATGTGCGGGTGCATCGTGAGCTGGAACAGGCCGCCGTCTGCACGGGCCGCGTCGAACTCGTCGCGCCACAGCTGCAGCACGTCGCGCGGCGGCGTGTAGGGCCGCAGGGAGCCGTAACGCTCCATCATGAAGTACGGGGCGTCGTCGCGGATCCACTCCACCGGCAGCTCGACGATGCCGGTGGGCCGGCCGTCGGCGAGCAGCTCATAGCAGTCGTCGTCGGCCATGAGCGACGAGTCGTAGATCAAGCCGAGCTCGGCGATGATCCCCAGGGTGGCGTCGGAGAAGTCCCAGGACGGGGTGCGTACCCCGACGGGGCGCACGCCGGTGATTTTCTCCAGGGTGTCCAGGGCCCGCGCGGCGAGCTCACGTTCGTCCTGCGGCGGGAGCAGCATGTTGCGCTCGTGGATCCACCCGTGGGCGGCGATCTCGTGCCCGGCCTCGACGTAGCCGCGCGCCTCGTCGGGATGCAGCAGCGCGGACACCGCCGGCATGAAGAAGGTGGCCGGCACCGAGTGCCGCGCCAGCGCGGCGAGGATCCGGGGCGCGCCGACGCGGGAGCCGTACTCGCCCTGGGCGAGCTTGCCGGGGCGGGTCTCCCCCTCGCGCAGTGGGATGGTCTCGTGGTCGGAGTCGAAGGAGATCGCGACCGCGACCTTGGCGCCGCCCGGCCACGGCGGCGCCAGCCGGCGCCCTGCCCGGACCCGGTCGACGTGGCCGCGCCAGGTGGCCTCGTCCCACTGCCACGGCTCGGTGGTGGCACTCATCGGCTGCTCCTCTCGGTGACGGACTCGGCGGACAGGTGCGACACGGTGGGCAGCCAGGCGCGCTTGAGCGTGTCGAGTTGCAATGTCGTGTCCGCGCGGCGGACGCCCGGCAGGGCGCCGACCACGTCGGTGGTGAATCGGTAGAGATCCGCGAAGTGGCGCAGCGACACCTGGGCGCACAGGTTGAAGCGCCCGGCGGTGGCGGACAGGTACTTGGTGCCGGGGTCCTCGGCGAGCCGGCGGCCCGCGGCGTCCAGCTGGGCCGGCTCGACGTCGAGCCAGAGCATGAACTCGACCGCGAAGCCCAGCAGCGTCGGCTCCACCAGGGTGCGGAAACGCAGGCAGCCGCGGGCGACCATCGAGTCGATGCGCCGGGCGACGGTGGACTCGCTGGAGTTGACCTGCGCCGCGATCTCCCGCACCGGCATCCGCCCGTCCTCGCCGAGGGTGGCGAGGATGGCCAGTTCCAGGTCGTCCAGGCGATCCGGTGGGCGCTCCCAGACCTGGTCCTCGAACGGGCGCACCGGCGTGGGGCGCATCAGGGCGGCCGCCTCCTTGTCGAGCAGGCCGGTGTCCCAGTCGTGGGCGGAGGTGAACGTCCGCATCACCGTCAACGTCTCGGTGTCGGTGACCAGGTCGGCGCCGGGCAGGTCATGGACGAGCACCTGGGCCAGATCCCGGTGCGTCCGCACGACGAACTCGGCGACCACGTCGACGCTGCCGGAGACCATGGCCACGAAGCGGGCCTCGGGCCGGGCGGCCAGCCGGGTCACCACCTCCCCCGCGGTGCCGGGCCGGCAGGAGACCCGGACCAGCACCGGAACCCCCAAGCCGCACCGCAGGACGTCGACGACGCCAATGACGCGGGCGGCGCCCCGGTTGCGCAGCGCGGTGAAACGCCGCTGCACCGTCGACTCGCTGGCTCCGACGACGCGGGCGATCAGGCCCCAGGGCGCGCGGCCGTCGAGCTGCAGCGCCGCCAGCAGGCGACGGTCCAGCGCGTCGAGGGTGGGCGTGTCATCCATGCGACCCATCCTGCGTGACGAAAAGCCGCACCGCAAGGCTCAGCCATGGGGATTTCCGGCACGGATAGGCCCGCTGCTGCTGCTTATCGGCACAGATGCGCCTCGGGTCGCTGCTCGTGACGGGAGGGCGTCACCACACTTCCGACAGCCCGTATGACCGATTTCAGGGCAAGAGCCGCGCCAGCACGCCGCCCGCAAGCCCACACTCGAGCCGCACCGCGCCAGCCCGGGATGCGCGTGTCGCTGTGCGCGGTCTGGTGGCCGCTGTGGCTCTCGTGTGGGGTGTCCGGGTCGGCTGTTCGCATCGCTGGCGACTGAGCCGCGCGGGTTCGTGTCGCAGGATCGACACGAATGATCCCCAACCTGGGCTGCGCGTTTAGGCGTCATCCTGATCGGCTGACGATCACCCTACCGGCGCGCTCGGGTAGGCCCCGAGCGGTCAACCGGGTTCACGCCAGCCGGGTGGCGTCGACAATCGGACACCCGGAACTGGGTCATGCCCTGGTCCCCGTCGTCATCGAACCGCGGGCCGATGCCCACGCGACTCAGGGGCAAGCAGGTTTGCTGCGCGGCAGCGATCGCCCCACCGAGGGCGATGTCCCTCCCCGCCGGCGATCGTCCGAACTCGGCCACGCTGGTCGCCTTGGCGTAGGTTCCTGGCTGACGACGTGGATGGAGACCGGTGGACAGACTGATCGAACCGCTCGCCTGGTTGGCGGGAGTTTTCGCCTTCTTCCGGCTGAATCAGTGGATGGTCAACCGCAAGGGCCTGGACCACAGGCCGTACTTCGTGCCCAGCTTGTGGGGTCCGCTCGGCACCCTGATCATCGTGCTGGCGAAGCCGCGGGGCTGGAAGCACCTGTAATACCACGTCAGCCCGGCCGGCCGATGCGGGCTGGAGGTCGCCAGCAGGCCGGGGCCGGGACGGCGCTGCCCGCTTTGCGAGCCGCCTTCGGCATCCGGATCTGCCGAGAAGCGTGCACCCGATCTTCGACTGTGTCACCCTTCGCCGGTGACGATCGCCCCTGACATCTCCCCGGACGTCCTGGAATCCGCGGCGGCAGACCCCGCGTCTCCGGCCTGGAGGCTCATCTGGGAAGAGTCGTGTCACCAGGGAACGTGCTATCCGGCAAGCGCGCTTCTGCTGCCCTGGCTCGCGAGGACCTGCGCCGCGTTCTCCCGTCAGGAGCGGGAGGAAGCCGTGGCGCTAGCAGGCTTCATCGCGGCGGACACCGCGGACACCGACCGCGCTGCGTACGCCGAGGAAATCATGGCGCTACGGGCGCTTGCGGCGGAGTCCTTGCCGGGCGCGTCAACCGACAGCATGTTCGTGTACCTGCAGCAGGCCATGCTGGGCTTCGACGGCGACGAAGTGTGGGGAAAACAACTCGACCGAATCAACGACGGGGAGGTCGACGTGCAATGCCCGGGATGCGAGGAGGAACTGACCCTCGACCTCACATCCGACGACTCGCTGATCGAGCCGGGACTCTCCTCCGCGCTGGCCGTCCGCCTACATGCCGAGGCCGTTCAGGCGGCCCGGAACACCGTGGCGACCACTCTGACGCGCCTCTTCGGCCAGCTCACCTGCCCCAGTTGCGGCACCCCGTTCGCGTTGGCCGACCACTTGGCCGGCGTCTCCTACGAGTGAGGCACCACCCTCATCTGCCGCCGTTGGTGCGCGGCGATTTCCAAGCTGGCTACGGTCGGCGATGGGCCCATCGGCGCGGAGGTGTCCTGCGCTGCCGATGAGCGGGAGTCCAGAGATGGTCTCGGTGGATGCCTGACTAAGGTAATGCGGTGCCGATCTACGCTGGCTTCGACGGAGCGCCACTGCATTACGACGAAAGCCGCCAAGGGCAGAGCCGGGACGTTCCGCCTCTCATCGTCCTCGCCGGCGGCGCCGCCCGGCACCCGAGCTATCTCGGGGATCTGGCCGGACTTGGCAGCCGGTACCCGCTGGTCGTGCCCCACCTCCGTGGCGTCGGTCGCTCACCAGAGCCATCCGTGGCCGAGGTGGGCTCGTTCTGGCGACAGGCTGAGGATCTCGAGCGTCTGCGGGACCACCTTGGGCTCGATCGTGTCCTGCTTGTCGGGCACTCGGCAGGTACAAGATTGGCCATTGCGTACGCGGCGCAGTTTCCCCACGGGCTTGCCGGCATGGTCTTGATCACGCCGCCAGCCGGCTACCTAGTCGACACACCGTCTGACACGGTCGAGTTGATCGCCCGACGTCGTGGGGAGCCGGCGTTCGATGCGGCCGTCGCCGCTTCGGAGGCCGGGCCTGATCTGAGTAACGACAACCTGTTCAACGCGTGGCAGCAACGCGCCGCGCCGATGGGGTACGCAGCGTGGGGGCCGGCCCAACAGGCGCACGCGATGGTCGGCCGGTGGAGTCTGCCGGCCGTCAAGGCCTACTTCAGTGTCGAACCTCCGGACGACATTGCCGCTCGGGTCGGCACGCTTGCCGCACCCGTGTTGGTCATCGCGGGGGCAGACGACTGCCTGACCGGCCTCGCGCCAGTGAAGGCCCTGGCGACTCGGTTTCCCGCTGGCCGTGTCGAGGTCATCGACCAGTGCGGGCATTACCCGTGGCTGGAACAGCCGGGCGCGTTCCGGCAAGCGATCGACGGGTTCCTGGACAAGCGGGAATCGGCGGAGACGGATCAGCGGCTCAACTCCTGAACGGCAAGCCTCGCGCACGCTCATGCCGCTGACCGTGCGTTGGCCGCTCGACGGGGCGTCCGAAGCGGATATCCACGACTTCGGGACACGAGCGGCTACCCGATCAGCCAACTGCCGGCCAAGCCGACGACGGTCAGCAGGAAACCGGAAATCATGGCGGGCGTACGGACCGGGCGGCCAGCCAGGAGACCGGCAAGACCGGCGAGCAGGCCCAGGAATGCGGCCGCCCCGGGCAGGGGCCGGGCCCAGTCCGGACCGCTCGCCGGGCAGACCATCTGCCCGGTGTCGCCAATGCAACTGTTCGACATGAGGTAGCTCGACATGATGATCGCGTATCCAGCAAAGGCGAACAGCACGCCGAACGCGACGACGGATCCGACGACGGCGGTTGGACTGCCGTACCGCTTGCTCGTGAACCATCCTGCCCGCACCGTTGCGTTCCCTGTTCTTGTCTGCTGTCACAGTTCTGGATCCAACCAAACCGTTTCCAGCGGTCCGGATTCCGGCTCCGGCATTTGATCAAATCGATAGGCTTCGGCAGCCCTCTTCCATGATCAGATGCACCCTCATGCCGCCACCCGTGCGCGTCCCCTCCATGGCCTGTCTGTGCCGGCTGGAGGCCGTTAGGCTACACATATGGTCCGCGATGAACTGCTGCGGCTGCGAGCGAGGGCGGAGGCTGAGGCGGCGACGCTGGCCCAGGATCTGGAGGCGCTGTTCCTGGCATCGCGGGATTCGAATGCCGACGACGAGCACGACCCGGAGGGCGCCACCATCGGCTTCGAACGCGCCCAGTTGACCGCGCTGCTGGCCGGGGCGCGGAAGCGGATCGCCGACGTTGACGACGCGCTGCGTCGGGTGGACGCGGCGACCTACGGCGTCTGCGAAAGATGCGGGCAGCCGATCGGCGATGAACGGCTCGCCGCGCGGCCGTTCGCCCGCTTCTGCATGGCATGCGCATAGGGCATCAAGGAGAGTGAACACTGGGGGCTCACTAATTCCGGCGAAGCGTTTACGCGGGCCACGACCAGATGGGCTCAACTGCCGCTGAGCATGCGCGCCGGCTTAGGCCGGGTCCGTCACTGATAATGTACGGACACCGGTAGGTCCGGCGCCTTCGAGTGCACTACCGGGCCGAGATCAGTGCGTCGGTGTAGTCGCTCAACTCATGGAGTCGGCACGTGTCGCGCGGCCCGGATGTGGATGAGCGAGATATCCAGACGTCTGCGTGGGTGACATCGAGTTCAATAGCGCCGTGATCACGATGCAAGCGGTCGTCGAAGTCCCCGCGCTGGACAACGACCCGGCGCCGCCATGGCCGGTGGCCCAGACCGGACCGTGGTCATGGCTGCCCCTCAACGCCGACTGCACTGATGAAGAGCTCGGGCTGTTCGTGGCCGCTCTGGCTGCTCGGATCGAGGTGCTGCCTCCTAGCGGCCGCCATGAGGTCGTGGACGCCCTGCTCGCCGAGGAACTACTAATCATCGCCGGTGGCCTGCAGGTGAGTGACCCCAGCACCGGAAGGGTCGTGGTGCCGGGCTGTTGCGCCGGCTTGGAGGACTGGCGGGACTGGGGGCAGGCTCTTGCTGGCGGCTCGCCATGGCTGGGTCACGACCCGGGGCCTGGGATCGAGGCGGTTGGCGAGGACCTGCGGGTGTGGCAGGACGGCGGCCCGGACCGTCATCGCGGCCGCTGGGCCGGGCTTCATGTCGACCTCCCGCGTCATGCGCTGCCGCAGCTGCTGATGGGCGTGCAGCGTGACCTCGTCGGCTTCCTGGACGCCTTGGCTGGATGGGCTGAACGGGCCGACCTGGGCCGGCAAGGGACGGCCTTGGTGAGGGCGATCGACCACAGCTTCACGATCACTGCACCATGGGACTTGCCGGAGGGTTAGCGGAGCGTCCACGGGCCGGGTTTGGCAGGTGCGTTGGACGCCACGGTTTTCACGGGTGGCTTCTCGATCGATTTGTGCGGAACCGACGAGGGAGCCGGGTTGTGGTAACCCGGCTCCCCTGCTGATCAGTTCGGGTGAAGCGAGGTGAAGAACTGCCTGAGTTCGCCGGCGAGCAGGTCTGGTTCCTCGAGCGGCATGAAGTGTCCGCCCCTACCTGGTTCGCTCCAGTGCCGGATGTCGGTGCAGGCGCGTTCGGTGATCTCGCGCGGGAAGTTGGCCATCGACGGTTCGGTGCTCACCGTGAACGCGGCCGGCACTCTGATGTCGGGCCGTGGACTGTTGTGGTCGAAGTCGAAGTACTGCCGGAACGACGAGCCGATCGTGCCGCTCGCCCAGTACAGGGTGATGATCGTGAGCAGGGTGTCCCGGTCGAACCGGCTTTCCAGGTCCCCGTGGTTGTCACTCCAGTCTCGGTACTTGTCCACGAGCCAGGCGGCCAGGCCGACCGGCGAGTCGACCAGCGCCGCGGCGATGGTGTCCGGCCGGGTGCCCATGATGGCGCTGTAGCCGCCATCGGTCTGGTCGTACACCGCCTCGGCGTCGAGAAACGCCTGCTCGGCTGGGGACAACGGGTGGGAGTCGAAGCTGGCCGGGAACGGTGGATGGATCATGTGAATGCCGACCACCTGCTCGGGATACAGGGCGCCCAGCCAACCGGTGACCACGCCGCCGACATCCCCACCGAAGGCACCGTAATGCTGGTAGCCAAGGACGTCGGTCATCAACAGGTGCAGCGTCTGCGCCATCGAGGCGCGGGTGAGCGGGCCCTTCGGCAGCTGCGAGTACAGGAAGCCGGGCAGCGAGGGAACCACCACGTCGAACGCGTCGGCGGGGTCGCCCCCGTGGCGAGCGGGGTTGGTCAGACGGTCGACCAGGGGCAGCATTTCCACGAAACTGCTGGGCCAGCCGTGACTCAGGATCAGCGGCAGCGGTGCGGGCGCGCCGGCCGGACGAACCGCGGGCACGCGAAGGAAGTGCATGCGCTGGCCGCCGATCTGGGCCTGGTAATGCGGCAGCGCGTTGAGTTCGGCCTCGCGAGCTCGCCAGTCGAACCCGTCGACCCAGTAGGACACCAGATCGCGCAGGTAGTCGGGGTCCGCGCCGGCCTGCCACGGCTGATCGCCGCTGCGGTCCGTGAAGCGGGTACGGGCCAGCCGAGCCCGCAGGTCATCGAGTACCTCGTCGGGTACTGCGATACGGAACGGGGAGAAGGTCATTGTTCCTCCGGTTAGGAGGGCGCTCCCCGACGCGAAGTCAGCGGACAGGGATGGCCGGGTGGAGCGCCCAGACGTGACATTGGGTGTTCACCGGGCTCACCTCCCCTCATCGCTGACAGAGATCACCCTACACGTCCTCTTCTGCCGCTGATTGGGCGCCGCAGCGTGTGACGAACCTGCCCTGGCACTCGACGTGCGGTGGGCGCGCCCGTGATCAGGGCGTCGACGCGCGATCGGCGACGCTTCGGCTGAGCTGATCCGCCCAGCCCACTCGGGCAAGGATTTTCGCGGCGATCTCGGCGGGGGGACGGTCGTTCGGGATCCTGAAGTCCTCAACGGCGGTCCTGGTCGGTGAGGGTAGGGGCCGGTCCAGCGCCCTCAGGTGCCGTTCGAGCTTCGGTCCCGTGTCCCGTTGGCGCAGCCGGTCGCGAACGGTGTCGCTGTCGGCGATCAACCTGACCACAGTGAGCTCACAGCCGGCGAGACTCTCCGTATACCGTTGCCGCTGGGTCACGCTCTCGACGGCGGCTGCAACAACGACGAACCGTGCCCCGGCGGCCCTGAAGTTCGCCCACACCGAGGCCAGGTTGACGTACTTGAGCTCGTCATACACTCGTCCGCCCGCCGGGCCCACGGACGGGGGCGGTCCGAACTGCGCCAACAGGTCGGTGTCAACGACGGCCGTGACGTGGCCGGCTCCGGTCAGCGCCCGTCCGACCTCGTCCGCCACGGTTGACTTCCCCACCCCGGCGACGCCGGTGAGCAGCAGGGCTCGACAACCAGACCTCTGAACGGCTCCCGCGCCCGGGACAGCAGAGGCTGATGGCGTCACATCCGGCTTCAATACGAACCAGTAGCTGACGGTGGGACCTTGCGCGGCCAGACCACCGCCCAGCGCCTCGTACAGCGCCCGGGCGGGGCCGTTGGCCTCGCCCGTCGTCACGAACATCCTGCTGGCACCGGCCTGCGCGCCGGCCGACATGAACGCGCGGAGAAGTGCCGCACCGATCCCCCGCCGACGGTGCTCCTGCGCCACCTCCAGTCGATGGAGGTAGAGCATCGAGGAGGTGTCCGGGCGGATCAAGTGGTAGCCCCAGCACCATCCGAAGATCTCGTCACCGTCGGAGGCCACGAAGGCCAGAGCACCTGGACTGCTGAGAAACGCCTGGGCACCGCCCGACACCGCCCCGAACCTGCCCATGGCGCGATCGAGGAGCCGAACATCGGCTACGGCCAGACGACTGATCACACCTCATTCTGGCCCTCGGCCCGTCATTATCTCGACACACGGGAGCGCACGGATCTGCCGCCGATCGAGGAGCCGTTGCTCCGACGCGGCGCCACGCTGGAACTCGACGGCCAACGCCCACTGGGAGAGTTGGCCGACATCATTGAGCGGTTGCCCGGTCGGGCGTCCCGGCCGCCCGGCGGCGGGCGAGCCAGCCGGCCAGGGCCAGCAGCACCAGCGCCTCCGCGACCAGGATCACGATCGCCCACCCGCCGCCGGCCCAGCGGGCCAACGTGACGTACCAGTAGCGCACGAGCAGCGTGAGCAGCGTGACCGCGAACACCAGCGAGGCCAGCCCGTAGAGGGCGTACGCCGCCCGGTCGCGGGGCCGGTAGCCGCGTACCGCCGCGGGGCCCCGGCGCAGCAGCCGGCCCCAGAAGCGGTAGCTGTCGGTGCGCAGGTCGGCGAGGTTCAAGGCGTGGCTGAGCATGTAGTAGCCGTCGAGCCGCAGGAAGGGCACCAGGTTCAGCGCGGCGGTCGCGGTGCCGAACAGCAGCATGGTGCCGGCCAGGTCGTGCAGCGCCCCGGGTGCGCCCCAGATAAAGAGCGCGGCGAACGGCACGAGGGCCAGCATGCTGACGAACACCCCGGCGAACGCGGTGGCCACCCGCCGGCGCGCGGTGAACAGCACGATGTCGTCGACCTTGCAGTAAGGAGCCAGCATCGGGAAGCGCCACATCACGCCGATCTCGGTGCCCCGCCCGCCGAAGTGCCGGCAGGTGAGGCCGTGCGCGCACTCGTGCAGGAAGACGATCAGCCAGGTGATCACCACCGACGCCAGGATGGCGGCCAGGGGCCGGTCGCCCCGGGCGACGACGTCGAGCAGCTCGGGCAGGCGCAGGGCGACGTACCCGGCCAGGGCCAGCACCACGAGCAGCGCCGGCAGCACGAACCACCAGGTGAACAGCGGGGCCAGTCGGGGCAGCAGCCGGTCGAAGAACCGGTCCGGGTCGTAGAGCGGCCACCGGGCCGACAGCGGGCCCCGCTTCGTGCGCGCCGCGCCTTCGGCGGCGGTCGCGGTGAGCCGGGCGAGGGCCGCCGGGTCGGTCGCGCCGTCGAGCAGTTGCCGCTGGTGCAGCATGCCGAAGAGCTGCTGCCAGTTGTCCGGCCCGAGCCGCTTCCCGAAGGTGGTCGCGTAGTCGGTGGCCAGGTCGTCCAGCGTCCGGGTGCCGTCCATCCGGGACAGCAGGAAGTGCTCGCGCGGCCCGATCCGGTAGAACCAGCCGGTCTCCGGGTCCTTGACGTGGTGGACCAGCTTCTCCCCCCGCCACTGGCCGGGGCCGAGCACCACCTCGGCCCGCAGCCGGGGCCGCGTCCAGGTGGCGTCCGTCGTGGTCATCGTGGTCCGGCCGGGGCGAGGTCGTCGAGCAGGGCGGTGCGCAGCACGTACGACAGGTAGATCTCGTCGAGGATGCTCACGCCGAGCCGGTTGTTGGTCATGTGCACATACGAGCTGAGCAGGATGGGCAGGGCGGCGTCCAGGTCGCGTACCTCGGTGGGCTCGGCGCCGCCGCGCTGGAACACGAGCTCGCCCCGCTCGGTGGCGGCCACGACCCGGTCGCGCAGTTCCCGGCAGTGCGCCGACCAGCGGCCCTCGACGCCGCCGGGCCGGACGTCCGCATGGTCCCGCGCGCCGTTGCGGATCTGGGTCAGCCGGTCGCGCAACGCTGCGTCCATCCGCCGGTAGCTGTTGTCGAAGCTGGCGTGGTAGTCGTCGCTCGGCTCGGAGTAGGAGACCTCCCAGAACCGGCGGTACTCGTCGAGGAACTCGGCGATCCGCCGGTCGTCGGTGAGGAAGACCGCGCACATCATCATGGTGAGCTGGGCGGACAGCCCGAGCAGCACCGGCCGGACGTGCACGTTGGTGGTGGCCAGCAGGTCCAGCACCACGTCGCTGGAGTGCTCGAAGTGCCACTCGGCCAGCTCCATCCCGGCGGGCCCGCCGTAGCGGCCGTACTCCCGCTCGTAGGGGATGTGGTGCCAGCTGTTGTTGGCCCGCATCGGCATGACGCCGTCGGGGCCGTACTCCTCGTCCCAGCGCTCGCGGCCGTACTCGGCGAGGAACATCTGCTTGTACAGGTCGCCCAGGCCGTCGCTGTCCACCTCGTAGAGCGCGGGGCGGCGGCGCAGGAACGCCGCGATGGCCTCGTCCACCCGCGCCCGGACGACCGCCGGGTCGGCGCCGGGCGCGGGCAGCACCCGCAGCCGCACGTGCGGCCCCTCCATCCAGTACTTGATGAAGAAGTAGCGGCTGATCAGCCCCTCGGCCCGCAGCTCGTCCACCAGCGGCCGGACCCCCTCGACCAGCATGGGGTTGGCGTTGCTGGCGTAGAAGACGTGGACGCTGAGCCAGTCGTGCTCCACCGGGGAGGGGAAGGGTGTCATCGGTCATCCACCTTTCCGGCGCGGACGCCGTTGAGTTCGACGGTCAGTTCGGTCACGTGGGTGCCGCCGGGGCCGCGCAGCACCTGCTCGTCGCGGTCCGGCAGCATCTCGGTGAGCACCAGCCGGCTGCCCGCGCCCCGCCCGGTCGCCTCCAGCAGTTGCAGGCAGAAGTGGCTGTCGAAGTCGACGTACAGCGGCTTGTGGTCGGGCCGGCCGCCGGGCTGCGCGGCGGGCTGGCCGTCGTCGGCGGCCGGGGTGAGCCGGCTGCCCTCGGGGGTGGCGAAGACCCGGCGGGGCAGGTTGTTGTCGCGGCGCCAGCGCTGCCAGCGCAGGAACCAGTCGGCGTCGCTCTGCTCCGGGGTGCGCGGCGGCGGCAGGTGGTCCGGGTGCAGCTTCCACATCCGCCGTTGCAGCACGAGGTCGCCGTGCACGATGCGCGGGTATCCGGCGATGCCGTGCCCGGGCAGCGGCACGGTGGTGCCGGCCCACAGGTCGGGCTGGGCCATGCCCAGGTAGGCGAAGGTGAGCAGCACCTGCTGCACCTCGGGCAGCGCCATGGGCAGCAGGAACCCCAGGTAGACGGGGATGACCTCGGCGTCGAGCCGGCGGGAGCGCAGCAGCAGCCGGTCGGTCACCGGGTCGTGTTCGACGCTGAGGTCGTCCATGTGGATCTGCTCGGCGGCCGGCCGGAAGCTGACCTCACCGGGGCAGACCAGCTCGTACGGAGTGACCGCCGGGTGCAGGTTGAGGTTGGTGGCGTCGTACCCGCCCTTGAGCTCGGCGAGCACGGCGCCCGGCGGCGCCAGCCTGGCCAGCTCGGCGCGGAGCGTGCCGGCGAGGTCCTGGTCGGCGAAGAGGTGGGCGAAGCGGGAGAACAGCAGCGTCATGCCGGAGTAGATCCGGTTGACCACCACCCGGTGCCGCTCGCCTTGGTCGGCGATCTGGAGGAAGAACGACCGGGGGTCGAGGGTGCCGAGGGTCTCCGGCACCATGGCGGCCACCTCGGTCATGAACTCGTCGTCCAGGCGCAGTTCCTCGGCGCCGGCCGGCAACCGGTCGTACGCCTCGTTCATCCGCCGGGCGACCTCGACGCGGGCGTCGTCGAGCGCGGTGATCTCCTCCTGCTTGAACCAGTTCTCCTGCCGCACGTAGGTGTTGTCGGCGTCGAACGCCCGGCGGCGCATCATCCGCCCGCTGTAGTGCTCGAAGAAGTCCTGCTGGAACTCGTGGGCGAAGGTGAGCAGGTCGTCGCAGCGCCCGCCGGCGCCGTAGCGGGCCCGGAAGAAGCCCTTGGTGGCCAGCCGGCGCGGCAGGTTGATGTCGAACACCGGCATGATCCGGGCCAGCGCCCGCAGGCCGGGTAGGACGTCCCGCTCCCAGCGGACCCGGTCGGCGGTGACCGGCCGCCCGGTGCGCAGCGTCGCGTCCTCGTAGAGCAGGGTCCGCGGGGCCGGGACGTCGGCGCGGCCGAGGTCCTCGTGGGCCGCGACGAGCTCGCGCCGGATGTCGGCGAGCACCCGGCGGCGGCCGGCCACGTCGTGCTCCGGGTAGCCGGTGGCGAGGCGGTTGGCGCTCGCCACCCGCTCGGCGAGCCGGTCGGCCCAGTCGCGGCCGATGCCGCCCAGCGCCCGCCGGTAGCCCTCGACCGGGTCGTCGGCGTGGATGTCCAGGTGCAGGTTCGGCACCACGAGCAGGCCCACCCGCAGCAGGTGGTGCAGGTACTGGGCGATCTCCGCGGCGGGCCGGTCGTCGGTGGTCAGCTCGTCGACCAGGTCGGCGAGGCGCCGGACCCGGCCGCCGTCGAGCGCGGCCAGGATGTCGTGCAGCACCCGACCGGTGGGCAGCACGAACAGCGACTCGTGGATCGACTCCAGGGTGATGGCGGCCTCGCCGTCCTCGGAGCTGGTGCGGCGGCGGCGCAGGTAGCGCAGCCGGCCGCGCTCGATGCGCCAGCCGGTGGTGAGGGCGACCGGCAGGTCCGCGCGCAGCGTCTCGTCGGCGAGGACGACGGCCGACAGCCGGCCCAGCGCGGCCAGGTTGAGCCGGGCGGCGCCCCGCTTGGCGTCGCCGGTCCGGTCGGTCACCGGCGCCACGTCGAGCAGCGGGCCGTCGCTCGGGGCGAAGGTGCCGACGTTGACGGTGGTGAGCCGGCTGAACGGGCTGGTCTTGCAGGCGGTGCGGAACGCGTACTCGAGCAGGGACCGTTCCACCCGCCGGGCCCGCTTGCCGAGGCGGCCGGGCGCGGCCAGGTAGGTGGGCAGGTACTGGTCGAGCGACGGCGAGGCGAGCAGGATGCCGCCGCGCAGGTCCGGGTCGTCGGCCAGCTCGCGCAGCACGTCCCGGCGCTGCGCCAGCTCCGCGGCCAGCACGGCCGCGCCCTCGGCCAGCTCCCGGCGGTACGCCGCGAACGTGTCCAGCCAGCCGGCCAGCATCCGGTGCGTCTCCGCGCCCAGTTCGGCGGCGGGCCAGGCCGCGGGGTCGGCGGGGTCGGGGCGGCGCAGGTTCCACACGTCCCGGCGGAGCCGGATGAGCCGACGCCGCAGCCGGTCGTCCGCGAGGTTGCGGGCGACCGCCTCCTGGAGGGCGTCGGCCAGCGGCGGGCCGGTCGCCCGGAGCCGGTCCTCCAGGTCGAGGGTGCGGCGGGCCCAGGCGGCGGTGCGGTCGAAGGCGAGCCGGTCGGCGACCTCCAGCGGCAGGCCGGCGGTGCGCAGCATGAACACCTCCGGCATCCGCCAGGACACCTCGGCGGCCGCTGGTGCGGGCAGGGACACCGTCACGGGTCTCTCCTTCGTCGACGTGGTGGGGTCAGAGCCGGTGGACGAGATCGGCGGTGCCGTCCGGGTGCCGCCCGAGCAGCAGGAACAGCACGGTCCGCTCGTCGGTGCCGGACAGGCCGAGGGCCTCGTCCATGGCGACGTTGTCGAAGCCCAGCACCGCGCCGCAGCCGACCCGCTGGGCGGTGGCCGCGCAGTATCCCCGCTGGGCGACGGCGCCGATCTCGGCGTTCAGCAGCCGGTAGCCGCGCGGGCCGACGGCGTCGAGCACCGCGTCCAGCCGACCGGAGATGGCCAGCACGGCGCCGACCTGACCCATCGTGTAGTTGGTGAGGAAGTACTGCTGTTGCAGGAAGGCGGACATGCCGCCGTCGGGTTCGGCCGCGGCGGGCAGCAGGGCGTGCCGCCGGGGGCAGTAGCCGTAGGTGCCGGCGGCGAGGCCGTCGACGTGGTTGGCGAACACCCACAGGCGAGTGAGCGCCGGCGCGTCCGGCGGCAGCCCGGCGTCGGCCGGGTGGTGCCGCCCGGCGGCGGCGAAGGCGAGGGTGGTGCCCAGTTCGGCGGCGGTCAGGTCGGGCGGCCGGCGGAACCGGCCGAAGCTGCTGGACCGGGTGGCCAGGACCGTCGACAGGGGACTGTCCAGGCGTTCCAGCAGCGGCGCGGGCAGGGCCACGGGGTCGCCGGGCAGGTCCCGGGGCGCGGCCGCGGCCAGGGCCTGCGGCGCGGGGACGGGCGGGGCCGCCGCCGCCCGGTGCACGGCGGTGACCGCGGGGAACTCCCGCAGCCGGCGGGACCGTTCGAACGCCGGGTACCGCACCTGGACGTCCGGGCTCGGCCCGACCGGTCCGGCCGGGTCGGCGCCGGCCCAGGTCAGGGGTACGACGGCGAAGGCGCTCTCCCGGTCGCCGTCGAGGCCGAGCAGCCGGTCCACCGGCGCCGGGTCGAAGCCGAGCAGCCGGGGCAGGGGTACGCCGAGGGCACGCGCGAGCAGGTCCCAGGAGCCCAGCAGGGCGCCGAGGTCCTGGGTGACCACGTGGTAGCAGAAGCTGTTGTATTTGAACGAGTTCTTCCAGAACCGGATGGTCGCCACCAGGAAGCTGTCCGCGTCGCCCGCCTGCGGGCCGGCGGCGGCGCGGATCCGGTCGGCGACGTCACCGAGCAGCAGCCGTTCCAGCACGTGCGGGCCGGTGCCGTAGTGGTAGACCCCCGGCAGCAGCGGTGCGGAGCCGCCGGCCACCAGGTAGAGCTCCACCGGGTACATCCCGCCGCCGGAGGCGGTGCCGCGCCCCCAGACGGCGTGCTCGAAGTGCGCCCGCTTGGCCAGGTCCTGGTTCCAGTTCACGGTGAGCCGCCGGTCGAGCACCCCGTACGACAGGCGCAGCAGCGCCGCCAGGGCGGGCAGCGACCAGCCCCCGGGCGGCGGCAGGCCCTCCCCGGTGAACAGGTCGCGCAGGGTGGGCAGGGTCGGCAGGTCGACGGGCAGCGGCACCCGGGGCGCGTCGGGGTAGCTGGTGTGCCGGGACGGCTGGTCGACCCAGTCCACCTCGTAGTTGAGCGGTTCCATCGGGACCCGCGCCCGGCGGAACACCGCCTCGGCGTACTCCCGGACGACCTGGAGGGCCTCCTGCTGCATACCGGTGCTCCTAGGGGAAGGGGTGCGGGTGGGGGTTGCGGCCGGTGGCGCCGAGCCGGTCCGGTCCGTGCGTGCCGCGGGCCAGGTGCCGCTCCAGCCGGTCGCTCCACAGCACCCGCTGCCGCTGCCAGCCGAAGTCGATGGGGACCAGGGCGGGCGCCACCACCGCCATGGTGTGCACGCCGGCGACCTCCTGCTCGGGGCAGGTCTGGTCGACCGCGACCACGTCCCCGCCGAGCCCGGCGATCAGCCCGCACAGGTACTCCATGTCGGCGCGCAGGTCGTCGGAGGTCGGCCGGGTCGCCAGCCAGTCCCCGTACAGCTCGTCCATCGAGCGCAGCGGCGGGTCGTCGAAGAGGAAGGCGGCGTGGCGGGTCATCTCCGGCAGCCCGTACAGCAGGGCGTGGTGGCTCAGCTCGGTGACCAGCGTGTAGTCGCGGATCATCGCGCGCAGCTCCGGCTCGCTGGCGGCGACCCGTTCGTCGAAGCCGGGCACGTAGGACGCGGTCTCGCAGACGGCCGCGCGGACCGCGTCGTCGGGGTCGAGGCTGGCGCCGGCGGCGAAGCAGAGCTGGCCGAGCCCGTCGCCGCGCTTGACCGCGACCGCGGTGACCACCGGCACGGGCAGGTCCGCCCGGGTGTCGAACAGCCGGATGTCGTAGCCGAGCAGGTCGACCCGGTCGAGCATGAAGTGCACCCGCTCGTCGCGGCAGGTCGCCGGGTCGATCTCGGCGAGCCGGGCCGAGCCGTACCAGGCGAGCAGGAACGCGTCCCGCTCGACCAGCTCGAGCATGCCGTGCAGCAGCGCCTCCTCGGGGCAGCTGCCGCTGGCACAGCCGTTGGAGCACTCCTGGACGAACTTGCGGTGGTCGGTGCGCCGGTCCAGGTAGTAGACGAGTTGCTCGGGCACCAGCCGCGGCACCCGGTCCCGCAACGACCAGCCCCACACCCAGGGCATCGGCCGGTCCGGCGCGTACGGCTCGTAGTAGAGGCCGTGGCCCTGGTAGAACGCCGGGTGATAGCCCAGCCCCGCGGGGTCCAGGGCGTCCGGGGCCAGGTTGGCGTAGCTGTCGAATACGCTGGTCCGCCGCGTCCGGGGGAACTGGCCGGCGTACCGTTCCAGCCCTTCCAGCAGGGCGTACGTCTCGCTGCCGCCGTAGCTGTTGGCGTGCCCGCTCCACCACATCTCGTGCAGGTCGTAGCGGCTGCGGATGCGGAAGTAGCCGGTCACCGGCGCGGTGGCGGTGGCGTTGTACGCCCGCAGCGCCCCGCCGCCGAGCGCGCCGGCCACCGGGTTCGCCAGCGCCGCGACCGGCAGGTCCAGCTCGCCGGCCGAGCGCAGCCGGTACGCCGACGGGTCCGGCTTGGGCCGGCTGGTGAGCGGGAGGACGGCGGCCGCGGCGGTGTCCGGCGCGGCGGTGGCACACGCCGGGCACTCGGAGTCGGCCAGCACCGGCACGACCGTGGTCTCCAGGGTGTCCATCCGCAGCTGCCACAGCTGTCCGACGCCGGGCTTCCCGGTGCGCGGCCGGGCGGCGTCCAGCAGGAGCTGCCACAGCGCGTCGACCGCGAACGGCGTCAGGTGGGGCAGGGCGGCGACCGTGCCGACCCGGGCCTGGTGCTCCAGGGCGTGCCGCTCGTCGCGTACCCGGATGGCCTGCCACCGGCGCTGCGTGCAGATCGGGCAGGGGCCCGGCCGGCTGCCCGGCGCCGTGCCGGTGTCGGTCCACCGTGGCCCGACCAGCGCGGTCGCGCCGTGCAACCAGATCGGCACCACCGTGCCGGTCATGCCGTCCCCGCCGTCGGCGTACGCGTCGGTGAGGCCGAGGGCGGCGATGCGGACGGTGACGCCGTCGAGCGGCGTGTCGGGGCCGGCCGGCTGCCGCGCGCGATCCTGGAATCGCTCGTGGAACGCCTCGCCGAGCTGTTTGAGGCTGCTGTCCCACCCGGTGGAGGTGGTCCGGACATCGACGATCATGCGGTTCACCTGTCTGCGGTCGCGGGCTGCGGGAAACCGGTGCCCCGCCGGCGTGGCTCGCCGGCGGGGGCGGTACGGCGGTGGGTTCAGATCACCCGCCGCCGCATCCGGTGCTGGTGCTGCTGCTGCAGCAGCTCGACGTGCTGCAACTGCAGCAGCTGGAGCAGGAGCAGCTGGAGCTCGACCAGTCCATGACCATCGCGTCGATGGCGTCGACGTCCTCGATCTCGAACGTCTCCGTCTCCAGCGCGCGCAGTTCCTCAGTCAGTTCCGGCATTTCCGTACACCTCCCCTCTGGCGGTCAGGGCGCGCGGCGCCGGCGGTCGTCCGGAGCGACCGGCGGTTCCGTCGCTCAGCTGGTGCTGCTGCAACTCGACGAGGTGCAGCTGCAACAACTGGACGTGCTGCAACTGGAGCAGCTCGATGTGCTCGTGCTGCTGCTGCAGATGTCCATGAGCTCGGCGGACAGATCAGCGATGTCCTCGATCTCGAACGTCTCGGTCTGCAGGTCGCGCAGCTCGCTGCGGACCGAGTCGGGCAGTACGCCGGATGTCGGGGGTTGTGTGGGCACAGGCCTCTCCTTGAGCCGCGTTCGAGCCGGTCGTCGGTGGTCCGCCCGCACCACCACGGTGGCTGCGGAGGCACGCAGGGGCTACTCGCCGGCGTCGGCCGGCGGCGGATGGTGCGTCATCGATGCGGCGTCCCACCGGGGATCGGATTCGTCAGCGTCGGGGGCAACCCCGTCGGACCGGTCAGCCGCAGCTGGAGGTGCTGGTGCTGGTGCTGCAGCAGCTCGACGTGCTGCAGCTGCAGCAGCTCGAGCAGGAGCAGCTGGAGCTGGTGGCGGCGAGCGCCTCGCCGCCGTCCTCGACCTCCTCGATCTCGAAGGTCTCGGTCTCCAGCTCGCGGAGCTCGTCGTTCAGGGTGATCGGCATGTTGTCACCTCCCTTCCGTGGTGCGTGCCTCGCCGAAACCACTGACGTGGTGGTTCAGTCGGCCGCCGGGGCGTGCCGGCGCAGCAGGACGACGCCGCTGCGGAAGGCCCCGGTGGCCCGGACGTCCCGGGTCGTCGTCTCGACCAGCAGGGCGCTCATCCCCCGCTGCGCCAGCGCGGCCAGTACGGCCGCCCGGTCGGTCGGCGTGGCCGCCGCCGCGGCCGGGGTGGCGCCGACGGTGAGCACGGCCGGGTCGAAGTCCCGCAGCACCGGGTCGCCGAGGTCGGCGACGGCGCTCTCGAAGTGCCGCACCTGCACCCGCCCGACCGCGTCGCGCACGGCCGCCAGCCGGGTGGCGACCGGGTCGTACCCGCCGGCGAGCGCCCAGTCCCGGTCGCCACCGTCGGGCGGCTCGGCGACGGCGAGCACGGCGTGCGCCGGCTCGGCCCCGGTCAGGGTGTAGACCGACAGCCGGCGGCCGAAGCGGTGGGCGGCCTTGACCACGAACGCGGTGTCGTCGTCGCCGACCAGGTCCTCCTCGCTGACCGGGCGCACCTCGGCCCGCCCGCGCAGCGCCTCGATCAGGGCCCGGTAGGCCAGCGCGTCGGCCAACCCCCGGTCGGCGACCTCGTCGAGGGAGCCACCGGCGGCGGCGCCGGCCACCGTCGGCTCGGCCCAGCCCTCGGCGTTGAACCCGGAGGTCGGCAACGCCAGCGCGGCCGGCACCCGGACCGACCCCGTCCCGTCCAGGACGGTGGCCGTCAGCCAGCGGGTGCGCCGCCGCTCGTCGGCCGGCGCCCCGGTCGGCGTGAGCTCCGACCAGGGGACCGGTTCCTCGCCCCGCTCGCGCAGCTCGGCGGCCGACGCGGTGACCGCCGCGGCCAGGTCCGCGTGGCGGGCGGCGTGGTCCCGGACCGCCACGCGGTACGCGGCGAGCCGGGCGCCCATGACGGTGTGCACGTCGAAGGCCGTCACCTCACGCGGCCCGCGCCGGCCGGGCAGCCGCAGCCGGGCCGTCTTCAACGGCGCCTGCTCCAACGGGTCGTCGACGAACCGGCTGAACACCCCGACGTTCGGCGTCACCAGCGCCTCGGCCCGCTGGTAGGTCTCCTCCTCCGCGCCGGCGGACGGCCCCGGGTCGGTCACCTCGACGTCCCGGCAGACCGGGCACGCCGGGTGCGGCAGCACCCGCTCCCGGGTGGACTCCAAGGTGGCCATGTCGAGCAGCAGCACCCCGCCGCCGGTGTCCGGCGCGAACGCGCCGGTGAACGCGCGGAACAGCTCGAAGGCGGCGGCGTTGCCGAGCATCCGGGCGGTCACCTCGGGCAGGGCCGCCACGACGTCGCCGCCGACGGCGAGCTGACGCCAGAACTCCGCCGCGGTCGCCGGGTCCGCGGCGGCCGCCAGCCGCAGCTGGGCGCAGTGCCAGCACGGCGTCTGTCCGGCGAGGACGGTCGGGCCCACCACGGCGCGCTCGTCGTCCCAGCGCACCGGCACGAGCAGCGGCCCGTCCCGGTGGCAGTCGCGGGCCAGCGCGGCCAGGCGGGCCAGGCCGTCGGGGCCGGTGCAGCAGACGACCGCGTCCACGGCGCGCAGGTCCGGCGCCCCTTCGTGGCACCGCACCTCGGCCGGCAGGCCGTCGGCGCGCAGGTCCGCCAGCTCCGGCCGCAGGGCCTCGGCGTACCACTCGGGGTCGTCGTCGGTGTGCAGGTCGAGGCGGACGCAGCCGTTGCGGAGCAGTCCGGTCGCGGCGGCCAGCAGCGCCTCTCCCCCGCCGCAGAGCGCCACCCGGGCGGAGTGGAAGCGCCGGAACCGGCCGGTGGGATCGTCCGCGAAGTGGTCGATGAACTCGATCTGGGCGGCGAAGCGGCGGGCCAGCGGCTCGGGAAGAGCGCTGCGCTCCCCCGCGTCCTTGGCGAAGCCGCGGTCGAGCAGGGCGCGGACCAGGGTGAGCACGGTCTGCCGCTGGCCCGGGTCGAGGGCGGCGGTGAGCTGGGCGAGGGTGTGCTCCCCGGTCAGGTACGGGCTGAGCGACGTCAGCCAGCGGAACGCCGACCTGCCCTTGATCAGGAACGCGCTGTCCGGCCCCCGCAGATACGCGCCGGCCGGGGCGTCCAGGAACACGACGTCGTGCCGCAACTTGGGGCGCATTTCCAGGCTGGTTGCACCGTCCGGCGGCTGGCTCATGCGACCCCCCATGACAACGACCACGGTCACTTCTAAAGCGTCTTCATGCTGCCCAAGGTCATGTCTTTCGTCAACAGATTGTTTCGCGGGAGGCAGTGACGTGAGCAGATTTCAGCGGATTGAGCTGCGGCTAAGACAAAAACCTCCGGCGGCCCGGAAGGCGGCCCTACCGGAGCCGATCGATCTTCGGTACTCTGTGCGCGTCGTCACTCCGCCGCAGGTCAGAGGCCCGAATGCCCGCTGCAGGGCGCCGTCTCCATGGCCTGGAGCGGGGCGGCACGAGCGCGGACCGACCAGCTTTCCGGCGCGTCGGACCCGCCTTAACCAGCGCTAAAGTCCAGCCAGGGAAATAAAAACCCCGCAGTGCAGTCGGAAATGGGAAGGAATCCGGGATGAACGCGAAGCAAAACCCGACCGACAGCCCGGCGGCACGGCATCGCACGATTGCGGTGGCACGTTGAGGAATGACCGTTTTGCCATTGAAATTCATCAAGTGACCAAACGTTATCCCGGCGGGATCACCGCCGTGGACGGCCTTGACCTGCGGGTGCACGAGGGCGAGGTGCTCGGCTTCCTCGGGCCCAACGGCGCGGGCAAGACCACCACCATGCGCATGCTGGTCGGGCTGGTCCGGCCGACCAGTGGCCGGATCGAGGTGCTGGGCCGGCCGCCGGGCACCCCCGAGCAGCTCGCCCGGGTGGGCGCCCTGATCGAGTCGCCCGCCTTCTATCCCCACCTGTCCGGTCGCGACAACCTGCGCCTCGCCGCCCGGTACGCGGGCGTGCCCGAGCGGGCCACCGACCGGGTGCTGACCGAGGTGGGCCTGACCGACCGGGCCGGCTCGCCGTTCCGCACGTACTCGCTCGGCATGAAGCAGCGGCTCGGCGTGGCCGCCGCCCTGCTCAAGGAGCCGACCCTGCTGATCCTGGACGAGCCCACCAACGGCCTCGACCCGGCCGGGGTGACCGACATCCGCGAACTGCTCCGCACGCTCGGCCGGCACGGCCGCACCGTGCTGCTGTCCAGTCACGTCCTCGGCGAGGTGGAGCAGATCTGCGACCGGATCGTCGTCATCGACTCCGGGCGGCTGGTCGCCGACGGCACGCCGGACGAGCTGCGCGGGTCGCTCGGCCAGGCGGTGCTGGTGATCGACGCCGACCCGGCGGACCGGGCGGCGGAGTGCCTGCGCGGGCACGACGGGGTCCGGTCGGTGGAGCTGGTCGACGGGCTGCTGCGGGTCACCACCGACCCGGCCCTGGCCGCGGCGCTGAACCGCCGGCTGGTCGAGGCCGGGATCGACGTGCGGGAGCTGCGCCCCGTGCGGCACTCGCTGGAGGAGGCGTTCCTGAGCTTGACCGCGCCCGCGCGGCCGCAGACGGCGGGGTCCGAACGGCAGGACCAGGGACAGGACGTGGCGACCACGACGGGGGGCGTCCGATGATGACGGCGGTGCGGGCGGCCTGGTTCGCCGACCGGAAACGGCCGGCGGTGTGGACCGTGACGGCGACCTGGCTCGCCCTGGCGCTCGGCTTCGGCATCGGGGTGCCCTACCTCGTGCACCTGGCGCTGGCCGGTGACCCGAAGGAGGCGAAGTCGGCCGAGTCCCTGCTGGCCGCCGTCCTGCCCGGCCAGCTGGTGCCCACCGGGATCGGGCTGTTCCCGCTGTTCGGAGGCGCCATCCTGGTGATCCTCGGCGCGCTCGTGGTAGGCAACGAGTACCGCTGGGGGACGTGGAACCTCATCTTCACCCAGCGGCCACGGCGGGTGCAGGTGATGGCCGGGCAGGCCGTCGTCCTGTGCGGCCTGACCCTGCTGATCGCCGTGCTCACCTTCGGCGTGCTGGCCCTGACCACCGGCGCGCTGGCCGCCGTGGAGGGACGGGCCGCCGACTGGCCGTCGGCCGGGCGGCTCCTGGCGGCGGTGGCCGGCGCCTGGCTGATCTGCACCGCCCACGCCGCCGTCGGCTGGTTCCTCGCGATCGCGTTCCGCAGCGCCACCACGGCCATCGCGGTCGGTCTGATCTGGACGCTGGTCCTCGAGAACGCGGTCAGCGCGCTCGCCCTCGCACTGAGCCCGCTGGAGGTGGTCCAGAAGGTGCTGCTGGCACCGAGCTCGGGCGCGCTGGCCGGCGCCCTGGGGGCGCGGTCCCAGTTCGACGGGGGCACGCCCGGGGTGCTGGAGTCCTCCAGCGCGCTGGTGCCGACCCTCGTCCTGCTGGGCTACGTTCTGGTCATGTTCGGAACGGGCAGCTGGCTGGCCGCGCGGCGCGACGTCGGCTGACGCAGCGGAGGAGATGTCGAGATGGACTTCCTGCTCGCCTTCGCGGTGACCGGCCTGGCGGCCTCCGGGGGCTGGATCGCCTGGGCCGCGGTCCGGGGCTGGTCGCGCGCCCGCGACCGGCGCCACGAGCTGCGGCTGGCCCGCGCCCGCGCCGGCGCGGACATCCGGCGCGCCGAACTGGCCGCGCAGGTCCGCGAGATCGAACTCGCCAACGAGACCTACGAGGACTTCGTCCGCCGCCACCCGGAACGCGAGTCTTGATCGCTGCCGACTCTGCTGGTTGGCTGGCCGCCATGACTGATCTCGGGCCCGTCGCCTGGCCGCCTGAGCCGATCCGGACCGAAAGGCTCGTGCTCCGTGAGTCCGAGGCCCGGGACCGTGCGGCGTTCATCGAGCTGCTGTCGTCGTCGGAGGTGCACACCTACCTCGGCGGCCCCCGTCCGCGTCACGAGCTTGAGCGCGAGCTGGCCGAGGTGCCCGGGCGGTGGCCCGGGAGTTTCGTCGTTGATCTCGACGGAGCGATGATCGGCCAGATCCTGCTCAGGAGAGCAACCGAGCATCGTCGCCCGGTCGCCGTGGGGAAGGCCGATCTCGGCTACCTGTTCCTGCCGCGGGCGTGGGGATCCGGGTACGCCGCCGAGGCGTGCGCCGCGGCACTCGACTGGTTCGACGGTGTCCTTCCCGGCGAGCCGGTGGTGCTCACCACCCAGACCGCCAACGCCGGCTCGATGCGCCTCGCGGCGAAGCTGGGGTTCACCGAGGTGGAGCGGTTCCACGCCTGGGACGCCGAGCAGTGGCTCGGCTTGCGGTCCCCGGTCACGCCACCCGGGTGAGATCGTTCTCGACAGCACGGCCTCACCCCTGTTCCACGCCTTCGCCTCGGCGGAGCAGACGTCGCACGCCAACGCGAGTGCCCACACGGCGGCGCGTTTGCCCAGCTACGCCTCGGGCATTCGCGCCGGGGAGCACTGGGCGTGCAGGGACGACAGCCAGGGGGCGTACGGGGGCATGCGGGGCAGCGTCGCGGTGAAGCCGGAGGTGACCGGCGGCGAGTCGGTGGGGCTGGCCGACGTGGTGTGGGACAACGCGCTCCGGAAACCGGACACGGTGCAGTTTCTGCGCCCGAACCCGGACGTCCGGTCGTGGCCCCCGCGCCAGTCCGGCGCCGGCGACGCGGGCGCGGTGACCTGCGGACAGTTCCGCGACGACGTGCTGGCGTTGGCGCGAGGACTCATCGCCGCCGGGGTCGCCCCAGGGGACCGGGTGGCGTTGATGAGCCGCACCCGCTACGAGTGGACCCTGGTCGACTATGCGGTGTGGACGGTCGGCGCGGTGACCGTTCCGGTGTACGACACCTCGAGTGCCGATCAGCTGGCCTGGATCCTGGCCGACTCCGGCGCCGTGGCGTGCGTGGTGGAGACGCCCGAGCACGCGGCGATGCTGACCGGTGTGCGGGACACCCTGCCGAAGCTCGGACAGGTGTGGCAGATCGACGCCGGCGACCTGATACGGGCAGCGGGCCGGGGCCAGAACCTCGACGACGAGCAGGTGGAGGCCCGTCGTCGCGCGGTGTCGGGCCGGGACGTGGCGACGATCGTGTACACCAGCGGGACGACGGGCCGGCCGAAGGGCTGCGTGCTGACGCACCGCAACATCCACCTCGACGTCGGCAACGCCGTCGCGGCGCTGCCGGAGCTCTTCCACGAGAGGGCGTCGACGGTGCTCTTCCTGCCGTTGGCGCACGCGTTCGCCCGGATGATCCAGGTGGGGATGGTGCAGACCCGGGCCACGATGGTGCACAGCGCCGACATGAGCGGCGTGATGGATCAGCTACGCCGATACCGGCCCACGTTCGTCCTCGCGGTGCCACGCGTGTTCGAGAGGATGCACAACCGGGCGCGGCAGAAGGCCATCGAGAGCCACCAGGGTCGCCTCTTCGCCGTCGCGGACCGGGTGGCGGTGCGGTACAGCCAGGCCCTCGACCGCCCGTCCGGCCCTTCTCCGGCGCTCCGGCTGGCGCGGCGGGTCTTCGACCTGCTGGTGTACCGGAAGCTGCGGGCCGCGCTCGGCGGACGGTGCCGCGTCGCGATCGTCGGCGGCGCCCCCCTCGGTGAGCGGCTCGGCCATTTCTTCCGCGGCGCCGGTCTGACGGCGCTGGAGGGCTACGGGTTGACCGAGACCTCCCCGGCGCTGGCGGCGAACCGACCGTCGGCGATGCGGATCGGCACGGTCGGCCGGCCGCTACCGGGTGTGGAGTTGGCGATCGCCGACGACGGGGAGGTCCTCGTCCGCGGCGACGTGGTGTTCCACAGCTACTGGAACAACCCGTCCGCCACCAGCGCGGCGTTCACCGCCGACGGCTGGTTCCGCACCGGCGACCTCGGCAGCCTCGACGACGACGGCTATCTGCGGATCACGGGCCGCACCAAGGAGATCCTCGTGACCGCGGCCGGCAAGCACCTCGTCCCCGCACCGATGGAGGATCGGGTACGCGCGGACCCGCTGGTCAGCAACTGCATGCTCGTCGGCGACGCCAAGCCGTACGCCGCCGCTCTGATCACCATCGACCCGCAGGCATGGCAGCGGTGGCGGACCGCTCACGGCCACCCGCGCGCATCGGTGGCGGAACTACGCGACGACCCCGCCCTGCGCGGCGAGATCCAGGCCGTGGTCGACCGGGCGAACAGCTCGGTCTCCAAGGCGGAGGCCATCAAGACCTTCCGCATCCTGCCCGACGACTTCACCGAGGCCAACGGTGAGCTCACCCCCACCTTGAAGATCAAGCGCGAGGTGGTGGCGCGGCGCCGCGCCGCCGACATCAACGCTCTCTACGCCGGCCATTAGGCCGCGTCTCGACGTCGGGCCGCACCTGAGAACGACACCCCCGACGTGACGCCGCAGCGGACGGCCGAGGTCGGCTACCGCTACCTGCGCAAGCTGCGGTACTGAGAATCCGCCTGCACGAGTGCTGACGGGCACCAGGGCCGGCGGCCGGACATGCCGGCCCTGGTGCCCGTGACACCCGTCGTCAGTCGCGCGCCCAGCGGCCGACGACGGCCGCCGCGCCGCCGCCCCGGCGTACGGGCTCCGCAGCGGCGATCAGCCGGCCGTCCGGCAGGAACTCGATTCCGGTTGCCGCGCCGATCTCCGCGGTGGCCGAGAAGGCGTGGCCCGGGGGGAGGCCGGTGGCGTACCCGGTGATGAAGGCCGGCTCCGCCTGGGTGCTGGCGCCGTTGCGCTGCGACGCCCGCGGCGCGGCGAGGGCCTGCGGCAGCGTCATGCCCCAATCGATCCGGTTGACCAGCATCTGCAGGACGGTGGTGATGATCGTGGCGCCGCCGGGCGAGCCGACGGCCAGGAACGGCCGGCCGTCGGCCAGCACGATGGTGGGTGCCATGGAGCTGCGCGGGCGCTTGCCCGGCCCCGGGAGGTTCGGATCGGTCGCGGCCCCCTGGGTCGGCGCGAAGTTGAAGTCGGTCAGCTCGTTGTTGAGCAGGAATCCCCGGCCGGGCACGACCATGCCGTTGCCGCCGGTCGCCTCGATGGTCAGCGTGTACTCCACGACGTTGCCCCACCGGTCGGCCACCGTCAGGTTCGTGGTGCCGGTGCGGTCGTCGCGAACGTCGGCGGCGGTCGCCGCCGAGCAGCCGCCGTAGGCGCCGTCGGGGACGCCGGGCGCGACCGGCTTGGGCAGCGCCGCCGACGGGTCGATCAGGCAGGCCCGCTCCTTGGCGTACGCGTCGCTGAGCAGCTCGCGGAGCACGTTCCGCTGGGTACGGTCGCCGACGTACCGGTTGCGGTCGGCGAACGACAGCGCGCTGGCCTCCAGGTAGTGGTGCATCGCCTGGGTCGCGGTCATGGACCGCAGGTCGAACTGCTCGAGGATGTTGAGCGCCTCCCCCACGGCGGTGCCGCCGCTGGACGGGGTGGACATGCCGTACACCTCGAGGCCGCGGTAATCCGACCGGGTCGGCTCGGGGAAGCGGGTGCGGTACGCGGCGAGGTCGGCGGCGGTCATGCCGGCGGGGCGGATGGGGTACGGCCACGAGCCGACCGGCTGCGCCGCCACCGGCGGGTGCTGCACGGTCGCGACCACGTCGCGACCGACCTCGCCGCGATAGAGGGTGTCGGTGCCCCGCTTGGCGATCAGCCGGTACGTCTCGGCGAGGTCCGGGTTGCGGAAGGTGCTGCCGACCGCCGGCGGCTGCCCGCCGGGCAGGTACAGGGCGCTGGTCGAGCTGAACTGGCCGAACGCCGCCTGGTTCCCGGCGATCTGACCGGCGAAGGTCTCGTCGACGGGGAAGCCGTCCTCGGCGACCCGCGCGGCAGGCGTGAGCACCTGCGCGAGCGACCGGGTGCCCCAGCGGTCCAGCGCGTCCTGCCAGGTGAGCAGGGTGCCCGGGACGCCGACCGACAGCCCGCTGATCCGGGCCTCGTCGAACCGGTACGGCGCTCCGGTGGCCGGGTCGATGAAGGTGGTCTCGCTCATGGAGGCCGGTCCGGCCTCCCGGCCATCGATGGTGTGCACCCGGCGGCTCTTCGCGTCGTAGTAGACGAAGAAGCCCCCGCCGCCGATGCCGGCCGAGAACGGTTCGGTGACGCCGAGCGTCGCGGCGGCGGCGACCGCCGCGTCGACCGCGTTGCCGCCGCGCCGCAGCACCTGCAGGCCGACGGCGGTGGCGGTGGCGTCCACGGTGGAGACCGCTCCGCCGTAGCCGACGGCCACCGGCTCCTTCGGCGGCCCGGACGGCTTCGCGTGGGCGGGCATGGCGGTCCCGGCCACGAGCGTGGCCAGGGCGATGGTCGCGGTGACGAGGGCCCGAGGTCTCATCCGGCCTCCCAGATCGACATGAGTGGACCTCCTGCCTACTCCACCGGCCGGGGGCGGGCAACCCGAGGGTTGACGGATGGCCGGCCTGCTACTTACGGTTCTTTAAACCATCAGGTTGAAAGGGTGGGCGGATGACCACGGATGCGCTGTCCCGCGCCTTCGCCGCCCTCGCGGATCCGACCCGGCGCGACATGGTGGCCCGGCTCTCGGAGGGCGACGCGACTGTGGGCCAGCTGGCCGAGCCGTACCGGATGACGCTGCAGGCGGTCTACAAGCATCTGCGGGTGCTCGAGGACGCCGGGCTGGTCAGCCGGCCGAGCGGGCCGCAGCCCCGGCCGGTGCGCCTGGAGGCGGGGACCCTCGACCTGATGGACACCTGGATCGAGCGCCACCGGCGCCGCGTCGAGCAGCGCTATCGCCGCCTCGACGCCGTGCTGGCCGAGATGAAAGGAGAGAAGCATGGACCGGATCACGGAGACAGTGATCGAAGCCGATCCGAGGCTGCCGGTCATCCGGATGAGTCGTGACTTCGCGGCAACAGCCGAGCAACTGTTCCGCGCCCACACCGATCCCGAGTTGTTCGCCCGGTGGGTGGGTCCCGACACCATGACCACCCGCATCGAGCACTGGGACGCGTCCACCGGCGGCAGTTGGCGGTACGCCTCGGTGCGCGGCGACACGGAGTACCGGTTCCGCGGCTGCTTCCACGACGTACGGCCGGACCGCATCGTGCAGACCTTCACGTTCGAGGGCGAGCCCGACGGAGTCGCGCTGGAGACGTTGTGGTTCGAGGACCTGGGCGACGGCCGTACGCGGCTGCGGACACAGTCCCTGGTCGACAGCTTCGAAGGCCGCGACGCGTGGCTGCGCAGCGGCATGGAGGTCGGCGTCAACGAGGGCTACGCGAAGCTGGAAAGGATGATCGTCGATGGCGCTGTCTGACCACCCGGCCGAGCGGCACCGCCAGGTCGCCGGGCTGTTCACCGACCGGGTCCGCGGCACCCGGTCGTGGGACGCGCCGGCCCCGGTCGCCGGTTGGACCGCCCGCGACGTCGTGCGTCACCTGACCGAATGGTTCCCCGGTTTTCTCACCTCAGGCGCCGGCATCGAGTTGCCCAAGGGTCCGTCCGTGGACGAGGACCCGGTCGCCGCCTGGCAGACCCACGGCGATGCCGTGCAGGCGGTGCTCGACGACCCGGAGACGGCGCACCGCCACCTCACCAACCCCCACATCGGCAGCCTGCCGCTGGCGGCCGCGATCGACCGGTTCTACACCACCGACGTCTTCATGCACACCTGGGATCTCTCCCGGGCCACCGGCCAGGACGACGCCCTGGACCCCGAGTTCTGCGCCGAACTCCTCGGCGGGATGGAGCAGATGGAGGAGATCATCCGCTCCTCCGGCCAGTACGGCCCGCGAGTGGCGGTCCCCGAGGACGCGGACGCCCAGACCAGACTGCTGGGTTTCATCGGCCGGGATCCGTTCTGGTCGAAGCCGTGAGCCGCGCTGCCCGGTGACGTCGTTGGCCGGCCGCGGCCCCCGGCATCCCGCCGGCCGTCGGTCGTCAGGACCGCCGCACCGTCGTCCGGTCCCGCAACTAGTGCGCGAAGTCGGCGGCGACGATGCGCTCGTCATGAACGCCGGACGCGTCGTCGGACGCCAGCCAGACCACGGGCGGGCCCATCACGGCGGGGTCCAGGAACGCACGGCCCTCGGGCACGGCGTCGAGCGGCAGCATCCCCGTGACGGTCGCGCCCCCGGGCAGCAGGAGGTTGACGGTGACGCCCGTGTCCCGCAGGTCGGCGGCCATGATGCGGGACAACGCCTCGCTCGCGGCGCGCGACGGTCCGTAGGGCACGAACCCGGCGCGGTGCATGGTCGACACGCTCACGGCGATGTTGACGATGCGTCCACCGCCGGCGGCCAGCATCCGCGGCGCGACCTCCCGCGCCACGAGGAAGTAGCCGGTCAGGTTGGTGTCCACCACGGCGCGGAATCCGTCGACCGGCACCTCCCAGAACCCCCGCGGGTCGGTCATGAAGCGCGGGTTGACGGTGCGCATGCCGATCCCGGCGTTGTTCACCAGCATGTCGACGCGGCCCAGCCGTGACCACGCCTCGTCGACCGCCCTGGTCACCGACGACTCGTCTCGTACGTCCAACTCGATGCCGATCGCCCCCGGCAGGTCGGCCGCGACGGCCTGTGCGCGGGGACCGGACCGACCGGTCAGCGCCACCGCGGCTCCCGCCTCGGCGAGGGCGGTGGCCATGGCCCGTCCCAGTCCGCTCGTCCCGCCGGTCACCAGCACCCGCACCGGGCCACCCGGGCCGGCGAGCGGACCGTCGCCGGCCGCGGTCTGCTCAGGGAGGGAAGCACTCATGGCGGGGACGCTAGGGGCTGGAGCGGGCTCGAAGTCAAGGCGATGTGGTGTCGCCAGGCCGTGGCTGCCGGGCGGCTATGGGGCGAGCACGTCGACGGCGAGTTCCCGCACCACCGACTCGTCCACCTCGACGCCGAGCCCCGGCCCCGTCGGCACCTGAGCGACGCCGTCCTTCACCTCGACCGTCGCCCCGGTGGCGTAGGAGGAGGTGAGGAACTGCCGGCCGTTGAGGTCGACGGGCGTGTCGATGCCGTACGCGGCGAACAGGTGCAGCGAGGCGGCGAGGCCCAGGTCGGAGTCGGTGAGCCCGGAGCCCATGAGCCGCACCCCGGCGTCCTCGGCGAGGGCGCAGAGCCGCCGCGACAGGGTCAGCCCGCCGCTGCGCTGCACCTTGGCGATCGCCACGTCGACGGCGTCGAGCTTCACGAACGTCGCCAGGTCGCTGGGGTGGCGCAGGCTCTCGTCGAGCGCGACGGGAATCGGTGACGACTCCCGCAGCCGGCGCTGCCCGGCCACGTCGTTCGCCGGCAGCGGCTGCTCGAACGCGGTGACGTCGTACTCGGCGAGCCGGCGGGCCATCCGCAGCGCGCCGTCGACGGTGTAGCCCTGGTTGGCGTCCACCCAGAGCGCGGCGTCGGGCGCGGCCTCGCGGACGGCCCGCACCACGGCGGCGTCCTCGGCTTCGCTGTGCAGGCCGACCTTCACCTTGAACGCCCGGTAGCCGAGGTCACCGCCCTCCGCGACCGCGTCGGCGACCTCGGCGGCGGTCTGCCCGGAGACGATCCAACCGAGCTGGATCGTCTCCCGGCGGCGCTGCCCCCACAGCACCCCCACCGGTACGCCGAGAGCGCGGCCGAGCAGGTCGTGCAGGGCGATGTCGACGGCGCTCTTGGCCAGGGGCGAGCCGATGGTGAAGCCGCGGTTGATGGCGCGGTCGAAGGCGGTGGTCACGCCGTCGAGGTCCCAGGCCGGGCGGCCGAGGATGGCCGGGGCGAGGTAGCGGTCGATGGTGGTGACGATGGATTCGGCGGTCTCGTACGTCCAGGCCGGGATCGGGGTGGCCTCGCCCCAGCCGCTGACGCCACCGGCGGTGACCTTGACGAGCACCCGGATGCTGGGCGTGCCGGCGACGGCGACCGAGCCGCCCGAGACGCCGAACGAGCGGATGGTGGGCAGCGCGACGGCGTACGTCTGGACCGCGTCGACGGTCAGGCCGGCGAGCGGGGTCACGAGCCCACCTTGGCGGTGCTGCCGCGCAGGACCACTTCGCCGCCCATCCGCAGGAGCCGGCGCCGTCGCCCGTTGTTCTCGGTGAGCGCCAACTCCATCGCCTTTTCTCCGAGGCGTTGCAGGGGCAGCGCCACCGTGCTCAGCGCCGGGGTGAGGTCGCGGACGATCGGGATGTCGTCGAAGCCGGAGACGGAGATGTCGCCCGGGACGGACAGGCCGTGGTCGCGCAGCGCGGCGCAGGCGCCGATGGCCATCACGTCGGTCAGGGCGAACACGCAGGTGGCCGTCGAGCCCCGGGCCAGCAGCTCGGACATGGCGCCGTATCCGCCGTCGCGGGTGAAGGGGCCCTCGACGATGTCGGTCGGGGCCAGCGCCACGCCGGCCTTGGCCAGCTCGTCGCGGAATCCGCCGAGCCGGTCGGCGACGGTGGTGAGCGCCCGCGGTCCGGAGAGCACGGCGAAGCGGCGGTGGCCGAGGTCGAGCAGGGCGCGGGCCATGGCGGCGGCGCCGGCCCGGTTCTCCGGCAGCACACTGTCGACCTTCAGGCTGCGGTGCCGGCTGACCACGGCGACCCGGCCGCCACCGTCCAGGTAGGGCTTCAGCTCGGCCTCCAGGGCCCGCTCCCAGCGGGCGTCCTCGAAGCCGGAGCCGATCAGCAGGATGGCCGGCGCGCGCTCGGCGCGCAGCATCGACACGTACGCGATTTCCCGCTCCGGGTCGCGGAAGGTGCTGGCCAGCATGACCAGCAGGTCGTTGTCACCGGCGACCCGCATGACGCCGCCGGCGATGGCCGCGAAGTAGGGGTCGGTGACGTCGTGGCAGATGACGCCGACGGTGCGGTGGGAGGCGCCGGCGAGGGCGCGGGCGTGCGCGTTGGGGGTGTACGCCAGCTTCTCGGCGGCGGCGAGGACCCGGTCGCGCAGTTGCGGGGTGACGCGCATGCCGTTGAGCGCCCGGGAGGCCGTGGCCAGCGAGACGTCGGCAGCTCTGGCCACGTCTTCCAAGGTCACGTGCGCCCGTGGCTGCATCGAGTTCTCCCTGCGGAAGTTCTTGACCGGATTATTTCGGCGTGGTTACCGTAGCACCCTGAAAGCGCTTACTGAAAGCGCATTCAGGGCCGGTTCCCCGTCCTCACCGGGGTCGTCCGGCCCTGCCGACGGCACGCGCCTACCCAGCGGCTGGAGACCCGGAAACCGCCGGCCAGCCAGGGAGAACGGAGGGTCATGGCCGCGCAGAGCACCATCGAGCAACCGGAGCGCACCGCTCCCGCCGGCGCCACCGCGTCGGCCGCCCGCCGCCCGGCCAGGGCGGGCGCCGGCCTGCTCCGGTTCGCCCGCAACACCTGGCGCCCCGCCGCGGTCCTGGTGGCCATCCTCGCCATCTGGTGGGTGGTCACGGCCGCCGACCTGGTGAAGCCCTACCTGGTTCCCTCACCCGGCACGACGCTCGACGTCGTCTCCGCCCAGCCGGGCTACTTCGCCCACCACACCTGGATCACCACCTACGAGACGGTGCTGGGCTTCGCCATCGCCATCGTGGTCGGCGTGCTCTCCGCCGTGGTGATGGTCTACTCCCCCACCGTCGAGAAGAGCCTCTACCCGCTGCTGCTGTTCGCCCAGGTCATCCCGAAGATCGCGATCGCGCCGCTGTTCATCGTGTGGCTCGGCTTCGGGCTCTCGCCCAAGGTCGTCGTCGCGGTCCTCATGGCCTTCTTCCCCATCGTCATCTCCACGGTCACCGGCATGAAGTCGATCGACCCGGAGATGCTGCAACTGTCGGCGACCATGGGCGCGGGCCAGGCCCAGACGTTCCGGAAGATCCGGTTCCCCGCCGCCCTGCCGCACCTGTTCGCCGGCCTGAAGGTCGCCGCCACCATGGCCGTCACGGGCGCCGTCGTCGGTGAGTTCGTCGGCGCCAACGAGGGCCTCGGCTACGTGATCCTGCAGGCCAACGGCAACCTCGACACCCCGACCCTCTTCGCCGGGCTGATCATCATGTCGCTGCTCGGCGTGGTCCTCTTCGTCGTCGTGGAACTGCTGGAGTACCTCGTTCTGCCCTGGCACGCCAGCCGCCGCACCGACGCCGCCACCACCCTGTGAACAGGAGAACCCTCGGATGAAGTTGCGTACTCTCGCCGCCGCGCTCGTGCCGGCACTCCTTCTGGCCACCACCGCCTGCGGCTCCTCCTCCGACGAGCAGGAGAAGAACGCCCAGGGCCTCGACAAGGTCACCCTGACCCTCAACTGGTACCCCTACGGTGAGCACGCGCCGTTCTACTACGGCAAGAAGAAGGAGATCTTCGCCAAGCACGGCATCGACCTGACCATCCAGGCCGGGCAGGGCTCCCAGAAGACCGTGCAGGCCACCGCCGCCGGGCAGACCGACTTCGGCTGGGCCGACACCCCGGCACTGCTGTCGGCCGTGGGCCAGGGGATGGACGTCAAGAGCGTCGGCGTCTTCCTGCAGACCACCCCGTCGTCGGTGCAGTTCTTCAGCGACAAGAACATCGCCTCCCCCGCCGACCTCAAGGGCAAGACCATCGCCTCCACTGCCGGCGACGCGCTGAGCAAGACCTTCCCGGCGTTCCTCAAGGCCAACGGCCTGGCCGCCGGCGACGTGACCCTGCAGAACACCGACCCGGCCGGCAAGATGGCCGCCGTCATGTCGGGCAAGACCGACGCGCTGCTCGGCTTCGCCACCGACCAGGGCCCGACCATGCAGGAGAAGGCCGGCAAGCAGGTCTCCTACCTGAAGTTCGCCGAGCACGGCCTGAGCTTCTACAGCAACGGCCTGATCGCCTCCAGCGACACCATCAAGAACAAGCAGGACCTGGTCAAGCGCATGGTCGCGGCCAGCAGCGAGGCGTGGTCCGCCGCCGAGAAGGACGCGGCCGGCGCGGTCGCGGCCATGTCCGGCGCCTCCCAGCAGCTGCCGTCGGAGAAGGTGCTGACCGACCAGTTCAACGCCACGGTGCAGCTCCTGCACACCGACGCCACCAAGGGCCAGGCCCCGGGCATCAACGACGAGGCCGACTGGCAGAAGACCATCACCGTCTTCGCCGACGCCGGTGTGATCACCAAGGCGGAGGCGCCGTCGGCCTACTGGGACGCGAGCTTCGCTCCGAAGGGATGAGACCGATGACGGTCGGCAACACCACCACGCAGCGCTCCGCGGACGCCACGGCGACCGGCGCCACGGTCGAGATCGATGAGGTCGCGGTCCGGTTCCGCACCAAGAAGAAGGACGTCACGGCCCTGCGCGACGTCTCGCTGCGGATCGAACCGGGTGAGTTCGTGGCCATCGTCGGCGCCTCCGGCTGCGGCAAGTCCACGCTGCTCAAGCTGGTGTCCGGCCTGCTGCGGCCCTCGTCCGGCCAGGTCCGCCTGCACGGCGAGGACGTACGGGGGCCGCGGCGCGACATCGGGTACGTCTTCCAGCGCGCCGCCCTGCTGGACTGGCGCACGGCCCGGCGCAACATCCTGCTCCAGGCCGAGATGCGGGGCATGCCCAAGGCGCAGGCCCGCCAGCGCGTCGACGAGCTGATCGCCATGACCGGGCTGACCGGCTTCGAGGACGCGTACCCGAACGAGCTCTCCGGTGGCATGCAGCAGCGCGTGGCCCTGTGCCGCGCGCTGCTGCACCGCCCCCCGGTGCTGCTCATGGACGAGCCGTTCGGGGCGCTCGACGCCCTCACCCGCGAGCAGATGAACGTCGAACTGCGGCGGATCTGGCGGGAGACCGGCACCACCGTCCTGCTGGTCACCCACTCCATCGCCGAGGCGGTCTACCTGGCCAACCGGGTGATCGTCATGACCCCTCGACCCGGCACCGTCGCCGAGGTCATCGATGTCGACCTGCCCGTCGAGCGGGACTACGGCCAGACGATGTCGGCACCGGAGTTCGCCCGCGCCACGGGACGCATCCGGGACCTGCTCGGTGCGACGACGACCGCCGAATAACCACTGGAAGGACACACACGTGGAGCGCACGTCAATCGGGATCATCCTCAACGGGGTGACCGGCCGGATGGGGTACCGGCAGCACCTGGTCCGGTCCCTGCTCGCCATCCGCGAGCAGGGCGGCCTGCCCGCCCGCGACGGCAGCCGCATCTGGCCCGAGCTGACCCTGGTCGGCCGCAACGAGGCCAAGCTCGCCGAGATCGCCGCCCGGCACGGGCTGACGTCGTACACGACCGACCTGGACGCCGCGCTCGCCGACGACTCCCACCAGATCTACTTCGACGCGCAGGTCACCGCGCAGCGGGAGAAGGCCATCCGGGCGGCCATCGAGGCCGGCAAGCACATCTACACCGAGAAGCCGCTCGCCGAGGGGCTGACCGGCTCGCTGGAGCTGGCCCGGCTCGCCGTGGCGAAGGGCGTCAAGAACGGTGTCGTGCAGGACAAGTTGTTCCTGCCCGGCCTGCGCAAGCTCAAGCGGCTGGTCGACAGCGGCTTCTTCGGCCGGATCCTGTCCGTGCGCGGCGAGTTCGGCTACTGGGTGTTCGAGGGTGACTGGCAGGACGCGCAGCGGCCGAGCTGGAACTACCGCGCCGAGGACGGCGGCGGCATCACCGTGGACATGTTCCCGCACTGGCACTACGTCCTGGAGCAGATCTTCGCCCCGGTCACCGCGGTGACCGCGCACATCGCCACGCACATCCCCGAGCGGGTGGACGAGACCGGCCAGACCTACCGGGCCACCGCCGACGACGCCGCGTACGGCATCTTCGAGCTGGCCGGCGGCATCACCGCGCAGATCAACTCCTCCTGGGCGGTCCGGGTCTACCGCGACGAGCTGGTCGAGTTCCAGGTCGATGGCACGCACGGCAGCGCCGTGGCCGGGCTGCGCGAGTGCCGCATCCAGCACCGCGGCGCCACCCCCATGCCGGTGTGGAACCCGGACCTGCCGGTCACCGAGCCCTTCCGCGCCCAGTGGCAGACGGTCCCCGACAACGAGGACTTCGACAACGGGTTCAAGGTGCAGTGGGAGGCGTTCCTGCGGCACGTCGTCGACGGCGAGCCGTTCCCGTGGGACTTCCTGGCCGGCGCCCGCGGCGTCCAGCTCGCCGAGGCCGGGCTGCTCTCGGCGCGGGAGGGGCGGCGGGTCGAGATCGAGGAGATCCGGCTGTGACCGCCCGGATCACCCTGCCCCGCCCGGACGGCGGCGCCGAGGAGCTGACCCTGCGCGAGCCGGCCGGCTGGCGGCGGCCGGCCACACCGCCGGCCAGCCGGATCGCGTACGCGGCGGCGCACGTGGTCGCCGACCCGCACGCCGACAACGCCCCCGGCCGGCCCGCCCGGCTGGACTGGGACGCCACCCTGGCCGTCCGGCGCAACCTCTGGTCCTGGGGGCTCGGTGTCGCCGAGGCCATGGACACCGCCCAGCGCGGCATGGGGCTGGACTGGGCGGCCACCCGGGAGCTGATCCGGCGCAGCGCCGCCGAGGCCGCCGCCTGCGGCGGGCGCATCGTCGCCGGGGCGGCCACCGACCAGCTCACCGGGCTGCCCGACACCCTGGACGAGGTCGTCGGCGCGTACGCCGAGCAGGTCGCCTTCGTGCAGGAGTGCGGCGCGATTCCCGTGGTGATGGCCAGCCGGCAGCTCGCCGCGCTGGCCACCGGGCCCGACGACTACCTGAGCGTCTACGAGCAGGTGCTGCGGGAGACGTCCACGCCGGTGGTGCTGCACTGGCTCGGGGACATGTTCGACCCGGCCCTCGCGGGCTACTGGGGGTCGACCGACCTCGACGAGGCGACCAAGACGTTCGTGGCGCTGGTGCAGGCGCACGCCGACCGGATCGACGGCGTGAAGGTGTCGCTGCTCGACGCCGAGCGGGAGGTGCGGCTGCGCGAGCTGCTGCCGCCCACCGTCAAGGTCTACACCGGCGACGACTACCACTACCCGGAGCTGATCGCCGGCGACGGCCGGCGGTCCAGTCACGCGCTGCTCGGCGCGTTCGCGGCCATCGCCCCGGCCGCGTCGGCGGCGCTGCAACGCCTCGACGCCGGTGACACGGCGGGCTTCCGGGAGATCCTGGACCCCACCGTGCCGCTGTCCCGGCACGTCTTCGCCCCGCCGACGCAGTACTACAAGACCGGCATCGCCTTCCTGTCCTGGCTCAACGGCTTCCAGCCGGGCTTCACCATGGTGGGCGGCCTGCACAGCGGGCGCAGCGTGCCGCACCTCGTGCAGGTGTTCCGGCTCGCCGATGCCGCCGGGCTGCTGCTCGACCCGGACCTGGCCGTCGCCCGGATGCGCCGCTACCTGTCCGTGGCCGGGGTGTCGGCGTGAGCGCGAGGAGTGAGCCGGCCCTGCGAGCCCCGCGGTCGCGAACGAAGGGAGGCACCGCATGAACGCCGTCGATCCTCGGCTGGCGAAGTTGTCGCTGAACCAGCGCACCACGGAGTCCTGGTCGGTGCGGGAGGCCGTCGAGGGCTGCGTCCGCGCCGGCATCCCGGCGATCGGGCTGTGGCGCGAGCCGGTGGCCGAGATCGGGGTGGCCGCCGCCGCGAAGCTGGTCGCCGACGCGGGACTGCGGGTGTCGTCGCTGTGCCGGGGCGGCTTCCTCACCGCGGGCGGCGACGCCGGCCGGGCCGCGCTGGAGGACAACCGGCGCGCCATCGACGAGGCCGCCGGGCTGGGCACGGACTGCCTGGTCATGGTCGTCGGCGGCCTGCCGCCCGGCTCCCGCGACCTGATCGGCGCCCGGCAGCGGGTGGCCGACGCCCTTGCGGAGCTGGCCCCGTACGCGGGCGAGCGGGGCGTGCGGCTGGCCCTGGAGCCGCTGCACCCGATGTACTGCGCGGACCGCGCGGTGCTGTCCACCCTGGGACAGGCGATCGACCTGGCCGAACCGTTCCCGGTCGCGCAGGTGGGGGTCGTCGTGGACACCTTCCACATCTGGTGGGACCCGGAGGTCTGGCGGCAGATCGCGCGTGCCGGCGACCGCATCGCCAGCTTCCAGGTCTGCGACTTCCTCACCCCGCTCCCGGCCGACGTGCTGCTCGGCCGGGGCATGATGGGCGACGGGCACATCGACTTCCCGCCGTTCCGGCGGGCGGTCGAGGAGGCCGGCTACACCGGCGACACCGAGGTGGAGATCTTCAACGCCGAGGTGTGGGCGACCGACCCCGACGAGGTCCTCGCCACCATGAAGGACCGCTACCTCCAGCTCGTACTCGCCGACTGATGCGGGTCGTCGTCGCGCCCGACTCGTTCAAGGGCTCGGTCGCCGCCGACGACGCGGCCCGGGCCCTGGCCCGCGGCTGGCTGGCCCACCGGCCCGGCGACGACGTACGGCTGCTCCCCCTCGCGGACGGCGGCGAAGGCACGGTCGACGCCTTCGCCGCGGCGCTACCGGACGCCGAGCGCCGGACGACGGTCGCGCCGGGGCCGGATGGCCGGCCGGTCGACGCGGCCTGGCTGCTGCTGCCGGACCGGACCGCCGTGCTGGAGCTGGCCCAGTCCAGCGGTCTGCCGCTGATGGCCTCCCCGGATCCGCTCGGCGCGCACACCTACGGGCTGGGCGTGGTGGCGCGGGCAGCCCTCGACGCCGGGGCCACCCGCCTCGTCATCGGACTCGGCGGGTCCGCCTCCACCGACGGCGGCACCGGCGCGCTGCGCGCCCTCGGCCTGCGGCTGCACGACGACCAGGGCCGGGAGCTGCCACTCGGCGGCGCCGCGCTGGCGGGGCTTGCCCGCCTCGACACCACCGATCTGGTGCCCGCGCCGCCCGGTGCCGTGCAACTGCTGGTCGACGTGACCGCGCCGTTGACCGGCGCGGCCGGGGCCGCCGCCGTCTACGGTCCGCAGAAGGGCGCCGGCCCGGCCGAGATAGCGCTGCTGGACGGGGCGCTGCGCCGGTTCGCGGACCTGGCCGGTGGTGACCCGGACCAGCCGGGTGCCGGCGCGGCGGGCGGCACCGCGTACGGTCTGGCTGCTTTGTGGGGCGCCACGATCACGCGGGGTGCGTCGACCATCGCTGCGCTGGTCGGGCTGGCGGACGCGATGGCCGGCGCGGATGTGGTGCTGACCGGCGAGGGGCGGTTCGACGAGACCTCGCTGGCCGGCAAGGTGGTCGGCTCGCTGCTCAAGGCGGCCGACTCCGCCGGCACACCGGTCGGCGTGGTCGCCGGCCAGATCGGCGGGCCCGTCCCGGGCTCGGTGTCTGCGGCGGTGTCCCTGGTGGAGATCGCCGGGTCGGTCGAGGCGGCTCTGGGCGAGCCGGCGAGGTGGCTGGCCGAGGCCGGCGAGCTGCTGTCCCGGCGGCTGACCCGCGGCCAGGGCGACGGCTCCGGTAGGACCGCGGTCGGATCCCGCGAGCCGTCGTAGCCTCGTGGCGCGCCCCCGGAGGCAGCCCGAGAGACCGTGACCGGTCCCCGCATGGGGACCGGCGTGGTCGTGTGCCGCCCGTGCTCGGTACCACCCCCGCGCCGGGGCCGTTCCCAACAGCACGATTCCGGTATAACGAGCATGCTGTTGTCTCGCCGACATCACCCTCTCGGAGTGCCCCATGACGACGCAGTTGCGTGACCGCCTCGACGAACTACGCCAAGCTGGCCAGGTCGGCGGTCTGCATGCTGTCGTGGCGGTTCGCGGTGGCCAGACCTTGCTGGAGTACTACGGGGCCGGCGAGGATTTCGCGTGGGGCGACTCGCTGGGCTTCGTCGAGTTCGGGCCCGAGACGCTGCACGACATCCGGTCCGTCACCAAGAGCGTGACCGTGCTGTTGTACGGCATCGCGCTCGGCGAAGGGCTGGTCCCGCCGCCGGCGGAGCCGCTCCTGCGGCTGTTCCCGCAGTACCCGGACCTGGCGGTCGACCCCCAGCGTGCCCGGCTCACCGTCGAGCACGCGCTGACGATGTCATTGGGCGTGGAATGGCGCGAAGATCTCCCGTACAACAGCCCGGCCAACGCCGAGATCGCGATGGAGCTGGCGCCGGATCGGTACCGGTACATCCTGGAGCGGCCAATCCTCGACCCGCCGGGCACCCGATGGACGTACTGCGGCGGTGCCACGGCTCTGCTCGGCCGACTGATCGCCGACGGCACCGGGCAGTCGCTGCCGCAATACGCGCAGGCCGTGCTGTTCGCGCCGCTGGGCCTCGACCGCTTCGAGTGGATGACCGGCGCGGACGCAGTGGCCTCCGCCGCGTCCGGGCTGCGACTCGCGCCCCGCGACCTGGCCAGGCTCGGCGAGCTGGTGCTGGCCGAGGGAACCTGGAACGGTCATCCGATCATCCCCGCCGACTGGATCCGTACGATGCTGCAGCCACGCCTGCAGACCACCTGGGGCGCGCAGTACGGCTACCAGTGGTACATCGAATCCATCGAGGGCCATCGGCTGGTGGCCGGCATGGGCAACGGCGGCCAGCGCCTGTTCGTCCTGCCCGACCTGGACCTCGCCGTGGCCATCACCGCCGGCAACTACGACGACCCCGACCAGTGGCGACCCCCGCTCACGGTGCTGGAACGGGCCATCCTTCCGGCACTGTCCTGACGGCACCGCGTCCGCCGGTCGGCCATCGGCAGGACACTCGGCTGGGCCGGGCGTCGCCGACACGGTGGAAGATGGATGCGTGATCGGCGACCGGTGGGGCGTGACTGACAGCGAGACACTGCGTTCCTATCCGTGCGACGACTTCGTGGTCTCGCCCGCGCTACAGGCGTGGCGGGGGGTGCAGGTGGGAGCGCCCGCCGCAGCGGTGTGGCCGTGGCTGGCCCAAGTGCGGCTGGCGCCGTACTCCTATGACTGGATCGACAACCTCGGCCATCGCTCACCTCGACAGCTGGTGGACCTACCCGAGCCCCGAGTCGGAGAGGCCTTCACCTCTGCTGGCGGACGGAAGTTGGGCCGGATCGTCTCGGTCGACCCCGGCAAACAGCTGACGAGCACCATCATGGGTGCCTTCATGTCCTACGTCCTTGTGCCCCAGGAGCACGACACGACGCGATTGCTGCTCAAGGTCGTCATGCAGACGACCCGCTGGGCCGCCCTCGGGCTGTCCGTCGGCGACCTGGTCATGGCTCGACGGCAACTGCTGAACCTGAAGCAACTCGCCGAACGCCACCAGGGGAAGGCCACGGAATAATCTCAGCCGCTCCCTCGTCGGCACGTCCGGTCGGCATCCAGGGCAGCTCGCCCACGTCTGCGGAGCACGCGGAGCGCGGCAGTCCTTGATCACCGCCGGCACATGCTCGCCGCTCGCCTTCGCCGGCCGTCGGTCCGGCGAGCGGCTGGCCGGACGGCTGTCCCCTCGTTGCGTCGACGGTCTCGTGGCCATCCTGCTGGCCGCCAGCGCCACCACCGCGATCGTCACCGCGGCCAGGAACTGAAGGAGCACGCGTGGCGCCGATTGCGTTTGATGCCGGCATGATGACGACCTACGGTGCTGCGAATGAGACTGCGTCACGTGACGATCGACTGCACGGACCCGTACGAGTTGGGCACGTTCTGGAGCCGGTTGACCGGCTGGCCGATTTCCGGGATTGATCAGCCCGGCGACGACGAGGTGCTCGTCGAAGCGCCGGACCCGGTGCCGGGTCTGCTGTTCGTCCGGGTCCCGGAGCCGCGCTCGGCGAAGAACCGGGTCCACTTCGACTGGAAGCCCGACGGGCGGTCCCGCGACGAGGAGGTCGAGCGGGCTGTCCGCCTCGGCGCCACGATCCACGAGGACCACCGCGGTCCCGAGGACCGCAGCTGGGTGACCCTGCGTGACCCCGAGGGCAACGAGTTCTGCATCGAACGGCATTGAACTGAGCGGCGGCACCACCAAGAGTGGCCGCGGCGGGGGCGCGTCGAGAACCGGTCAGGCGTAACGGAAGTCAGCCGGCGCAACTGCTGTGGTGCCGCAGCGGGGTGGAGTTCCGGTGCACTCCACCCAATGGTCCGTCCCGGCCATGACCCGATAGCCGTGCGGGCTGACGAAGCCGGTCGTCCGGAAGGGTTGGCCGTGGTTCGTCACCTCCACGGTCTGCGGCTCGCCGCCCACGACGAGGTCGAGACCGATGACCCACTCCACCGTGCCCTTGGTGGTGGCGGTCAGCTCGAAGACCTCCGTCTCCCCCTTTTCGAGGGTGAACCCGAAGAGCGGCAGCCGGCCGTCCACCTTGGTGGCGTACTCCGCTGACGGTTCCGCTGCGTCCAGGTCCATGGCGACCTGCCGCGGCGTGACGGTGCCCTGCCCGCCGCCGCAGGTCAGCGAGGTGCCGCCCGGGTCAGGGTTCGCCGAGCGCCGGGTGATGCGTGCCCGCATCCCGTCGATGAGCACGCCCTTGTCGGATGCGCCCTGCACGACCAGCCGTACCCTGGTGGCCTCCTGATCCACCCCGCCGTTGCCGTGCGCCCAGTCCACTATCGAGGGGCAGTCGAGCGGAGGACGTGTGGCGGGACGCGCGTCCCTGGGCATGACGAACGAGAACACGTCGTTACCCCAGGCCGGCACGGTGGCGGGGTTGCTCACCAGGTTGATCGCGATGGGCCGCTCGTCCTGCGGGTCGAGCATCTTCGGCACATAGATGCCCGCCGCGGCACCGATGACAGCCAGGACGGTGCCGCCGACCACGAACCACCAGCCCTTGCTGATGGACTGCAGCAGCCGCCGCCGCGGGCTCAGTTCCTGCCGCGCGGCAGAATCTTCACGGGGACGCCGTCGGGTATCGACCAGACCTGCCCGCCCTCGCCTCCGTCGAGCAGCAGCCATTTTCCGTCCTCCGTGAAGTGCGGCTCCACACCGAAGTACCGCAGTGGATAGTCCCCGTTGAGCGGCGGCAGCTCGGGCAGCGTCCAGACCCGCTGCTCGCGTCGGCCGGCCACCTCCCACAGCGACAGCTTGTTGTCCGGGATCACCAGGGCCACCAGGCTTCCGGCACGGTTCACCGCGCCCGTGTCGGCTCCGCAGCCGCACGGCACCCAGGTGAGCTTCTGGCTCTCCACCGCCCAGTGCAGGAACCCGTCGCTGCCGGCGGCCACGACCTGCTTCCCGTGATCGAAGACGGCGAACGATCCCGAGTACCAGTACTTGCCCGGATCGTTGGACACGCCGATCTTCGGCGGCACCGGTGAGGCGGTCCATTTCCCCGTCGCCACATCGATCACCACAAGGCGCCCGTTGCGGACCTTCTGGTAGTCCTCCCGGCCGACCAGGTAGGCGCTGTCCGCTGAGAAGCGAATGCTCTCCACGGACGGGGTGAACAGCGCCTTCGGCTGCTTCGTCGTCAGGTCATAGGTGATCACCGTATCGGGATGTGCTACGGCGAGATAATGTCCGTCCGGTGAGAAGTCGGCGCCGAGGACGCGCTCCGCGGCGGTGCCGAAACGGCCGAACTCCTTGCCGTCCCGGGTGACCACCATCCACTCGTTGACCTGCCTGGCCTCGAATCGTCCATCCTGGCTGAAATAATGATCGAGTTGACGCCACGACAGGTCGAAGGCCTCGGCCGGCATCGTGATCGACGTCGGTGACGGCTGGGTGGCGACGATCGGGTCGGAGCCGTCAGAGGTCGCCTGCTTGGGAGTTGGCTGGCATGCCGCCAGGCAGGCCAGCACCGCGACCCCCGCAACCAATCTCACCGGCGCTCTCCCCCGAAATCGCCACACACCTTCGCAGTACCTTATAGAGCCTTGTCAAGGTCCGGATCGTCAGTTGGTCCGGGTGCGGAGACTCCGGGCCAGGATGGGGATCATCGCCGCGGCGGGGACAAGGTGTAGCCCGAGGAGGGCGACGGTGGTGGCGGTGTCAGCCCCGGAGAGGAGGGGCGGGACCAACGAGATCGCGGTCAGCGACACCGCCGTCCACACGAATCGCCGGGCGGGGCGAGCGCTCCAACGGAGAAGTGCGACGGCGATGACGATGCCCACGACCGAGAAGAAGCCGGTCACCACCGCGAACCCGGCCAACGGGATCGCCTCACCACCGTCGGGGATCTCGAAGTCGACGCCGGCGGCCTGGGCGAGCGCGGCGGCGAGGGTGGTGGCCACCATCGCGGCGAGCGTGGCGATGAGGCCGGTGACGGCGAGCCCGCGGAATCGGTGGGTGGGGCTGGTCCGGGCCGATGCCGGGTCTGCGACGACCCCGGGTTCAGTCCTGCTATCCATGTCGTTCCTCCATTGATCGGGAGTGGGGGTGAGGATGCGCACCGTCGCCGTGCGACGGCCCGGGTTGCGCAGGGCGCGGACGCCGGTGCCGCGGAGCCAGAACCCGGCGTCGCGTCCGAGGACCGGCCCGGGCTCGCCGTCGCGCAGCTCCAGCTGCACCCGCCCGCGGGTGACGACGCCGAACGCGTCGTACCACTGGGCCGCGACCACCGCGACACGCGCGCCACCGCGCAGCGTGAGCGTCCGCACCAGGGTTACTCCGTGCCGCCCGCCGGCAGGCGCTCCGGCAGGCCGAGCCGCGGGAACTGGTCGTCGTGGAAGATGGTGATCTCGGTGATCGCCCCGCCGGTGACGCGCAGGACGTCGATCGTCAGCGGCAGGTATGCGTTCTCCCCCTCACGCCAGTGGTAGAAGGCGACCGCGGGCTGCCGGTTCACGGAGGTGAGGACGCCGCGAAGGCCCGTCATGCGGTCGAAGCCGTCCTCTATCCAGCTGTTCACCACGCTGTCGCGCCCGACGTGGAGGCCCGGCGTGGGCGGCATCGAGCAGCGGACGTCGTCGCGCAGCATCGTGGCGAGCCGGTCGACGTCCGTGGCCACGCTGGCGTCGGTGAAGCGGCGCACCAGCTCGCGCGTGCCGGCGTCATCCTCGCTCCCGGTCCAGTCCTGCCGCTCGGCGGGCAGGTGCTCCCGCATGCCGGCGCGGGCCCGCTGCAGCGCGCTGTTCACGGAGTTGACGGAGTCCCCGAGGAGCTCCGCGACGTCCCTCGCCGGCCAGCCGAGCACGTCCCGCAGGATCAGCACGGCCCGCGGGCGCGGCGCGAGGTGCTGGACCGCGACCAGGTACGCCAGCTCGATCGTCTCCCGCGCGACGGCGACAGTCTCCGGCTCGTCCGCGTCGCCCGCAGGCAGCTCGTCGAGCAGCCGGTCCGGGTAGGGCTGCAGCCACCGCACCTCGCCGCCGGTCGCGGGCTCCGGGCGGCGCTTGGCGAGCAGGTCCAGGCAGGCGTTGGTGGCGATCCGGTACAGCCAGGCCCGGAACGTCGACCGCCCCTCGAAGGTCTCCCGCCGCCGCCAGGCACGCAGGAACGTCTCCTGCACGGCGTCCTCGGCGTCCTCGAACGACCCGAGCATCCGGTAGCAGTGCACGTGCAACTCCCGCCGGTGCCGCTCCGCCAGCCCCGAGAACGCCGGCTCGTCGACCTCGCCCAGACCGCTCACGCCCAGCTCCTTCAGCCGCGTGTCCGTACTCATCACGTCATCCTTCCGTCTCGTCGTGTCCCGCCGTAGGTGTGACGGCCGCGGGCGCGACAACTCATCACCACGGTCGGTCGGCAGGGCGGACGGATCAGGTGGCGGAGCACGACGCGCGGAACGGCGAGGAGGGGGACGCGCGGACACGGCACGAGGTCGAGCGGAAGGACGGGCGGCCTGCTCCTGGCGCCGAGACCCGGTTCACCTGGGAGGATGCGCTCCCGGCCGCCCGCCGAACGCCCAGTCGTGCACCTCGATGTCGGCGTACCGGTCGGGGGTCAGGACGGCGCGCGCCCCGTCCGGGTCCGAGGCCTCGACCAGCGCCGCCGTGCCCAACCACGTGGCGCCGTCGTCGGAGAGCAACGGCCCGTACGCGATGAGGTCGTGCCGGTCGTCGGGCGCGGCGAGGTCGGCGGGCTGACCCGCGCCGAGCCCGAGCACCAGGTAGCGGTTACCGCCGGTCCGGCCTCCGGGGAAGTCCCACATGGTGCGCCCCAGCAGGTTGCGCCACCGGCGCAGGAGCACGTCCCGGTAGGCGCCGGCCTGGTAGCTGGGCTCGTCGAAGGCGAACGCCCTTGCGGCGGCGGGACCGGGCAGATCGAGGATGTGCACGCTGCCGGTGGGTGTGTCACCGTCGGCGGCGAAGGTCGGGCCGCGGGCAATCATCTCCGTCGCGTACCGGTCCATGTAGGCCCAGTGCTCCTCCAGCAACTCCCTGCGCAGTGCCGTCGAGCCGGGCCGATCGCGGTGGTAACAGAAGAACTCCATGCCCCACATCCTGGACGGGGGGGGCCGCATGCTCCCCGCCCCCAGATCGTCCGGCCGTCAGGCCGGGGAGCCGTCACGGTGAACCGACGGGCACGGTCGATGTTGTCGAAGGATCGGTGGCCGCAGCGGTGTCCCTGGTGCAGCGCGCCGGGTCGGTCGAGGCGGCCCTGAGCGACCCGGCGAGGTAGGTACTCACGCGGCAGCGATTCGCAGCGCGGCGAGCTGCCTCAATCCAGGGAGCTACCCTGGCGCAGGGGCGCGAGCTGCACCGTCCAGGTCCGGGCTGTCCCGACGACCGCAATTGCCCGACAGAGGAGGTCGCAGCCCAGCTGCGGACTACCTTCTGCGAAGCCGCGGTTGATGAAGCTGATCGCTCTCGGGTGGTCACCCGCTTCAAGAGCCTTCTCCAGCCCGGCGGCCAGCACCGCGGCGAGCGCCGCGTGAAAACTGTCTGCCCCTTTTTCGCGGAGGGTCTTGGTGGGCTCGCGCAATGGTGACGGAGAGACCATGGGCGGGGATAACACGAAAGTCATGTCCTTCTCCTGTGGTGGCGGTGCTGCCCGGCCAGGCCAGCCGGATCGGCGCTCACGTGCCGCAGCCGTCCGCAACGGCCTGTCGTACGGGCTGAGCGGGACTGGCCGAGTGCTGCCGCAAGGTAGCCGCCGACGACCGGCGTTGTCCGTCAGCACTGAAATGTCCGTGGCGATCGGATGATCTGCCAACGCTCGGCCCTCAAACCTCGACGTTGTCCTGGGGACACTGCCGAGACCTGGGCAGCACGCCCCGGTAGGCGCCGGCCCGCCAACGATGTTGACGAACTGATCCACTGCCCACTCTACGCGCACGAAGCGCAGCGGTGCCGCTGCCAGCTCAGGGAGCTGACTCCAGCGATGAGTGTGGCTCCCTCTTGGCGAGAACCGACGCGACCTCTGGCATCCCTACTCGACTGGCCTCTTACGACATGGCAACAACAGTGCTACTCGTCCGGCTCATCGGCGGCGACCGCGAAGTTGCGCCTCGCGGTGCCGTGCTGTGACGCGGCCACGGGCGTGGGTGGCACCGATCGACGGATTCTGTGTTACGGTTGCCCGGTTGCAGTTTTGATTTCCGTAGACGTTTCGGCGCCTGATGGGTTAACCAAAACCCACCCAGGTGCCTTTTTCGTTTCATGTCGTTTCCGGCGCGGCTGATCAACGCGGCAGCGCGAGTCCGCACAATGCGGTCTTCAACAGCCTGCGAAGGAGCAGACATGGCTACAGGCACCGTGAAGTGGTTCAACGGCGACAAGGGCTTCGGGTTCATCAGCCAGGACGGCGGAGGCGCCGACGTTTTCGCCCACTTCTCGGCGATCTCCGCGAGCGGCTTCCGCAGCCTCGAGGAGAACCAGCGGGTGGAGTTCGACATCACCCAGGGCCCGAAGGGCCCGCAGGCGTCGGATATCCGCCCGCTCTGACCCACGCTTTGCCGAACGGCGGCCCGACTGGTTCAGCGGGCCGTCGTTCGGCATTTCATCCATCATCTTGTTCAGGTTCGTTTTGCGATGTCCCGTGGCCTGCGGCCCGTGCCTTCTCTGCGACGCGCCGTTCGAGGAGGAAGGCACAGCATGACCGTGATCACCACGTCACCGCGCACACCAGACGCCCACCCGGCGACGGTTCCAGGCGGATTCAGCCGCGACCGGCACCCGGTTGCCGACGCTCCGCGTTTCCGCGGCCCGGCCCCTGCTCCGGCCTGCGGTTCCATCGCACAGTTTCTTTCACCGTCCACCGCGGAAGAAGAGAAGCCCGCGCCTCGTGCGTCCGACTGCGGTGAGGTGGCGATGCATCGATTGCGCCACCCGTTCACCGTCGCAGCCAGCACGATGCCCCACCGAACGACAGTAAAGACGGCCGCTCCGGTCGTGTGAGCTCAGACAGCTACGGCCGCTTCCGGCACGAGACCGGTGGGGCCAGCGGTTCACGCAGGCCGGCTGGCACGCGTCCTGCCTCCCGTGGCTGCATGAACGGGGGTTGCGCTGATCGGCGCTGACACCCCCCAGGACGTTCAGCCGTCGAGGTACGCCGGAGGGGACGGCGGCACCGGCCGCCGTCCCCTCCGCTCCTCGAATCAGGCCGGGGAGCCCGTCACGGTGAACTGACGGGTACGGCCGATGTTGTCGAACGAGCCGAAGCCGACCCGACCGGAGCTGAAGGTGGTGTCCTTCGCGGTCAGCAGCGGGTCCTTGTGCCCGTCGACGTAGACGGCGATCTCACCGGTGGCGGGCAGATGCACGACCCGCACCTTGTGCCAGTCGGCGTCGGTGATCGCCGGGTTGGCACCGCGCGAGCGACCGTTCCACTGGTGATCGATCCGCTCCCGGTCGGCGTTGTTGACCTTGAAGATGCCGTTGTGCGGGTAGATCGTGTTGTCGGTGGACAGGTGCGCGTAGTAGTACTGCGTGTCCGACTGCCAGCCGAAGACGATGATCACGTCCCGGTTGGTGACCTCCACCGGCTCGTCGAGGCGCACCCGGGCGTCGATCTGGACCGAGGACCAGGCCGGACCCTTGTCGAGGATGGCGTACTCGAACGGGCGGCGCGGGCCGGGGCGGCTCACGCCGGCCTCGGCGAGGATCACCTGGTCGCCCTCGAACCGCCACTTCGACGGGGTCACCGGCGTCCAGTTCTCCGCGCCCGCGGTGTGGACGACCTTGGTGTGGCCCACCTTGCCCTCCGCCACGGTCTTCGTGTCGACGACCTTCCAGATCTTCCCGTTGGCCTTGGCCACGATGTAGAGCTCACCGGCGGCGTCGGTGCCGAAGCGCAGGTCGACCCGGTTCGGGTCGCCGGGCGCGCCCGGGCTGGACAGGTCCTGCATGCGTACCAGGTCCCCGGCGGTGGTGTACAGCGCGAGCCGGTGGATCGGGGCGAGGCCGGCGCCGCGGCGCATCTCGTTCGCCTCGGTGTAGAGCACCCGGCCGTCGACCAGGTCGCCGAAGACGTACTTGCCCTTCAGGGCGGGCACGTCCTTCCCGCGGTAGACGAAGCCGCCGGCCACGGCGACGCCGACGTCGGAGGTGCAGTTCCAGTTCGCCGCCGGGTCGTGGTCGTACGCGGCGACCGGGTAGGTGTAGCCGTACTTCGCGTCGTCGGCGGGCAGCGGGTAGAGCTTGTCGCACGGGTTCGTCGCGGTCTTGTCGAAGACCCAGTTGCCCTCGCGCTCGCTCCAGCCGAAGTTGTCGCCGGCCCGGACCTCGTAGATGGACTCGATGGCGTGCTCGCCGATGTGGCCCAGGTACATCCGGCCGGTCGCCCGGTCCCAGCTGAACCGGTGCGGGTCGCGGAAGCCGACCGCGTAGATCTCACCGAGCGCGCCGTCGCGCCCGACGAACGGGTTGTCGGCCGGGATCCCGTACCGGCCGTTGGGCGCGTTGGTGCCGCGCGGGTCGATGCGCAGCAGCTTGCCATGCGGCATGCCCATGTTCTGCGGGTCGCCGTTGCGGTAGCCCTGGCCGCCGTCGCCGACGGCGAGGTAGAGCATCCCGTAGTCGGGGTCGCGCGGCTTCGCGGTCGGGTTGAAGTTGATCTCCTGGACGCCGTGGATCTGGCCGCCGAAGCCGATCCGCAGCACCTCGCGGTGGGTGCCGGCGAAGGTGTCCGCGGCCGGGTCGCTGGCCGTCCACTCGGTGATCACGGCCTGGTAGATGGTGTTCGGCTGGGCGTAGTCGGGCGTGCGGGTGGCCAGCGACGCCTGCTCGGTGTGGATCGTGTAGAAGCGGCCGTTACGCGCGAACTCGGGGTGGAAGGCGACGTACCCGAAGCCCTGGCCGAGGCCACGGCCGGAGAAGAACTGCGGCGCGAAGGTCGCCGCCACGTCCAGGTAGACGTGCGGCGTGCCGTTCTCCACGAGGTAGAGGTTGCCGTTGAGGTCCGGCACGGCCCGGCGGCCGGAGCCGTCGGGCAGCTCGCTGATCGTGTTGATCCGGGCCTTGCGCACCAGCCGCGCGTCGACCGGCGCCGGGTTCGGAGTGGACTGGGGGAAGCTGGCGTACTCCTGGAGCACCAGCCCCAGCCGCGACTGGATCTGCGACTCGGGGATCGGGTCGTAGACGGCGCCGTCGGCCCGGGCGGGTGCGGCGACCAGGGTGGACAGGACGAGGGTGGCGGCAGTGACCCCGGCGGTGAGGGCGGCTCTGCGGAGCCTGCCGGTGCTGCCAGCGCGAATGAACACGCGGTTCTCCTTCTCGGTGGGACGATCCGAGGGACGGTCAGCGGGCCATGTAGCGGTACTGCTTGGCGATGTCGCTCGCCGGGATCACGCTGTCGAGGAACATGAGGCCGTCCATGCGGCAGTCGCACGGGTTGCGTTCCAGGTTGTTCTGCGGGAAGCTCCCGCCGATCTTGATGCCGCGCGCGTCGGTGGCGCTGGTGACGTGCGGGCCGGGCCCGTTGAGCTGCCACGGGTCGCCGGCGGTCGTGTAGAAGCCGTCGACCGGCTCGCCGTTGCGGTAGAGCGCCATGGTGCCGCTGGTGAAGTCGTAGGTGGCCGCGAGGTGCACCCACTCCCCCTTCGGCAGCAGGGTCCGCCAGTCCTCGTTGGCGGCGAAGGTCTGCGAGGCGCCGCCGTCGACGCGGCGGCCGAGGGCGACCAGGTGCAGCTCGCCGCCCACGTCGATGAGTTCCAGCAGGGCGCGCACGCCGTGCCCGTCGGAGTCGCCGGTCAACACGCCGGCCAGGCCGATGGCGTTGTACCGGTCGGTCGGGTTGGCGGTGACGGAGTTCAACGCCGGCCCGTCCATCTCCCGCTTGAACCAGCCCATCACCGTGGTCCCCTCGGCGCCGCTGAACGCGCGCAGCGTGCGGACGCCGCTGGAGGACCAGATGCCGGCCTTCCAGTCGTCGTTGCCGGCGGCCTGCGGGTTGACCTGCCGGGTCTGCAGCGCGTCGCCGCTGCCCTTGTACGCCCGGTCGGGCACCCGCATGGCCGCACCGCCGTTGACCAGCTCGATCTCGGTGCCGGACCGGCCCAGGTCCCGCTCGAGCGCGGGGTCGCCGACCACCGGGTGGTCGAAGTCGTAGAAGGCGACCAGGTGCGACCAGAGGGCGGGGTGGACGTCGTGCGGTCCGGGCCGGTCGGCCTGGGCCGGGCTCGCCGCCGCGGTCAGCGCCAGCGCCAGCAGGGCGGTGGCCGCGACGGCGGCGCGTCGGTGTCTTCTCATGGGGAGGTGCTCCCTTCGTCGGTGCGATGTGGCGGTGACGAAAGCGCTTACGTACCGGGCGTGGATCGGTGCCCGGATGTGGAGTCGGGGTGTCGGGACAGGACGGTCCACCGTGAGGCCGGCCGGACGGCCGAGGCGGCGCCGCGCTTACGAAAGCGCTTACGTAAGCGCTTTCGTACCCTATGCTGTGCCCTACGCCACACGCAAGAGCGCGGTGCGGATCAATGTCTGCCAGGAGTTACCCATGCCCCGACCCGGACCACGGTTGCGTCTCGTCGACGTGGCGGAGCGCGCCGGCGTCTCGCTGGCGACCGCCTCCCGCGCCCTCGCCGGGCGCGAGGGCGTCAGCGAGGAGGTCGCCCGGCACGTCCGCCAGGTCTCCCGGGAACTCGGGTACGTCGCCAACCCGTACGCCCGCACCCTCGCCGGGGGCGCCAGCACCACCGTCGGCCTGATCGTCCACCAGATCGACGACCCGTACTTCTCCGAGATCGCCAGCGGCGTGCTCCAGGTCGCCGCCGAGGAGGGCCTCCTGGTCCAGATCGCCCACTCCGGACGCGACCCGGAGAACGAGCTGCGCCAACTGCGGCACCTCATCAACCAGCAGGTCGGAATCATCCTCATCGCCGGCTCCGGCTACGACGACCCGCGCGTGGAGGCCGAGGCCCGCGCCGAACTCGCCGGCTTCCAGCGGGCCGGCGGACGGGTCGCCGTCATCGGGCGGCACGCCCTGGGCGTCGACGCGGTGGTGCCGGACAACGAGGCCGGAGGCCGCGACATCGGCGCCCACCTGCTGGCCCTGGGCCACCGTCGGATCGCCGTGGCCGCCGGCACCCCGGGTCTGACCACCGTGGCCGACCGGCTCGCCGGGGTGACCGCCGCGCTCGCCGCGCACGGGCACTCCCGCGACGACCTCGCCGTCGTCCACTCCGACTTCACCCGCGACGGCGGCCGGGTGGCCGCCGAGCGGATCCTGCACTACCACCCGGACAGTACGGCGATCATCGCGCTCAACGACGCCATGGCGATCGGCGTGCTGTCCGTGCTGCGGTCGCGGCGCATCCCGGTGCCCGAGCGCGTGTCGGTGGTCGGCTTCGACGACGTGTCCGTCGCCGCCGACCTGGCACCCAGCCTCACCACGGTCCGGCTGCCGATGACCGAGATGGGGCGGATGGCACTGACCCTCGCGCTGAAGCCCAGGGCGACCCGGCCGCGACGACGGTCCACCGGTCACACGCTGATCGTCCGCGACTCCACCGGCCCGGCGCCCGCGCCCGGCGCCTGACCGGATCGGCCGATGCTGCGACACTGACGATCGGGCGGGAACATCGGAGGAGGTGCCGTGCCGGCAACGACGGTCGTGAACCTCAAGGGCCATCGCGACGACCCAGCGTACGCCGACGTCGTCTACGTCGGGCGGGCCATGTCCCGCGGCGGCTGGCGGCTGCCCCAGTCCCCGCTGTCCAGCCCGTACCGGCCCGGCCCCGACGGCACCCGCGACGAGGTGATCGAGAAGTACCGGGCGTACCTGCTCGGCCGGCCCGACCTGCTCGCGCTGCTGCCCGACCTGCGCGGGCGCCGGCTCGGCTGCTGGTGCGTGCCGGAGCGCTGCCACGCTGAGGTGATCGCCGAGCTCGCCGACGCGCCGCCGGAGTCGAGGCCCGAGCCATGATCCCGAGCCTCATCCTCCTCGGCCTCCTGCTCGGGCGCTGGTGGTGGCTGGCGCTGCCGGTCGCCGCCGCCGGTTGGCCCGCCCTGCTGGTCGCCACCGGGGCGATGGACGTCGAGCCGGGGCTGATCGCCGCGTCCGGGCTGGCGCTGCTCAACACCGGCGTCGGCGTGGCCGTCCACCAGGGCGTTCTCCACCTCGTCCGGCGGCTACGCCCGGCGACGGACGGCCCGGCACGCCGTCGGTGAACGGCCGCCATCGGTGGTCGGCGACCCGTTCGTCAGCCGAGCTTCTTCCGCAGGGTCTCGAAGGCCAGGTCCGGCCGCAGGGGCAGGCCGAACCGCACGTCGCCGTACGGGAACGGGCTCAGCTCGCCGGTGCGGACGTAGCCGCGCCGCTCGTACCAGGCGATCAGGTCCTCCCGCTGCGTGATCACGGTCATCCGCAGCTCGCCGCTGTGCCACTGCTCCCGCGCGTGCCGCTCGGCCTCGGCCAGCAGGTCCCGGCCCAGCCCGCCGCCCTGCCGCCCCGGTGCCACCGCGAACATGCCGAAGTAGACGTGGTCGTCGCGGCGCTCCAACTGGCAGCAGGCGACGATCTCCGTGCCGTCCTCGACCACCAGGACCGTCCCGCCCGGGCTCGACACGGCCTCGGCCACCATGTCCGGGTCGGTGCGCTGCCCGGCGAGCAGGTCGGCCTCGGTGGTCCAGCCGGCCCGGCTGCGCTCCCCGCGGTACGCCGACTCGACCAGGTCGACGAGGGCGGCCACGTCGGCGGGACGGGCGGTGCGGACGGTGCGCGGGCTGGTCATCGGCGGTCTCCACGGTCACGACGGGTCACCGGGCCAGGGTACGCAGCCCGGCGGACGAGCGACGATCGGCGGGGCGGCCGGGGTCCCGTGCGGCGTGGTTGACTGCCGGCATGGAGCTGCGCGTCGGTGAGCTCGACCTGCCCGCGACCCTGGACGTCCCGGCCGCGCCGCCGCGCGGCGGCCTGGTGGTGCTGCACGGCTCGCACGCCGACCGGCGGTCGTACTTCCTGTACGAGCATTTGGCCCGGCTGCTGCCACCGGCCGGGATCGCGGTGCTGCGCTACGACCGACGGCCCCGGGTGAACGGGCACGACGTGCCGCTGACCGCGCAGGCCGACGACGCGGCATCGGCCCTCGACGTGCTGCGCCGACAGGTCGGGGACGCCCCCGTCGGGCTGTGGGGGTTCAGCCAGGGCGCGTGGGCGGCGACGCTGACCGTCACCCGGCGCCCGGTGGACTTCCTCGTCCTGCTCGGGTGCAGCGGGGTCAGCCCCGCCGTGCAGATGCGGTACGGCACCGCCGAGCAGTTGCGCCGGCACGGGTACGGTCCGGCCGACCTCGCCGAGCTGGACCGGCTGCGCGGTGTCGCGGAGGGCTTCCTGCGCGGCGACGTGCCCCGGGCGACCGCCCAGGCGGAGCTGGACGCCGCCGTGCGGCGGCCCTGGTTTCCCCTGGTGTACCTGCCCCGCGAGCTGCCCGACGCGCCGGGCAGCTGGGTCGACATGGATTTCGACCCGGAGCCGGTCCTCGCGAAGCTGTCCGGCCCGGTGCTGCTCTGCTACGGCGAGACCGACGCCTGGACGCCGGTCGAGCAGAGCCTGGCCGTGTGGCGGCGCGCCGCGCGCGACGCGGAGCTGACCGTGGCCCGGCTGGCCGGCTGCGACCACGCTCCCACCCTGGGCGGGCGCGAGGACCTGGCCGGCGTCAGCCCGGAGTACGAGCAGGTCCTGCTGGACTGGCTCGGGCGCCGGCTGCCGGGGCGCCGGGCCGTACGGTGACGGCCCGGCACCCGCCGGGTCAGCCGTGCTTCTGCTGGCAGGGCACGCAGAAGCGGGCGTGCGGCAGCGCTTCCAGGCGCTCCACCGGGATCGGCGCGGCGCACCGCTCGCAGCGGCCGTAGCCGCCGTCGGCCATCCGGCGCAGCGCGTCGCCGATCTGCCCGAGGCTCTGCCGGGTGGCCACGATCATCGCGGCGCGGGTGTGCGCCTCGCCGGGGTCGCCGGTGTCCGCCGTGAGCTCGGTCAACCGGGCCGTCTGCGCCGCGAAGTCGTCGGTCAGCGTGGCCCGCAACCGGGTGAGTCGGTCGTCGTGCAGGTCGGTGCCCATCTGGATCCCCTTCCAGGAAAAGAAAAAGGGCCGAAGCCGGATGGCTTCGCCCTGGGTGGCCGTACGCGGATCAACGGGATCCGGGTGGGCCACGGTCGGTGGGGACCGGGCTCGGCAGGCCGTGGATGGGCGCGACGGAACGGCTGCCCGCCGGACGGGCGGGCACGGCCTCGGGACGCCGGCCGCGGGCAGCAGCGAACGCCGCCGTGGTGACGGCGGTCGTGGACAGCAGCCCGGCCGGGTACATCCGCCCACCATAGGCCAGCCCCCGCGGTTCGCCAACGACTTTGCCCAACCGCCGCTCCCCCGGCACGCACGTTCCCGGAGGCAGCCGTTCGGCCGGTCCCGGCCGCCGATCATGACCGGTCGCCGGGCCGGGTGGACGAACGGGATGTCCGGCCACCGACAGGCCCGTTCCCGGGGACCCGCGACCTGCGGTATTCGAAAGGTGACCCTCCGCCCCAACACCCCGGACAGAGCGGAGCGCCGACGTGTGGATCACCACGGGAACAGCGCCGGAGGCCGTACCCCCGCACCGGGCCGGCTGGCGGCTGCGGCTGCTCGGCGGCTTCGCGCTCGACCGCGACGGCGAGCCCGTCGCCCTGCCGGCGACCGCGCAGCGGCTGGTGGCCTTCCTGGCCGTGCGCGGCGCCTCGGACCGGGCCCGCACCGCCTGGTCGATGTGGGCGAGCAAGCCCGAGGAACGGGCCTCGGCCGACCTGCGCACGGCGCTGTGGCGGCTGCGCAAGGCCGCACCCGGCCTGCTCGCCGACTCCACCGGCGCGCTCGCGCTGGCCGCCGGGGTGACGGTGGACACCCGCTGCCTCGCGGGTCGCGGCCCGGTCGACCCGGCGTTCCTGCGCCGGCACGCCGCCGACGGCTGCCCCGACCTGCTCCCCGGCTGGTACGACGACTGGGTGCTCATGCACCGGGAGCTGCTGCGGCACCGGGCCCTGCGGGCACTCGAGGACGCCGCCGGGGCCGCGATCCGCGCCGGTGACCCGGCCGCCGGGCTGAGCTGGGCGCTGGAGGCGGTCGCCGCGGACGCGTTGCGGGAGAGCGGCCACCGGCTGGTGCTCACCGCGATGCTGGCCGACGGGAACGTCAGCGACGCGCTGCGCCACGCCGACCTGGTGGTCCGGCTGCTCGCCGAGCAGCTCGGGGTCCGGCCCTCGCCTCAGCTCATGGCGTTGATCGAGGAGGCGCGCGCCCGGTCGGCGGTGGCCGCCGGCCGGGCGCGCGGGTAGGCGTCGAGCAGCTCGCCCAGCCGCGGATCGGGCTCCATGTCCAACTCCCGCGCCAGCAGCCGGCGGTAGGTGTCCAGGCCGCGGCGGCCCTCCACCCAGTTCCCCTCGGCCAGGTGCGCCTCCAGCAGCACCCGCTGGGCGCTCTCCCGCAGCGGCTCCGCCCCGGCGGCGGTCAGCGCCACCTCGACGGCCTCGGCGCAGCGGCCCGTGGTGACCAGGTGCCGGCTCATCGCCTCCATCCCGTGCAGCACCCGCTGGCGGACCCGCTCCCGTTCGGTGAGCACCCAGTCGTCGTACCAGCCGGGGAGCAGGTCGAACAGGACCCCGCCGGTCGGCAGCGCGGACAGGTCGGCGCCGGCCGGGCGGCCCGCGATCAACCGGCCGGCCCAGGCCGTGACGAGGTCGATGTCGACCAGCACGCCGGGCCGGAACGCGAGGTGGTGCCGGTCCACCCCGATCAGCCCGACGTGCGCCTGGTTGAGCCGCCACAGCGCCGAGCGCAGGTTGCCGGCCGCGCGCGCGTCCGTAGCGTCCGGCCACAGGGTGGCGGCGGCATGACCACGGTCGAGGCGGCGGCGGTGCAGGGCGACGTAGACGAGCAGCCGCTTGCTGCCCTCGGGCACGTCGTACCAGCGGGAACCGTGGCTGACCCGGACGTCGCCGAGCAGCCGCAGCACCGGACCGGACCCGGCCGGCTGGTCGGCCACGAGGGCGTCGACGAAGTCGGCGGTCATCCGGGACCTCCCCTGCGGCGCGGGCCTGGCCCCGGCAGGGTAGAACGCGCTGCGTCACCCCGGCGTCACATCGCGGTGGCCCTCACGGGGTGACGTCCCGGCCGACCAGGATGTCCAGCCGGGCCGGCTCGGCGGTGTCGTTGGTGAAGGTCAGGCTCGCCGGGTCCGCGCCGAGCAGCCGGGCCGCCCCGGTGCCGAGGAAGGCGTGCGCGCCGTCGAGCGCGATCGCCGTGCCGTCGATCTCGTACGACAGGTCGGCGCTGGGTGTGGCCGGCACGATCAGCACCATGCCCACCCGCTCGGTGCCGGCGGGCACCAGGTCCACCTGCTGGCTCTCCCCGGCCGCGATCTCGACCGAGACCTTGTCGTACGCCTCGACGTCGACGACGCCGGTCGCCGCGATCTGCGGGCCGTGGGCCACGCGGACCTGGAGGCTCCAGTTGATCTTCTCGGTCATGTGCCTTCCCCTGGGTCGGGCGGTGGGCGTCACCGCGCTCGGTGACCGGCGAGGATCTCCACCAGTCGGCTGCGCACCACCTCGACGACCGCGTCCGGCGAGGTCACCGCCCGGCTCTCCGGCCGGCCCCCGGCCAGGTCGACGCAGCTCGTCACCAGGGCGCGGAAGCCCAGCTCGTCCGGCCGGTCCTCGAACCACACCCGGACGACCACCACCCCACCGCGGTCGGGGTCAGGGGCTGTCACGGGAGCGCCTCCGGAGCGGGAGTCTGGTGCGCGGGCCCGCCCAGCCTGCGGCCTGCTCGTCACCGGCGCGTCGCCCGCCGCGTCACCGGGCTACCTGGCGGCCGTGCCGGGTACCTCGCCGCCAGAGAAGTTGTGCCGGTTTGCCGCCGCCCGCAGCGCTGCCATCAAGGAGCGCCCTGGGTAGTCGATGAGCGTAGGGTAGCGCCGGCGGTGGTAACAGGCCCAGTAGCTGGCAACCCGCTGTCCGGTGAGCGCCACGAACCCCGGGTTCTCGGCGACGAACCGCCCGTAGACGGCGTCCGTCGGGCTGTGCGGGACGACCAGTTCCGGCCCGAGGACTCTCCGAATGACCAGCAGGATCTCGTCCACGTATTCGCCCACCAACTGCACCACGAACGGGGCCACCCACGGTTGGATCAATCCGACCACCCGCTCCAGCCGCCGCTGCCTCACCCGGCCGTCGTGGTGCCGGGTGTACAGGCAATCCAGCAGCGCACGCTGGACGGCGGACAGCGCCGCCTCCGCGCCAGCGGGCGGCTCGTCAGTGTAGATCCGATATGGAATCACGACGGGCTCAGCATCGACCAGCACACGGAACGGTGAGGCCGGAGCGTGCGGCGCCGGCGGTAGGACCGCCAGTGCCTGCCGCACGTCATCGCTCATCCGACGTGGGAAGGCAGCGGCCAAGGCTGCGGCCTCACCCGAATCCGAGCTGTCGAAGGGCACGGCCGATCGTAGCCCCGGCGGCAGCCGCCGCAGCCATGACGGGACGCCGCTCAGGGGCGGTCGTGCAGGAACCAGGCGTCGCTGTGGGCCACCGCCATGGCCAGCTGCCACTGCTCGTGCTGGAGGCTGCCGCCGAGGGCGAGGAGCTGACCGGCCAGCTCCCAGGCCGGCGGGCCCGGCTGCGGTCGCCGGTTCACGACGAGGTGCAACGTGGTGCTGAAGGCGGCCACCAACTCGGCGCCCCAGTGCTGATGCCACTGCCGCATCGCCGCGGCCCACGCCTCCGGTCCACCGGGGCGGAGCGCGCCGAAGTAGCTGATCCAGGCCGGCGCGAGCCACGGGGACGTCGTGGGCAGCAGCACCAGTTGCACTTCCCGCATCGGATGCCAGGTGCGGGTGCCGACCAGGGGCTCGTAGTACCGGCGGGCGTGGTCGGCGAGGACCGGGTCGGCCAGCAGCGTGTCGTAGAGCCACCGGTCCAGTTCCGGCTCGCTCGTCGGTGCGGGCGGCGGCGCGGCGGCCGAGGACAGCCCTTCGGCGCCCAGGAAGGCGCTGACGTAGCTCTCGATCCGCCAGGGCTCCATCGGACGGTCGTCCGGGTGCCGCCGGAACACCGCCCACGGGTCGACCGCCCGCGCCGCTTGCGCCAGGTCGTTGATCTCGGTCGGGGTGGGCTCGTGGTGCAGGTCGCCGGGAAGTGTGAAGACCGGGCACCGGCCCGTGGTCGGCGTGACCGCCCGGGCCGCCCGCCACGCATCCAGCAGGCGGCCCGGGTCCACCTCGTCGACGATGACGGTGCCGCCGATCCCTTCCTCGACGGGATGGTCCTGGAGAACCGTGCCGTGGAACCCTGCCGCGATCGTCCGGAGGTCCCACTCTGGCGCTGTCACGGCGCCGACCGTACCGGCAGCCACCGACACCGGGCCGACACGGCCGGGTGACGGCGCGGTGACGGGCGGGCGGCACAGTCGCGCCAGCGGCGTACGGCACGCCCGTGGAGTCGAGGAGTCGTCATGGCGGCAACGCTCAGCCATCCCGGGGTCTACATCCAGGAGATACCCGGCGGCAGTCGCACCATCACCGGCGTCGCCACGGCCGTGGCCGCGTTCGTCGGGCGGGCGCTGCGCGGGCCGGTCGACGTGCCGGTGGCCATCTCCTCGTACGCGGAGTTCGAACGCACCTTCGGTGGCCTGTGGCGGGACAGCGGCCTCGGCTACGCGGTGCGCGACTTCTACCTCAACGGCGGCAACCAGGCCGTGATCGTCCGGCTGGCCCGCGACGCCACCAGCGCGCAACTCGACCTCAACGGGGCGCTCACCCTCGACGCGCTCGGGCCGGGCGGCTGGGGCAACGCGTTGCACGCCGAGGTGACCCACGCGACCGGCGAGGAGGCCGCCACGATCGCCGACCAGCAGGGGGTGGACGCCGACGAGCTGTTCCACCTGACCGTGCGGGAGGGCCCGGCGGAGAACCCGGTGCTGGTCGAGACGTACCCGAACGTGACCCTGGTGGACGGACCGCGCCGGCTGGACACCGTGCTGGCCGCCTCCCGGCTGGTCCGGGTCGGCGCCTCGCCGGCGCTGCCCGGCACCGGCCGTCCCGACGCGGGCGGCTACGACGTGGACACCGCCGACGCGGCCGCCACCGGCACCGACGGCACCCACCTGACCGCCGCCGAGTACACCGACGGCGGCGCGCTGGAGGGCACCAAGCAGGGCATCTACGCGCTGCGCGACGCCGACCTGTTCACCCTGCTCTGCCTGCCGCCGTCCGTGCCCGACCAGGCGCTCGACGACACCGTGTGGGCCGACGCGCTGGATTTCTGCGTACGCCAGCGGGCCTTCCTGCTGGTCGACCCGCCGCCCACCGAGACCGCCGACACCGTGCGGGCCTGGGTCGGCGCGCGCGGGCTGACCGCCAACGGCCGCAACGGCGCGCTCTACTTCCCCCGGGTGCGCCGGCCCGACCCGCTGCGCGACGGCGCGGTGCGCGAGTTCGCGCCGTGCGGCGCGGTCGCCGGGGTGATGGCCCGCACCGACGCGGCGCGCGGGGTGTGGAAGGCGCCCGCCGGGGTGGAGGCGGCCCTCGCCGGGGTGACCGGGCCGGCGCTCGCGCTCACCGACGGCGAGAACGGCAACCTCAACCCGTACGCGGTGAACTGCCTGCGCACCTTCCGGGCCACCGGAACCCTGGTCTGGGGCGCGCGGACGTTGCGCGGCGCGGACGTGCTCGCCGACGAGTACCGGTACGTGCCGGTGCGACGGCTGGCGCTGTTCCTGGAGGAGACGCTGGTGCGCTCCACCCAGTGGGTGGTGTTCGAGCCCAACGACGAGCCGCTGTGGGCGCAGGTCCGCGCCTCCATCGGCGGGTTCCTCCAGGACCTGTTCCGGCAGGGCGCCTTCCAGGGCCGCACCCCGCGGGAGGCGTACTTCGTCAAGTGCGACAGCGAGACCACCACGCAGTACGACATCGACCGGGGGGTGCTGAACATCCTGGTCGGCTTCGCGGCCGTGAAGCCGGCCGAGTTCGTGGTGATCGGCATCCAGCAGCGGACCGCGGCCGCGGCGACCTAGGAGGGGCGGGCATGGCCGAGTTCACGGTCAACGCGCAGCGCTTCGACCCGTACAAGAACTTCAAGTTCCGGGCGAAGTGGGACGGGCGATACGTCGCCGGGATCAGCAAGATCGGCACGCTGAAGCGGAGCACCGAGGTGGTCACCCACCGCCACGGCGGCGACCCCAGCAGCAGCCGCAAGTCGCCGGGGCGCACCGAGTACGACGCGATCATGCTGGAGCGCGGCGTCACCCACGACCCGGACTTCGAGCAGTGGGCCAACAAGGTGTGGAACTACGGCTCCGGGCTGGGCGCCGAGACCTCCCTGGCGGACTTCCGCAAGGACATCATCATCGAGATGTACAACGAGGCCGGGCAGCTGGTCATCGCGTACAAGGTCTACCGGTGCTGGGTGTCCGAGTGGGTCGCGCTGCCCGAACTGGACGCCAACGCCAACGCCGTGGCCATCCAGAGCATCAAGCTGGAGAACGAGGGCTGGGAACGCGACTACACGGTGGCCGAGCCCGCCGAACCGTCCTTCGTCGAACCCTGACCGCGATGACCACGCTGGACGACCCCGGCCGGCTGCTCGCCGTCTGGGAGGCCGCCGCGACCGCACCGCCGGCCGCCCGCGGCCCGGTGCTGCTGCACGCCGCCGGGCTCCTCCCCGACCTCGACGCCGCCCTGGACCTGCCGGTCGGCACGGTGGCCGCGCTCGCCGCCCGGCTGAGCGTCGACAGCTTCGGCGACCCGGTCGACGCCGTGCTCACCTGCGGCTGCGGCGAGGTCCTCGACGTGGCGCTGCCCCTCGACCCGGTGGCCGGGCTCCCGGCCGGCGACGCCGGCGCCGTGGCCGGCGGCACGCTGCGGGTCCGCGCCCCCACCGCCCGGGACCTGCTGGCCGCCGGGCGGTCCGACGACCCGCTCGGCACGCTGCTGGCCCGCTGCGTCCGCGACACCGACGGCCGGCCCGTCGCACCCGGCGACCTGACCGCCGAGCAGCGCCGGGCCGTCGACGCCGCCGCCGAGGAACTGGCCGGCGCGGCGGCCGTGGTGCTGCGGACCCGCTGCCCCGGCTGCGGGGACACCGTGGTCGCCGCGCTGGACGTGGCCGAGCTGCTGTGGGAGCGGGTGGCCGGCCGCGCCCCGGCGGTGCTGGCCGAGGTGGCCACCCTCGCCGCCGCGTACGGCTGGGCCGAGACCGACATCCTCGCCCTGCCGGCCGGGCGGCGGCGCGCGTACCTGGCCCTCGCGGCGGGGCGGGCGGCGTGAGCGGCGCCGAGGGGTTCTTCGCCCGGATGGCCCAGCGGGCCACCGGCCGGGAACCGCTGGTGCGGCTCCGCGCCCCGCAGCCCTTCGAGGTCCCGTTGCCCGACCCGCCGGCCGACGTGCCGGTCGAGGTGCCCGCGTCGTGGTCAGGGTCGACCGCGCGGACGCCGGCACCGTCCCGCGGGATCCCGGAACGGCCGGCCGCGCCGCCCGGCCCCGCTGCCCTGCGCACGACACCGGTACCGGCGGTGCCGGCCGACCCGGACCGGTTCCCGACCGACCGGAACCCGCCCGCCACGCCGCCCGAGGCCGCCCCGGCCGCCCCGGACCGGACCGCCGCGCGGACATCACCCGCCGACCCGGCGGGCCCCGAGCCGGATGCCGCCGCCCCGACCACCACCGCTCCCCCGCCGGTCACCCGAGCACCCGACGCCGAGCCGCCACCCGACCCCACCCGGCCGGCCGCCGCCGTCCCGCCCGCGCCGCCGGCCCCGCCGCCCGCCGCCCGCCGGCCCGCACCCACTCCGGTACGCGCCGCCGCGCCGGACCTGGCCCGGCTGCTCCGCGAACGCCTCGGCCCGGCGCTGATCGCCCGTCGCGCCGTGGAACCCGGAGAGCGCCTCGTCTTCGTCGACCGGCCGGTCCGGGCCGGCGCGCCGCCCCGGCCCGGCACCGCCGAGGTGCTCACCGGCCCGATCCGTCCCGCACCCGGCTCGCCCGGGACGGCCGAGGACGCCCCGCCGGCCGGCGACGTGCACCTGCACATCGACCGGGTGGTGGTCACCCGGGCGCCCGCACCGCCACCACCCGCGCCGCCCGGGCCGCCGCCGTCCACGGTGGACCACACCGCGTACCTCGCCCGCCGCCGGGAGGGCCGATGAGCAACGGCCTGGCCATCGCCGCGGTCACCTCGACCCTGCGGTACGTGCTCGAACGCGCCCTCGACGCCACCCACCCCGGGCCGGTCGGCGGCGCCACCGTCACCACCCTGCGCCCCAACCAGCTCTCCGACACCACGCTGGTCTCCACGCCCGGCATCAACATCTACCTGTACGACGTGCGACCCAACCACGCCTGGAACCTCACCGACCTGCCCACCCGCAGCCGCGACGGCGGCTTCACCCGCCGGCCCGTCGCCGCGCTGGACCTGTACTACCTGCTCACCTGCTACGGAGAGGCCGAGTCCCTCGACGCGCAGCGGCTGCTCGGCCGGGCCGTGCTCGCCCTCGCGGTCACCCCGACGCTCACCCGGGACCTGGTCACCGCGGCCATCGACCTGTACGCCGACGACGTGCCGACCGCGTTCCTCGCCGAATCCGACCTGGCCGACCAGGTGGAGCGGGTCAAGGTCGCCCCGTACACGCTGTCGGTGGAGGAGATGTCCAAGCTGTGGGCCACCTTCGCCACCCCGCACCAGCTCTCCCAGACGTACGTGGCGACGGCCGCGCTGGTCGAGGCGGACGTCATCCCGCGTCGGGCCCTGCCGGTGCGGCAGCGCACGGTCACCGTGCTGGCCGGTGGTCCCGCCGTGCTGACCGCCCTGGTCACCGACCCGCCCGGCGGGACCGCCGCCACCGGGGACCGGATCGAGCTGCGCGGCGCCGGGCTGCGCGGCCGGCCCGGGCAGACCACCCGGGTCCACGTCGGACCGGCCATCCTCACCCCCGAGGCGGGCGGCACCGACACCACCCTGTCCGTCACCCTCGACGGCACCGTGCCGGCCGGGCTGCACGGCGTACGGGTCGCGCACGTCACGCCGGCCGCCGGCGGCGCGCCCGCCCGGGTCACCGCAGGCTCCAACGCGCTGCCGCTGCTGGTGCGCCCCACCGCGTCGGTGGTGGACGGCCCGCCCGACATCGTGCTCGGCGTCGACCCGCCGCTGGTGGCCCGGCAGCGCGCCACGGTCCTGCTCACCCGGCTCACCCCCGGCCCGGCCGGCGAACCGGACGCGCTGGCCATCCGGCTCGCCCCGCTCGGCCCGGACGCCGCCCCGCAGGACCGGCTCGCCCTCGCCGCCGCTGACGTGCCCACCGGCGACTGGCTGGTCCGGGTGCAGGTCGACGGCGTCGACAGCCTGCCCGACCTGGTCGGAGAGGTTTACGGCGCGCCCGCCCTGACCGTGCCGTGACCGCCGCCGACCGCCGGGCCCGCCCGACCGACCCGCCCGCGGTGCCGTGGGACGAGGCGAACCGGCTGGCGCTGGTGGCCGAGCTGGACGTGCTGCGGGTGCGGCTGGTCGCGTACCCGGGAGAACCCGACCGGGCGGAACTCGCCGCGGCCGAGGGGCGGTTGGCGGCCGCCCGCGCGCTGCTCGACCGGCCCACGGCGCTCGACGCGCTCGCCGCCGCGCTGCGCCTCACCGGCTTCGAACGGGCCGTCCTGCTGCTGGCCACCGGACCGGAGCTGGCCGGCGAGGTGGCCGACGAACTCACCGCCGCGCACGGGCAGCCCCGCCCCACCTTCGGCCTCGCCCTGGCCGCGCTGCCCGGCGCGCACTGGAACGCGCTCACCCCCGACGGGCCGCTGCGCCGCTGGGGCCTCGTGCGCCTGCTCGACCCGGACACCCCCACCGGCAGCCCCCTGGTCACCGAGGAACGGGTGCTGCACCACCTCATGGGCGTCCGCTACCTGGAACCCGACCTCGCCGCCGTGGCCCGGCCCGTCCCGCCACCGGCCGCGCTGCCGCCCGCCTTCGCCGCCGTCGCGGCGGCCATCCGCACCGTCTGGGAGCACGGCCGCCCCGCCGTGCTCCAGGGACCGCAGCCGGCCAACCTGCCGGTGGTCGCGGCCGCCGCCGCCGACGCCGCCGGCCGCGAGCTGCGGCTGGTCGCCGTGGCCGACCTGCCCTCCGCGGTACGCGACCGCGACCGGCTGCTGCGCCTGATCGGGCGCGAGAGCCTGCTCGCGCCGGCCGCCTGGGCGTTCGACGCCGACGGGGCCCGCCCCGAGGATGCCCGCGCCCTGATCCGCGCCCTGGGCACCCTGCCCGCCCCGGTCGCCGTGCTGGGCGCCGTCGACACCGTGTTGGCCGACGGCGTGCTGGTCGGCGTACCCCGGTTGCCCATCGCGGAACGGGCGGCGGCGCTGGACGCCGCGCTCGACCGGCACCTAGCCGACCGGGCGGCGGGCGAGGCGGCCGCGGTGGCCGGGGTGTTCGACCTGGCCCTGCCCGACCTGGAGCTGGCCGCCGGGGACGCCGCCGCCGGCACGCCGCTGTGGCAGGCGTGCCGGGCCCGCTCCCGCAGCCGCTACGGCGGGCAGGCCCGGGTGGTCCGGCCCCGCGCCGGCTGGGCCGACCTGGTGCTGCCCGACACCCACGTGGCGCAGCTGCGCTCGCTGGTCGCCGCCGTGCACCACCGCACCCGGGTGCTGCACGACTGGGGGTTCGCCGAGCGGAGCAGCCGCGGCCTGGGCACCGCCGCGCTGTTCGCCGGCCCCAGCGGCACCGGCAAGACCCTCGCCGCCGAGGTGATCGCCCAGGAGCTGGGCCTGGACCTGGTGGTGGTCGACCTCAGCCAGGTGGTCAGCAAGTTCATCGGCGAGACGGAGAAGAACCTCAGCCGGGTTTTCGACGCCGCCGAGGACGGCGCGGCCGTGCTGCTGTTCGACGAGGCGGACACCCTGTTCGGCAAGCGCACCGAGGTGCGCGACAGCCACGACCGGTACGCGAACCTCGAGGTCGGCTACATGCTCCAGCGGATGGAGTCGTTCACCGGGCTGGCCATCCTCACCACCAACGCCCGGTCCGTGCTGGACCAGGCGTTCCTGCGCCGGCTGCGGCTCGTGGTGACGTTCCCCTACCCGGACCGGGCCGCCCGGGAGACCCTGTGGCGGCGGGCGTTCCCGGGGGGCGTGCCGGCCGACGTCGACCCGCAACGGCTGGCCGCCGTGGACCTGCCCGGGGGCGGGATCGCGGCGGCGGCGCTGACCGCCGCCTACCTGGGGGCGGACGGGGAGCGGATCACCGGGGAGCAGGTGGCGACCGCGACCCGGTGGGAGCTGGCCAAGAACGGGCGCTCCCTGGGCGGCCGCTGACTCCTGGTCCGGAGCGTTCGGGTCACGTGCGGCCCACCTTGTCTATTGTTCGCGGCTGCGGGCCCAGCCGAGCACGACCGCCGAGTAGCCGTGTGCGGCGTCCTGGGCCACCTGCCGGACCTCGATCGATCCGTCCAGAGGCCCGAATGCGCGCCGGAGCGACGCCCGGAGGTCGTGTTCGTCGACGTTGGCACTGGGAAAGGTCTTACCGGCCACGGTGTAGCCGCGGCAGCGGCGCAGGGCTGCGGTGACGAACAGGCCTCCCGGCCGGACCAGACCGGTGATGTGGTGCATGAACAGGGCCCAGGTGGCGCGGTCGTCGGTGGCGGAGTCGGCGCAGTAGGCACTGATCACCGTCGCGTAACGCCGGTCCACCGGGCGCGGATGCCGGGCGTCCACCCGGATCAGCCGGGTGATCTTCTCCCGGACGAGGTTCTCCCGAGCGGTCACGTCCTCGTCGGTCGGGCAGCTGACTCCCTCGCACTGCAGCGTGTAGCGGACGAAGGGTCGCCAGTCGTGGGCATCGGGATCGCGGTCGATCCACCGCTGGATCTCGGCGAGGTTCGCCGGCAGGTAGTCGCCCAGATGGATCTCGGAGGCGATCCGAGCGGCCGCGAACACGTGATGCAGGGTGGGCCCGACCCCGAAGAACAGGACGGCCCGACCTGGTTCCGCCCGGCGCATCGCGTCGACGAGGAACGCGATGGTGGCGATCTCGTCCGGTTCGACCGCGCGGTAGTAGCCGGTGAGGTACTCCGCCGGAACCCACTCCCTGTCGAACGACGCGTATCTGCGGCGGCGGGCCAGGAAGGCCCTGCTGGCGCGGGCCAGCCCGAATTCGTACAGCGCGGCACCGACATTCGCGCCGCTGAGGAAGACGAGTGCCTCGTTCGACGTGATCGAGTTGCTGACGATGGCGGCGCCGAAAGCACCCGCGTAGTAGGGCAGCTCCTTGGCGACCTCCGTGCCGGCGTAACCGATGGCCGCCGCCAGACGCGGTACGCGGGCATTGCCGGTGGTGCGCCGGGCTACCTCGTAGGCGGCTTTGGACAGCACGTTCGTGCTCGTCCCCGTCGCCGCCAGCAGCGTCCAGTTCGCGCGCAGATTGGCGCGCAGGCCATACCCCCAGATGGCGTAGCTCGCGGCGAGGAGAACCAGCGCCGACTCTCGATCGAGGCCGTCGAGCACCCCGGAGGCGACCAGGCCGACCCCCGCCGTCGCCGCGATCGAGTCCAACGCATAGGCCGACGCCGCGGTGGCAGCGATGCTGACGGCCCAGTTCCTGAGCCCCCGGCGACCCGTCACGGTGGCCCTGGGGATCCGAATCGCGTTCCGGGCGGCGGTCCCGTTCATGCCGGCGCCCCCGCCCGGGCAGGTCGACGGCCCGGATTCCAGGCCTCTGCGGTGAACACCGCGACCACCAGCGCGCAGACCGGTTGCCCGGTGCAGCGAACACCCGCTACTTCGACTCCACGAGACGGGAAGCTGACGCCGCGATTGCGGGACAGTGCGTCGAGGGAGGAACCGATCAGTCCGCGCACGCTCACTTCGTCGTCAGCCTCGTGTTCCACCAGCAGCCCATGGCCACGCGCGTCCTGCACCCAGCCGATGCCGGCCCACACCTGCGCCCCCGGCACCGTGGTGCGGGCCTCCGCCAGCACACAGTAGAGCCGGTCCCCCCACCTGCCGGGTGCGGAGCTGAGCCGGTCGACCTGGTGCACGGAACTGGCGGGCGGCAGTACCGAGCTCAGGCGAATCAGGTTTCGATCGGCGATGCCTGCCGCCACCAGCGCGGCGTCGAAGGCTGCCAGACAGGTCGGACCGCGGCCGACGGCGCCGGTCACCAGGATGATCATCGTGTGCTCCGATCGGGATTCAAGATCAGGCTCCACTCGTCCGGCTCGCGGGGGCCGGTTCCGACCGGAGCCGTTCGGCCTCGACCAGCACGCGGCGCAGCAGTTTGCCCGACGGCGCCCTCGGCACCGACGCGGTGAACTGGACGGCGCGGAGCCGCTTGTAGGGAGCGACCCGCTCGGCCACATAGCTGAGCAGTTCCTCGGCTGTCGCCTGCCCCTTCAGGACCACGTGCGCGACCGGCACCTCGCCGGCGTCCGGGTCGGGTCGGGGCACCACGGCGACGTCGGCGACCGCGGGATGAGTGAGAAGCAGGTACTCGAGCTCGGCCGGGGCGACCTGGTAGCCCTGGTACTTGATGAGCTCCTTCAACCGGTCGACCACGTACAGGTGGCCATCCTCGTCGAAGTAGCAGAGATCGCCCGTGTGCAGCCAGCCGTCAGCGTCGATGGTGGCGGCCGTCGCCGCCGGGCGGCCGCGATAACCCCGCATGAGCTGCGGGCCGCGAACCCACAACTCGCCGGCGCGGCCGGCGGGCAGGTCGGCGCCCCGGTCCGGGTCGACGATGCGCGCCTCGGTGTTGGGCACCAGCCTGCCGACCGATCCGCGCCGCACGTCGTCCAGCGGCCCGACGGCGATGAGAGCGGAGGCCTCCGTCATGCCGAAGCCCTGGCTGGTCACGCAACCGAGCCGCTCGGCGCAGCGCTGCTCGACGTCGGCGCCGAGGGGCGCCGCACCCACGCCGAGGTTCCGCAACGACGACAGGTCGTACCTGTCGACCAGCGGATCGTTGGCCAGCGCCAGCGCCAGCGGTGGGGACACGATGGTGACCGTCCCCCGGTGATCCTGAATCGCCCGCAGGAAGGCCTCGACGTCGGGGCGCGCCACGGTGACGACGGTGGCACCCACCGCCAGGCTGCACGGCAGGATGATGTTGAGCCCGATGACGTGGAAGAACGGTGCGGCGGCGACGACCACGTCGTCCTCCCGGAACCCCAGCACGGCCTGGCTCTGGCGGACGTTCGTGACCAGGCTGGCGTGGGTGAGTTCCACCGCCTTGGGGAGGCCGCTGGTGCCGCTCGAACAGGGCAGGGCGGCCAGTGCGCCGTCGCAGTCGGTCGCCACCGTCGTCGGCGGATGCCGATGGTCGATCAGTTCGCGGAACGGGGTCGCGCCCGCTGCCTGCCCGAAGACGAACACCTCCTCGACGCCGGCCTGCTCGGCGGCGGCCAGCGCTCGGTCGAGGAACGGCGGCACCGTGACCAGCAGTCGCGCCCTGGCATCGACGAGCTGGTGGGTCAACTCCTGGACGGTGAGCATCGGGTTGGCCCCGGTGACGACCCCGCCGGCCGCCATCGTTCCGTAGACCGCCAGGGCGTACTCGGGCAGATTGGGACTGTAGAGGGCCAGCACGTCCCCCGGCGCGAAGCCGCGGGCGGCCAGGCCGGCCGCGACCCGCTGCGCCCCCGCAGCGAGGTCGCGGTAGCTGATCGTACGGCCGCTCGCGGCGTCGACCAGGGCTGGTTTGTCACCGAGCCGGGCGGCCTGCCGCAGGGCGAGCGCGTGCACGGTGGTGCCGCCGACCTCCACCTGCGGAAGGTCACTGCGGAACGTGTGGACGACGGGCATGATGACTCCCTCTGCCGCCGGACGCCGACACCGGCGCGAGCGGGCTGTCGCTGGTGGACCGGGGTCTGACTCCGGTGACCGGACCGTAACGAGCCATCGTTTGCCGGCCGTTTGCCCATCGTTTTCGCGGCGTGGATCGCGGTAGGGTTTTTTCCCGAAGGCGGCGGTGGCGATGACGAAGCAGGAGCTGCACGTTCGCGTACTCGGCGGGGCCGAGCTGACGATCGACGGACGTCCACTGGTCGGGTTGGCCTCCGCCAAGGCGGCCGCGCTGCTGTTCTATCTGGCGGTGACCGGCACCGGACACTCGCGCTCGACGCTGGCGGGGATGCTCTGGAGCGACCTCCCCGAGTCGGCGGCCCGGGCCAATCTGAGGCTCGTGCTGATGAAGCTGCGCCGTGTGGTCCCCGAGCACGTCGTGGTGACCCGGCAGACGGTGGCGTTGACCGGTGGACCGCAGGTCCGGGTCGACGCCGCGGAGGTGACCCGGATGGTCGCCTCCGACCAGCACGACGACGACGAGCTGCTGGCGGCCGTCCGGCTCTGCCGCGGCGACCTCCTCGAAGGCTTCGAGGTCGCCGGTGCCCCGGTGTTCGATGAATGGCTGGCCGGGCGGCGAGCCGCCGTCCGCGCCGACATGCTCGCGCTCCTGGACCGTGCCGTGCGACGAGCCAGGGACCGCAGGGACGTGACGGGCGGGACCGAGGTGGCCCGCCGCCTGCTGGAGTTGGAGCGGCTGCACGAGGAGGCGCACCGCGCGTTGATGTGGTTCCTTGCCGTCGGCGGTCAGCCCAGCGCCGCTCTCGCCCAGTACGAGACCTGCCGCTACCTGCTCAGGGAGGAGTTGGGTATCGAGCCGTCGGCGGCAACCGTCGCTCTGCGCGACGAGATCGTCCGGGCCGGCGGATTCCGCGAGCTGGGCGTCCCCCCGGCGGCGGTCGGGCGACCCGACCGGGGTGCGACACCCGGGATCGCCCGGCCCGACCCGCCCCGCCCGCTCACCACGCTGATCGGCCGCGACGGTGAGCTGACCCGCCTGCACGAGCTGCTCGACGACCCCACCTGCCGGCTCGTGACCCTGCTCGGGCCCGGCGGCATCGGCAAGACGCGGCTGGCGGTGGAGGTCGCTGCCACTCGGCACACCCGTCACGGCGACGGGACGGTGTTCGTGTCGTTCGTGGGAACGAACCCGGCCCGTCTCGACGAGGCCGCGGATCTGGTCGTCGCCAACCTCGCCCGCGCGCTGGAGGTGCCGTTGGCGGTGCCCCGCGACCCGCTGGACCTGCTCGCCGAGCACCTGGCCGGCCGCGAGGTGTTGCTGGTGCTCGACAACCTGGAGCACCTCCGGGACGGGGCGGGTGTCATTGCCGAGCTGCTGCGCAGGGCGACGGGCCTGCAGGTGCTGGTGACCTCCAGGCGACCACTGGGACTGGGTGTGGAGTGGCTTGTCGAGGTCCCCGGCCTGCCCTACCCGCCGCTCGCCTGCGACGCGGACGCCGCCGACTACGAGGCGGTGCAGCTCTTCGAAGCGCGGGCCCGGCTGTTGCGTCCGGACTTCCGAGCCGGCGACGACGCGGAGGGCATCGGCCGCGTGTGCCGCCTGGTGGCCGGCGTGCCGCTGGCCATCGAGCTGGCCGCCCGCTGGACGCGGTCCGTCGGCCCCGCCGCCATCGCCGACCGGCTCACCGACGGGCTCGAACTGCTCGAGACCACCTCACCGGACGTCGACGACCGGCACCGCAGCCTCCGCTCGGTGTTCAACTGGTCATGTCAGCTTCTCACCGGGGACGAACTCGACACTCTTCGCCGGCTCTCGGTGCTGCGCGGCGGGTTCGATCTGGAAGCCGCCGCCGCTGTCGCGGACGCCGACCTTCCGTTGCTGGCGGGCCTGGTCGACCAGTCGTTGGTCGCGGTCGGCGCGGACGGCCGCTACGAGATGCACGAGCTACTACGGCAGTATTCCGCCGAGCTTCTGGCCACGGACCCCGCTGACGAGTCGCGGACGCGCCGGCGCCATGCCGAGCACTACGCCTCGCTGCTGCCCACCTCGGCGGACGCTCTCACCGGTGACGGCGCCAGGCTGGCCGCCGAGGCGGAGAATCTGCGGGCGGCCATCGACTGGCTCGTCCGTCATGCCGAACCGTCCGCGCTGGACGGTCACCTCCAGCGCGTCTGGGCGCTGTACCGGCGAACCGGCTGGTTTCGGGAGGCGCGGGCGTACTTCGAGGCGGCACTGGACCGTCCGGAGATCACGCCCCTGCAGCGGGCCCGCTGGCACCGCCTGCTCGGCGAAGCACATCAGCAGCTCGGTGAGGCGACCGCGGCGCGGCACCACCTGGAGCGCGCACTACAGGTGCTCGGCAGCAGGGTGCCGGCGGCGACGGCGGGATGGCTCGGGGTACTCGGGCTGCAGCTCGGCCTGCGCGCGCTGCGCGGCCCGCTGCCGGGCGGCACCGTCACACGTAACGCGGACCGGCGGGCCGCGGCCCGGGAGCGTGCTGCCACGTGCTTCACCATCGCCGAGGTCTACTGGGTGCTCGAGAAGCAGCTTCCGGTGCTCCCCACCTCGATCTGGGCGTTGAACGACGCCGAACGTGCCGGGGACGTCGATCTCACCGTCCGGGCGCAGGCCGGCGTCGGGATGATGCTCGGCACTCTCGGGTTGCACCGGACCGCGCGTCGCCACCTCAGTGCCGCGAGCGCCGCCGTCGAGCGGACCAGCGACCCGCTCACCGCCTGCTGGGTCGGCATCGTGGGCGGGCTCCACTGGACCGGGGTCGGCAACTGGGCGGCGGTCGACGCCAACGCCGCCCGGGTGCTGAACCTCCGACGCCGGACACCCATGCACCGGTGGGCCGACGAGGCGGTGCTCATCAGCGGGATCGCCCGCTATCTGACCTCGCGCTACGAGGAGGCGGCCGCAGCGGCCGCCGAGAGCATGGCATCCGGTCGCGACCGCCGCGACCCGATCGTGCACCTGTGGGGTCTGCTCCTTCTGATCGAGACGGCTCTTCGGGCCGAACCGGATGCGCCGGCGTTGGCCAACTGGTGCGAGGAGGCCGAACGGCTCCTGCCGAAGGTGGCCACGATCGACGCCGCGCGCTTCCACGCGGCCACGGCCAGGCGGCATCTCGCCGCCGGCAGGTGGGCGGACGCCTGGCAGGCGATCGGCACCGCCGATCGCCTGATGGGTCCACGCCCGTCCTTCGAGCAGTACGCCCTCGAGGCCCACGCCGGTGTCCCCGAGGTCTACCTGACGCTCCTGGAGCTGGCCGGCAGCGGTGAGACCTCGGGAGAGCTGAGCTCGGGCACCCTGCGCGCGGCCGCGGCCGCCGCCCTGCGCCGGCTGCGTCGCTACGCCCGCACGGTTCCCATGGCCCGCCCGAGGGCGCTCATCTGCGCGGGGTGGTACAGCTGGCTCGATGGCCGCGCCGGGGCCGCCAGGCAGGCGTGGGTCCGAGCCGTTGGCGAGGCAGCGAGGCTTCAGATGCCCTACGAGCTGGCACGCTCGCACTACGAGCTCGGTCGTCACCTCGCTCCGGGTCAGCGGTCACCTCTTTCCCTGAGCGGTTCCGAGCACCTGGAGGAGGCGATGGCCGGTTTCCGCGGCGCCGGCTGCAGCGGGGATCTTCACCGCGTCCAGGTGCTGCTGAGCTGACCATGTCGTCAAGGACCGGAACCGGGGTCAGGGGTTCCCGTCCCCCCGGTTCCGCTCCATGACGTGATCCTGCTGCTGCCCCGCGCTTTCGCGGTTGCTGGTGGCGAGGTGAACGCTCCGGTTGTCGGCCGTTCGCGGGGCCGGGCCGCCGGTGCGGGAGATGCCCGTGAGGCCGGCGGCGTCGGCCACCCGCTCGGCGATGTCCGTCAAACGGGTCAGGTCGTGCTGGTCGAGCTGGTCGAACAGCACCCGGCGGACCGTCTCGACGTGCCCCGGGGCGGCGGCGGTGATCGCCGTGCGGCCGAGGTCGGTGAGTTGGACCATCGTGCCCCGCCGGTCGGTCGTGCTGCCGGACCGCGCGATGAGCCCGCGCTGTTCCATGCGCCGGAGCTGGTGGGCGATGCGGCTTCGGTCCCAGCCGATGAGCGCGGCCAGGTCCCGCACGCGCAGCGCTTCGCCGCTCTGGGAGAGCGGGACCAGCACGTCGTAGTCGGCGGGCGACAGCCCGGCCTCGGCGAGCTGACCGTCGATCGCCACGTCGAGCGCCCGCCGCATGCGCAGGAAGGCCAACCACAGACGTTCTTCCTCGGGGTTCAGCCACCGGGGTTGGGTCATGCGTCACAGTCTACGACGAGTTGCTGACACATCAGCATCTTGCGGATAGGTTGCTGATACGTCAGCGACTTTCGAGGAAACGAAGCATGCCTACCTTGCAGATCATCATTGCCAGCACCCGGCCGGGCCGGCTCGGCCTGCCGGTCGCCGAGTGGATCCAGGCCGCCGCGGTCAAGCACGGCGGCTTCGACCAGGTGGAGCTCGTCGACCTCGCCGAGTGGAACCTGCCGTTCATGAACGAGCCGAACCACCCGCGCCTGCGCCGCTACGAACACCAGCACACCCGCGACTGGAGCGCCACGATCGACCGCGCCGACGCGTTCCTGATCGTCATGCCGGAGTACAACTACGGCTACACGGCCCCGCTCAAGAACGCGATCGACTACCTCGCGCATGAGTGGGCCTACAAGCCGGTCGGCCTGGTCAGCTACGGAGGCGTCAGCGCCGGCACCCGTGCCGCGCAGATGATCAAGCAGGTGCTGACCACGCTGAAGATGACGCCGATCCCCGAGGCCGTACACATCCCGTTCGTCGCCACGTTCATCGACGACGACGGCGCGCTGCGACCCAACGACACCATGGACGCCAGCGCCGAGGCGATGCTCGACGAACTGGTGCACTGGACCTCCGCCCTTACCCCGCTGCGGGAACGAGCACGGCAGCGCGCCGCCGGATGATCTTCCTGGCGTAACGGACGGTCCACACTCGTCGGTCCCGGACGTCGGTCCTTCGCCGCATCGCGGCGGAGGATCGACGTCCGGCAGGATCGAAACGGCATCGTCGCGCTGGCAGACTTGCCGACATGGTCGACTGGTATACGCAGACCGACGTGGGTAGCGACGTCATCCGGATCTCGGAACCGCACGCCAACGAACTGGTGTCGGCCAACTTCTGGTGGTTGCGCGGCGACGATCGGGACATCGTGGTCGACGCCGGGCTCGGTGTCGTCGCCCTGCGGGAGGCGATTCCGGGCCTGTTCGAGCGCGAACCGATGGTCGTGCTCACCCATGCGCACCTGGATCACGTCGGTGGGGCGCCTGAGTTCGACGACCGGGCCGCCCACCCCGCCGAGGCGGGGGTGCTGGCCGCGGGTGTACCGGCGAGCCTGTACGGCGCGGAGCTCTTCGACAAGCTGGGGATCGACGCAGCGGGAGAACCTGTCCCGGCGGTCATGATCGACGTCCTGCCCGATCCCGGCTACGACCCGGCCACCTATCGCGTCGAACCCATGGCCCTCAACCGCAGGCTCGACGACGGCGACCGGATCGACCTGGGCGGGCGGGCACTGACTGTGCTGCACCTTCCCGGCCACACACCGGGAAGCATCGCCCTGTTCGAGGAGCGCACCGGGACCCTGTACTCCGGCGACGTCGTCTACGAGGGCGCCCTGATCGACAACCTGCCGAACTCCGACGTGGCTGCGTACCGGCGAAGCATGGAGTTCCTCGCCGACCTCGACGTGTCCGTCGTCCATCCCGGCCACGGGCACAGCTTCGACAGGACACGCCTTCGCCAGTTGGCCGAGACCTACCTGCGCGGGAAAGCTTAGGTGGAGCCGGGTTCGAGGGTCAGCGCGGCGTGGGCGACGAAGCCGTCCACCACGTCCGGCCGGTAGTGGATTCGGCTGAGCCGACGCCGCCCGCGGCGCCGATGGCCATCACCTGCCGGTCCGGGTGGTCACCGCGACCCGGCGGGAGCCGCCCAGGAACCGTCGCTCCCGCGTGAGCCACCGGCCCCGCGACGCGATCAGCTTCCGACGTCGACGACGACCTTGCCGGCCGCGGTGGCGCCGGCGACCACGTTGTGCGCCTCCGTCACCGTGTCGAGGGTGAATCGGCGCGGGTCGAGTCGTGGACGCAGCGCCCCGGCGTCGGCCAGGGCCGCGGCCTCGCGCAGGATCTCGCCGTGATGCTCCCGGCCCGCTCCGGTCAGCATGGGCAACAGGGTGAACACCCCGGAGTACGTCGCGCCACGGAACGACAGCGGCGCGAGCGAGTGGGATCCCCAGCCCAGTGCGCTGACGACGTGCCCGTGGTAGGTGCGCACCGCCGCGAACGACGCGTCGAGCGTGGCACCGCCCACGTTGTCGGCGACGATGTCGAAGCCCTCACCCGCGGTGTGCCTCGCCACGTACTCGTCCACGCCGGTCGTGGTGTAGTCGATCGGCACCGCGCCCAGCTCCTCGATCACCCGCAGGCTCGACGGGGTGCCCGTCGCGTACACCTCGGCGCCCCGGGACCGGGCGAGTTGGATGGCCACGTGCCCGACACCGCCGGCGCCGCCCTGCACCAGCACCTTCTGCCCGGCGTGGACCCCGGCCCGATCGATGAGCCCCTCCCACGAGGTGATCACGGCCAGCGGCAACGCGGCCGCCTGACGCATGGACAGCGTGCGCGGCTTGCGCGCCAGCAGCCGGGCATCCACCGCGGCGTACTCGGCCAGCGAGCCCTGCAGAGCACCGACGCCGCCGGTGAGCCCGTACACCTCGTCGCCCGGCTCGAAGCCGGTCACCCCGGGGCCCACCGCGTCGACAACGCCGGCGAGGTCCAGACCGAGCACCGCCGGCGGTTGGACGCGGGCATGCGGAGCCGCCCCCGCCTGGATCTTGGTGTCCAGCGGGTTCACGCCACTGGCCACGACCCGTACCAGCACCTGACCGGCACCAGCGGTCGGCCGGTCGATCTCGTCGACCGTCAACGGAGCACCGAACTCCCGTAGCACCACGGCACGCATGACTGCCCGCATTTTCTGTTCAACGATCCGGCTCGCGGGACGGCCCGGGCGCGGTCCGGGACACCCGGGAGGCCCTCGGCTACCCGGCGGCGTCGCCTCGTCGGTCTCAGATCGCCGTCCCCGGTGGCGACTTCAGCATCGACGCCGCCTCGGGGAGGTACCCGCCGCGCCCCGCGCGCAGTGCGGCGGCGGCCATACGGACCAGGTCGATGTTGACGCCGGCCGCGCCGCTCGGGTCGTGCACCTTCAGCCGCACGTCCAGGCTCACCGCCGTGCCGCCCCAGCCCTGCGCCTCGACGTTGAGGTGGGCGATCTTCTGCGACCCCAGGTGCGGGAGGTACCCGAGCGGGGCCATCGCGACCTTGTCCGAGCCCACCGCGTTCGCCTTGGACCGCTGCTTGGTGTTCGGGTGCTCGACCAGGTTACGGAAGTCCTCGGTGCCGCCCAGGTTGACCTGGTAGGAGCTCACCAGGGTGAGGCCGCGCTCCGCCAGCAACCGCAGCAGCGTGTGATGCACCACGGAGGTGCCGAACTGGCTGGCCAGGTCGTCACCGAGCAGCGGCAGGCCGGCCGCCTCGAAACGGTCGACCCAGGAGGGGTCCCGGGCCACCCCGTCGGACGTGGTGTTGACGAACGCCACGCCCGCCCGCAGCGCCGCCTCGGCGTAGGCGCGGGCGGTTTCCGGCCGGCCGCTCGGCGCGGAGTAGAGCAGCACCTCGGCGCCCCGCAGCGCCTGTGCCACCCGCTCGATCTCCGTCGCGTCCACGAGACCGCGCTGCACCGTCACGCCCGACGGCGGCAGTTCCGCGTCCAGGCGGGGGAAGTTGTTGGGCGGCTGGAAGATCGCCTCGTGCAGGTCCGTGCCCACCTTGCCGTCGGAGATGGCGAACGCCGCGACGACGTCGACGTCCCCGACGCCCAACCCCGCCACCTCGGCGCGGTGGATGCCCACGAGGCTGCCGGTGCGGCGGTAGAAGTGGAGCCCCTGCACCAGCGCCGACGTGTTGTTGCCGACGCCGACGACCGCGACCTTCGCGCTTTCGATCATGGCAGGAGGCTACCCGGCAGATCCGCTCGTCATGATCCGGTGGCCGCCGGGTCAGAAGTCCACGATCTTCAGCAGGACGATCGCGTCCGGGTCGTTGCTGAGGATCCGCCGCGCGTGCGCCAGGGCCCGGTCGCCGGGCGCCCGGTCGTACTCGATGTGGATCCGCCGGCCGTTCAAGGTCGCCTGCACGTCGGGGCGGTTCGTGCCGAGCCGGAAGCTGTCGGTGACGTCGACCTGGGTCTGGTTGATCCGGAAGTCGCTGGCGCCGGCCGCCTCCAGCAACTCGATGTCGTGCCGTACGTCGATGTTCTGCACGCTGCTGCGCCCCACCCCACGGCTGGTGAACTGGCCGGACGCGTCGCGGATCGGGATCGCCGCGGGCGCGGCGCGGGTCGGCACCGGCCCGCTGGTGGGCAGCGCGGCCTCGAAGTCGGCCCGGGTCATCGGGGTGGCGTCGCCGAGGATCGCATCCGGCACCCCGGCCTCCCGGGCGACGGCCTGGCTCTCCGCCGCGGCGAGTTCCGGACGCGGCCGGCCCGGGCCCTGGTGGCCGGGTCCGAAGTGCTCGCCCGCCTCCGCCAGGTCGGCCTCGGCCTGGGCGGCCAGGCCGGTGCGGCCACCGGCCCGCTCGGCCATCTCCTGCCGCACCCGGGCGGCCAGCTGCGCGAAACCCTCCGGATCGGCCGCCGCAGCCCGTTCCAGTTCCTCCCGGCTCAGCCGCTGCCCGAGTCCCTCGGCCTCGGCCATCAGCCGGTCGATCTCGGCCGCGTGCGGGCTGCGCGCCCCGGGCAGGCGCGGCGGGCCGCCGGTGGTGTAGCGGCCCAGCGAGGTACGGCTGGCGATCATCTCCACCTCGTAGACCCCGGGGCCGACCGGGGTGGCGGCGAACGTCTCGATCCAGCGGTACCGGCGCTTGAGCACCATGAGCGAGGCCAGCAGCACCGGGACCGGGCTGTCGAGCGCGTCGTTGGCGGCCTCGATGGCCCGGGCCTCGGCCACCGCCTCCGGGTACTGGGCGGCCTTGGCCGCGTCGTCGGCCAGGGTCGGGGCGCCCGCTTCGTCGGTGGCGCGGACCGCTCCCTCGCCCAGCTCGTCGGCCTCCCGGGTGGCCGCGCCCTCGGCGCCTTCCCGGCCGGCCCGCGCCGTGCCGGCCTCGGTGGCCTCGCGGGCGGCGCCGGCCTCGACCGCCTCCCGGCCGGTGCGGGACACGCCGGTCGTCGCGCCCTCCCGGGCCACGCCCGCCTCGACCGCCTCTCGGGCGGTGCGCGACGCGCCGGCCTCGGCGCCCTGGGCGGCCCGGCTCGCGGCGAGGGCCGCCTCGTCGCCCAGGCCGAGCATCCGCCCGGCCAGCCCCTCGACCCGTTCGAGGAGGCCGGCGGCGAAACGGAACCGGCTGAGGAAGCCGCGCGCGGCCCCGATGCCGCGCATGAGCGGTCCGCGCAGCGGGCGCAGCGCCCGGCCCAGCACGCCGAGCAGCTCGCCGCCGAGGTCCAGGAAGCGCAGCAGGTAGACCAGCAGGGTGCGCAGTCCCGGCTCGACGGCCTTCAGGGCGGCGTAGTTGCCCGCGCTGAAGTAGATGATGGCGGCCTGGAGCAGCAGGAACCCGGCCACGAAGCCGATCTTCCGGCCCAGCTCGAAGTCCGGCAGCATGATGAATTCGAGCAGCGCGTCGGCGGCCCGCGCGCCGAGCGACTGGGCGCCGGCGACCATGGCCGCCCAGGCGTCGCCGAGGAGCTGGGCCAGCCCGCCCACGGAGGCGCCCTCGCTCTGCACCTCGCCCCGCATGTCGGTCTCGAGGGTGGCGGGGTCGATGTCGACCTCCACCGCGCCGGCCGCCGCCTCGGCGAGGGCGCCGGCCGGCAGCGCCGCGACGATCTGCGCGTCGGTCGGCGCCCCGGGCACCGCCGCCAGCTCGACGGCGCCACCGCCCCGGCCCCCCACCAGAACCGGCCGCCCGGTCCCGCCGGTGGATC
>NZ_JBEXYR010000018.1:0-140489 GCF_040631005.1 Micromonospora sp. NPDC005707
ACCCGGCGGCCCGGCCCCACGGGGGTTTTGAGCACCCGACCGCCGGGGCCGGCCCCAGCGCCGGGGGGGGGCCCCGGGGGGCGGGGTGCGCGCCGCCGGGGCCGGGACGATCAGCGATCGGTCACTTCCAGGACCAGTCCTGGAAGTACATGAAGTTCATCGGGTCCTGCGGCTCGACCCCCTGCAGGCCGGACCGGTACGCCGAGACCTGGAACACCGGGTTCGGCATCCAGAGCACCGGCAGGTCCTTGGCGAGCAAGTCGTTGTACGCCTTGAGCGCGCTCTCGTCGCCGGAGAACTGCGTGGCCTCGATGAGCTTGTCGGCGTCCGGGTTGCTGTAGCTGCCCAGGTTCACCGGGGCGCCGGTGGCGAAGAGCCGCTCGCCGCTGGCGAAGGCCGGGTAGTACCAGCTGCCCTGCGAGCCGAAGAAGGACATGTCCCACGAGCAGGTGGCATCCGTCGGCTTGCACGCCGGGGTGACCGCGACCGAGTCGGGCACCTCCTTGATGGTCAGCTGGATGCCCAGCTTGGACATCTGCGACTTGATCTCGGCGAACATCTTCGTCGTGGCCGCGAAGCCGGTCTGGCTGGTCACGGTGAGGTTCAGCGCCGCGCCGGCGGCGATGCCGTCGCCGCACTGGTTCGGCCCGGTGCCCGGCGTCTGGCAGGTGGTCTGCCCGTCCGGGGTCACCTTCCAGCCGTGGCTCTCCAGCAGTTCCTTCGCCTTGGCCGGGTCGAAGGAGTACGCGCAGCCGGCGGCGTCGGCGCCGTTGGTGCCCGGCTTGGCCGGCACCGGGCCGCAGGTCGGCGCGGCCGTGCCGGACCAGATCACCTTGCTGATCGTCGGCTGGTCGATGAGCATCTGCAGCGACTGCCGCAGGTACGGCTGCTTGAACAGCACCCCGGTCTTCGGGTTGTTGAAGTTCAGCTGCAGGTAGGTGACGGACCAGCCGTACCAGGGAGAGACCGTGTAGCCCTTGGACTTGAGGTAGCCCTCCTGGGAGAGGTTGGCCGCGGGCACGTACCCGTAGTCGATGTCACCGGCGCGCAGCACGTTGAACTCGGCGTCGTCGCCGGTGAACGGCCGGAGCACGACCTTGGCGAGCTTCGGCTTGTCCACACCGGAGTAGTTGGGCTGGGCGGCGAGGGTGACCTCGCCGTTCGGCACGTACTTCGCCAGCTTCCAGGGGCCGCTGGTGACCTTCCACAGCTCGTTCGAGTCGTAGGTCTTGGGGTCCTTGGCGGCCGTGGTGAGGAAGTCGAAGACCTTCTTGGCGCCCTCCGGCGTGCTGGCCAGGTCGCTCACGGCCGCGGTGGCGGAGTCCCGGTCCCAGGCGTGCTGCGGCATCGGGGTGATCTTGTTGAGCTGGTTGTCGACGAACCACGCGGTGTTGAAGACCTTGGTGGTGGTGATCGAGAAGGTCTTGTCGTCCTTGACCGACCACTGCGCGATGTTGTCCGGCAGACCGCCGGGCCGGTAGGACGCCCACTTGTCCTTGTTCGCCCGGACCAGGTCGTACCAGAACTGGATGTCCCTGGTGGTGACCGGCTTGCCGTCGGACCAGGTGTTGTCCTTCAGCGTGATGGTCAGCGTCCGGCCGCCGTCACTCACCACCGGCGCCTCGGCCATCGAGCGCTGCGGGTCGATGTTGTACTGCGCCGAACCGTCCAGCTTGTACTGGTAGAGGGACCGGTACAGCGCCTGGCCGAAGATGGCGTTCTCGCCCTGGGTGAAGCCGGGCGCCGAGATCGGCAGGATCCAGTTCGGGGTACGGAAGGCGACGGTCACGGTGTCCTTGCCCTGACTCCCGCCCTCCTTCGATGAACCGCTGCCACCACCGCAGGCGACCAGACCCGCCCCGAGGGCGACCGCGCTGGCTACCGCCACCGCGCCGCGGAGGGCTCGCCGGGGAAATCTGCTCCTCATGAATCTCCTCGATTGATGTGCACTGCCCCGCGTCTCCGGGCGCTACCGGCGGTGCCACGAGTTCGGCCGCCTGGTGCTGCTCCTCGACGTTCGACGCGGAGAATGTATCCGGGCCGAAGTGTGGAGTCAACGAAACTTACCCTCTTTATTCGGCTACTTCGGCCAGGGTACGATCTAAGTCGGCGAAGCATCGACCGAAACTCTTCGCGTGGGCTCCGGCGCGCACCCTGCCGGGCACTGCGACACTGAGGCGGCGCCGGAGGACCGCCCGAACAAGGAGAGGCACCCTTGGAACCATCGATCTCCGCCACGCTGCGAGACCAGACCCTGAGCCTGCTGGCCAGCGGCACGGTCACCTCGCGCGCCGACCTCATCGAGGCGTTGCAGGTCGCCCCCTCGACCGTCACGAGCGTGGTACGCCGGCTGCTGGAGGAGGGCGTCATCCTCGAGGAGGGGGTGGGCCGGTCCACCGGGGGACGACGCCCCCGGATCCTGCGCCTGCGGGAGACCAAGGGGATCCTCGCCGTCGCGGAGCTGGGCGGCAGGCACGCCCGGGTGGGGTTGTGCGCGCCCGACGGAGGGCTGCGCACCACCGAGGAGGTGGCCATCGACATCGCCGCCGGGCCGGCGGAGGTGTTCGAGGTCGTCGCGGCGACGGTCGACCGGCTCCGGGCGGCGACCGCGGCCGGCCAGGAGGTGCTCGGCGTCGGCGTGGCCCTGCCGGGGCCGGTCGAGTTCCCCGGCGGGCGGCTGATCGGCCCGGCCCGGATGCCCGGCTGGAGTGGCGTCGACGCGAGGGCCCGCCTCGCCGAGCGCTTCCCGGTGCCGGTGGTCGTCGACAACGACGCCAAGGCGGCGGCGATCGGCGAGTACGTCACCCGCCGCGACGAGTTCGGCGACATGATCTACGTCAAGGCCGGCACCGGCATCGGCGCCTGCCTGGTCAGTGGCGGTCAGATCTACCGGGGCGGGCGCGGCCTCAGCGGCGACGTCACCCACGTCCGGGTGGCGGACAGCGGCGAGCGGGAGTGTTCGTGTGGCAGCCGGGGCTGCCTGGAGACCGTCGCCAGCGGCGCCGCCCTGGCCCGCCAGCTGGCCGAGCAGGGCTCGTCGGCGACCACGATCCGGGAGATCGTGACCGCCGTCAGCGACGCCGACCCGACCGTGGTGACCATGGTCCGCCACGCCGGCCGGCTGCTCGGCGTCGCCCTCTCCGGCCTGGTCAACTTCCTCAACCCCGACGCCGTCGTCATCGGCGGCGCACTGTCCAGCCTGGACGTCTACGTGGCCGCGACCCGGGGGATGCTCTACGAGCGCTGCCTGCCGTCCATGACCCAGTCCCTGACCATCGAAGCCAGCGTCGCGGGCCCGGACGCGGCCCTGGTCGGCCTCGGGCACCTGCTGCGCACGACGACCGACGTACGACCCTCCTGAGGAGCAACACCCGTGCCCCGTCCCCTCCGCGTCGCCATCGGCGGCATCCACATCGAGTCCAGCACCTTCTCGCCGCACCTGAGCACCGCCGACGACTTCGAGGTCACCCGGGGCGACGCGCTGCTGGCGCGCTACGACTGGCTCTCCCCCGCCCAGCCCTGGGCCGCCGACGTCGAGTGGATCCCGCTCGTGCACGCCCGGGCCCTGCCCGGCGGGGCGGTGGACCCGGCGACGTACGAGGCCTGGGCCACCGAGCTGGTGGAGAAGCTGGCTGCGGCCGGCCCCCTGGACGGCATGCTGCTGGACATCCACGGCGCCATGACCGTCGTCGGGAGCGACGACGCGGAGGGCGACCTCGTCACCGCCATCCGGTCGGTCATCGGGCCGGAGCCGTTCGTCTCCGCGGCGATGGACCTGCACGGCAACGTCTCGCAGGTGCTCTTCGACGCCTGCGACCTGCTCACCTGCTACCGCACCGCCCCGCACGTCGACGTGTGGGAGACCCGCGAGCGCGCCGCCCGGAACCTGGTCGAGGCGCTGCGCCGGCGGCAGCGCCCGCACAAGGCGCTGGTCCACGTGCCGATCCTGCTGCCGGGCGAGATGACCAGCACCCGCGAGGAGCCGGCCCGGGGACTCTACGCGCGGATCGGTGAGGTCGAGGCCCGCGACGGCGTCGTCGACGCGGCGATCTGGATCGGGTTCGCCTGGGCCGACCAGCCGCGCTGCCGCGGCGCGGTCGTCGTCACCGGCACCGACGCCACCGCCACCACCGAGGCGGCCCGCGAGCTGGGCGGGCACTTCTGGGCGGCCCGCGACGAGTTCGCCTTCGTCGCCCCCAGCGGCTCGATGGACGAGTGCCTCGACACCGCCCTGGCCGCGGTCGCCGATCCGGCCCGGCGGCCGTTCTTCATCAGCGACTCCGGCGACAACCCGGGCGCCGGCGGCGCCGACGACGTCACCTTCGCCCCCGAACGGATGCTGGCCCGCCCCGAGATCCGCGGCGGCTCCCGTCGTGCCGTGTTCGCCTCGCTGGTCGACCCGCAGGCCGTGGCGCAGATCGCCGACCAGCCGCTCGGCTCGCCGGTCCGGGTGACCGTCGGTGGACGGATCGACCCCCGGGACCCGGGGCCGCTCCCGCTCGACGGGATCCTGGAGGCGGTCGCCGACGATCCCGACGGCGGGCGGTGCGTCAGCGTACGGGTCGGCGGGCTCAGCGTCCTCGTCACCTCCCGCCGGATGCAGTACCGCCTGCTGGACTCCTACGCACGGCTGGGCATCAAGGTCGACGAGATGGATCTCGTCGTGGTGAAGATCGGCTATCTCGAACCCGAACTGTTCGACGCGGCCGGAGACTGGCTGCTCGCCCTGACGCCGGGCGGCGTCGACCAGGACCTCGCGCGGCTGCCGTACCAGAACGTGGTGCGACCGGTGTTTCCCCTGGACCGCGACTTCACGGCGGACCTCGCCGTGGTGACCGGGTGATCGCGTGACCCAGCCCGAAGACCAGTGCGTCCTCGCCGTCGACGTCGGCGGAACGACCATCAAGGGGGCGGTGGTCGGCGAGGACGGCCGGCGCCGGCACACCCTGACCGTGCCGTCGTGCGCGGACGACGACCCGGTCAAGGCGGTCCGCTCCCTGTGCCTGCAGCTGCGCGACGACGCGCTCGGCCTCGGCGCCGCGCCCGCCGCGATCGGCGTGGTCACGCCGGGCCTCGTCGACGAGACGAACGGGGTGGTGCGGTACGCGGCCAACCTCCGGTTCCGCGACGTGCCGCTCCGCACCCTCGTCGGGGACGACCTCGGGCTCCCGGTGGCGGTCGGGCACGACGCGCGGGCGGCCGGCGTCGCCGAGGCGGTGGCCGGGGCGGCCCGTGGGCTGGACAACTTCCTGCTGCTTCCGCTGGGCACCGGCATCGCCGCGGCGGTGGTGGTGCACGGCGAGCCGGTGCCCGGCGCGACCGGCTCGGCCGGCGAGGTCGGCCACATGCCGGTCCACCCCGGTGGGGAGCCGTGCAGTTGCGGGCAGCGGGGATGCCTGGAGGTCTACGCCTCCGCCGGCGGGCTGGCCCGCCGCTATGCCCGACTCGGCGGAACCCCGGACTCCGACAGCCGGGCCATCGCCGACGCGGTGGCCACCGATCCGGTCGCCGCCGCCGTCTGGAACGACGCGACCCAGGCGCTGGGGATCGCCCTGGCCACCCTCACCCTGACCCTCGACCCGGCCCGCATCGTTCTCGGCGGCGGGCTGGCGGACGCGGGCGCGCTGTTCTTCGACCCGGTACGCGACGCCCTGCGCGCGGCCCTCGCCTGGCGTACCCCGCCCCCGGTGCTGCGCTCCGCCTTCGGCCCGCAGGCCGCGCAGATCGGCGCCGCCATCCTGGCCCGACGGCTCGCCGGACTGTCCGTTCCCGACGGCTGGGGCGCACCGGCCCTCGGTGACCACGATCAGGACAAGGGTGGAGTGGCCTCAAGACCTTGACGATGCCCGTCCGGGTGCGAGTGGATTGGGCGTACGCAGCTGGCGGCCGGCGAAGCCACGGCCGTCCAAGGGAGAGGATCCACATGACAGTCCCACGCCTGCGCGGTGCCGCGCTCGCCACAGTCGCCCTGGTGGCTGTCGGATCGGTGGTGGCGCCGGACGCGGCCGGCGCAGCACCCGGCAACCCGGGAGCCCCTCGCTACTCGGCCGGTGCGGCGAGCGTCGGCGACCCGTACTTCCCGGACGAGGGCAACGGCGGATACGACGTCCAGCACTACGACCTCACCTTCTCCTACGACCCGGCCACCCGGTTCATGGCCGCCACCGCCACCATCACCGCTGTCGCCACGCAGGATCTCGACCGGTTCAACCTGGACTTCCGTGGCCCGGAGATCTCGTCGCTGACGGTCAACGGGCACGCGCACGGCTTCACCCGCAACGGGCAGGAGCTGGTCGTCACGCCCCGCCCGAAGCTCAAGACCGGGCAGGCCTTCACCGTGGTGGTGCGGTACGCCGGCGTACCGGGTCCGATCACCGACCCGGACGGGTCGATCGAAGGCTGGGTGCCCACCGACGACGGGGCCTTCGTCGTCGGTGAGCCGCAGGGCACGCCGGCCTGGCTGCCCACCAACGACCACCCGACCGACAAGGCCACCTTCCGGTTCACCGCGACGGTGCCGGAGGGGCTCACGGCCGTCGGCAACGGCCAGCTCCTGTCCCAGGAGACCCGGGACGGCTGGACCACCTTCACGTGGGACTCGACCGAGCCGATGGCCACCTACCTGGCGACGATCACCATCGGCAGGTTCGTGGTCACCGAGTCGACCACGCCGAGCGGGATCCCCGTGTACGTCGCCGTCGACCCGCGGCAGGTCGCCGGGTCCGCCGCCGCGGTCGCGCAGATCCCCAAGATGATCGACTTCTTCTCCTCGACGTTCGGCCCGTACCCGTTCGCCTCGACCGGTGCGATCATCGACCGGGCCCCCGACGTGGGCTATGCCCTGGAGACCCAGACCAAGCCGATCTTCTCCAGCGCGGCGAGCGTCGGCACCATGGCGCACGAGCTGGCGCACCAGTGGTACGGCGACAGCGTCTCCCCGCGGCGCTGGTCGGACATCTGGCTCAACGAGGGCTTCGCCACCTACGCCCAGTGGATGTACACGGAGTACAACGGCGGCGCGTCGGTCAGCCAGACCTTCAACAGCGGCAGCAACTACGGCCGGGCCGCCTCGTCGTCGTTCTGGCAGATCGTCCTCGCCGACCCGGGCCCCGAGGACATGTTCAGCAACATCCCGTACAACCGGGGGGCGATGACGCTGCACGCGTTGCGGGGCAAGGTCGGCGACGCCACCTTCTTCCGCATCCTGCGGACGTGGGCGGCCAGCCACCGGTACGGCCACGCCGCGACGGCCGACTTTGTCGCTCTCGCGGAGCGGGAATCCGGGCAGAACCTCGATGCCTTCTTCGACGTGTGGCTGTTCCAGAAGGGCAAGCCCACGACCTGGTGACGTCGGCGGGGTCTCGCGACCGCTTCCTGTCGCGAGACCCACCGACGCCTCGGGCCGGTGGGAGCACTACCCCGCGCTGGTGCGGCGGGCCGTGCTGAACCGGCGCCGGTGGGCGGCGGGGCTCATCGACTGCTTCCCGGCGAAGACCCGGCGCATGCTCTCGTAGGGCCCGATCAGCGTGGGAACGAGCCCAGGGGTGACCTGTCGCCCACGGACCAGTTGTGGCCGAACGGGTCCGTGAAGCCACCTTGACGGTGCGTCCCCCAGGGCACGCGGTGATCCTCGATTGCCGCTCCGGCGACTGCGCCGGCCGTGACGGCGCGCTCGATGAAGGTGTCGGGGTCATCGACGAACACCTCGATGCGGGTGCTCGTGACCCCCGCCTGGCCGGGGCTGGTCTCGGTGGCGTTCTGGGGATCGACCTGGTGGAGGAAGAAGGGGGCGCCGCTGATCTCAAGGCCGGCCACGCCACCAAGGTTCCACAGCTCCGTGGCGCCCAGTGCCGTCTTGTACCAGGCGACCGCGGCGTCGGCATCGGAGACGATCAACATCACGGAGATCACTGGCGGCGCAGCGGCCACCGTGTCGCCGGACGGGGCGGAACGATCTTTCAGTTCCTCGGTCATGCCCACAGCATGCCGGACATCGCCGGCAGCGTCTCCCCAGTCCTGCCGACTCCACCACTTCCCACTCTCGCTGAAATCACGTCATCCCGGCCGGACGAAGGCGGCGCCGTACGACGATCGGTGGGCAGCATGGAGCGCGGAAACGTGGTCCGCACACAATCGCCGGAGGGTCGGAGATCATGCCAGAGGTCATCGCGGGGTTGGCGATTCCTGAGACAGCCGCGGTCGCCGAAGCGACGTCGAGCAGCGCTTCGAAGTCGATGGCGCCGACCACGCGCGCAAGTTCCTCCTGGACCGGGGTTTCTCGACGGCCGCCGCCGAGACCGTCTGGACGGCGATCGCGCTGCACACCACGCCGGGCATCCCCGACCGGATGGCCCCGGAAACGGCGACCACGTACCTCGGTGTCCTGACCGACGTGCTCGGCCTCGGCCTAAACGGACTGGAAGACGATCAGCTGGCCGCGATCCTCGCCGTCCATCCACGAGGGGATTTCAAGAACGAGTTCCTGCGCACCTACGCCGACGGGCTGAAGAACCGACCCGACACCACGAACGGCACCGTGAACTCCGACGTGCTCGAACACTTCATCCCCGGCTTCCAGCGCGTGACAACGGTCGAGCGCATCGTCCGTTCGCCCTGGCCAAGCTGATCAGATCCGACCTTGCGGACCCCCACAAACCAGCCCATACCGTCACCCGCTCTTGAGAGGATCCGAGCATGCGAGCGATCACCGTGCGAGACCGTGACGCGGGTGTCGGCGGGCTCACCCTGACCGACATGCCCTACCCCCACGCTGCGGAGAACGACGTCATCGTGCACGTGCACGCCGCGGGCTTCACCCCCGGCGAGCTCGACTGGCCGGCAACGTGGTCGGACCGCGCCGGCCGCGACCGGACACCCACCATCCCCGGCCACGAGCTGTCCGGCGTGGTGGCCGAACTCGGCTACGGAACCACCGGCCTCACCGTGGGCCAGCGCGTGTTCGGGCTGACCGACTGGGCCCGCGACGGCTCCCTGGCCGAATTCACCGCGGTGGAGGCCCGCAACCTCGCCCCTCTCGCGGCCGACATCGAGCACACCGTGGCCGCGGCGCTGCCCATCTCCGGGCTGACCGCGTGGCAGGGACTGTTCGACCACGCCCATCTCACGACCGGACAGACCGTCCTCATTCACGGCGCTGCGGGCGGCGTCGGCTCGATCGCCGTCCAACTCGCCCGGGAGGTCGGCGCCCGCGTGATCGGCACCGGCCGGGCCGCCGACCGTGATGTCGCGCTCCGCCTCGGCGCGCAGACCTTCCTCGACCTGGACGCCGACGATCTGCGGCAGGCCGGCGAGGTCGACGTGGTGCTCGACGTCATCGGCGGCGACATCCTCGACCGGTCGACCGAACTGGTACGGCCGGGCGGCACCGTCGTCACCATCGCCGCGCCACCCACCGTGCAGCCCCAGGACGGGCGAGCCATCTTCTTCGTCGTCGAACCTGATCGCGCCCGGCTGACCGACCTCGCCCAGCGCGTGCGGACCGGACGGCTCAACCCCATCGTCGGCGCCGTGCGACCGCTTGACGAGACGCCCTCCGCCTTCACCCGCCGCCACCGCACGCCCGGCAAGACGATCATCCAGGTCACGGACGAAGCGGGAGCGCAGCACGCTGATCAGTGAGCGCGTGCCAGCGGCTCGCTGATCGCCGGTACGGGCCGCGTGGTCAGCGGATGCCCGGCGACCCGGAAGCGCCGTCCGGAGCGGGCCAGATCGGGCGCCGTCAGCCCGCCGTTGCCCCTCGAGGACCATACCGTTCGGCGGCGCGCGCCCTGGCCTTCGCGGCCTCCACCTCGCGGTCGCGGGGCGGCGCCTTCGTCACGAGGCTGTCCAGCAGGGTTCGGGTGGCCGCCGTCACAGCGCGGACCGCCTCCCCGAACGCCTCCTCGTTGGCCGCGGACGGCCGTGTCGTGCCGCTGACCTTGCGCACGTACTGGATGGCGGCGGCTTCGATCTCGTCGTCGGTCACGGGCGGTTCGAAGTTGTGGAGCACCCGAATGTTCCTGCACATCCCCCTACAATGCCAGGCCCGAGGGCCCGGGGCGGGCCGGCGTAGCCGGAGGCGAATGTCCCGGAAAAAAATATGGGCCTGCTTGTCGATTGGAGTTGGTCCTCTTCGTCGTCCTGGTGAGGGCCCGGCACCGAGCCGGTCCATTCACCCGATGGAGGGCACGATGACCACCACTGCGAACACGACCCACGCCACCACGTCGACCTTCGGTGCGCTGATCCGGACCGGTGTCATCGCCGCGGTTGCCGCGAGCGCCGCCACCATGGCCGTCGCCGCCGCCGGCCACGCGGCAGGGGTCAGCCTCGATCTGGCCGGCGCCCCGATTCCGGTGGCGGGGTTCGGCGTGCTGACCGCTGTGTTCTCGCTGGTCGGCGTGGTCATCGCGGCGCTGTTGTCCCGTTTCGCCCGGCGTCCGCGGCGCACCTTCGTCCGCACGACGGTGGTGCTGACGGTTCTGTCGCTGGTGCCGGACGTGATCGCCGACGCCGGGGCGATCACCAAGGTGCTGCTGATGCTCACCCACCTGGTCGCGGCCGCGATCGTGATCCCCGCTGTCGCGCGCCGCCTGCCCGCCGGACCTGTTGCTGCCACCCGGGCCTGACCGAGCACCTGGGCACGGCCGACCCCGGGGCCGCGCCCGGGTACCGGCGGGCCGAGCCGGTGAAGTCAGGTCAGCGTGGCGGCCTTGCGCAGCAGCACTGAGCGTTCGCGCTGGTTGGCGCACAACCGGGCCGCCAGCTCCAGTTCGGCGCGCGCCTCCGGCCGCCGGCCGAGCCGGGCCAGCAGCTCACCGCGTACGGTCGGAACCAGATGCGAACCGGAGAGCCGGTCCGAGGCGATCAGCTCGTCCACGATCGCCAGGGCCTGCGCCGGGCCCGTGGCCATGGCCACCGCGACGGCCCGGTTGAGCTCGACCACCGGCGAGGGCGCGACCCGGCCGAGCGCCTCGTAGAGCACCACGATCCGGTCCCAGTCGGTCGCCTCGACCGAGGGCGCCGCCGCGTGGGTGGCCGCGATCGCGGCCTGCAGGCCGTAGGGGCCGAGGCCGCGAGCCGAGGCCTTGGCCAGCGCGGCCAGCCCACGGCGGATCGCCGAGAGGTCCCACCGTCGCCGGTCCTGGTCCTCGAGCAGGACCGGCGAGCCGTCCGGGGCGGTCCGGGCCGGGAAGCGCGCGGCCGTCAGCTCGAACAGGGCGAGCAGGCCGTGCACCTCCGGCTCGTCCGGTTGCAGCGCGGCCAGCGTGCGGGCCAGCCGGATCGCCTCGTACGCGACGTCGGGGCGTAGCAACCGGTCGCCCGACGTGGCCGTCGACCCCTCAGTGAAGATCACGTAGAGGACGCTGAGCACGCCGGCCAGCCGCTCCCGGCGCTCGTCCGCCGGCGGCAGCTCGAACGGCACCCGGGCCGCCGCGATCGTCTTCTTGGCCCGGGTGATGCGGGCCTGCACGGTCGGCACGGGTACGAGAAACGCGCGGGCGATCTCCTCGCTGGACAGGCCGCCGACCACGCGCAGGGTCAGCGCCACCCGGGCCTCCGCGGAGAGCACCGGGTGGCAGCTGACGAACATCAGCGCCAGGACGTCGTCGTCGATCTTGTCGGGGTCGACTTCCTCGTCGACCGCGGGGTCGGCCGCCAGCAGGGCGTACCGGTCCTGGAGGGCGGCCCGGCGGCGGATCGCGTCGATGGCCCGCCGCCGGGCCGTGGCCATCAGCCAGCCCGCCGGATTCCCCGGAGCGGCGAGCGGCCACGACACCAGCGCCTCCGCCACCGCCTCCTGGGCCGCGTCCTCGGCCAGCCCGAAATCGCCGGTGAGCCGGGTCAGCGCGGCGACGATGCGCGCCGACTCGATCCGCCAGACGGCCTCGACATCGGCCGTAGCCATCAGCTCTGGCCGTTGCTCTCGCGCCCGGCCCGGTCCTCGGCGGTCACTCGCCGACCTGCGGGACCTCGTCGCTCCCGGGCACCCGCCGGACCTCGATCTTGGCCCCGGGAGCCGCCGGCACCCGCTTGGCCCACTCGACCGCCTCCTGCTTCGAGGCGACGTCGAGCAGGAAGAAGCCCCCGAACAGTTCCTTGGTCTCCCCGTACGGCCCGTCCGTGACCACCGGGACCTCGCCGCTGAAGTCGACCACGACGCCCTGGCCCGGATCGTCCAGCCCTTCGGCCGCGAGGAGAACGCCGGCCTTGACCATCTCCTCGATGAACTGGCGGGTCGTGGTCATCATCTCGTCGATGTTGGCCATCATGGCCGCGTTGGACTCGTCGGTGCCCCGCATGATCAGCAGGTACTTCGGCATCGCGTTCTCCTCGTCCGGCGGGGCCGCCTCTCGGCCCTCGCACCCTAATGTCGAACGAGCGGACCGCGGATCGACGCGGCCCCGGAGAATCTTTGCCGCGACTTCCCGCGGCCGGCCACCTGCTCCGGTGGCCGGCCGCGGGGCCGGAGGCTACGCCGCGCCGTTGAGCGAGGCCGCCAGGGCCTGTGCGAACCCGGTGTCGGCGGGCGCGCCGCTCACGCCGATACGCCAGGTCCCGCCCGTGAGGTCGCCCACCGGCAGTGACCGCCCACCCGGCTGCCACAGCGGCTGCCAGGCGACGGAGCCGCTCGGCCGGTTGAACCACCGGTTGTCCTCGCTCCAGGCCGACCCGGCCCGGTACGCGACCGCCAACGTCATGGCGTCGTCCGTGGCGAGCACCCACGGGGTGAAGCCTGCCGCGTCCCCGTCGCGATCGGCGCCGGCGGGGTCCGCGAGCCGGGGCAGGGTCGAGTCGAGATTCCAGGCGGCCTCCCAGACCGGCGCGCTGGTCGGGCCGGTGACGTGCCAGAGGAGGTCGACGTCCACCGTGGCCGGTGCGAACCGGAAGCGCCAGTCGACGGTCACCGGCTCGTCGCCGAGCGGGATGCCGGCCAGGAGCAGGTCCGTGCCGTCGGCCGACACGGTCACGTTCCGGGCGGGGCCTGCCGTGTCGGTGGGCCCGAAGGTCCCGACCGCGAGGTAGGGCGCCGTGGAACGGAACGACGAATCCGTCACGGGGCGGTACGCGCCCCGGCCGGTCGGGTCGGCCTCGTAGGAAACCAGCCGGGACTCGGGCGCCGTCTGCACGACGGCGCGGTAGTAGGGCGTGCTGACGAGCCGCCCCTTCGTCACCACCGGCGTACGCCAGTTCAGCGGCGCCAGCCAGAGCCCGCCCTGCCCCCAGCCGGCGCCCGTGACGTACCACTGACCGGTGCCGGAGTCGTCCTTGACCACTTCGGCGGCGTGCGCCTCGATCCGGCCGGCGAGCTGGTCGACCGTGAAGTGGAACGGGTCCTCGCTGCGGTACACACGGGTGTCCTGGTAGCCGCTCTCGCAGCAGACGAAGAGATACCACGAGCCGTCGTGGTGCACCACGAAAGGCGACTCGGTCGGCCCGCCGAAGGTGCCGGTGGCCGGGTGCTCGAAGGCCGTCCGCCGGTCGCTCCAGTGCACGAGGTCACGGCTCGTGCGGTAGGCGACGATGTGGTGGCCACCGGCCGGGGTGCTGTTGGCGGTGTAGTACATGACCCACTGGTTGCCGACCCGGGTCACCATCGGGTCCCGGCCGTCGAAGCCGTCGGTGAAGAGCGGGTTGCCCGGGTGCCGCGTCCAGGTCGTCAGGTCCCTGGACGTGGCGAGGTGCATCCGGTACGCCTCGTGATCGGCGGTGCCGCCCGCGTAGAACATGTAGTAGGTGCCGCCGTGGAACAGCACGTACGGCGCCCAGATGTGCGTCTCCCCCGCGCTCGGGTCGGCCTGCAGGGCGAACGGCTGCTTCGTCCAGGGGCCGCGGGGTGACGGCGCCGTGGCATGGCCGAAGAACTTCTCGTCCAACGGGTTGGCCGGCTCGGCGTGGGTGATCGCGAAGACGTGCCACCGGCCCGTCGCTCGGTCACGCACCATGGTGTGGTCGTTGTAGTACCAGCGCTCGTTCTCGCCGACGCCGGGGTCGTACACGTTCACGAACTCGCCGGCGGTGACCTGGACGGACCGGTTCTCGTACGGCTGGTTGCTCAGCGCGGCGGTGTCGGCGGCCCGGGCCGGCGCCGGGGCCACGATCAGGCCCAGGGCGAGGGCGAGCAGCGCGGACAGCCGACCGACGCGGGACGGTGAACGGGGCATGCGTTCCTCCAGAGCTCTACGGGTGGCGAGGTGGTGCGCGGGACGGGCGCCTGGCGCGCGGGTCCGCCGCCTGCCTCCGGCGGCGGACCAGCGCCGGGGCCCTACTGCTTGCCGCCGAGCGTGGTGTAGACCTCCGCGGCGTTCTCCTTGGTGATCTGCTGGGTGCCGAGGGTGGTCGTCTTCGGGACGTCCTTGGCGCAGTCGACGAGGATCTTCTTGGCCAGGTCGACCGCCTCACGCCCGCCGGTCGGGTACTGGAACGTCGCCTGGAGGCGGCCCTGCTCGACGGCCTTGATGCCGCCCGAGGGGACGGGCAGCGCGTCGATCCCGGTGAACTTGATCGCCGTTTCCTTGCCGGCCGCCTTCGCCGCCAGGTAGGCGCCCTCCGCCATCGGGTCGTTGTGCGCGTACACCGCATCGATGTTCGGGTTGGCCTTGAGCATCGCGTCCATGACGCTCTGCCCCTTCTCCCGCAGCCACTCGGCGGTCTGGCTCGCCACGATCTCGATCTTCGGGTTGCTGGCGATGCCCTCCCGGAAGCCCTGGGCGCGCTCGGCGGCCGGGGTGGAGCCGGGCAGGCCGGAGATCTCCACGACCTTGCCGCCCTGCGGCAGCAGCGTCTTCGCGTAGTACTCGCCCGCCGCCTTTCCGATCGCGACGTTGTCGCCACCGATGAAGGCCGTGTAGGCGTCACCCTCGACCTTGCGGTCCAGCACGATGACCGGGATCCCCTGGTCGTACGCCTTCTTGACCACCGCGGTCAGCGGCTTCGCCTCGTTCGGCGAGATGATCAGCAGGTTGATGCCCTGGGAGAGGAAGTTCTCCACGTCGGCCACCTGCTTGCTGTTGTCCTGAGCCGCGTCCGAGACGACCACCTTGAAACCGGGCACGGACTTCGCGGCGTTGCTCACGTCGTCGTTCATGACCTGCCGGTACGGCTCGGCGTTGTTGGCCTGGGACATGCCGATCAGGAAGTCCTTGCCGCTGCCGCACTTCGCCGAGGCATCGGAGCTGCCGCTGCCGGGGTCGTCCTCGACGCTGCACGCCGAGGTGGCGACGAGCGCGGCCAGCGCCAGGATCGTGGCGGCTCTTCGGGCGTAACGCATGGTTTCCTCCATTGGGTGGTGGGTCAGGCGATGCGGGGACGTAGCTTCTGCAACGCGGCGGCAGCCACGATGACCAGGCCCTTCACGACCAGCTGCACGTTCGCGTCGATGTTGTTGAGGGCGAGGATGTTGTTGAGGATTCCGAGCAGCAGGGCGCCGGCGATGGTGCCGCCCATGGATCCACTGCCACCGGCAAGGCTCGTCCCGCCGATGACGACCGCCGCGATCGCGTCCAGCTCGTAGCCGGCGCCGTCGTTCGGGCTCCCCTGGTTGAGCTGCCCGGCGTGGATGATCCCGGCCAGTGCGGCGAGCAGGCCGGCGATCGCGAACACGGTGATGCGGACGCGGCGCACCGGCACCCCGGAGAGCCGGGCGGCCTTCTCGTTGCCGCCGATTGCGTAGACGTGCCGGGCGAAGGCCGTGGTGCGCAGCACCAGCAGCGCACCGACGCCGATGGCGAGGAACAGCAGTGCCGGCACCGGGAGGATCCCGTTGATCGATCCGCTCAGCGTCGAGAACGCCTCCGGGGCCTCCTGCGGTCCGTCACCGTAGGCGATGGGGATGCCCAGCCCGCCGGACCACATCCGGGCGATGCCCCGGGCCGCCTGCAGGCCGGCGAGGGTGACGATGAACGACTGGATGCCGAGCCGGGCGACGATCGCACCCTGGGTGGCGCCGAACGCGGTGCCGATCAACAGCACGATCAGGACCGTCGGCAGGATGCCCATGCCGCTGTCGACCATGAGGGTGGCCGACCCGACCGCGGCGAGCCCGAGCACCGCCCCGACGGAGAGGTCGATCCCGCCGATCAGGATCACGAACGTCATCCCGACCGCGATGATGCCGATCTCCGAGACCGCCCGGACGATGTTGGCGAGGTTCCCGGAGCTGAGGAAGACGCTCTCGCCGTTGCGGACGGGCGACACGGCGATCGCGATGATGAAGACGGCGGCCAGGCCGAACAGGCTCTGGAACCGGAAGAAGCTGTCGACGATCGCGTGCCGGTCCCGCGGCAGCCGGATGGGCCGGCGGCGGGGCGGTGTCTCGCGCGGCGCTTCGGCGACGGAGGTGGGGGTCGGCGAGTTCATCGGGCCTCCTTGGCATCGTCACCGTTGGCCGCGGCGAGGATCGCTTGTTGGGTGGCGGACGCGCGGGGCAGCGCGGCCGCGGTGCGACCGCGGTGCAGGACGACGACCCGGTCACAGAGGCTGAGCAGCTCCGGTAGTTCGGACGAGGCGAGCAGGATCGCCATGCCGGTGTCGGCGAGTTGGTGCAGCAGCCGGTAGATCTCGGCCTTGGCCCCGATGTCGACGCCTCTGGTCGGCTCGTCGAGCAGCAGCAGCCGCGGTCGCGTCAGCAGTTGCTTGGCGAACACGATCTTCTGCTGGTTGCCGCCGGAGAGCGTGGCGGTCGGGACCGTGGGCGAGGCGGCCTTCACCGCCAGGGCGCTGAGCTGCCCGGCCACCGTCCGCTTCACCGCCTGCCGGCGGACGAGGCCGAGCGTCGTCAGTGTCGACAGCGCGGAGAGCACGACGTTGTCGGTCACCGAGTGCTCGAGCATCAGTCCGGCGCCACGCCGGTCCTCGGGGACGAACGCCACCCCGCGGGCCAGGGCTGACCGTGGGCCGTGCGGGCGGTACGGGCGGCCGTCGAACGTCACCTGGCCGGCGCGGCGGCCGGAGCCCGCGGCACCGAAGAGCGTCTCGAGCAGTTCGGTGCGGCCCGCGCCCATCAGCCCGGCGAGTCCGACGATCTCGCCGGAGCGCACCGTGAGGTCGACACCGGCCGGCTCGGTCCGCCCGGGTGTCGGCCGGCGTGGCGTCACGGCGAGTCCGCGGACGTCGAGCAGCACGTCCCCGGGCTCGTTGCGCCCCTCTCCGTAGAGCGCGTCGACCGACCGGCCGACCATCAGCTGGATGATGTCGTCGCGGGAGGCGGCCTTCGGGTCGACGCTGCCCGCGACGCTGCCGTTGCGCAGCACGGTGACCCGGTCCGCGATGACCTCGATCTCCGCCATCCGGTGCGAGATGTAGACGATGCCGACGCCCGCCCGGCGCAGCTCCGCGATCGTCGCGAAGAGACGTTCGACCTCGGCGTCCGCCAGCGCGGCGGTCGGCTCGTCCATGATCAGCACCCGTGCGTCCAGCGACAGCGCCCGGCCGATCTCGACGAGTTGCTGCTCGCCGACGCGCAGCGACCCGACGAGCCGCCGTGGGTCGAGGTCGGCGCCGAGCGTACGCAGGTGGTCGGTGGCCTGCCGGCGCATCCGGCGGATGTCGACGGTGCCCACCCGGGTGCGCGGCTCGCGCCCGAGGAACATGTTCTCCGCGATGGAGAGCCCGGCCACCAGGTCGAGCTCCTGGTGGATGGTGGCGATGCCGGCGCGTTGGGCGCCGGCGGGGCCGCCGAAGGTCACGGGCCGCCCCTCGACCTCGATGGCGCCGTCGTACTCGGTGATCACGCCGGAGAGAATGTTGATCAGTGTCGACTTGCCGGCGCCGTTCTCGCCGAGCAGCGCGTGCACCTCACCCGCTCGGACGGTGAGGTCGATGTCGCGGCAGGCGTGCACACCGCCGAACCGCTTGCCGATGCCGGTCATCCGGACCAGCGGGCGTTCTGTCATGCGGCACCTCTGAGTCGTCTGCGGGTCTGCTGCGGGTCGGAGCCGCCGGGCCCGGTGCGGACCCGGCGGCTCCGGTCGGTCACGAGACGAGCCGCGCCTCGACGTAGTCGAGCCCGGCCAGGTAGCCGACCGACGCGGCGGCCTTGCCGGTCACGGCGAGCGTGAGCGTGTGCCGGCCCGCCGTCAGCTCCCGCCGGCCGTAGTCGAGCGGGTCGCTCACGACCACCTCCGGCGAGTGGTACGCGTCGAAGGTCGGCCCGATGCGGGCACCGTCGATCGCCACCGTGTTGGTGCCGTAGTCCCGGGCCAGCGTCTGCACGAGGCGCAGGTCGTAGGTCCCGGTGGTGGGCACGGTGAAGTTGACGGTGACGCTCTGGTTCGGGCCGTTCGCGTGGAACCACAGCTGCGCGCTCTGCGACCAGTGGATGCCGCAGCAGTCGCCCTGCGGGTCCGCCGGCGCGTCCGCGCTGACCGCGGGCAGGAGCGATTCGCCCTCGATCCGCAGCGTGTCGCCCGTGCTGGCCGAGGCGGTCGGCGAGTACGGCCCGGCGTTGCCGGCCGCATCCACCGCGCGCACCCGGTAGTACCAGGTCTCGCGCAGCCCCAGACCCGCGTGCTCGAAGCTCGGGCGGGTCGTGGTGCCAACCCGGTTGCCCGGCCCCGGCGTGAAGCCCGCCTGGCGGGAGGCGAACACCTCGTACCGGGGGGCGTAGACGTCGTCGCGGGCCGGCTGCCAGGCCACCGTCACAGCGTTGGTCGTGCCGCTGGTGGCGGTGAGCCGGCTGACCGCGCCCGGCCGCTGGTGGTCGGTGAACGGCGTGACCAGGCTGAGCACCGCGTACCGGGCCGCGGACCAGGCCGGAGCGCCGGCGGTCGGCGTCAGGGTGACCGTCACCGCGTCCCTGCCCCGGGTGAGCGCGGCCGGGAGCCGGTACTCGTCCTCCAGCCACCGGTGCGACGCGTTGGCCAGGGGCTGCGACCAGGTGCCGGCGTCGCGCCCGTCGATCCGGACCGCCACCGACTGGTACGCGGCCGACTGGTCGCCGACCCGGCGCAGGACCGCGCCCGCGTTGTCCTCGTCGAGGGCCACCCGGAACCGGATCGGGTCGGTGGAGGCGCGGACGTCGTCGGTCGCCGGTCGGGGCGCGCCGTCGTCGCCCTCGAAGGTCGCCGTGAGCACCGTCCGGTCACCGCCGGAGGCGTATTGGTGAGCCGCCTCGCTGGCCGCGTCGCCCACGTCGACCGTGTCCGTCCAGCGCTGCCCGACGGTGTCCTGGCCGTACCAGTACGCGGTGGAGCCGTACCGGGCCGGGTCCTGGTCGCCCGGGCCGTGCTCGATGCCGAACCGCAGTCCGGTCGAGAACGCCACCGACTCCGCGAGCATGAGCCGGTACGCCCCGGTGCAGTCGTACCGGCAGCCGTAGTCGGCGATCTCGTGGGCCGGGTTGCCGTTCATCGGCGCGGAGAACGTGCCGTGGTTGAAGTACCAGCCGCTCTCGTAGAAGTCCTCGGTGCCGGTGCCGTGGATGCTCGGGCTCTGGGCGCCGTCCACGTAGACGCGCTCGTCACCCTCCAGGTAGTCGCGCTGGTTGCCGGCGGGGATGTGCCCCTCCATGGTGTGGGTGACCCCCACGAACTTCCCCCGTCCCGCGACGTCGAGGAAGAGGTGGTCCGCGCCCGGCGTGGTGTCGGCGCTGGTCGCGGTCGCCCGGAAGTAGCCGGTGTCGCCGGTCGGCCGCAGGGCCGCCGCCCACTTGGCGGACCGCGCCGTGGTCACCGTGGCCACCGACGGCTTGATCGCCACGTCGGATCCGTTGCGCAGCTCGATCGACCAGCGCGACCGGTAGGGCATCGGCCACCAGGCCGACAGCGTCGCGGTCGTCGGGTCGACGCCGAACATCAGGGACCGGACGGAGTGCAGCCCGAGGCCGGTGCCGAAGAACTCGCCGAGCGGGGCGTCCACCGTGGTCCTGCCGTCGAACGAGATGCGCAGCCGGGTGTCACGCAGCACCGCGTCGGACGCGGCGACGGCGGCCTTGCGCTCGTCGTCGGCCGGGTAGGACGAGGTATTGCTGCCCTGCCAGGTCTGCGCGGTGATCCGGTAGCCGTGCGCCGCCTCGACGTCGGTGTGCGCCGGGCCCAGGTCGACCGTGTCGGTGCGCTTCGCGGCGCCGGAGACGAGGCTGTCGACCCAGTACGTGAACTCGTTGACGTCGAGGTCGGACGAGACGAACTCGTTGCGGATGGTCAGCTTCGACTTGCCGGCCGTGGCGCTCGCCGGCAGCTCGACGGTCTGGTCCAGCCAGGTACCGAACGGCACCGGGTCGTTGGCGGGCCACTCGGCGACCGGTACGCCGTCGACCAGGATGCGGGCCCGCTGGTGCCCGATGTGCGGGTCGAGCCGGCGGGTGAGCCGGACGCCGGTGTTGGCCGGGTCGACGGCGACGGTGAACTCGCTGCCGCCGCCGGCGCCGAAGGCGCGACCGTCGTCGGCGATCGGCTCGGGCGCGCCGGCGAGCTGCGGGATCTTCAGCCGGAGTGCGGTGATCGCGCCGGGGCCCACGCCACTGGCGAGGGTCGCCCGACCGCCCGCGGGGACGGCGAAGGTGCGCTCAGCTGTCGTGGCGCCCGGCTGGGCGGGCTTGGGGTCGCGGGTGCCGGCGGCCTTGAGCTGCGCGATGACGTCCTCGGCCCGGTCGGTGGGGTCGAAGGTGCGGACGCCGTCCGAGGAGGTGAACTTCCGGTAGGAGACGTGGTGGAAGACCGGATTCTTCTCCGTGGTGACCCGCATCGAGCTGCGGTAGGTCATGGGCACCTTGATGTAGACGCCGCCGGAGCTCTGCGCCGCGTTGGCGACCACCGGGTAGACGAAGGGAGCACCGAGCTTGCCGTCCACGACGTCCTGGAGCTTGGCGTCGAGCACGGTCTTTCCGTCGAGGACGACCGTGATGGTGCCCGTGGCGGAGACGTTGCCCTCGTCGCGGGTGAACCAGATCGAGTCGATCTCGCCGGCGCCGGTCGCCTCGGCGATGACGCAGCCCTCGGCGCTGGTGCGCAGGCACGAGTACCGGCCGGAGAAGCCGTCGTCGTTGCCACCGCTGCGGTCGAAGCTGGAGAACTGGTAGGCCCGGGACCCGTCGGTGAGTTCCGGGAGCCGGTCGAGCCGGCGGTAGACGTCCCAGCCGACGGGGCCGTTCGTGGTCGGTCCGGTGGAGGCCGAGGCGGGTGCGGTGAGACCGACGACGGCCGAGCCGGCGATGAGCGTCGCCGCGGCGGCGGCACCGAGCAGCCGCCGCGGCGAGGTACGTCGTACACGGGTGGTGGGTGTCATGAATCGCCTTTCCACATCGGTGGGTGGGGCGGATCGTGAGGCACGACAAGGAATCGATTTCTCGCTGCAGCTGCGACCAGGTTAGGCAGCCGTCGCACGGCGGTCAATCCTTGAATGTTCACGACGAGGTCGGCGGCACTTCGACGTTGACAGCCCCATCCGCCACTCCTATGGTCCTCGAAAAGAACTGAGCAAACGATTTCTCGTTCACGAGAGCGCGCCACGGTCGCGCGGCGCGCTGGGAGGGGGCAGCCGTGCCCCGACTCGTCGTCCTCACCGGATTCCTCGGCGCGGGCAAGACCACCACCATGCTGGCCGCCGGACGGCTGCTCACCGCGCGCGGCGGCCGGGTCGCGGTCATCACCAACGACCAGGGCAGCGACCTGGTCGACACCCAACTGGCCCGGGACGCGGTGCCCGACGTCGGCGAGGTGACCGACGGCTGCTTCTGCTGCCGCTTCGAGGACCTCGCCGACCTGGTGACGGACCTGCTCGACACCGGACGTGCGGACACCGTCCTGGCCGAGGCCGTCGGCAGCTGCACCGACCTGCAGGCGACGGTCATCCGCCCCCTGCGGGCCCGCTACGGCGACCGCCTCACGCTGGCTCCCCTCACCACGATCGTCGACCCGGCGCGCGTCGGCGTGCTCGACGGCGACCTCGGCTACCTGTTCGACCGCCAGCTCGCCGAGGCGAACCTCATCGCGGTCAACAAGTCCGACACCCTGCCCCGCGCCGAGTTCGACGCGCTCCTCGGCCAGATCCGGCGCGGCTATCCGGGCGCGGGCGTCCTCGGCTACAGCGCGAGCCTCGGCGAGCACGTCGACGAGCTCGTCGCGCGGTGGACCGGCGAGCCACCTCGCGGCCGGGACGTGGACCTGGCGGTCGACTACGACCGGTACGCCGCGGCGGAGGCGCGGCTGAGCTGGCTCAACCAGGTGTGGCAGGTCTCGGCCGGAAAGGGATTCTCCGCACGTCGCTGGGCACACGTCGCCCTCGAATCGCTCTCCGCCGCCTGTGCCCGGCGGGGAGACGTCATCGGTCACGCCAAACTCGCCGTCCGGTCGCCCGCCGGGCTGATCCGCATGAGCGTCGTGGCCGCCGGTGATCCGCCGCGGCACGAGCCCACCGGGCCCGACGGACCGGCGGTGGCCCGCGCCACCGTGCTGCTCAACGTCCGCGCCACCTGCCCACCGGAGGACCTGGAATCCCTGGTACGGGCCGCCGCCTACGACGCCGACCTCGCGACCGGCGCCGCCGCCCGGCCCGGCCCGGCGAACGCCTTCGCACCGTCCTACCCCCGCCCCGTGCACCGTCTCCCGGCCGCATCGGCCTGACCGTCAGGAGCACCCATGGCAGACCAGTCGCACGACCAGTGCTGCGCCGGCAACGCCTGCGGCCCGAACCGTCGGCACTTCCTCGCCCTCTCCCTCGGGGTCGCCGCCGGCACCCTGCTCGCCGGCTCCCGGGCCGAAGCCGCCGCCGCCCTCGGCGTACCCGAGGATCGGCTGATCGGCGTGCCGGTCGACAAGGCGCTGCCACCCGACTGGTCCACGGCGCTGTACCGCCGGGGCGAGCCGACCAGCTACGAGGGCACCGACCTCCGCTGGCTCGGTATGCCGGTCGGCGGTGGCGCCACCGGCCAGCTGTACCTCGGCGGCGACGGGCGGCTGTGGAACTGGGACATCTTCAACCGACCGGCGGCCGGCACCACCGACGTCGGGTACGCGAGCCCTCGGCAGCCCGCCTCGCCCGTCCGGCACGGTTTCGCCCTGCGGACCCTGTCGGGCGGGCGGGTCCAGACCCGCGCGCTCGACGCCGGCGGCTTCGACCAGGTGCGTTTCACCGGGCAGTACCCCATGGGCACGGTCCGGTACCGGGACGCCGACGCTCCGGTCGAGGTGACCCTGGAGGGATTCTCGCCGTTCGTACCGCTGTCGGTCGCGGACTCGACGCTGCCGGCGACCGTGCTGGTGTACACGCTGCGCAACACCTCGCACCGACCGGTGGACGCCACCCTGCTCGGCTACGTCGAGAATCCCGCCTGCCTGGACACCAGGACGCAGCGCGGGATCACGCTGCGGTCGACGGCGTTCGGCGACGGGTCGCTGCGCGGAGTCCAGTTCTCGGCCGCCGAGCAGACCGAGACGGCCGACCGCCCCGACGTCGTCTTCGAGGACTGGGAGCGCGACACCTACGACGGCTGGACCGTCGAGGGCACCGCCTTCGGCGCCGGCCCGGTGCTGGTCTCCGCGATGCCGGACTACATGAAGAACGGCGGGCCGCTCAACGCGACCGGACAGCGACTCGTCACCTCGCACGACTTCCGCGGGGCCGACGGCGACATCGGCCGGGCCGACGCGCCGACCGGCAAGCTCACCAGCGCCCCGTTCACGGTCCCGCGCAAGTCGGTCCGGCTGTCCGTCGGCGGCGGCAACCACCCCGGCCAGACCTGCGTCAACCTGCTCGTCGACGACGCGGTGGTCGCCACGGCGACCGGTCGTAACGCCGAGGCCATGCACAGCGTCTACCTGGACGTCTCCGCGTACGAGGGGAAGTCCGCGGTCATCGAGATCGTCGACGCCCACTCCGGCGGGTGGGGGCACGTCAACGTCGACCGGATCGTGTTCACCGACGTCGCACCCCGCCCGGAGATCGTGTTCGAGGACTGGGAGCGGGACACCTACGAGGGCTGGACCGTCGAGGGCAGCGCGTTCGACGCCGGCCCGGTGCTAGTCTCCGAGGTGCCGGACTACATGAAGCGCTTCGGCGATCTCGGCGCGTCCGGGCAGCGGTTCGTGACGTCGCACGACTTCCGCGGCTCCGGCGGTGACTCGGGTCGAGCCGACGGCGCCACCGGCAAGCTGACCAGCCGGCCGTTCACCGTGGAGCGCCGCTACGTCAACGTGGCCGTGGGCGGCGGAAGCCACCGCGGCAGCACGTGCGTCAACCTCCTGGTCGACGGCGCCTTGGTGGCCAGCGTGGCCGGCCGCGACGCGGAGCCGGTCAGCGTGGCGACGATGAACCTGTCGGCGTACCAGGGCCGCACGGCGGTCATCGAGGTCGTGGACGCGGACACCGGCGGGTGGGGGCACGTCAACGTCGACCGCATCGTTTTCAGCGACGTGCCGACGGATACCCGGCCCCTGGACCAGGTGCCCGACAACGGCACACTCGTTCTCGCCGCGCTCGACAACCGGGCGGTGACGCGTCCGTCGCTCGCCGAATGGGACAGCCTCGACGAGGTGTTCGCGGCCAAGGCCGGCCCCGCGGAGGTGGACGGCTCGCTGGCCGGGCAGGCCGGATCGGTGAGCGTGGCGGTCCGCCTCGCGCCCGGCCAGAGCCGCACCGTGCGATTCGTGCTCGGCTGGCACTTCCCCGTGCCGGACCGCGTTTCGCTCAGCTTCCTGCGCGGCTCGGACAGCCTGCGCCGGCACTACGCGACCCGGTTCGCCGACGCCCGCGCGGTGGTGGAACACGTCGCCCACGACCTCGACCGACTGGAGGCCGACACCCGCACCTGGGTGAAGACCTGGTACACCGACGCCACCCTGCCGCACTGGTTCCTGGAGCGCACCCTGGCCCCCGCGTCGACGCTCGCCACCAACACCTGCTACCTGTTCGACGACGGACGGTTCTACGGCTGGGAGGGTGTGTACTGCTGCGCGGGCACCTGCGAGCACGTATGGAACTACGCCCAGTCCATCGCCCGGCTCTTCCCCCAGCTGGAACGCGACACCCGCAGCAGGGTGGATCTCGGCATCGGATTCCACCCGGACACGGGCCAGATCGGCAACCGCGCCGAGGCCGACATGGGCTGGGCCACCGACGGGCAGTGCGGCACGATCCTGCGCTGCTACCGGGAACACCTGACCGCGCCGGACGACACCTACCTGCGGGTGAACTGGCCCCGGCTACGGCGCGCGCTGGAATGGATCATGGAACACGACGTGGGCCCGGACGGCACACTCGACGGCCCGCAGCCGAACACGCTCGACACCACCTGGTACGGCCAGATCGCCTGGATCACCGGAATGTACGTCGCGGCGCTGCGGGCGGGCGCGGCGATGGCCGACGAGGTGGGCCAGCCCGAGTTCGCCGACCGGTGTCGGACCCTCGCCGATTCCGGCAGCCGGCACCTGTCCACGGAACTCTTCAACGGCGAGTACTTCATCCAGGAGATCGACCCGGCCCACGCCGACGCCATCAACAGCAACCGCGGGTGCCACATCGACCAACTCTTCGGGCAGAGCCTCGCCGGTCAGCTCGGGCTGCCCCGTGTCGTACCGGCGGAGCAGGCCGTCAGCGCCCTGGAAAGCCTCTACCGGTACAACTTCACGCCCGACCACGCCGCCTACCGCGAGGGCAGCGTCATCCCGGGCGGTCGCTGGTTCGCGATGGACCACGAGTACGGCATGCTGATGACCACCTGGCCGCACGGCGGCGCCGACACCGCGGCCGGGAACCCGGCGAGCTGGGCCGCCATGTACTTCAATGAGGTGTGGACGGGCCAGGAGTACCAGGTCGCGGCGCACATGCTCCAGGAGGGCCTGGTCGAGGAGGGGCTCAGCCTCACCCGGGCGGTGCACGAGCGGTACGCCGCGGGCAAGCGCAACCCGTACAACGAGATCGAGTGCGGCGATCACTACGCCCGGGCCATGGCCAGCCACGGTGTCTATCTCGCGGCCTGCGGCTTCGAGCACCACGGCCCTCGCGGCCACATCGGGTTCGCGCCCCGGATCAGCCCCGACAGGTTCGCCGCCGCGTTCACCTCGGCGGAGGGGTGGGGCCTCTTCCGGCAGGAGCGCCACGGCGGGCACCTCACCGGTACGGTCGAGGTCCGGTACGGCCGCCTCCGGGTGTCCAGCATCGCTCTGGCGGTGACGCGTTCCCCGGCACGGGTGACGGTACGTCTGGGCAATCGCAGGCTGCCCGTGCGTGACTGGTCGTGCCGGGACGGGCGCATTCTCGTTACCTTGGACGCCGAGGTCGTGGTCGGTCGGGGAGACGCCATCCAGGTGATGCTCAACGGCTGAACGTGTCGGTGCTCGCGTCGAGCGCCGGCGCCGGACGCCCGTGACTGTCCCGTCACTTTCCGCCCGTATGATGCCCAGTCCCCGAACCCGCGAGGGTACGGGCGGCAGGCACTCGTTCTCGGGCTTGTCATCGTAGGAATCCACCGGATGGAGGCGAATGGCGACGATCTACGACGTGGCGCGGCAGGCTCAGGTCTCGCCCGCGACGGTCTCGCGGGTGCTGAACGGCCGCACCACGGTCGATCCAGTCATGGCCGCGCGCGTGCACCAGGCGATGCAGGACCTCGACTACCGTCCCAACGCGGTCGCCCGCAACCTGCGCCTGAGCCAGACCAGCCTCTGGGCGGTCATCATCTCCGACATCGGCAACCCCTTCTTCACCTCGATGGTGCGTGGGGTCGAGGACGTCGCGCAGAGCGCCGGCTACTCCGTGGTCCTGTGCAACACCGACGAGGACCCCGAGAAGGAGTCCCGGTACATCGCGGCGGTCCTTGCCGAACGGATGGCCGGGGTCATCATCTCCACGTCGGGGCGCTCGACGGTGATCAACCGGCTCCTCGAGGCCCGCATCCCGGTCGTGGCGATCGACCGTCAGCTGCGCGGCGTCACCATCGACACGGTGCTCGTCGACAACGTGCACGGGGCGGGGTTGGCGACCACGCACCTGCTCGACAACGGCTACCAGCGAGTCGCCTGCATAACCGGCCCCCGCCGGATCTCCACGGCCGCCCAGCGGCTCCGGGGCTACCAGCGCGCGCTGCGGGCGCGCGGGCGGGAGGCGACCGACGCCCTGGTGCGGTACGCGGACTTCCGCGAGGAGGGCGGCTACCGGGCCATGGCCTCGCTGCTCGACAGCGACAACCCGCCCGACAGCGTCTTCGCCACGAACAACCTGATGACCGTGGGCGCCGTCGAATGCCTCGTCGACCGCGGCATCCGGGTGCCGGACGAGGTCGGGGTCGTCGGCTTCGACGACATTCCGTGGGCACACCTGGTCCGGCCGTCGCTGAGCACCGTCTCCCAACCGACGTACGACCTCGGACGCGCCGCCGCCGGGCTGCTCACCGAACGGATCGCCAACCCGTCGCGACTGCCGTCGACCGTCACGCTCAGCACCGGGCTCCAGGTGCGCGACAGCTCCACCCGCCCGAGCTGACAGCTCGCCGGTACGGCAGGGGGCCGCACTCCGGCCCGGCGACCCGGCCGGGCCCCACGACCGGCCGGGTCTCCGAGCGGTTACTCAGAGGCTGACGTCGCCACAGAGGTGCACCTGGACGCCGAGTTCGGCGAACAGCGCGGCCTTCACCCGCAGGGCCCGGTCGGCGGTCTCCGCGTCCGGCGCGTAGGCGACGTTGACGTGGTTGGCCTTGTGGCGGGCCATCAGCTGGTCGCGGCCGACCCCGTGCAGCACGGCATGCATGATCGGCCACTGCGGGTTCGTGGCCTCCAGCCGGCGCCGGGTCTCCTCCTCGGGAAGCTCGACGACGGTCGCGCGGCCGAGGTCGACATGCAGCCCACCGTCCATGATGAACACCCGGGACCAGACGATCTCGCCCGGCTTGGAGACCCCGCTCAGCGTGCCGCCGCCGAGCGGGAAGAACATCGGCGGCTGCCGCATGCTGTACGACTTGTCGTACCCGCCGTTGTGCGACGCCGGCACCGAGCCGGAGATCTCGAACACCCAGACGAAGTCGTCGCCGTAGGTCTCGCCCCACCGGATGTCGTGCAGGGTGGTGGCCGGGTCGAGGCCCATGGCGGTCCAGATGCGGTTGGTGACCAACGAGTCGACGGCCACCCCCTCGTCGACCTCGTTGAAGTGCGGCAGCGGCGCGCCCGCGTAGAGTTCGCGACTGCCGTCGCGGCTGCGCACCGGTGGCCGCTGGACGTTGTTGAGCAGCCCCTCGGCCAGGTCGCTGGCGGGGACGGTGTCCTTCAGCCCCTGCTGGTACTGGATGCCGACCGCGTCCAGGCCGAAGTCGTCCGCGATGCGCAGGGCGGCGACGTACATCTTGAACTGGCTTGTGAGTTGGGCGTCGGTGAGCTCGGTCGCCTCGTCGGTGCCGGTGTGGAACGTCATCCCGGCCTCGTCCAGCCAGCGGCGGACCGCGTGGGCCTCCTCGTCGGGGACCCGTGCCATCTCGGCGACCAGGGCGCTCTGCGACAGCCGCTCCTTGTAGATGCCCAGCGGGTTGATCAGCTCGTCGTCGAAGATCGCGTTGTACATCCCCATGCAGCCCTCGTCGAAGACACCGATGACGGCCTTCTCCCGGACCAGTTGCGCGGCCAGGGCCCGACCGAGCCCGACCTCCGCGTCGTCCGGCAGGGCGGGCAGATCGCGGACGTGGCTGGTGTCGTGGCGCAGTTCGCCGGTCTCCAGCCAGGTGCGCAGCCCGTTGACCGCCCAGTCGTCGGTGAAGTCCCGGCTCCACAGCGCGGAGTGCCGTACGCCCGCCTTGGTGAGGCTCGCGGTGAGGTTGAGCAGGCCGACCAGGCCCGGGAACTCGCCGCTCCAGTTGGCGACGATGAGGATCGGTCCCCGGTGGCTGCGCAGCCCGGCCAGGACGTGGTGGCTGTACTGCCAGACCGCCTCGACCACGATGAGCGGCGCGTCGACCGGGATGTGCTTGAAGACCTCGATTCCGGCGCGCTGGCTGTCGATGAAACCGTGGCTCTTGTCCGGGTCGAAGGCGTGGCCGCGCTCGACCTTCCAGCCGAGCGCGTTGACCGCGGCCGCGAGGTCGGCCTCCAGCTGCTGCTGCGTGGGCCAGCACGTGACGTTCGCGCGGGGGCGGAGATCGCCGCTGGCCACCGTGTAGACGGTGCCGGGCGCCGCGGCGGGCGGGTCGGCCAGCACGGGCAGCGGGTAACGGGTCATGGGGCGACTCCTTCGGTGCGTGGGGTGTCGCTGGCCGCCGGCGGGCCGGCGGCCAAAAGACGGTCCTGACGTGCAGCGAGCGCGTGTGCGACCCGCTTGGAACTCGTGTAGAGCTCGCGGTACAGCCCGTAGAGCTCGTCGTAGTCGGCGGCCAGCTCGGCCCGGGGCTGCCGGATCTCCTTGACGGGGTTCCACGCCTCGATCGAGACGGGCCAACCGGTCCGCGCGGCGAGGAACGCGGCTCCGTAGCTCGCGCCGATGGTCTGCGACGGGATGACCTGGGCACGCCCGGTGACGTCCGAGACGATCTGGGTCCACAGCCCGCCCTGGGTGCCGCCACCGACCGCGACGACCCGCCGGATGTCACCACCGCTCGCCTCGATCGTCTCGATGTTGTGGCGCACGCCGAGAGCGGTCGCCTCGAGCGCGGCGCGGTACAGGTCCCCGCGGGTGTGCGAGACGGTGAGGCCGGCGAGGACGCCACGGGCCCGCGGATCCAGGATGGGCGTGCGCTCGCCTGCGAAGTACGGGAGCATGAGCAGCCCGTTGGCGCCCGGGCCGGAGGCCTCGGCCAGCCGGAGCAGCTCGGGAAAGTCCGGTGAGCCGAACAGCTCGCGCAGCCACGCCGTGATCGCGCCCGAGGTGGCCAGGCCGCCGGCGAGGTTCCGCGTTCCGGGCAGAGCGCCGACAGTGCCCCACAGCGACGGGTTCGTGAGGCGGGCGGTCACCGTGTGGACGAGGAACATGGTGGTGCCGTACATCAGCATCAGGTCGCCGACGCCGTGGGCGCCCACGCTGATCGCCTCCGACCAGGCGTCGATGGTGCCGGTGACGACCGGGACGCCGGCGGGCAGGCCGGCCTCGGCCGCCGCGGTCGCCGTCACCGTCCCGGCCACCTCGTCGGGCCAGCGCAGCGGCGGCAGGACCAGATCGGGTGCGACCTCCGTGGCCCATGGCGTGTACCAGTCCTGGCCCTCGGTGTCGTAGAGCGGTGTGCACTGACTCGCGGAGTGCTGATCGAGCACGTAGTGGTCCGTGAGCTTCCACGCGAGCCACGAACTGGGCATGAAGAGCCGCCGGGCCTTGGCGAAGAGCTCCGGTTCGTTGTCGGCCACCCAGGCCACTTTGGCGCCCGCCGCCTGGCTGGACAGTGCCGAGCCGCAGCGCCGGAGGATCTCCGCCGCGCCGAACCGCTCGGTGAGGTGCGCGATCTGCGGGGTCGAGCGGGTGTCGACGCCGTAGAGGATGGCGGGGCGCAGCGGGGTGTTCGCGGCGTCCGTGAGCAGCACACACGGACCCATGCCGCTCACCCCGACGGCGACGACGTCGGCGTCGCCGGGTGCGAGGAGTTCACGGCTGAGCGCGACGAACTCCTGCCACCAGACGTCGGCGTCCATCTCCACCCAGCCCGGTCGGGGGCGGCTCACCTCGTGCAGGCGGGTCGCCGAGCGGAGAACCCGGCCGTCGGCGTCGACGAGGACACCCTTGCTGCTCGATGTGCCGATGTCGACGCCCAGAACGGCCGCAACCTTCATGGGCGCCACTGTTCCAGCAATCGATTTCCGAATCAAGACCGATCCGTCGGCGTCTTTCCCTGCCGCGTGCCAGCACGCGCACCGGCACGGAGTCGTATCGCCTGATGGGTGCGGGTGTGGGCACGACCCGAGGGAGTCGACGCCGCCGGGAAATCGTTAGCTCACTTCGGCTTCGGACACAGTGGATCCGCCGGCCCCTCCCGATGCCGACAGGCGCCGTCGCGTGGCCGCCCGCTCTGCGGCCGTCCCCGCGAGGTCGCCGAAGGTCAGGGCGAAGGCCAACGGGAGAAACAAGTCGCCGGGAGCGGCCGGAATGTCGCAGAAGGGGCCGCAGGGGCGATCGGCGCCTGGTCGACGCCCAGCTCGCCGACCCCGCCCTTCAGCGCTCGGCACCAGGACAAAATGGGTGGCATCGCCAGCCCTGCCCGCCCTACCTTTAGCTGGATCTTCTTCTCCGACACTCACGAGAGGACTTCACCCCGCGTGACACCGCCTGCTCTCTAACCTGGCACCTCCCCGTGCATCGGTCGCCGACGTCGCCGTCGGCTCTCTTCCCATGCCCTCCGTCAGGTCTTCAGAGAGATCATGTCTACGCGTCCTCATATCGTGCTGTCCTGGATCCTTGGGCGTACGCGCCTTTCCCTGCCCACGTCCCGCTGCGTCCACTGCCGTTGCGGCCTCGCCGGATCTGGCGACGGCAGTTCCGGTGTCGGTGCCAAGGGCGACCTCCTCGCCCGGAGCAACCGGGCCGCCGTGGAGTGGGACTCGTGCGGGCAACGGCTCGCCGCGCCCCTTCCCGAGAGCCACTGGCCCGTCCAGCTTTCGGTCATCTTCGACGACCCCGTGCCCCTTCGCCCCGAACGGCTCATCTTCCGAGGGATTGGGCACCAGCCGCGGGGAGATCGCCCGCCGCGCCAAGATCGGTATCCGGCTGATCCGCAGGACTCACCGGGACTACTCCTTCGTCCGGGTGTGAGCCGCCGCCGTGGGCCTGAGCCGGGGCGAGAAGCACGGTGGCCCTGCCCCGGGCTGCGGCACGCGGCGGTCCGCGCGCGGTCGTTCATGACCGGACGCGAACCAGCGTCGGGGCCGGCCCGATACCGGCGACGACGGTGAGCCTCGGGTGCATACATCCGGACGTGCCGATGAGCGAGCACGTCCGGGTGTATGCACCCGCCCGCCGAGAAAACCCCTTGCGAGGGGGCCGGCACCGGATATCTGGTGGATCGGCCACCGATCCCAGGAGGGAACATTGACGCCCGTGTCGCTGCCCACCCCCACGCTGCACACCACTCGCCTGAGACTGCGCCCCTTCGGCGACGCGGATGCGAACGACCTCTTCGCGCTGCACAGCAACGCCTACGTGCTGCGCTACTGGGACGCGCCGCCGTGGAGCGAACGCGTGCGCGCCGAGCGGTTCATCGCGGCCTGCCGGCAGATGGCAGAGGCAGGCACCGGTGCGCGGCTGGCCGTGGATCGTGGCTCCGACAAGACTTTCATCGGCTGGTGCAGCCTGAACCGCTGGAACCCCGACTACCGCAGCGCATCGCTGGGCTACTGCTTCGACGAGGAGGCGTGGGGCCACGGCTACGCGACGGAGGCCGCGCACGCGTTGCTGCGGTGGGCATTCGACACGCTGGACCTGAATCGCGTGCAGGCGGAGGCCGACACACGCAACGTGGCGTCCGCCCGTGTGTTGGAGAAGCTCGGGTTCGTGCGTGAAGGGACGTTGCGGGAGGACTGCATCGTGAACGGCGACGTCTCCGACTCGTGGGTCTACGGGCTGATCAGGCGCGAGTGGCGGCCCTCGGCCGAGCCGGTGCCCGCCCGCTGAGCCCTCGTTCCCTCGCGCCACGTCGCCCGGCGTGCTCCGCTTCGCTGCGTCGAGGGGCCGGCACCGGGCACTCCCCTGCCGCTGCCTGTGGCGTCACCTTCTCGGCGACGACGCACGAACACGGTCCGGACACGCCGTTTCCCTTCGCGAGCGGCCATACTGACCGCGCGGGCCGGGGCCCGATCACGAAGGAGGTGGCGACTTTGCCGATCGGTCGGCTCCACCATCTGATCGTCGACTGCCCGGATCCGTTGGTCGAGGCGCGGTTCTGGAGCGCGGTCCTCGGCGACCCGATCACCTACGCGGACGAGGACTTCGTCGTCGTGTCGGCCAGCACGTCGGCGTCCGGGCTGGCGTTTCAGCGCGCCGCCGACCTGACGCCGCCCACGTGGCCGGCGTCGGCAGTGCCGCAGCAGATGCACCTCGACGTGATGGTCGACGACCAGGCTGCGGCAGGGGAGGCGGTGCTCGCGCTGGGCGCGCGGCCGTTGCCCGGCGACCACGTCTACGCCGATCCGGCTGGCCACCCGTTCTGCCTGATCAGACGCCCTTCCTGGGCGCCGCCCGTGAACTGAGCTCAGCCGTCCTGATCTTCAACGAGGCGCCGATCTCGATTCCCGGCTCGACGTCCATCGGCTGGTACGGGCCCCCTGGGTTGCCATCAGGGCTGGTAGAACTTGCACCGGCTGCCCAGCAGCCCGGGCCACCGCAGTCCCGGCGACGACGAGGCCGCCCTGGCGGCCTGACCATCACGCCGATGGTGTCCGCCGGAGCGGAACGAGGTCAGACCACAGGAGTGTCAGAACGGATGGACGGAACTGCAGGCAGCCCGTGGGCGGTGACCGGTCTGGATCCACTGGCCGGGCGGGTGTTGGAGCACCTGGTGACCGTGCCGTCGGCGGACGTCACCGAGGTGGCGGCGGCGGTCGGGGTGTCCCCGGCGGCGGCGGAACGAGCGCTGCGGCACCTGGCGGACTCCGCACTGGTGCTGCAGATCGACGGCACGACACCGCGATGGGCGGCCGGCCCTCCACGGTCGTCGCTCAGCGCCCTGCTGGCCCGGCGGCGGGCCGAACTGGCCCGCGTCGAGGGCCTCGTGGAGCGGCTTCACGAGGTGTACGAGGCGGTGTCCGGGCCGCGCGGCGCGCACCTGGTGGAGGTGCTGGAGCGCGAGGACGAGGTGCCGGCGCGCTACGGCCAGCTGCTGAAGGGGAGTTCGGTCGAGGTGCTGCATCTGGCCAAGCCGCCGTATGTGACGGCCGCGCAGGCGTCCGTCGGGGAGTCGGGAGTGGCGCCCGGGGTGCGGTTGCGGTCGGTGTACGAGACGGAGGGGTTCACCGACGCGGTGTCGCTCGCGACGGCGCTGCGCGGGACGGGTCAGGGCGGGGAGCTGCGGCTGGCGTCGGGGCTGCCGGTGAAGCTGGTGGTGTTCGACCGGGCGGCGGCTCTGCTTCCCGTGCGCGGGGACCACCCGGCGGCGGGTTCGATGGTGGTGCATTCCCCCGCGCTGGTGGTGGCGCTGGTGGCGCTGTTCGAGAGCGTGTGGGAACGCGCCGAACCGGTGTCGCTGGCGAGCCGACACGACGGGCCGGCTCCGAAGGGCAGTCCGACGACCGTGGGGCCGGACGGGCGAACACGGGAGATCCTGCACATGATGGCAAGCGGGATGAAGGACGAGGCGATCGCCCGTGTGCTCAAGGTGAGCCGCCGTACCGTGCAGAAACATGTCAGCGATGCGGGAGCCCTGCTCGGCGCCCGGACCCGGTTCCAGATCGCGCTGCTGGCGTCGGAGCGGGGGTGGCTGAAGGAGTCGGTGGGGACCTGACCGGGGCATGCTCCGAACACGGCGACGCGCCGGGACCGCCCGTGCGGGGGTCCCGGCGCGTCGTCATTCGGCGCGCCTACTGGCACGGGCTCACTTGCAGGACTTGGCTCCCTTCGCGTACGCCAGGCCGAAACCGCCCGCCGACGAGTCCATGAAGATCACCTCGCGCCCCGCGCCCGCCGTCGCGAACATCTGCGCGCCCGGGCTGCACGACGCCGGGCCGACGTACTTCCCGGTGAACGTGTACTGCTTGAGCTTCGGGTTGAGCGAGTTGTCCGGGTATCCGCCGGTCGAGAGCCAGAGGTCCGCGGGAGCCTCCTCGGTGACCGTGAGGGTCGTGTCGGACAGCGTGAGGACGTCGGCGCGGATCGCCTGCGGGGAGTTCTCCTCGAAGAGCAGGTGGCTGGTGCCCGTGGCGAAGTCGAAGAGCCGCACGGAGTCGTTGAACGTCCCCTGGCTCCACTCGCCGTCGACGTAGTGGCCGTAGTCGCGGTTGATCACCCAGCCGACGCCGGTGCCGGACAACTGCGGGTAGCTCATCGTCTCGGCGCCCGGGTCGCCGCCGGCGAAGGTCGTCTTGCCCGTCGCGAGGTCGTACACCTCGACGCCCAGCGACCACCAGGTGCCGTCGGGGTTGGGCTGCGCGTAGTCCTCGTACCGGACGTAGGAGATCTTCCCGTTCTTGACGCTCGGCGCCGTCGCGTTCCCGAGCCAGTCGGGGTGCGCGAGGGTGTGGACGGTCCGCGAGCTGCCCTTCAGGTAGCGCACGACGTCGCGGTATCCCTGCTCCGGGTCGTACTGGCTCCACGCGACGACATCGCCGTCGAAGCTGAGGCCGTCGATCCGGTACGGGGAGCTGAAGATCTCCTCGACGTGGCCGCCGCCGACGGGCGCCGACAGGATCCGGTTGGTCTCCCACGTCGGCGAGTCGGGGTTGCCCGCGATCGACAGCCACACGACCCGCTTGCCATCGGTGTACGGGAAGGTGTGGTTGTTCCCGTCGTTCGGGGAGATCCGGTACGGCGCGACCTTGCCGTCGAGGCGGCCCACCCAGATCGACATCGGCTCGGTGCGGTTCGCGTCCGACCGCGGCACGGTGAACCAGCCGCCGGCCATGCTCGCCTTGGTGTCGATGTACAAGCCGGTGTTCAGCCGGTCGACCAGGAGGTCGGTGTTCTTGCCGTACAGGCCCGCCTTCCACTTCGCGGTGATCCCCCGCGAGTCGAACGCCGCCCGCACCACCTTGAGGTCCTTGTTGCTCAGGCCGAAGGACTTGGCGGAGGCGAGAACCGCGTCGCGGGCGTCGACGAAGTCGGACATGGGCGCGAGGTAGTCGGTCAGCGCCCGGTAGACGATCTTGTCGGCGACCGCCCCACCGAACGCCTGACGCAGGTCCCACAGCGCCCCGGACACGATCGTCGAGTTGAGGTGCACGCCGCCGTCGTCCATCTGCGGCGTGTCCATGAGGTGCTGGAAGTCCGCCGTGGTGGCGCCGTCGTCCAGGTTGCGCAGGGCGCACTTGGTGGGCGTGAGCGTGCGGCAGAGGTCGCCGCCGATCAGGCTCGCCTCGGGGTCGGACATGGGCGTGCCGGCCGCGTCGAGGTCGATGGCGTTGCCGAAGTAGTCGGCGATCGCCTCGTTGAGCGCGCCCGGCTGGCCGGCGTAGACGAGGCTGGCGGAGTTCTCCACCACACCGTGCGTCATCTCGTGGCCCACGACGTCCGGGTCTGCGGCGAGCGGCAGGTACTCGTCGTCGCCGCTGCCGTACACCATGCGGGTGCCGTCCCAGTAGGCGTTGACGAACGGGTAGCCGCCGTAGGTGATGCCGACGATCGAGTTGATCGCCATGCCGTCGTCGTCCAGGCTGTTGCGCCCGAGCTCCGTCTGGAACCACTCGAACACCTTCGCGGCGTCCCAGGCCGCGTCCACGGCGCCGGCGTCGGTCAGGTCCGCGCCGAGTGTGCTCGACGGCGACGCGAACGGCCCGACGCCCTCGGGCAACTGCCCGTCGAGCAGCTCGTAGTAGTCCCGGCCCCGAGCGTCCCAGGTGGTGATCGGCACCGTCCGGCCGTCCGCGAGGGTGTGGGTCTGGTCGATCATGAGGTAGGGGCCGGCGTCGTCGACCCGGACGAGCGGGAGCGGCACCGGGACACCGTGCAGGCTCTTGCCCTCGCCGACGACCGGCGTCGTGCCGTTGCCCGACGCGGGCGGCTCCGTCACGGCCCGTGGCGCGACGGCGGTCCCGTCGGCGGCCAGGGCGGCGGCCTGCTGCGCGGTGGCGAAGGACTTGATCCGGCTGACGCTGAGCAGCGTCACCCCGTTCGTCGCGCCCACGTACACGTCGCGGAGCACGGGCTGGCCCGTGACGACGTCCTTGCCCTTGACGAGCACGCGCCGCGCGAGCACGCCGGCGCCGGTCGGCATGACCACGAGCCCCTTGTCGGTGCCGGTGAGGTCGGAGTGGGCCGCGTCAGGTGTCGTGCCGGGCCGCGGGGCGCCGGCCACGACGGCCGCACCGGGGTGCAGGCTCTTGCGCACGTCCTCGACCGCTCGGGAGATCGCGACGTCCGCGGGCATCGGGGTGCGGGTCGTGTCGACGTCGAGGTCCGTGAAGTAGCTGCCCGACGTGCCGGTCACCGCACGCTTGCCGGCCTTCTTCTCCATCCGCACCACGTACTGGGCGCCGAACACGGGCAGGCCCTTGTACTTCTGGTTCAGCCGGACCGTCTCCCGCGCGCCCTGCGTGTCGACGCTCGCCGTGGTGAGCGTGCCGGCCGGGTCGGCGATCTTGTAGCGGTCCTTGTGGCCCGTGAGGTGGGCCTTGGCGGCCTTGTCCGGTGCGATCGCGGCGTCGACGGGCTCGGCCAGGTCGTCCACGAGCGCGGGGGTGTCCGTCGCGGGTGCCGCGCTGGCCGGGACGGAGGCCTCCGCGGCCGTCGTCGCGCCCGTCGGCGCCGCGTTCGCGGCCTGGGCGGTGGTTCCGAGGAGTGCGGCCGTCGCCAGGATGGCGAGGGCGGGTGGTGCCTTGACTCTGCGCATCTGTTGCTCCTGCAAGGTGGTCCAGCGCCCGGCCGGCTCCTTGCGGCACGGGATTCGCTCACCCTCACCGCGGTGTCGCCACCGGCACAAGAACGACTTTGCGCATCTGCACAAGTCAGAAGCCCGCCGACGGAGAGCCGATCCGGCGGCCGAGATGCGTGTGGGGCAGCGCGCGGGCTCTCCCTCGACGTGGACGTCCCCACCACTGGTGTTGTCGTTGGGACCTTCAGGAGGTCATCTCTTGGACACCAGGATCCAGAACGTCCGGCTGAACGCCACGTCAAACGAGCAACTCATGGCGCTGGCAAACGCCGGGGCCGCAGCTTTCGGCCATACCGCCACACTCCAGGTGGAACAGGCCCTGGCCCAGCTCCTGCGGTTACGCGTCGCACAGATCAACAATTGCAGCTACTGCCTTCTGGTGCACCACGCCGCCGCCCGCACCGCCGACATCCCGCCGTACAAGATCGAGACCCTCACCGCGTGGTGGGAGACGCACCTGTTCACCGAGGAGGAGCGAGCCGCACTGGCCTACGCCGAGGCGTTGACCCGAGCCTCCGACGCCACCGTCGACAACCGGTTCCAGGAGGCGCACGACAGGATGGTCACGCACTTCACGGAGGACGAGATCCTGGAGATCGTGGCCGTTGTGATCAACATGAACATCTGGACGCGACTCAAGCTCGCCGAGGGTGCCATGCCCACGACGGCGCCTCCCGTGTGAGTTGACACCCGGAGCTTGTGATATCCCCGTCACCGGCATTGCATTGATCGTCCTGGGCGGAAAGGAGATGGTTCTGCAACCGACATGGCTCGTGGCGCTCTCGTGGGCTGTGCTCTTTGTAAGCCTTGCCAGCACCGCCGTCATCGTTATTGACCACTTTGTGCTTCGATACCGCCAGCCGATGAAGGTCATGGAGATTGTCTGGCCGGCAACCGGCCTCTATTTCGGACCAGCAGCCGTCCTGGCCTACCGACAGTGGGGTAGACCTCAGTCTCCCCGGTGGCGGGAGCGGCACCGCATCCCGCCCAGGAGGTCGCGACATGCCATCACGATAATCGAAACCTTACATTGTGCGACGCACTGCGTTCTCGGTGCCATCATTGCCACTCTTGTCACCTTCGGCTTCAGCCTCGAACTGTTCGGTAAACGATTGTGGCCTGAATTCATCGGCGACTACGTGGCCGCAGTGGCGGTGGGCCTGGCATTCCGCTACTTCACCGGGGCTGACACGGGTGGTCGAAGAGCGTGGGCCGCGATGCGGAGATTTCTCCGGGGAGACCTGCTGAGCGTGTCCGTCTTCGAGCTCGCCCTGTTAGGTTGGCTGGCGCTCATGGAGCTCATGGTTTTCCACGAGACCCTGCTGCCCAGTAGCCCGGTGTTCTGGCTCATTGTCCAGATCGGGTTGATCATGGGCTTCTTTGCCGCTTGGCCACCAACCCTGTGGCTGATCCGTCACGGTGCCAAAGCGGAACTGCTGAGCCCGCCTCGGTAGGTGCTCGGCCGCGATCCGTCGCGCCACGTCGACCTGGTCGCGGTGCCGGTCCGGTGCCCTGACCAGCAGGGACTACCCGCCGAGCCCCAGTTCGGCGACGTGCTTCGCGAACGCCTCCAGCGCCGCGGCGCCGACGGCCTTGTCCTGCTCGCCGTTGCCGCCGCTGACACCGACGGCGCCGACGATCTGGCCCTCGTACTCGATGGGGAACCCGCCGACGAAGATGGCGAACTTGCCGGGGTACATGTGGCTGATCCCGAACGCCTCGTTGCCCGGCAACGCCGGGCCGTTCGGCGGCTCGTTGAACTTGTGCGTCGCCCGCTCATGCCCTGCCGCGGTGAACGCCTTCGCCATCGCGATCTCCACCCCGGTGAGGCGGGCACCCGGCAACCGGTGCAGCCCGAGCACGTGGCCTCCGTCGTCGCAGACGCAGATCGTCTGCTTCACTCCGATCTCCTCCGCCTTCGCGCGGGCTGCGGCGAGCATGGGGAGCGCGTCGTCGAGCGTGATTCGGTAGATCCTGTGCACCGTGCCTCCTCTGCGGCCCCACTGCCGGGCGGTCCCTGCGACCAGCCTGCCCGGGCGAGCAGGCCGCGAACAATGGCTAGACTGCCGCGACCCGACGGGGCAAGCTTGTGCAACCTGTCCAAGGAGTTGCCATGGCTGACCCAGCGGGAGCACTGACTCAGGACGGTCTGCCCGGCGCGGCGGAGCCGCAGCAGCTGACGGTGGGTCGCCTCCTGCAGGAACGCTTGCTCAGCCCGGCGCGGATGACGGCCTCGGGCGACGTGCTCGACACTGCCGTCACCTGGTGCCTGCCGTGGGACGATGTCGCGGCCGGCGCGGATCCGCTGACCGGAGTCGTCGTCCACGCCCGGGCCGACCAGGTCCGAGCGGCGGTGCTGCGCAGTCTCGGCCAGCGCGGGGCGGCGGCCGTCGTCGTCGCCGGCGGTGCCGGTGATCTCACCGACCCGCTGGCCGACGTGCCGGTGGTCCACGTCGGCGCGCACGTCGCGTTCCGCCAGCTCAGCCAGCTGGTGGCGGAGCTCGTCCTGGCCCGGGACACCCACGTTCTGCGCTACGGCCTGAGGGTGCACCGTTCGCTGGTGGAGTTGCTGTACCGCGGGGCCGGACTGGCCGCCCTCGGGCACCAGATGGCTCGGCTGTCGGGATGCTCGGCGGCGATCCTCGACCCGCAGTATCGGGTACTGGCGTTCGAACGCAGCCGGGATCGCGTGTTCGAGCCGGCAGCGGTCGCGGACGCGCTGCGCGAGGACGAGTCCCGCCGGGCGGTCGGCAGGACCTCCGGGGATGGCGGCCCCTCAGGCCATCCGACGGGCGTCAACCCTGAACAGCAACACGCCGGGCCCCAGGTCCGCACGCTGCTGATCGACGGCATCAACGCGACGTGCGTGCTCAATCCGATCCTGCTCAGCGGTCGCCACGACGGCTGGGTGGTCATCGTGGAGTCGGCCGATCCGCCCCGCCCGCACGACATCGCCCAGCACCGCGTGGTCGTCGAGCAGGCCGCCACCATCGTCGGTACCGAGATGCTGCGGCTGCGCAGCATCGAGCAGGCCGAGGAGCGGGCGCGGGGCGACTTCGTCCACGCGCTGCTGCACGGCCGCTTCTCCGATCAGCACGAGCTGGAGGCCCGGTCGGCGCACTACGACTTCCCGGTCGGGGCGACCTACGGCGTGATCGTGGCCAACGGGCTCAGCTCGGCCGGCAGCCCCGACTCCCCCGCCGCCCTGTTCCAGCTGGCCCGGCACGCCGCCCGCGTCGACGCCCGACCGAACGCGCACACCCTGGCGACCGTCATCGGCGACGTGCTCGCGGTGATCCGGCAGGTCGAACCCGCGGGCCACCGGGACTCCCCGGACGCGGCAGAGCGAACGCTGGCGGACTTCGCGCGCACCCTGCAGGCGGAGTTGGAACGCAGGACGCACCGCGACGTTGCGGTGGCGTACGGACGCTGCGTCGGCGGTGCCAGCCGCATCTTCGACAGCTACCGTGAGGCGCGCATCGCGCTCGGGATCCGGAACCGTCTTGGGGTGGACCAGGTCTGCGGCTTCCAGGACCTGCGGGTCTTCGCCACGCTGGTCGAGCTCGCAGAGAGCCCGCAGGGGCGTGATTTCGCCCGGGACATGCTGGCCCCGCTGCGCAGCTCCCGGGCCGGCGGAAGCGACCTGGAGCAGGCGGTCATCGCCTACGTCGCATCCGGCGGAAACCTCAACGCCGCCGCGCGGGAACTGCACATCCACCGCAACACGATGCTCTACAAGCTCGACCGCGCCTCTCGGCTGCTACAACTGGATCTGCGGGAGGCCGAGCACCAGTTCGCCGTCTGGCTGGCGCACAAACTCAACCTGCTCGCCGAGACAGTGACGGTCGTCGACCGCGATCTCCACCCGACGTAGTTGCCGGCGACGTGCGATCGATGTCGAGCGGGGACGGGTCCGGGCCGACGAAGCTCACCACCAGCCCGACGGCGGCGATCACCGTGCACCCGGCGAAGAGCAGTACCAGATCGCCGTGCGGATAGACGACCGCCACCCAGGCCGCGCCCAGCGCCGACCCGCCGAAGCGCATCATGTTGAACAGCCCGAGGGCGGCTCCCGATCTCCCCGCCGGTGACCGGGTCGCGCCGGCGGCGGAGGGTGTCTGCACGAGGGCCACGCCCACACCTACCGCGAGGAGCAGCGCGACGAGCACCGCCACGCTCCGGCCCGTGCTGCCCGCGTACAGCCCCAGCAGCAGTTCCGCCGTGCCGAGCAGCACCAGACCGGTGCGCAGGATCCAGCGCGGCCGGCCGCGTTCGCTGAGCACGCCGACGACGGGTGCCAGCACCGCCATGGCGGCGGGCAACGCCAGCACCAGCAGCCCGGTGACGGCGGTGGTCCACCCGAGGGTCCCGGTGAGGTGGAGCGGCACCGCGACGAGCGTGGCGGCGAGGCAGAACATCTGCGCGGACGCGGCGACCGTGCTGCGCAGGAAACGCGACTCGACGATGAGACGCGGCCGGATGATGGGCGCCGCCGCCTTCGCGGAGGTGATCGCGAAGCCCACCAGCAGTCCGATGCCCGCCACCGCGAGCGCGATGGTGAGCCAGGCCGGCACCAGGTGGTGCGGGACGGCGGTGGCGGCCGTCATCAGCAACGCGGCACCGAGCGTCAGGGTCACCGCGCCGGGCCAGTGCAGCGCGGCGGCGTGCCCGCGATCGTTCGGCACCACCAGGACGGTGGCGAGCAGCAGGAGCACCGCGACCGGAGCGAGGCACCAGAAGATCGCCCGCCAGCCGGCGAAGTCGGCCAGCAGACCGCCCAGCGGCGGGCCGACGGCCTGCCCGATCCCGTTGGCGGCCGCCCACGCGCTCATCGTGCGGGCTCGCTGGCCCGGCCCGTAGATGGTGGCGAGCATGCCCATGACCGCGGGTGGGTAGGCCGCACATGCCAGGCCCTGCAGGGCGCGCATCGATACGAGGACGGGCAGCGACGGGGCCAGTGCCGCCCCCACCATGGCGACCGCCATGAGGGCCAGCGACGCGATGATCGTCCGGCGTCGTCCGAACCGGTCCCCCACCCAACCGCTCAATGCCATCCCGGCGGCGAGGACCAGGACGAAGCTGCTCACGACGAGCACGCCGGAGGACAGCGAGACGCCGAGGTCGGCGGTGATGTCGCGCAACGGCACGTTCACCACGTTGTTGATGACGGTGCCGAGCAGTGTCGCACCGAGCAGGGTCAGCAGTACGGCGAGTCCCGCCGGCCTCTGCCGCGGCAGAACCTCCGGGGCGGGCGGCGTGGCGACCGACTGCACCGCGCCACTGCGCGGTCGGGTGTCCCGCACATCCGTCCTTCCCATCGTCTGCGCAGCTCACCTACCGTTCGAGACTGCGCCGTGACCGTTGCGCGATGCTACGGCACTGTGCACAAACTTTGACCGCCGGCCTGTGCACATGGGTGATAGACGCTGACCTTGCACGCGCGGAGTCTGACGGGCAATCAACTCACTGCAAGAGTCCGTGAGGTGGCAGATGCAGCTAACGGCGGCCCACTGGGTCTATCTCGTCGGCGTTGTGGTGATCATCGCGACGATGATCGCCCGGAAGAACATCGTAGTCCCGGCCGTGGTCGCAACGTTCGTGACCGCGCTCGTCTTCTCGCACAGCATCGTCCGCGGGCTCTCCGCGGTGTTCAACGCCAGCCTCGTGGCGGCGACGAACCTGTTCAACATCTTCCTGATCATCGCGCTCGTGACCGCCATGCTGCACTCGTTGCAGGCGCTCGGGGCGGACCGGAAGATGGTCGCCCCGTTCCGAGGCGTGATGCGCAACGGCCACCTCGCCTTCTGGACGTTGGTGGTCGTCACGTACTTCATCTCCCTGTTCTTCTGGCCGACCCCGGCGGTGCCGCTGATCGGCGCGGTGCTCATCCCGGTGGCGATCCGCGCGGGGCTGCGGCCGATGGCCGTCGGCCTGGTGGTGGCCATCGCCGGCCAGGGGATGGCCCTCTCCTCCGACTACGTCATCCGGGTCGCCCCGGGGCTGTCGGCGAAGGCGGCGGGAGCGGACCCGAACGTGGTGGCCGACCGGGCCATGGTGCTCTCGCTCGTCGTCGGTGGGGTCGCCCTCGCGGTCGCCTACCTGATGGAGTTCCGCACGATGCGCCGACCCGACCCGGCCCTGCTCGCCGAGTGGGAGTCGACGGCGGACGGCAGCGGCGAACGCGTGAAGGACCTCGCGGTCACCGAGCGGGAGCGCGAGCTCGTGGGCGCGGGCGATCGGCCGGCGGGTGGCGGCGATGTGCCGTCCCTGCGGGGCGGTCCGCCGACGGTCGGCCACGGCGTCGCGCTGCGGGAGGAGTACGACGAGGAGCTGCGGGACGGCCCCGGGGAGGCGGCCCCCGGCTACCGGGGCAACCCCCTGGTGCCGACCTTCTTCGCCATCTTCGTACCGGTGGCCTACCTGGCGCTGATCGTCTACATGGTGGTCGCGAAGTTCTCCGAGAGCGTGCCCGACCTGCAGGGCGGCGACGCGGCCGCCCTGGTCGGCGGCATCGCGGCGCTCATCGTCTTCCTGGCGGCGCTCGCCGGTGACGGGAAGGGCTTCCTGGAGAGCTCCGCGGAGCACGTGGTCAACGGGCTGGTGTTCGCGTTCAAGGCCATGGGTGTCGTCCTGCCGATCGCCGGCTTCTTCTTCATCGGCAACGGCGACTTCTCCGGCCAGATCCTCGGCACCGCCGACCCGACGAAGGGGCCGGCGCTCCTGTACGACCTGGTCACGGCGGCGCAGAGCCACATCCCCCACAGCGGCTTCATCGCGGCCTTCGGCATCCTGCTCATCGGCATGATCGCGGGCCTGGAGGGGTCGGGCTTCTCCGGCCTGCCGTTGACCGGTTCGCTGGCGGGCAGCCTCGGCCCGGCCGCCGGGGTCAGCGCCGGAACGCTCGCCGCCGTCGGTCAGATGGGCAACATCTGGTCCGGTGGCGGCACGCTCGTCGCCTGGTCCTCACTCATCGCCGTCGCCGGCTTCGCCCGGGTGCCGGTGATCGCGCTCGCCCGCAGATGTTTCATCCCGGTGGTCAGCGGGCTCATCGTGGGCACCATCTTCGCCGTGGTCGTCTTCCCGTAGCCGGCGGCGACACGAACGACGGAGGCGGCGGGCGCCGGCCCGCCGCCTCGGCCGTGCCGGGACAGCTCAATCGGTGGTGACGGCGACGGTGAGCTCCACCTCGACGGGCGCCCCGGAGGGCAGGCTCGACACCCCGACGGCCGAGCGCGCGACGCTGCCCCGTTCGCCCAGCCAGTCGCGCAGCACCTCGGACGCCCCGTCGGCGACCGCGGAGTGCTGCGTGAAGTCGGGACGGCAGGCGACGTACACGGTCATCCGCAGGCACCGCCGCACCCGGTCCAGCCCGCCGACCGACTCCGCCAGCGCGGCGACGGCGTTGCCGGCCGCGAGGCCGGCCGCGGCGCGCGCCTCGGTCACGGTCAGATCCGCGCCCACCAGGCCGCGCACGGCGAGCCGGCCGTCCACGCGGGGGGTCATGCCCGCCGTGTACGCGATGCCCTCGTGCACGACCACCGGCACGTAGTGGCCCTGGGGGGCCGGGGGCACCGGCAGAGTGTTCCGGTCGCCGGGTTCAGCCACCGATCGCCATCCCGTCCTGCCGGGGGTCGGCGCCGCCGGCGAGGCAGCCGAGCCGCTCGTCGACGGTGATCGCCAGGGCGCTCCCGCCCGCGTCCCACGGCCCCACCAGCCGGACCGGGTGCCCGGCGGCGCGCAGCTCCGCGACGGTCCGCTCGTCCAGCCGGGACTCGCAGATCAGCTCGTCGGGCGCTCCCACCACGTCCGCGTCGCTGCCGGGGAACACCGTGAACCGCGGCGCCGACACCGCCTGCTGCGGATCCATGCCGTGGTCGATCAGGTGCGACAGCACCTGCATGTTCCACTGCACCTGCCCGTCCCCGCCGGGTGTGTTGCCGACGTGCCGCAGCGCTCCCCCGGCGTCGGTCACCAGCCACGCGAGGCAGGTGTGCAGCGGACGGCGGCGCGGTCGTACCTGGTTCGGGTGGTCCTCGACCAGGTACGCGCCGCGCCCCAGCCGGTTGTTGAGCATGATGCCGGTCCCCGGGATGGTGATCCGGGCGCCGAAGGTGAAGGCGAGCGAGTGGATGAAGCTGACCGCGCGGCCGTCGCCGTCGACCGCGAGGGTCGTCGTGGTGTCCCCGTCGGGCGTCAGTCCGGCCGTCACGAGCGGATGGGCTCCGGCGGCCAGCTTCGCCCGTACGTCGGCGACCGCCTCGGGTCGCAGCAACGCCCGCCAGGCGTCCGTGTCGGTGCCGCAGCGGTCCCACCGGTCCCGGAATGCCTGCCGGGCCGCTCCGGCGAGCCGGCTCACCGCGTCCGCGCTCAGCCACGGCAGCCCGGCGAGCGTCCCGTCGCAGACGGCCGCCTGCTGCAGCACCATCCAGCCGGGGGTGGGCAGTGGTGTCGTGTGCAGAACCAGGTCGCCGTACCGCCCGGCGATCGCCTCGCCCACGAGCGGGAGGCCGGAGGCCGCCCACTCGTCGCCGCTGAAGGGAGCCCCCGCCGCTGCCAGCGCGGCCACCGCCCGCTCGGCCAGCTCACCGCTGTAGAGCGCACGGGGATCGGCGGCCAGCAGCCGCAGCGAGTCGGCGAGCTCCGGCTGGGCGAGCCGTTCGCCGACCTGCGGGGCCCTACCGTCGCGCAGGAACGTCCGTCGGGCCCCCTCGTCGGCGCGTAGCTGCGCCTCGTGGTCGAGGATGTCCGCGCGGGTCTTGCGGGTGCAGGGCAGACCACGCTCGGCGGCGGCGATCGCCGGCGCCCACAACTCGGGCAGGCCGCGCGTCGCCCCACGGGCGTGCAGCGCGGCGATCGCGGCCACCGCACCCGGAGCCGCCACGGCGAGCGCCCCGCTGAGGGGAATAGCGGACAGGCCCTGGCCGCGGTAGAACGCCAGGTCGCCGCCGTCCGGCCCGTACCCGCTGCCGTTGACGGTCCACACCGATCCGTCCGGCTCCCGCACCACGGCGAAGGCGTCGCCGCCGACGCCGCACTGGCCCGGCAGTGCCAGCCAGGACATCACTGCCATCGCCACGGTCGCGTCGATCGCGGTGCCGCCCTCGGCGAGCACGCGGTGACCGGCGGCGCTCACCGACGGGTGGCTCGAGATCGCCATGTGGTCGCCGGCGAGGACGGGGTTGCGGGTGGGCGCCGGCCCGTTCACGCTCACTCCGGACCCTTCACCGGCTTGCGGCGGCGGGGGCCACCGGTCGCGATGTCCTCCGGTGTCACGCCCACGTAGATCTGGCCGTCCTGTTCGCGCACGGGGAAGGTCCTGATCGGTTCGGTGGCGGGCGGGCAGACCGGCTCGCCCGTCTCGAGATCGAAGACGCTGCCGTGGCAGGAGCAGCCGATGCCGTCGTCGACAAGCTTGCCCGACGACAGCAGGCAGTCCAGATGTGTGCAGTAGTTCGACGTCGCGTACGCCCTGCCCTCGGAGCGCGCGACGCACAGCTCCAGGCTGTCGGCGTAGAAGCGGCGGACGTACCCGTCGGGCACCTGGCCGGAGCGGGCGACGCGGACGAATCGGACGTCACCCGGCCCCCCGCCGTCGTCCGCGGCGCCGATGACCTCGGAGGCGCTCATGAGCCCACGTACACGGTCTTGTCGACGGTGTAGAAGTGCATCATCGTCTCCCCTGCCTGTTCCTTGAACGTCTGGGTGCTGGAGTTCTTCACACCGCCGAACGGGGCGTTCATCGCCATCCCCGTGGTGGGCTGGTTGACCTTCACCAGGCCGCTGTCGACCCGGCGGGCGAAGTCGAGCGCGCGGCCGAGGTCGCGGGTGACGATCCCGGCGGACAGGCCGTACGCCGTGTCGTTGGCGACGCGGATCGCGTCGTCGAAGGAGTCGACGCGCAGCACGGCCAGGACCGGCCCGAAGATCTCCTCCTGCGCCAGCGGCGACGACCGGTCGACGTCGGTGAAGACCGCCGGACGGACGAAGTTGCCGTGTTCCAGGCCAGGGTCGAGCGGCTCGTCGCCGGCGCGGAGAACGGCGTCGGCGGTCGCCGCGAGGTCCAGGTAGTGCCGGGTCCGGTCCAGTTGGCCGCGGGTGGCGAGGGGGCCCATCTGCACCCCGTCGGAGAGACCGTTGCCCACCCGGCGGGCGCGGGCGAGGGCGACGATCCGCTCGACCAGCGCATCGTGCACGGCGTCGTGGACGACCAGGCGGCTGGTGCCGGTGCACGCCTGCCCGCTGAGGCCGAACGCCCCACGGACCACGATGTCGGCCGCCCGGTCGAGGTCGGCGTCCGCCAGCACGATCACCGGGTTCTTTCCGCCCATCTCCAGCTGGCAGCGCTGGCTGGGCCCGACCGCGCGGTGGATGGCCGCGCCGACGTCGTACGAGCCGGTGAAGGTCACCGCACCCACCCGCGGATCCGCGACCAGTGCGGCGCCGGCCTCGCCGCCGCCCTGCACGAGGGCGAGCGCACCGGCCGGGACACCCGCCTCGAGCAACGCCTCGACCAGCCGCTGGCCGATCAACGGGGTCACCTCGCTCGGTTTGAACACCACCCCGTTGCCCGCCGCCAACGCCGGGCCGAGCTTGCGGGACGGGATGTTCAGCGGGAAGTTCCACGGGGTGATGGCCACGACGACCCCGACGGGTTCCCGGGAGGTGTAGACGAGGCTGCCGTCGCCGGTGGCGTACGTGCGGCCGGCGACGCGCAGTGCCTCACCGGCGTAGAAGCGGAGGTTCGACGGGGTCCGACGGGTCTCGGTGAGTGCCTCGGTGAGCGTCTTGCCCTCCTCGCGGACCAACTCCCGGGCGAGGTCGTCGGCGCGGGCGGCGAGGATGTCCGCGGCCCGGTGCAGGACCGCGGAGCGCTCCTCCGGGCCGCGCTCCGCCCACTCCCGGTAGCCGCCCGCTACGGCGGAAACCGCATCGTGCGCGTCCTTCGCATCCGAATCCGGGAAGACCGCGACGACCTCGCGCTCGTCAGCCGGGTTCCGCCGCTCGCGGGTGCGCCCGCTGGCCGAGCCCACCCACTCGCCACCGATGAAGTTGCCCTTCACAATTGCTCCTCCAACGCCGTCAGGTCGGACAGGTCGACGTCCTCGTCGGCGAGGATGCGGGGATCGACGCTGACCCGCCCGGCGATCAGCTCCTTGGCGACGAGGACGTCCGCGCCGCGGTCGACCGCGAAGGCCGCCCGCACCAGGCCGTCGCGCAGATAGAACGCCGAGAAGTCGCACTCTTCGACCGAGCCGCGCACGACCAGCTCGTCCCAGACCGGCGCGTGGCCGGTGTACTGCAGGTTGTGCTCGTACTGGTCCGACCAGAACCAGTGCGGGTCCACGTACGGGGTGATCCGGCCGATCATGTTGTTGGCGGCGGCGGTCGCCTGCCGGCTCGCGTTGTCGAAGTGCTCGACCCGGATCCGCTCCCCGAAGAGCGGATGCCAGTGGTTGGCCACGTCGCCGGCGGCGTACACGTTCGGCACCACGGTCCGGCAGTGCTCGTCCACGAGGATCCCGTTGTCGACGGCGAGGCCGGACTGCTCGGCCACGGATGTGTTCGGCGTGATGCCGATGCCCACCACCACCAGGTCGCCCTCGATGCGCCCGCCGCTGGTGGTGACGACGACGCCGGTCGGTGTCTCGACGACCGACTCGACGGACTCCCCCAGCCGCAGCGTGACGCCCGCACGGCGGTGGATCGCCGCGCAGGTGGCGCCCATCTCGGGTCCGAGCACGCGCTGCAGCGGCACGTCGAGTGTCTCCACCACCGTGACGTCGGCGCCCCTGCCGCGGCTGGTGGCGGCGACTTCGGCGCCGATGAACCCGGCGCCGATGACGATCACGTGTACGCCCGGGCGGAGCTGCGCGCGGAGGCGGTCCGCGTCGCGCAGGGTGCGCAGGTAGTGGATGCGCTCGCCCTCGACCCCGGGCAGGCGGCGCGGGCTCCCGCCGGTGGCGACGAGGACGGCGTCCGCGGCGACCTCCGTGCCGTCGGCCAGCTCGACCAGCCCGCGCTCCGCGCGGATCCGGACGGCCGGTTGGCCGAGCCGCAGATGCACGTCGTTCGCCGCGCACCACTTCTCCGGCAGGAGGTGCAGGCCGCAGTCGTCGTCGCCGGCGAGGTACTCCTTCGACAGCGGCGGGCGCTGGTACGGCGCCTCCGGTTCCGCACCGAGCAGCTCGATCCGGCCGTCGAAGCCGCGCCGGCGCAGCGCGCGGGCGGCGACGGCGGCGGCCTGGCCGGCGCCGATGGTGACGATGGTCCTGATCATCGGCGTCTCACCCCGCAGCCGTGGTCGTGTACGGGGCGGTGTCGGCGTCCACGCGACCGGGACGCCCTCGCGGGTCGACGTAGACCTTGTCGTCCTCCACCCGCACGTCGTACGTCGGCTGGCACTCGACCTGGTTCGCCGCCTCGCCGGTCGCCGGGTCGAAGGACCACTGGTGACCGGGGCAGATGATCCGCCCGTGCAGCACGGTTCCCTTGCTCAGCGAGCGCTGCTTGTGAACGCAGACGTCGTACAGCGCGAACACCCGTCCGTTGACGAGGAACAGCGCGATGGGTGTGTCGCCGACGACCACCTGCTTCTTCTTGCGGCGCGCGAGCTCGGACAGCTCGGCGACGAGCACCCACTCGACGGGGTTAGGCTCGCTCACTCCCGACTCCCTCCGGGTCTGACGCGGTGTACGGATCTCCGCCCGCAGATGCCGGAAGGGTGGGCCAACCAGGGGACCCACCCGTCCGGCGGCTTCGATCAGGCGCTGACCAGGTCCTGCGCCACGTAGGTGTCGTAGAGCGCCTTGGTGTAGGAGAAGCGCATCTCCGCGCCCCAGCGGACGAACTGCAGCGATCGCTGCTGCAGCTCGGGCGTGTTGGCGTGGTCCAGGACGATCTGGTAGCCGCGCTCGCCGTGCACCTCGTCCGAGGTGATGTGCAGGTCGAAGAACTCGATCTCGTCCTCGGTGAAGCCGTACGCCTCGCGCAGCGGGACGATCTGCTTCTTGTAGATGCTCGGCACCTGGGACTCGAGGCCGACGACGAGCGCCGCGGTCGCCACCGCGAAGTGCTCCCGCATCGAGGTGGCGTAGCACCACGCCTGGAGGCCGCGGGTCACCGCGTTCATGTTGTTCGGGTCCTCGATCCGCTCCCGCGTCGTCCCGCACGCCTCGGCGAAGCGGATCAGCAGGTCGGTGTGGCGGATGTCGGCAAGTTCCTCCTCGTACATGTTCTGCAGGAGGAAGTCCTTGGCGTCCGTGCAGGTGTCGGGGGTGTTGGCGTAGACGTAGCTCAGGTAGTCGGCGAACGGGCCCACGTAGTGGTAGTGGTTCTCCGCCCACCGCGCGAAGTGGTGCCGCTGCAGCTTGCCGTCGGCCCAGGCCTGGCTGAACGACGCGTTCTTGGCCTCCCTGCCCTTGATCGCGTCCTCGAGGGCAGCCCGGAAGTTGTCGCGGGAGAGCAGCTCGGTCATCTGGTCGCCTCTCTCTGTGATGCGTCGGTGCGGTCCCGGCAGCTCGGCGTGGCGTCACGGGAGTTCCTGGGGTGCCATCAACGCTAGGGAGCCGGCGACCAGCGCCCCACGGTCAAGATGCACATCGTTCCCCGTACTCTTCTGTGCAGACAGCCCACGGCGTTGCGCCGGCCGGTTTGCCATCGTGGGGCGATGCCGACGATCAGCAGCGCACATCCGCGCCGGTTCAGGTGGACGCCGACGGCGGCGTCGCGGAGCAGCCACCAGCAGCGCCGGTGGCGGGAGGGGCTGGCCGTCGTACTGGCGGTGAACAGCGGCGCCACCGACGCGATCGGGTTCCTGGCGCTGGGCGGGGCCTTCACCAGCGTGATGACCGGCAACATGGTCCTGCTCGGCGTCTCCCTGGCCGGGACCGACGGTGCGCTGGCCCTGCACACCGGGGCGGCGATCGTCTGCTTCATCCTCGGCTGCTCGCTCGGCACCCGCGTCGCCGGCGTCCCGAGACCCGATGATCCGGTCTGGCCCCCGGCGGTGACCCGCGCGCTGGTCGTCGAGGGCGGGGTGCTCACCGGCTACGCGGCGGGCTGGTGGTGGAGCGACGGCCACCCCTCGGGACAGCTGCAACTGTGGTTGCTGGTGCTCAACGCGCTCGCCCTCGGCATCCAGAGCAGCACGGTACAGCGCTTCGGGGTGGCCGGACTGTCGACCACCTACCTCACCGGAACCCTCACCACCGTCATCGCGCGGCTCACCTCCGGGCAGCGGCTGCGAGACGTCGCGCCGAGCGTCCTCACCCTCCTGGGGCTGATCGTGGGCGCGGCGCTCGGCGGGCTGCTCACCGTACGCGCACCGATGTGGGCACCCCTGGTGCAGCTGGGGAGCCTCGGCGTCGTTCTCGCTGCGGCGGTCACCGCGATCAGGCCGGGGTCCGAGCTGTGACCGAGGCGATCTCTCCGGACCGGGCCGGCACGGCACGCGGGTGGCCCCGCCTCCACCGAGGCGCGAATCACGGTATGAAGCCGTGGCCCGTGCCTGCATCGGTGGCGGAGAGCCACGCGCGAAGTCCCGGCAGCCTGCCGTCTCATCTCGCATCCGCGGTGCTCGGACGTGGTGCGCACGACGGCCTGGTCCGGATCTGGTAGGAGACGGCGGCAATACCGAGCGCCCAGCCGTATCCGCCGAACGCGATCGAGGCCGCTCCCCCCAGGCTCACCACGCCGTACTCGGTGAAGAACGCGTAGCCGAGACTTCCGGTGCCGTACAGCGCCAGGGTCGGCGCGATGAGCCATACCGGGGTAAGGGGCAGGAACCGGGGGACTCGGCGGCCCGCGAGCCAGAGCGTCCAGCGTGGGAAGACCATGCCCCAGGGGCGGACGAGCCCAAACAGGAGGAAGACGGCCAGCCCCACTGCGAGGACTCCGCCTGCGATCGCCTGCCATGGCGGCCGGAACCCGTCCGGCTCGATCCCCGCGACCCCCGCCGCGCCGAGAGCGTGGAGGACGAGGTACGGCACGAAGGCCGCAGCCCCGGCACAGGCGATCCGGCGCACGCGCGGCGACGCGGCGTGCGCCTCGGGGTACCGGCGGGTCGATGTCATCGGCGGGTGGGTGGTGCCGCAGCGAGGACAGGCGTTCGCCCCACGGCGCTGCCACGCCACCGCCGTGGCCAGGAACAACGCACCGACGACGGCCAGGCTCAACCGCTCGCTGAAAGCCAGCCAATCGCTGTTGCCGTCGCGATCACGCACCGTGCCGGTCAGGATCAGCTCGATCAGGCTGAGCAGCACCCAGCAGCTGCCGGCCAACGCAAGCCCCGCCACCGTCCACAGGGCTGCCGACAGAATTCGCCACGAGTCTCGTTGCGGCGGCGCAGCGAGGGTGGCAGCTGCGACAGCCGCTCCCGCGACCAACACAGCCGCGGCCGGCCATGCCGCGTTCGTGAGGCCGATGAACGCGTGATGCCCCATCGTCGCGGCCGTCAGCACCGTACCGCCGTAGATCGCGCTGGACGTGCTCGCGGCCCAACCCACCCACGAGGGCCACCGGGGCCACCAACCCACCGCTGAGCCGACGCCCGGATCAGCAGACCGGCTACCCGGACCGGCCCCCCGCGACCCACTCGCCATACCGAGCAGTATCGACAGCCCCACCTGTGAGGCGGCTGAGAAACGCATCGGGCGGAGCCAGGGCACGACCCCGGCGAGCGGCACAGTCCACAGGCGATGATCGAGCGCGACCGGTCGTGGTCTGGTCGAGTGTGTCAGGGCCGGTTGTGCACGAACCACGCATCACCGGCGGGCAAGGCGACCGCGACCTCCCACCGGCTCAGGCTGAGGTTCGGGGCGAGCGCCTTGAGCTGGCCGGCCGCGGTCCACGCCTCCTCACCCGGAGTCGGGCGACGACCCACCTGGAACTGCAGCATGGTGCCCCACGACGCGACCAGCCGAGCGTCCCACCGGTGGCGCCACTGCGCCAACACCTCGGCGAGCCTCCGCTGGTACTGCGGGGTGGGCGCACCGAAGAAGTCGACCCAGTAGCCCGAGCTGCGGACGTCGCTGGTGGGCAGCAGCATGAGCAGGACACTGTTCGGCCTGTACCAGTAGTCGGTCTGCGTCACGAACCGCACGCTGCCGAGCACCCGGGCGTACCGGTCGGCGTCGGCGAGCAGCCGGTCGTACAGCGTCCTCTCCAGCGCCTGGCGCTCAGTCGGCAGCGCCACATCCGACACCAGGGCCGTCAGGTCGACGCCGGCCACGCCACGCGCGTAGTACTCGACCTCGCCGTCGTCGACCTCCTCGTCCTCGCTGTAATGGTGGTAGACCAGCCAGGGCTCGGAAGACTCGGCCGCCTCGGCGAACGCGCGCAGCTCCGACTCCGACGGGCCCGGCTCGGGCTCGGGCCGGATCCGCAGCGCGCCGTCGAAGTCGTCGGTGACCATGACGGGCCGCCGTCCGATGGCCGGCACCAGCGCCTCGGCAGCCTGCCACGCCTCGTGCAGGCCTGTGGGGTCGACGCCGGCGACGAGGACGGTGCCCGACGGGCCGTACCCGATCGGCAGGCCGGCCAGCGGCGTACCGGCGAACGCCGCTTCAATCTGGTCGAGGTCGTTCAGCACGGTGACAGTCTCTCCCAGCCGACACGTCCGACGTGCGATTGGATGTGCCGAGCGAAACCGCTGCCGCTTCTTGTCACGGTGTAAGGCCGGCCCGGATCGCCAGGATGGCGGCTCGTACGCGGTCGCGGCTGCCGGTCTTGGCCAGCACGTTGGTGACGTGGGTCTTGACGGTGCTCATGGAGAGGTAGAGGCGGTCGGCGATCTCGTTGTTGTTGAGCCCGGCGCCGATCAAGGCGAGCACGTCGGTCTCCCGAGCGGTCAGCTGGTAGGCCGCCAGTTCCACGTGGGTGGCCGGCCCGGTCGCGCGTACCCGGTCGAGCACGGCGCCGGTGACCTCGGCGGAGAGGATCGCCTCGCCGGCGGCGACGGTGCGCACCGCGGCGATGAGGTCGCGGGCGCTGCACCGCTTGAGCAGGAACCCGCGCGCGCCGGAGGCGATGGCGTCCAGGACGTAGGCGTCGTCGTCGAAGGTGGTGACGACGATGACGGCCGGGGCGTGCGGGATCGCGGCCAGCTCGCGGGTGGCTTGCAGGCCGTCGAGTACCGGCATGCGGATGTCGACGAGGGCGACGTCGATGCGGGAGTCGTGACGCACGGCTTCGAGGAGCTGCTGCCCGTCGGCAGCCTCAGCCGCGACGTCGATGTCGGCCTGGGAACGCAGGATGAGACTGAAGCCGTCGCGGACCAGCTGCTGGTCGTCGGCGATCGCGACACGGATCATGGTTTCGCCACCGGCAGGTTGGCCTGCACCATGGTGCCGCCGCCGGAGCGCCGGCTCAGCTCCCAGCTCCCGCCGAGGGCCCGGACGCGCTCCTCGATGCCGAGCAGGCCCGAGCCGCGCGTGGGCGCGTGGGGCGGCCCGATGCCGTCGTCGCTGACGCGCAGACGGGCGTGGTCGCCGACGCGGACCAGTTCGACCCAGGCGGCCGTGGCTCTCGCGTGGCGGGCGATATTGGTGAGGGCTTCCTGTGCGATGCGGTAGGCGGTCAACACGCCGATCTCGTCCAGGCCCGGCTCGGAGTCGAGACGAACCTGCACCGTCACACCCTGCTGGCGTAGCGGCTGCGCGAGCAGCTCGTCGATGTCGGACAGGCGTGGCGGGGCGCTCACCGCGATCGCCGCGTTCGGATCGCGCAGGTGCACGACGAGCGTGTCGAGCTCCCTCAGTGCGGTGCGTCCGCTGCCCGCGATCGCCCGCAGCGCCGCCCCCGGGTCGTCACCGAGTTGGCCCGCCTCGGCCTGAACCACCATCGCGGTGACGTGGTGGCCGACCACGTCATGCAGCTCGCGGGCCAGGTTGGTGCGCTGCTCGAGCCAGGCCGCCTGGCCGCGCAGCTCGCCCGTCTCCCGGGCGAGGGCGTGGCCACGTGACCACGATCGCAACAGGGTCGCCAGGAGGTAGCCGGCCGCCACGAAGGCGAAGGGCTGCTCGTACAGCCCCCGCTGGTGGAGCAGCGCGGTAGCGAGGGCGCCGACGGCGCCGATCAGGCCAGCCACCCACCCGAGCCACGGGCGTCGGGCCGGGTCTTCGCAGATCGAGACGAACACCAGGCCGGCGGCCGCGAGGCCCAACTGCACCGACTCTCCGGTGCTCACCATCGCGACGAACCCGGCACAGACCGCGAAGACCAGGGCCCGGAAGCGGGGCCGCAGCGCAATGGCCCAGAGGCCGACGGGCAGCACCAGCCACGCCCAGCCGGCCGGCACGGACAGGCCCCCCTCGACGGTCGTGACGACGACCGCGACGATCAAGCCCACCGCACCGTACGCGAGTCGGCGCACTCGCTCGGGGTCGCGCACCCGTTCCCGGATTCCAGTCGTCACCTGCACAGTCTCCGCGACCAGCCCGGAAACCGGCCAGGTACCCCGGTACCAGATCGGCCGGTACCCCGGTGCCGCCCCCGCGCCCAGATCGGCACCGCGGCACGTTCCGCCCGGAACGCCCACCGCACGACGCTGCGGAGGTGACTCTTGTTGACTCCCACGCCGCCATCACCGTCGGCCCTCTCCGTACGGTTCCCAACTACATCACCGCCGTCCGCACGGTCGCCGCTGTCACCCTCGGTGTCGCCGCCCTCGTCGCCGGCTCCGTGGCACTGCTCGCGGTGGCGTACGGCATCTACTGGCTCGGCGACGTGCTCGACGGCTGGGCCGCCCGCCGGCTCGGACAGGAGACCCGGGCGGGGGCCGTCCTCGACATCGTGAGCGACCGCGCGTGCACCGCCGTGCTCTGCGTGGGTCTGGTCTCACTCGTGCCCGACGTCGCGGTCGTGGCCCTGGTGTTCCTGCTCTCGTTCCTGGTGCTGGACACCATGCTGTCGCTGGCGTTCCTGTGCTGGCCCGTGATCAGCCCCAACTACTTCCACCTGGTCGACCGGCGGGTATGGGCGTTGAACTGGTCACCCCTGGCCAAGGCCGCCAACACCGCCGGGGTTATCGGCGCCATCGCGTTCGGGCAGTACCGGCTCGCGCTGGCCGTTGCCGTCGCCGTCGTCGCGGTCAAGCTGTGGTCAGCCGCAGCGGTGGTCCGGCTGCTCGAACGGGACGGCCGGCCATGAGCAGCCTCGCCGAGGCGGTGGTGGCGCTCGGGTACGGTCTCGCCTCGGCGCTCGTCCCGATCGTCAACACCGAGGCCTACGCCGTAGTCGCCGGACACCGTGGCGGCCACGCTCTCATCGCCGTACTCGCTCTGGGGCTCGGGCAGACCGCCGGCAAACTGCTCCTGTTCGAAGCCGCGCGTCACGGAACGGGACGGCTGGCCCAGAAACTCGCGCAACGGAACCGATCAGGTCGCGCGGCGGCCAGGGCCGCCCGTTGGGCCGAGCCGATCCGGCGCTGGCTCTCCCGCCGCCGCACCGCCCTACCGACAGTGCTCGTCTCCGCCACACTCGGGGTTCCACCGCTGGCCGTGGTCAGCGTCGCCGCCGGCACCGCAGGCCTTCGACGGTGGGAGTTCGCCGGCTCGTGCCTTCTCGGGCGGTTGATCCGTTTCGCCCTCCTCGCCCTGCCAGGGGCGCTGGCCTGAGCCCCGCTTGTCGTCGAGCACGCCGAAACCTCAACCGGCTCGATCCGCTGCCGCCAGCCGGCCGTCCCGGCCGAGCGACATGCGCATCCTGCGTGCGTCGGCCGGGTGCACGTGCGGGCGGTAGGAGCGGGTGGAGGATTGGTGCACCCAGCGACCTGAGGGACCTCTGAAGAGGTTGCTCGACCTCCGATGAGTTCCGGCACGATCCCGGGTCTACAGGCACATAACCCTCCGCACGCGAATCTGGAGGCACCGTGAAGCTCTTGCTTACGTCAGGCGGCGTCACGAACCCGAGCATCCACTCGGCGCTCGTGCAGCTCCTCGGCAAGCCGATCGCCGAGTGCCACGCCCTCTGCGTCCCGACAGCACAATGGGGTCACCCGATGTGCGGTCCGAAATCGGTGCGGGGCTTCGTAGCCGCCGAGCCCGCGTTTCAGCACCTGTCCGGCCTGGGTTGGGCGTCGCTCGGTGTCCTCGAGCTCACCGCACTGCCCACCATCGGCGCGGAGCGATGGGTCCCCTGGGTCCGGGAGGCCGACGTTCTCCTGGTCGACGGCGGCGACGCGACGTACCTGTGCCACTGGATGCGGGAGTCCGGGCTGGCGGATCTGCTGCCATCGCTGCCCGACACGGTCTGGGTGGGAGTGAGCGCCGGAAGCATGGTGATGACGCCCCGGATCGGAACGTACTTCGTCGAGTGGCCCTCCGCGCCGGACGACCGCACCCTGGGAGTCGTCGACTTCTCGATCTTCCCGCACCTGGACGCCTTCCCCACGAACACCCTGGCCGACGCAGAGCGGTGGGCCGCCGACATCGGTGAACCGGCCTACGCCATCGACGAACAGACGGCCATCAAGGTCGTCGACGGCTCGGTCGAGGTGGTCTCCGAAGGGCAATGGAAGAAGTTCGGGCCATAGCCGCCCGACATCCGTGGCGTCGCGTCGTTGGACGTGCCCCATCGACTCGTCGCATTTCCGAGAGTGCCCGCCCATGTCGCAGGTCGCGCGGGCTCTCGGATCTGCCGCGAGGCGAGTAGTCGATCAGGCCCGGCCGAGGTCCGCTAGTCCTCGAAGTCGAACTCGAAGGTGCCCGCCTCGACGCGGTCGACAAGCTGGCCGACATCGTCCGCTTGCCGTATGGCGCTGTCCCATCCACTGCTTGTGATGTCGACCAGCAGCACCGGCGCAGGGTCGCTACGCAGGTCGAGCACGAGCTGTTCACGGGAGCCGTCGCCGCCGATGATCGCGATGCCGGGGTGCGCGTCGGTGGCTTCGTCCCACGCGTCATGCAGTTCGAGCATCTCGCGTGGCGAATTGAGCCATACATAGGCTCCGCTGCTCAGCCAGCCGCGCCGCAGCCACGACTCACCTTGGAGGTAGGCCCGCCACTCGACCGGCAGAGGTCGACCCAGTGCCTTGTCGGCGTCGATGAACTCCTGGTCGTTCACGGGGCCGCGGTACTCGGCCTCCTCGACGATCGCGCCGACGAGGTGGGCGTTGAGGTCGGCAAGCTCCTCGGCGGGGATCCAGTACTCCAGCACGTCGCGGCCACCGGCCTGGTGAACCTCGTAGCGGTCCAGGTACGAACGCTGAACGTCGAACCGGGTCACGTAGCCGACCCCCTCGGCGGGGACGTTCCACTCGCGGGCGATCTTCGTGGCGTACCAGCGGTTGAGGACGGGGTAGAAGATCGGCTGGTCCGGCAGGCGCGGTGGCCAGGCCCGCCACCCCGACGCCGCCACGAGGTCAAGTTCGGCCTGCCCGGTCGGCCGCCACAGGGTGACCGTGTCGGAGTTGTCGATGATCTGCTCCTCGCCAATAGTGGCTGTGGGTGGTCGTGGCGAGCCACGCGTCCAACATTCTGGTGGTATCGGCCCCGAGCGTTTCCGTGGCCCGGCCGCGATGCAGGTCTGAGGTCAAGCGCCGGCTGGCCCGCCCGTGGCCCGCTAAGGCCGCGGTGGCAGGCTGCTGTGGTGTTTGCGGAGCCGCGCGGCGACTACTCCTGGGTGTTCGACCTGGTGGCGACCGATCCGGTCACGCGCCACCGTGCGCTGGACCGCCATCAGGCACTGCTCGCGGCAGCGAGCGACGCGTTGCACCGGTCGAACGCCCTGTGGTCCGCGCACTACCGGTCGAGATCCAGCCAGTCTCGCCTCGGGGCGGCGATGGACCAGGCGCACGCCGACTTCCGGTGGCATGAGGCGCAGACGATCTACGGGCCTCTCCACGCTTTCCGGGACGCCGCGGACGGTGACGGTGTGGCCCGCGCCATGTGGGCACCGTTCGCGGTGCTGTACCTGCGGTGGGAGGCGGAACATCCCGACGAGTGGAGCGCGCCGCAGTCGTGGATGTGGTCGCGCTGGGGAACCAAGGAGATGCTCCTTCGCCGGCTCGATCGCGGCGGTCTGCCGGAGGACATCCAGCCTCCGATCGCTGAACTGATCCTTGCAGCGCTGAGAAGGCCCTACCGGTGCAAGGACTGGACGTACGCCTGCCTGGTCCGGCACCTCGACGACCCGCTGTTCCTCAGCGAGGTGGAGGTGCTGGCTGCCGCCGATGACCCCCTGGCCCGGCTCCGAGCGCAGTTCGTTCTCCACGTGGCCACGGACCGCGAGCAACGGATCACCCGCACGAGCTGGCGACGGTGGCTCACTGCGGTCGGCTGACCTCCTGGCGGCCGGCGCGCCCATATCGCGGGTACGGGCGACCGCCCTCCAGCGTGAGCCGCGCCTCACCGTCGTCGGTGCTGATCGCCACGCAGGTCTCGCGGGTGTCGAGAAGCCAGCCGGCCGGGCGGCAGCTCCGCCCACCGTCGGGCGCCGGCCAGCCCTCGCCCACCAGGTGGTCCCACATCCGTCGGGCCACCTGGTCGGCCGACTCGCCCGCACGGCCGACGAGTGGGTAGGAGACGGCGCAACGACCGGTGCCGCACTCCGCGTCGCCGCCCGCGCCCCGAACGGCGAGTCCGCCGGGCAGCGGGCCGAGTTCCTGCACCGACGGTACGAACCCGTCGTCGTTGAAGTCCCAGGCCGCGACGGGGATGCAGCCCAAGGCGACGAACAAGGCAAGGCCGACCGCGATCCGGTACGGCCAGCGCCGGCCCGCCCGATCGTCGTCGACCCGGTCGCCGAGCCTGCGGCGCTGCGCCTTCACCGCGACGAGCAGTGTCACGGCAACCCCGACGAGCAGCAGCAGGCGCGCCTCCACCGCCGCCCGAGGCTGGACCGCGGCGAGGGTGACCGAGGCAGCCGCGACCAGGGTCAGCGCCACCAGCACCGCGCCGGTGAGCCAGCCCAGCCGGGCGACGGTCAGCCACACGAGGAACGCCACCAGGGCGACGACGGACGCGAAGAGCACGGACTGATGATCTCGCGGCGGCGGGTTCCAGGCGTACCGCACGGGGTGGCTCCGACACCGTGGGGTCGCCGGTCCCCTGGTCGGCGAGTTGGTCTCTGGCCGGGCGATGAGTTTGAGATGCTGCGGCGGTCCACCTGTCGACACCACCTGACTCGAAGGGACCGCCCGATGGCAAAGGTCATCTCCACGCTGTTCATCTCGGCCGACGGTGTGGCCGAGATCGACCCGGACTGGCACTTCCCGTACTTCGACGACAACATGGGCCGCGCCGTCGCCGAGGACTACGACACCGCCGACGTGCTGCTGATCGGCCGCGAGACCTACGACAGCTTCGCCGGCGCCTGGCCGGACCGCGAGGCCGCGGGTGGGGACGACGCGCCGTTCGCCAAGCAGCTCGGGGACATGCGCAAGGTGGTCGTGACGCGCCAGCCGCTGGAGTTCTCCTGGCGCAACTCGGAGCTGATCAAGGGCGACCTTCTCGACGCGGTCACCGCGCTCAAGGCCGATGCCGGCAGCAGGGGCATCCTCATTCCGGGGTCGATCTCCGTGGTGCAGCAACTGCTCGCCGCCGGGCTCGTCGACGAACTACGCCTGCTGGTCCATCCGGTGGCGGCGCGCAAGGGCCGCAAGCTGTTCGACGACGGCGACACCCCGTACCACTTCCGGGCGACGGCGACGGAGGTCTTTCCCACGGGCGTGATCCGCGTGATCTACGCGCCGGTCGCGGAACCCGCCAAGGTCGGCTACGACGACGTCAAGGATCAGGTGCCCGGAGGCAACTAGTGCTCCAGCCGTAGACCTTGATCTTCAGGGCTGAGTGGTTGCCGGCCGCCGGTCGTGGCTGCGTCGTGCACGGGCTTGTTGCCGTCGACGCCACCGGAGCCGGTAGCTGGGGCCCTCGACCCGGTAGTGGGCGCCGGCATCGAACCGCAGCTCGCCGTCAAGCCGGCGCGCGTCGTCCGGCACCTGGCGGTACGGCGCCAGTACATGCATGATCACGATCGTCGGTATGTCCGGATCGTTGGTCGTCCGCCGTGCTGCCCACGGCCTGCTGCTCACCCCCCGCGCTCACCGTCTGTAGCCTCGGCCCCTATGAGTTGGCTGCCTGGCGACTTCGTCCACCCCGTCCACGTGCCCGTGCCCGACACCGCGCTTCACCTGCGGCCGATCCGGGAGGCGGACGCGGCGCGCGACTACCCCGCGGTGATGGGCTCCCGGGAGCGCTTGTGGGAGATCTTCGGCCCGGCCTGGGCCTGGCCCTCGGAGACGATGACCTATGAGGCGAACCGCATCGACCTGCTGCGGCACGAGAGGGAGATAGCCGCGCACCAGTCGTTCAACTACGCGCTGCTGGACGAGGAGGAGACGGCGATCTTCGGCTGCGTCTACATCGACCCGCCCGAGCGCACCGGCTCGGACGGCGAAATCGCCTGGTGGGTGGTGGACGACCTTGTCGGGGGCGAGGTGGAGCGCGCGTTCGACGCGCTGGTGCCGCGGTGGATCGCCGCCGACTGGCCCTTCCAGCAGCCCCGTTATCTGGGCCGCGACATCACCTGGCAGGACTGGCTCGCGCTGCCGCGCGCCTCGTGACCCGGCCGGATCGTGTCGGTCCGGCCACCGGCGCTCGCTGACCAGGCTGACGCCGGCGGGGAGCCGCCGCACCGGCATCGGTCCGGACCCGTACCTTGAGCCGGTGCCTACCCTCGCGCGAACGCCGATCACGGCCCGTACGGTGCGGCTGCTCACGCCGGTGGCCGCGCTGCTGTTCCTGGGCCTCGCACTGCTGATCCGCGTCGTCGACGACGGGGCGCTGCGGCAGTACTCCGGCACCGCGCTGTACGCGTCGATGGTCTGGGCCGCCGTGCTGTTCCTGCGGCCCCGGATGGCGCCGGTGCCGGCCGGGACGGTCGCCACCCTGTTCTGCTGGTTGGTGGAGTGCGCGCAGCTGACCGGACTGCCGGCCGAACTGTCGGCGCGGAGCCTGGCGGCGAGGCTGGCGTTGGGCGTGCAGTTCGACCTCGTCGACCTGGCCTGGTACCCGGCCGGCGTGGCGCCCCTGGTGGTGCTGCACCACCTGGTGCGCGCTCGGGCCCGCCCGACGCCGCAACCGCCGCGCGACGCCGTCCCCACGCCGGCGCATGTGCCCGTAGCTGTCAATCGAGGCCGAGACCGCGGCGTCCGATCTCGTTGAGGTCCTCGACACGGAAGCGGTTGGGCCAGTCCCGCTCGTAGTGCTCGGCCGGGAAGTCGCTCGGGCTCGATCCGGTCCGGAACGCCTCTCGCACCTGAGCCGCGTACCGCTCGTTACGCGGGCACCAGGGCGCGGCGGGGATGTACATGACGTTGCCCCAGCCCTTCTGGTCCGCTACGGGGGCCACGCTGTGGATCATGTCGCAGTGCCACCAGACGGAGTCGCCGGCCCTGACGTCGGGGATGCCGGCGAGAGCCTCCATGAGCGGGGCATGCCACTTGTGGCCGGCCGGGAAGACCTGGTTGACAGTGACGCCGCACATGTCGTCGTCGGGCACGTCGTTCAGCAGCGGGCGCAGCATCAGGTAGGCCATCGCCTCGGGGATCGGCACGGTGTGCAGGACGCCCTGGTCGTGGTCCATGTCGGACAGCGCGGTCCACCCCTGGAAGGTGCGGAAGGCCGAGCACATGGTCGAGCCGGGGTACTGCGGGCCGCTGGTGCGGTGGGCCGCGTCCCACGGGTCGTACTGCTCGACACTGCCGTCGAACAGGTGCCGGAACGCCTTCTGGTAGGCCTGGGTCATCCAGAGGTCGAGGGTGCCGGGGTCGAGGTGGGTGCCGAGGCCGGCCGAGTCGGCGCCCTCGGGGCGGCGGCGGATGCGGTCGGGGTAGAGCGAGTCGCGGTCGGGGTCGAACCACCGCACGCCGTCGGACTCGTGCTTCCACTGGCCGTTGAGGAACGCCTGGACCGTGGCCATGCGCTCGCTCTGCCGGGCCTGCATCTGGGCGGGCGACCAGTAGATCGGGTAGATCTCGGGCTTGGAGCCCACGCTGCCGAAGAAGTCGTCGCCCGGACCGCGGTAGTTCTCGAAGAAGCGGTTGCTCTCGACGTAGTCGACGATGTCCCGGTCCCAGGCCAGGGCCGTGTCACGTGCGAAGTGGCCACGCACGACCAGGCAGCCGCGGCGCCGCAGCAGGGCGACCTGCTCGACCGGGACGGCGCCGGCGGCGATGTCGGCATACTCGATGACCGGCCAGATCGTCTCGCCCCGGCGGCGGGTCGCCGAAATGTCGTCGACCGCGGCCTGGACGCGCTGCTCGACGACCGCGAAGACCTCCTCGACGGTACGGCCGGAGGAGGCGATCCGCTCCCGCAGCGCCTTCTTGATCTCGCGGGTCGCGACCGTAAGGTCGGTCGGTGTCTCCTCCCAGTGCGGCAGCGCGGCAGTCGTCGTCACGGCGGTTCCTTCCAAGTCAGCTCTCCTTACTTGAAGGACCCTACGCGCTCCCCCGAATTCAAGGCAAGAGCCCTGACTAGAATCGGTGCGTGGAATCCGCCAAGCCGTCGCTGGAACTGGTCCGGTCGCTGACCGACGAGCACGTCCTGCGGGCCCTGATGCGACACCGCCGCCTCACGCGGGCCGAACTCGCCGTCGAGGTCGGCATCTCCAAGCCGACCGCCGGCGAGAGCGTGCGCCGGCTGACCGAACGCGGGCTGGTCGCCGACACCGGCGAACGCACGCCGGGCGGGCGGGGCCGCGGCCGGGTGGGCTCGTACTACGCGCTGGCGCCGACGGTGGGGGTGGCCCTGGCGGTCACCATCGCCCCGGAAGGCGTGGTGGCGGAGTGCCTGGACGTCTACGGCGACACCCTGGCCCGGGCGGTCCGCCCGATCGACCGGCCTGCCCAGCCGAGCCAGGTCTCGTCGGCGTTGCGGGCCGCCGCGGCGGAGGCGGGCGCCCCCGCCGGTCAGCCGGCCCGCCTGGCCGTCGTCGGAGCGGCCGACCCGGTGGACCGTGCCACCGGCCGGCTGGTGCACCTGCCCGACGCGCCCTTCCTGGTCGGCGAGCTGGACCCGGTCGCTGTTCTCTCCCCGTACGCCGGTGGAGCGGTCGTGGTCGACAACGACGTGAACTGGGCGGCCCTGGCGGAGCGCGACAGCGTCGGCGCGGAGCAACTGCACGACTTCGCGTACCTCTATCTGGGCGAAGGCCTGGGATGTGCGATCGTCAACGACGGCCAGGTCCGGCGCGGACGCAGCGGCCTGACCGGTGAGATCGCCCATCTGGTGACTGCCGGGCCGGGCGGCCGGGCGGTCCGCTTCATCGAGCTGTTCGAAGAGCTGGGTCTGCGCCTCAGCGGATCCACGGCGGTCGACACCGCGCGGCTCCTCGACAGCTCGGCGGCCACCCGCGAGACGATCGGCACCGCCGTCAGCGGGGTCGTCGCCGCCGTGGTCGCGCTCGCCGACCCGCAGGAGGTCGTCGTCGGCGGCTCCTGGGGCCCGGCACTGATCGACAGCATCCGCGCGGCGACCGCACGGATGCCGCGACAGGTGTCCGTCCGGCCCGCCGAACTGACCAGCGAGCCGGTCCTGGCCGGAGTGCGCGCCGAGGCATTGCGACGCTTGCGGTCATCGGTCACCGCCAGCAGCTGATACCGCTGGTCGGCCTCATCGGGGCTAACGACGCGATGGGAGGCGTGTGGGCCCGGCCGGCCTGCGCCTCATGGGCGCCATCAGACTTCGCGGACAGCCACTCCACGGGGAGGCTGAGCCGCCGCCGACCGGCGTCGGTGCGGCCGGACGACGGCCAGCCGGGTCTGGTGGACGCCCTCGCGCAGCTCGTCGTCCCCCATCACGAGGTAGACCAGGGGGCAGTCCTGCGGCCCGGTGACGTCGAGCTGGCAGAGCATGCAGGGCTCCCCCGGCCGGATCGGGCAGGTCGGGGCCGGTCGGGCCGTTCTGGTAGCGGTGCTCACATCTCCACGGTCCGCACCGCCGGGCGGTCCGTGCAGGGCCACTGGTCCCGAAATCCGCCGGCATCGGCCCGCCTCGGGTGCAGAAGCAAGCCGAGCCGGAGCCGCGACGAGACGAGCCGGAGCCGCGAGGAGACGGGCCCGGGCGCCACGTGATCCGTGGCGCCCGGGCGGTCGGACCTGCGGTCAGGGCACCATCCAGCTCAGGACCGGGGAGCCCTGGAGCGCGACCAGCACGCACATGAACAGCAGCAGCACGAGGCTCCAGCCGAACACCTTCCGGAAGATCTCCCCCTCCCGGCCGGCCATGCCGACCGCGGCGGCGGCGATCGCCAGGTTCTGCGGGCTGATCATCTTGCCCAGCACTCCGCCGGACGAGTTGGCCGCGGCCAGCAGCAGCGGGTCCAGCCCGGCCCGGGCCGCCGTCTGCACCTGCAGCGCGCCGAACAGCGCGTTGGCGGAGGTGTCCGAGCCGGTCACCGCGACGCCGATCCAGCCGAGGATCGCCGACAGGAAGACGAACGCCCCGCCGGCCGCGGCGAGGAACGCGCCGAGGGTGTTGGTCTGGCCGGACTGGTTCATCACGTACGCCAGGGCGAGCACCGCCATCACCGTGACGATCGCGTAGCGCAGCTCGACGTAGGTGCGGCCGTACGCGCGCAGCGCCCGGCCCGCGGAGACCCGCAGCACCAGCGCGGTCAGGATGCCGGCGAGGATCATCAGGGTGCCCGCGGCGGGCAGCCAGTTGAGGGTGAACGTCATCGAGGACAGCGGCTTGCCGTTGCCGCCCAGGAGGTCCAGCCCCGGCCAGTCGAACTTCACCGTCCACGGCTCCTTCGCCAGGGCCGTCTTCACCGCGCCGAGGTTGGCGACGGAGAAGATCGCGATGATGATGAGGTAGGGCGCGTACGCCCGGGCGACCTCGGCCGGGGTGTCCGCGATCCGCCGACCGCCCGTGGTGGCGGCGCGCACCTGGTCGGTGGGCCGCGGCTCCAGGTCGTCGTCGCGGTGCCGGCCGACGGGAGCGGTCTCGTCGATGCGCGGATCACCAGGTGGGGTCTCCCCACCGGAGCCGCCCAGCCCGGGGGCGGCGGTGCTGGTCGTACCGGAGCGGGTGCCCGCCGCGGCGCGGACACTGCCGGGGCCGGCCAGCTCCGCGTCGACTGCCCCGCGGGCGGCCGGCACGGCGGCTGCCTCGGGCTCGCGGCCGAGGTCGGCGGGGGTGACCGGGCGCCAGACGCGGACCAGCAGCACCACGGCGGCGGCCGAGACCAGCGCGGCGACGATGTCGGTCAGCGGCACCGAGATGTGGTTCGCCGCGACGAACTGCGCCAGGCCGAAGCTCACCCCGGCGACCAGCGCGGCCGGCCAGGTCTGGCGGATGCCGCGCCGCCCGTCGACCAGGGCCACCAGCATCAGCGGGACGACCACCGCGAGGATCGGGGTCTGCCGGCCGACCATCGCGCCGAGGGTGTCGACGGTGAGCCGGGGGTCGGGGTTGGCGCCACTGCTGACGCTGGCCAGCGTGACGATCGGGGTGGCGAGCGCGCCGAAGGCCACCGGCGCGGTGTTGGCCAGCAGCGACACCGAGGCGGCGTGGATCGGGCGGAACCCGAGCGCCATCAGCATCACCACGGTGATCGCCACCGGCGTGCCGAAGCCCGCGAGGGCCTCCAGCAGCGCACCGAAGCAGAACGCGATGATGATCGCCTGGATACGCATGTCCGGGCTGACCCGTTCGAAGGAGCGGCGCAGCACGTCGAAGTGCCCGCTCTCGACGGTGAGGTTGTAGACCCAGATCGCGTTGATGACGATCCAGAGGATCGGGAAGAAGCCGAAGGTGGCGCCCTCGGTGGCCGAGAGCACGGCCTGCCCGATCGGCATGGCGTAGACGGCGATGGCCACGATCAGGGCGACCACGAGGGAGATCACGCCGGCCAACCAGGCCTTGACCTTCATGACGCCGAGCAGGACGAAGAGGGTGAGCAGGGGTAGGACCGCGAAGATGGCCGAGAGCGCGACGGAGTCACCGACCGGATCGGTGACGACCTTGAACTGGTCGAACATGGGTCACCTCGACGCTTGGGGGGACGGGGGTCAGCGGTGACGGTGGATCCCGCCGTCAGGACGGGGTTCGCTGGTGCAGCAACTCCTCGACTCCTCGTCCGCGGATCGAGGCGTCGAGGACCTGGGCGGTGTGTGCCAGCGCGATGTCGCCGCCGGCGCGGGTCACCGAGGCGGCGACCTGCATCAGGCAGCCGGGGTTGGCGGTGACGAGCAGCCGCGCCCCGGTGGCCAGTACGGTGCGGGCCTTGCGGTCGCCGAGTTCGGCGGCCGGCCCGGGTTGGAGGATGTTCCAGATGCCCGCCGAGCCGCAGCAGATCTCCGGATCGGCGATCTCCCGCAGTTCCAGGCCGGGGATGTCGCTGAGCAGCCGGCGGGGCTGCGCGCGGACGCCCTGGGCGTGGGCCAGGTGGCAGGCGTCGTGGTAGGCGACCGTCACCGGCAGCGGGTGCCGGGTGCCGACCTGGCCGAGCTCGACCAGTACCTCCGAGAGGTCGCGGACCTTGCCGGCGAAGTCGGCGGCGAGCGCCGCGTAGCGGGGGTCGTCGCGCAGCAGGTGGCCGTACTCCTTGAGGGTGGAGCCGCAGCCGGCGGCGTTGACCACGAAATAGTCGATGCCGGCGGCGGCGAACGTGTCCACCATCCGGCGGGCGAAGCGGCGCGCCTCCTCCTCCCGTCCGTTGTGCGCGCTCAGCGCCCCGCAGCAGCCCTGCCGGTCGGGCAGGATCACCACCTCGCAGCCCTCGGCGGCGAGCACCCGGGCGGTGGCGGCGTTCACCTCGGGAAAGAAGGCGCCCTGCACGCAGCCGGTGAGCATGCCGACGACGGCCCGCCGGGTGCCGACGGCGGCGACCCGCTGCGGCGGGCGGGCGGCCCGGCCCAGCCGGGGTGCGAGGGACTCCACCGCCGCGAGGGTGGGTGCCAGCCGGCGCAGCAGCCCGCTGCGGCGGACCAGCCGGGGCAGGCCGGTGGCCTGGTAGGCCCGCAGTGGCCCGCGCAGCAGCCGCAGCCGCCTCCGGTACGGGAAGAGCGCGAAGATCGCCGCCCGCAGCGCCCGGTCCCGGGGGCCCCGGCGGTGCCGGCGTTCGACCTGCTGGCGGGTGGCCCCGATCAGCCGGTCGTACTGGACGCCGGAGGGGCAGGCGGTCACGCAGGACATGCAGCCGAGGCAGCGGTCGAAGTGGGTGACCATGGAGTCGGTGAGCGGTTCGCCCTCCAACCCCTGCTTCATCAGGTAGATCCGCCCGCGTGGCGAATCCATCTCCTCGCCCCAGAGCACGTAGGTAGGGCAGGTGGGCAGGCAGAAGCCGCAGTGCACGCAGTCGCCGATCAGCTCGGCGGGCGGCGGGTGGTGCTCGTCGAAGGCGCCGACGCCGGGCGGCTGGGCGGCCGCGCCGAGCACGTCGCGGGGACCGCTGGCCGGCTGGCTCCCGCCGGGTGAGGTGACCGGGGTCGGGCCGGGCTGCTGGGCGATGCTCATCAGATCCCTCCCACGAATCGGCCGGGCGCCAGCCGGGCGTCCGGATCGAAGCGCTGCTTGACCCGGCGCATCAGCTCCAGGCCGTGGACCGGTCCCCACAGGTCGACCCGGTCCCGCACGGCCGCGGGCGCGGTGAGCACCACCGTGTGCCCGCCGGCGGCGGCGGTCGTGGCGCGGAGCGCGTCCACCAGGCCGGCGACCCGCTCCGGGTCGGATGCGCCGGGCAGGCCGGCGTAGAGGACACCGACGCCGGCGGAGCCACGCAGCGCCAGCGGCAGGTCGTGCCGGTCGGCCGCCGCGCGGGCATCGCTCAGCAGCCGGGGTACGCCGGAGAGCGCGGCGGTCAGCTTCAGGCCGACGTCCCCGTCCCGCCACGGATGGCGTGCCCAGCCTTCGGGCGGCTGGTCGGCGTCGGTGGCGTCGGCGCCGAGCAGCCGGCGGGCCGCGGCGGCCCGGGCGGTCACCCCGGCCGGGGTGCCCTCCAGCAGCACGGTGACGGTCGCTCGCCCGCCGGCCGGCGCGTCCACCTCCAGCGCGGTGGGTACGAGCTGGGCCGCCCGTACCGTGGCGGCCAGGCGGCCGGCCTCGGCCACGTCGTCCACGGCGCGGGAGACGTATGCGACGGTGGCGGGAAGCGGGTGCAGCCGGAACGCGCACTCCGTGATCAGCCCCAGCGTCCCGTACGCGCCGGTGACCAGCTTGCCCAGGTCGTAGCCGGCGACGTTCTTGACCACCTTGCCGCCGGCGTGCGCCACCACCCCGTCCGCGCGCACCAGGGTGACCCCGATGAGCAGGTCGCGGACCGTTCCGTAGAGCATCCGGCGCGGGCCGCTGGTGTTGGTGGCGACGGCGCCGCCGACGGTGCCGCCGGGCAGCGGTGCGTCGAGGGCGAGCTGCTGCCCGGCGCCGGCCAGGGTGGCCGGCAGCTCGTCGAGGCGGGTGCCGGCCCGGACCACGGTGATCAGGTCGCCGGCGGCGTGCTCGACCACCCCGGTCAGGGCGGTGGTGTCGAGGATCAGGTCGAGTCGACGGGGTGGACTCCCCCAGTCCTGCCTGGTGCCGCCGCCGCGGAACGTGACGGCCAGGTCGAGCGCGGCCGCCGCGCGCAGCAGGGCGGCGGCCTGGCCGGTGTCCCGGGGGGCGGCGACGTAGCGGGCCGGCACCCCGGCGACGGTGTCGTGCTCACCGGCGGCGCGGACGACCTCGGCGGCGGCGCGGAGCTGGTCGAGGGTCCGGTCGGCGGGCATCAGAACACCTCCGCCAGGCCGGCCTCCTGCGCCGGGTGGACTCCCTTGTGTCGACCCGGCACCTCGCCGCAGAGGCGGGGCGTCGGGAAGACCTTGCCGGGGTTGGCCAGCCCGTCCGGGTCGAACGCGCAGCGCAGCAGCTGCATCGTGTCCAGGTCGTCGTCGGTGAACATGCGGGGCATGTACTTCGCCTTGTCCATGCCCACGCCGTGCTCCCCGGTGATCGAGCCACCGTGGGTGATGCAGAGGTCGAGGATCGCGCCGGAGACCTCCTCGGCGCGGACGGTCTCGCCGTCGACGGCGGCGTCGAAGAGGACCAGCGGGTGCAGGTTGCCGTCGCCGGCGTGGAAGACGTTCGCCACCCGGATGCCGCGTTCGGCGGAGAGCTCGCCGATGCGGCGCAGCACCTCCGGCAGGGCGGTCCGCGGGATCACCCCGTCCTGGACGATGTAGTCCGGGCTGATCCGCCCCACGGCGGCGAACGCGGACTTGCGTCCCTTCCAGAACAGTGCCCGTTCGGCGTCGTCGGCGGCGATGCGGATCTCGAACGCCCGGTTCTCCCGGCACAGGCTCTCCACCCGCGCGAACTGGGCGGCGACCTCCGGTTCCGGCCCGTCCAGCTCGACGATCAGCACCGCTCCGGCGCCGGGCGGGTAGCCACAGTGCACCGCCGCCTCGGCCGCCTCGATGGCCAGGGCGTCCATCATCTCCACCGCCGCCGGCACCACCCCGGCCGCGATGATCGCCGAGGTCGCCGCACCGGCCTGGTCGGTCGTGGAGAACGCGGCGAGAAGGGTGCGCACCGACTCGGGCAGCCGGGTCAGCCGGACGGTCACCTCGGTGGCGATGCCGAGGGTGCCCTCGGAGCCGACGAACGCGCCGAGCAGGTCGTAGCCGGGGGCGTCGGGGGCGCGGCCGCCGAGGCGTACCCGGTCGCCGTCCGGGGTGACCAGCTCGACGCCGAGGACGTGGTTGGTGGTGAAGCCGTACTTCAGGCAGTGTGCGCCGCCCGAGTTCTCCGCCACGTTCCCGCCGATGGAGCAGATCTGCTGGCTGGACGGGTCCGGCGCGTAGTAGTAGCCGTACGGGGTGGCGGCCCGGGTGACCGCCAGGTTGATCACGCCGGGCTGCACCACCGCGCGCTCGTCGTCCGGCGCGATCTCCAGGATGTCGCGCATCTGCGAGGTGACCACGAGGACGCCGTCGGCGCGGGGCAGGGCGCCGCCGGAGAGCCCGGTGCCGGAGCCGCGGGCCACGAACGGCGTACCCGCGGCGACGCAGGCCCGCACGACGGCGGCGCACTGTTCCGCGTCCGCCGGGAGCGCCACCAGCGCGGGGATCACCTTGTACTGGGCCAGCCCGTCGCACTCGTAGGTGCGCAGCTCCTGCCGGTCGCTGATCACCCGGTCGGCGCCGATGGCGGCCCGCAGGGCGGCGGCGAGAGCGTCGAGGTCCGTCGGGGTCCTGCTCATCGCCACCTCCACCGTCGCGTCGGTCGTCGGTCAGGGCATCCGTTCGTACGCGGGCACGGTCAGGAAGTCGGCGAACTCGTCGACGACGGCGACCTCCATGAACAGCGCCCGGGCGTCGGCGTAGTCACCGGGAGCACCGGGCAGTGTCGCGATCTCCTCGTCGGCGATCCGTTCGACCAGCTCCCGGGTGACCCGCTCACCGGTGTCGTCGAGGGTGACGTCGTTGTGCAGCCACTGCCACACCTGGCTGCGGGAGATCTCCGCGGTGGCCGCGTCCTCCATGAGGTTGTAGATGGCCACCGCGCCGGAGCCGCGCAGCCAGGTGGCCAGGTACTGCACGCCGACGCTGACCGCGTTACGCAGGCCGCCCTCGGTGCGCCGGCCCGGGGTGGACCGGACGTCGAGCAGCTCGGCGGCGGTCACCCGGACCTCGTCGCGGGTGCGGTCGAGCTGGTTCGGCCGGTCACCGAGGACCTGGTCGAAGACCTCCCGGCAGATCGGCACCAGGTCGGGGTGGGCGACCCAGGAGCCGTCGAACCCGTCGCCCGCCTCCCGCGTCTTGTCGTCCCGGACCTTCGCCAACGCCGTCTCGTTGACCTGCGGGTCCCGGCGGCTGGGGATGAACGCGGCCATCCCGCCGATGGCGTGCGCCCCCCGCCGGTGGCAGGTCCGCACCAGCAGTTCGGTGTACGCGCGCATGAACGGCACGGTCATGGTCACCGAGTTCCGGTCGGGCAGCAGGAAGTCGGCGCCCCGGTTGCGGAACTTCTTGATCACGCTGAACATGTAGTCCCACCGGCCGGCGTTCAGCCCGGCGGAGTGCTCGCGCAACTCGTAGAGGATCTCGTCCATCTCGAACGCGGCCGGGAACGTCTCGATGAGCACGGTGGCCCGGATGGTGCCGCGCGGGATACCGAGGCGCTCCTGCGCGAGCAGGAAGACGTCGTTCCACAGTCGCGCCTCGAGGTGGCTCTCCATCTTGGGCAGGTAGAAGTAGGGTCCGGCGCCGCGGTCGAGCTGCCGGCGGGCGCAGTGGAAGAAGTAGAGGCCGAAGTCGACCAGGCTGCCGGAGGTGCGCTCGCCGTCGACCAGGATGTGCTTCTCGGTGAGGTGCCAGCCGCGCGGCCGGACCACGATGGTGGCCAGCTCACCGTCGTGCAGGGCGTACTGCTTGCCGTCCGGCGAGGTGAAGTCGAGCTTGCGGTCGATCGCGTCGCGCAGGTTGAGCTGGCCGGCGATGACGTTCTCCCAGAGCGGGGTGTTGGCGTCCTCGTGGTCGGCCAGCCACACCTTCGCTCCGGAGTTGAGCGCGTTGATGGTCATCTTGGCGTCCGTCGGGCCGGTGATCTCCACCCTGCGGTCGACCAGGCCCGGCGCGGGGTCGGCGACCCGCCAGTCGGACTCGCGGATCTCCCGGGTCTCGGGGAGGAAGTCGAACGGCGCGCCTGCGGCGAGCTCGGCCTCGCGCCGCTTGCGCCGGTCGAGCAGTTCGCGGCGGCGGGCGTCGAAGGCGCGGTGCAGGTCGGCGAGGAAGCTCAACGCCTCGGGGGTGAGGATCTCGTCGTACCGGGGGTGCATCGGCCCGGTGACCTCGATGCCGGCAGGGTTGGCCATCGACTCGCTCCTCACCGTGATATGTGTCGCGATCTATCCGGTGGTGCTCCCGCCGACTGTAGTTCTCGCTGGTCATGGCCGCGAGTTGAGCGGCGGCACAGTGGCCGGGAACGGTCGGTCCACTGCGGCGAGCGGTGCCTGACGAACGGCGAACGGTCGGATCGGGCTGGTGCTCAGGGCTCCTCCTCCGACCAGCGGTGCAGCGCAGCGGCCATCTGGGCCAGGGCGACGTGGGCGGCGTCGAACAGGGCCAGCTTCCGCGGGAAGTTGTGGATGAGCCCCTGGTATCGGGCCGCGGTGACGGGAACGCCCGCCGCCAGCAGCCCGGCGGCGTACCGCTCCCCCTCGGCGGACAGCAGGTCGAGCTCGGCGGTGATGACCACGGCGGGCGGCAGGCCGGTGAGGTCGGCCCGCAGGGGGTCCAGGTCCGGCTGCGTACGGTCCACGCCGGGCGGGGCGAACGCGTCCCAGAAGAACCGCATCTCCTCCCGGTCCAGCCCGTACTCGTCCAGGGCCGGGTAGTCGGCAGCGGGGTCGATGACCGGGCAGACGAGGAGCTGTCCCGCAAGCCGGGTCCCGGCGTCCCGGGCACGCCGGGCGGTCACCGCCGCCAGGTGCCCTCCCGAGGAGTCACCGGCGACCGCGATCCGGGCCGGGTCGAGGCCGTGCCGAGGCGCTTCCGGCCCGCGCAGCCAGGTGAGCGCGCGCACCATGTCGTCCAGCGGGGCCGGGTACGGATGCTCGGGCGCGAGCCGGTAGTCCACGGAGAGCACGGCCCAGCCGGACGCGGCCGCCAGGTGCCGGCACAGCCCGTCGTGGGTGTCCACGCTGCCCATCACCCAGCCTCCGCCGTGTGCGTAGAGGACCACCGGCAGCGCGTCGTCAGCTCCGTCGCGGTAGAGGCGGGCGGGCACGCCGCCGGCGTCGACGGTCATCACGGTCCGGATCGCCGGTCCGCTGCCCACCTCGGCGGGAGTGGCCTGGAGCATGCTGAGCCGTGCCGCCGGCAGGTTGGCCCGGGTGAGCGGGACGCGCTGCTGGACTAGCATCGCCGCCCGCGCCTGCGGGTGGAGCCGGCTGGGATCCACGCGGTCAGTATCGCCGGCCCGGCGGATGGGAGTGTTGCCGACACGGCGGTGCCGGACGGGCGAAGAGACCGCTACGGTCGGGACCGTGGACGAGCTTCTGCCGGCGCTGCCGGAGGACTGGGACCGCTGTCTCGCGGTGGCCGCACACCCCGACGACATCGAGTACGGTGCGGCCTCGGCGATCGCCCGCTGGACCGCTCAGGGCAAGCAGGTCACCTACCTGCTGGCCACCCGGGGCGAGGCGGGGATCGACGCGATGCACCCGGACCAGGCCGCGCCGTTGCGCGAGGAGGAGGAGCGCGCCGGGGCCCGGGAGGTCGGGGTGGACGTCGTGGAGTTCCTCGACCACCGCGACGGTGTCGTCGAGTACGGTCCGGACCTGCGCCGCGACATCGTGCGGGCGATCCGCCGGCACCGGCCCGACGTGATCGTCTCGGGCGCGTTCACCGTCCGCATGGTGGGCGGTATGACCAACCAGGCCGACCACCGGGCAGTGGGACTGGCCACGCTGGACGCCGCCCGCGACGCGGGCAACCGGTGGATCTTCCCGGAACTGGTGGACGAGGGGCTGCCGCCCTGGGGCGGTGTGCGCTACGTCTGCTTCGGGGGCGCCGAGCGTCCCACGCACGGCGTGGATGTCACCGGTGAGCCGTTGCGGCGCGGCATCGCCTCGCTGGCCGCGCACGCGGAATACACCCAGGGCCTGGGTGTGGCCGGACCGGAACCCGGGCCGTTCCTGACCTGGGCGGCGCGTCAGGGCGGGCCGGCGCTGGGTGTGGAGGCGGCGGTCCTGTTCGACGTTCACACCCTCGCCTTCGAGGGCCCACCGCCCTGGCTCTGAGCCTGCCTGAACCCTCTCCGCGGGGCGTGGCGTGCGGACGGTAGCCAGTCCGGCGGCGCGCCGATGACCACCGCCGGGGTGGCGCATGGTGCCGGCCTTTCCGAGCCGACGCCGATCGCCTCACGCCGGATCATCGCGCGCCGGCCCCACGAAGCTTCCGCCGGACGGTCCTGAAGTCCCGGGGGCTGCCGAAGGGGTAGATGGTGATGCGGTTGCCGAGCGCCGCCATCCGGGCGGCGGCGCCGGACAGGTCACCAGCAAGCCAGAGGACGTACGAGAAGCTGCACTCGGCCTGGACCCACCCGTGCACGGGCCGGTAGTCCGGGTGCCCGACCGACCTGGCCACAGCGTCCCGAATCTCGTCGAGGACAGCCGGCGAACGCAGGTGGGCGATGCCCGACTCGTACGCGAATTCCAGGTGCGCGTCGGCCACGGCCGCCGCGTTGAGCGATCCGGGCGGCGACGTCTCGGCACAGCGCCGCGCGAAGCTGAGCAACGTGTCCAGCGAACCGCCCCACTTCGGGCACAGCTGCTGGACGTGGGTCAGCTGGGCGTAGAACGGATCCGACCGTGCCTTCGCGGCGCGCTCGTACCGCCGGTTCGCCTCCGCCTGCCCCAACTGGAGACCCCGGGCGGTACGCAGCCGCGCCGTCCACGCGGCGATGTTGCCCGGCTCCTCCGTGGTCACGTCGCCGAGCACCCGCTCGGCCTCACGGAGGATCTCGTGGAAGGACGCGAACTGGCGGTTGCTGGTGTACCTGGCGCGCGCCGCCCCTCGGGCCTCCCACGCCATCCACACCAACCGGGCGCCGAGCAACGTACCGGCCAGGGTCGACTCGGCCGGTCCGCCTCCTGCCGTCCGCAGGAACGTCTCCACGCCCTTGGTCTCGGCGACCATCGCGGTGGCGACTGTCGGGTCGTCGTGCTCGGGCAGTTGGTCGAAGAAGGCGACGACGGCCGGCCAGTCCTCGGCGTGCAGGGCGCGCCGCAGCGGCGCGAGATCGGGGTAGTGGTCGACGAGGTCGTAGCTCGGCAGCCCGAGAAGTGAGGAGATCTTGAGGAGCGGCACGCCGGAGAGCATAGGAGCAGGCGGCCGGCCGCCGAGGGCGCCGATTGGCCCGAGGACGGGATCGAGCCGAAGCTGTGACCGGTCACCATACGTTCGACCACGAGCGGGCCCCCGTGCGCCCCTGCCGATCCGGACAATCTGTCGGGCGTGTTCGGTGTCCGGATGGCCTCGATCCGCGAGTGGGGCCGCGGTCAGCTGGGGCATTGCGGGAAATATGATCAGGTCATGCCTCTGACGGTGGATGACGTCGACCGGTTCGAGCTGTCGAGGCCCCGTCTGGAGGCCATGGCCTATCGTCTGCTCGGCTCCGCGGACGAGGCGGAGGACGTCGTGCAGGAGACGTTCTTGCGCTGGCAGGCCGCCGACGTCGATCGCGTCGAGGTCCCCGAGGCCTGGCTGACGAAGGTACTCACCAACCTGTGCCTCAACCAGCTCACCTCCGCGCGGGCCCGCCGCGAGACCTACGTGGGTCGGTGGCTGCCCGAGCCGCTGCTCGCGGGGGATCCGATGCTCGGCCCGGCCGACACCGCCGTGCAGCGCGAATCGGTGTCGTACGCGGTGCTCACGCTCATGGAGCGCCTGTCCCCCAACGAGCGGGCCGTGTACGTGCTGCGGGAGGCCTTCGACTACCCGCACCGGGAGATCGCTGAGATCCTCGACATCACCGAGGCCGCCAGCCAGCAGATCTTCCACCGCGCCAAGAAGCATGTCGCGTACGGCAGAGCCCGCAGCGAGATCGACCAGGCCGCCGCCCGGCGGATCGTCGAGGAGTTCCTCGCCGCCGCCACCAGTGGCCGGACCGATGAGCTCGTACGCCTGCTCACCAAGGACGCCATCTCCATCGGCGACGGCGGAGGGAAGGTTCCGGCACGCACCAAGGCGTTCGAGGGAGCCGTCGCGGTCGCGAAGTTCCTCTGGGGTCTGTTCAGGCCCGCCGAGGCCAAGCGCGCCATCGTCGGCGGCTCGCCCGAGATCTACGCCTGGACCGCCAATGGCGAACCCGCCGTTGTGGTCGTCGTGGAAGCCCGGGTCGTCGCCATCATGTGCCTGGAGGTCACCGCCGAGGGCATCACCGCCTGCCGTACGCAGGCAAACCCCGACAAGCTCGAACGCGCGACCCAGCAATGGGCGGCGGCGGCCCGCCATGGGGAGCCTTTGCTCGTGATGTGACCCGCATCACCCTCGGCTCCTGTCAGGAATCGGCGGGCCATCCGGTTCAAGTGACAAATCCGGACCGGACAGCAAGGGAGCCGACGATGAGGGTGCTGGTGGCAGGAGCGACCGGGGCGATGGGCAAGGAACTGGTGCCGCGCCTGGTCGATGCCGGACACGAGGTGTTCGCCATGATCCGCAGCGAAGCCAACAAGTCCAGGGCGGCACAGCTGGGCGCGGTGCCGGTCGTCGCCGATGCGCTGGATCGCGCCCAGGTGGAGGCGGCGGTGCGCCAGGCGGCCCCGGAGGTGATCGTCCACCAGCTGACCGCCATTGGCGACATTGATACCCGCCACTTCGACCGCAGCTTCGCCGCCACCAACCGGCTGCGGATCGAGGGCACCGACAACCTCCTGTCGGCCGCACGCGCCACGGGAGTACGACGCTTCGTCGCCCAGAGCAACGGCGCGTTCACCTATACGCGGACCGGCGGGCCGGTCAAGACCGAACAAGATCCCCTGGATCGCGCACCGGTCGGCCAGATGGCCCCGATGATCGCCGCGATCGAGCACTTGGAGAAGGCAGTGCTGGGCGCCGCCTGGACCGAAGGGATCGTGCTGCGCTACGGCGCCTTCTACGGACCCGGCACCTCCATGGCGCCAGGCTCCGAGCAGGTGGAGATGATCCGCAAACGCAAGTTCCCGGTCGTCGGCGACGGCGGCGCGGTGTGGTCGTTCGTCCACATCGCCGACGCCGCCGAGGCCACGGTCGCCGCGGTGGAGAACGGCGGCCGCGGCATCTACAACATCGTCGACGACGACCCCGCACCGGTCGCCGAATGGCTTCCGGAACTGGCAGCGATGCTGGGCGCTAAGAAGCCGATGCGCGTGCCGCGGTTCATCGGACGGCTGGCCGCCGGACAGGCCGGCGTCGTGCTTATGACCGAACTGCGCGGCGCATCCAACGCCAAGGCCAAGCGCGACCTGGGCTGGCACCCGACACACCCCACCTGGCGCCACGGCTTCCAGGTCGTGCCGTGACTTGCTGAGCGTCGTTCTTGCGGCCTCAGCCGGTGTCAGCGGAGCCGAACGCCTGCCGAAGGGCAACCATCCGCACGGATGGCTGCCCTTCGTCCGGGAGCGCTCGTACACCCGCGACAAGCTCTTGGACCCGGTGCCGACCTCGGGCGGCCTCAGCAGTTTGCCGCCGAACCGGGTGACGGAGTTTATTCGATGAACACGTTCACGGAGTCGGCCAGCCCGTCGTTTCGGTTGATGCCGACGAAGAATTCGCTCCCCACGTGGGTGACATCTTCGATCTCGTCGGTCAAGTTGTTCCCCGTAATGCCGATGTCGCTCTCCACATCGCCTCCAGACCAGTTGTACTGGTACACCCAGTTCCACCCGGTAGCGGGCGTTGAAGTGTTGATTGACTTGGTGTTCCAGATGTAGTTCTCAGAGCAGTCAATGCCTTGGTCGGAACGATTATCGTGACTCGTCAGGTTGCTCTTCGCCAGCGTCCATCCACTCGTCAGCGCACCGGCGCCGGGATGGGTCCACAGGCTACCCAGTCGTCGGGCAGCATATTTGCCGGCTCCGCCGGCAGCCGTCGCGCTGTAGCAGAGGCCGCTGATGTTGCCTATCGGTAGACGCACTTCCCCGGTGGCGCCAAAAGATCCGTCGGCGTTCAGGCGCACGACTGTCACCTCATCGCTGAGGAACGCCGACTGGCTCCCTTGGGTGGCAATCAGGGCCGGGCCCTGGCCCAGATAGTTCGGGTTGTAGGCGAGGTCATTGCCATGGCCGAGTGTGGGCATGGATGTTGGCGCCCCGGCGCAGACCCAGCTGGCGCCGTCCCAGGTTGAGCCGTCGCGTAACCACCTGGACAGGACGGGCTCTGCGCCAGCCGCCTTTGTGAAGACGATGTAAAGCTGGCCGCCCGGCCCCGCCACCATGCCTTGCATGACGGTGCGACCCGCCTTGCACGCACTGCTGTTCGGGATGTTCAGCCGTTCCGCCCCGCTCCTGTCTGTAGCAGCGTAGGCGGACGCTGCCGGCGCAGCAGCGATTCCCATTGACAGTGCGAGCACGGACGCGACGCTCGATAGTTTTTTCACTTCGGTGTCTCTCCTCCTAGGGGTAAGGCGGGAGCAGGGTATCGCTTAATGTAGACCTGTCTATGTTCTCTGCCGCGACGCCTTCCGCCTGAGGGTGTGGACCGAGGGCGAGGCGCTACCTCGACCTGCTAATGGGCCCTGCTCAGACCTGGGTTCACGGAGTCGATGCCTGATCGACGTCACCGACGAGCGAGTCTGGGGCCCGCATGCGCCACGCGTCGGTGACGAGTTCCTTCAACCGATCAACACTCACCTGCGTCAACCGCACCATGACCAGGGGTAACCCGTCATACGCGGGCGTGGTGAAGAAGACCGCGGGCTCGCCGAGGAGTAACGCCTGCTTCTCCGCTTCGTCACCCACGTACAGCACCGCGATGTCGGTCCGGATCCGGCGCGGCGCACCTGGCCTGCGCTCGGGGTAGGACCAGACAAACCCTTTGCCGGCGACCCGGAAGTCGAAGCCGGCACTGTCGATCTCGACCACGTGCGGCAGCGCCAGCGCCAGGTGACGGACATCGTCCGCGTCAGCCATCGAGGTCGCTCCAGGACACCGCTTCCTGCATCCGCAAAGCCTATCCGCCGCGCTGCCGCCGGCCGCCCTGGATGATCGGGTACCTACTCCCACGGGCACGGCGATCGGCTCCACCGTGGTCGGGCGCCCCGAAGCGATGTTGCGACCCGTTCGATGCCGCCAGCCGGCCGGGCACGTCCTTGCCCTGTTGGTTAACTGGTGTTCTACTTAACCAGAACAATTACCCACGCCCGTAGCGGATCGGGAGGACCACCAGGTGATCAACTTTCATGTTGACCGGTCCAGCAGCGTCCCCGCCTATGCCCAACTGGTGCGGCAGGTGCGTGAAGGCCTACGGATCGGGACGCTGAAGCCCGGGGATCAACTCCCCACCGTGCGCAGCGTGGTGACCTCGTGCACGGTCAACCCGACCACGGTGCTCAAGGCCTACCGGGAACTGGAGCTGTCCGGCTTGGTGGAGGCACGGCAGGGGGCGGGCACCTTCGTCAGCGGGACGCTCGGCCACGCGGATCCCCATGTCATGGCCCGCTTACGCGGCAGCCTGGCCCGGTGGCTCGGCCAGGCCCGCGAGGCCGGCCTGGAGGACGAGGACGTCCAGGCGCTGCTCGCCTCGGTGATCGTGGAGAACTCGACGCGCAGGGCCCAGGCTGGCGGCGACCGGCCGCAGGCAGAGCCGGCACCGGGCGCCGGGTTCCAGAGGCGGGAGGGCGCCGCATGAGCGAGCAGTCCATCGCCGTGGAAGCCCGCGACGTGGGCAGGCGCTACGGCAGCGTCTGGGCGCTGCGGGAGTGCAGCTTCCAACTCCCCGCCAGCCGCATCATCGCGCTGGTCGGCGCGAACGGCGCGGGCAAGTCGACGTTGATGAGCATTGTCGCCGGTACGTTGGCGGCCACCTCCGGCTCACTGCTGGTCCACGGCCGACCGGTGGTGAAGGGCAGGTCCACCGACGGGGGTGGTTCTGCCGGGAGCCGGGTCGCGATCCTGGCCCAGGACAAGCCGTTGTACCGGGACTTCAGCGTGTCGGACATGCTCCGCTTCGGAAGGTCGATGAACCGCGTGTGGGACCAGCGGCGGGCACTGTCGTGGCTTCAGCGCTTCGACATCCCCCTGGACCGCCGCTGCGGCAAGCTGTCCGGCGGTCAGCGGGCGCAGGTCGCGCTGGCGGTCGCCCTGGGCTCCCGCCCGGCGGTGCTGCTGTTGGACGAGCCCCTCGCGAACCTGGACCCGGTGGCCCGCACCGAGGTGACCGGCGAACTCATGGCGGAGGCCGCCGACAGCGACATGACCGTGATGCTGTCGACCCACATCATCGCCGAGCTCAGTGGCGTCGGAGACCATCTGCTGCTGCTCGATGCGGGCCGGCCGGTGCTCACCGGCGATGTCGAGGAGTTGCTCGACAGCCACGTGCGGCTGACCGGGCCCCGCGCGGAGCAGCCGCCTGGCCCGGGCGCGATCGTCCAGGCGCAGCACACCGACCGTCAGTCCACGTTCGTCCTTCGGCAGCCGGCGTCACCGACGGCGCACGCCGTCGTCGCCCCCGGCTGGACCGCGCAGCCCATCACCCTGGAAGAGCTGATCCTGACCTACCTCAAGGCATCGTCCAGGGCACAGCATGGTTTGGAGACAGCGGCATGAGCCCGGTCACCCGAGCGGCCCCCACGATGCGCCAGGACGATCTCGGGTACGCCGGGAACGTCCGCGGTCTGCTGTGGCTGACCTGGCGGCAGCACCGCTGGGCCCTGATCGGCACGCTCGTCCTGGCCGCGGTCCTGGTGGGCTGGATGACCTACCTGTCCGTGGAACTGACGGACCTGTGGCACCAGTGCGGCAACGCGTACTGCCCGGAGAACTCCCCACAAGGCGAGCGGCTCGCCGGGTCCTCGCGCCTGGTCCTGACCATGGGTGCCCTGTCCCGGCTGGTGCAGTACATGCCGCTGCTGATCGGCGTGTTCATCGGCATCCCGGTGCTGACCAGGGAACACGAGCAGCGGACCCTGCTGCTGGCCTGGAGCCAGGACGTCTCCCCGGGACGCTGGCTGTGGACCAAGCTGGGCATGCTCGGCCTGTTCGTGGCGGCGGTGACCGCGGCCGTCGCCGGTGTCAGCGACCACCTGGAGCGACTGAGGACTCTGGTCGCTCCGGGAACCCTGTTCGACTACGTGCCGTTCCTGAACACCGGGATGCTGCCGGTCGCGATCAGCATCTGCTGGTTCGCGGTCGGCGTCGCACTCGGCGCCGCGCTCAAACGCACGCTCCCCGCCGTGTTCGGCGTGCTTGCGGGGTTCATCGGCCTGACCTACCTCGTCCAGTGGCGGTACCCCACCCTCATGAGGCCGTTGTCCGCGCACCTACGGGTGGGCGGACCGGACGGCGGTCTGTTGCGGGACAACGCCCTGGTCGTCAAGGGCGGCATGATCGACTACGGTGGCGACGGGCCGTCCGGCGCGTTCGACGCCGCCGGCCGCCAACTCAGCGGCGTCGAACTGCAAACCCTGTGCCCGCCCGACAACGATGGCGGCAAGATACTCGCCTGCGAGTACACCAACCAGATTCAGCAGCACCTGCAGTACCAGCCCGGCAGCCGAATCCCCGACTTCCATCTGATCGTCGCGACCGGCTACCTGAGCCTGACCGCGGTGGCGCTCGCCGCCGCCTGGTGGATCGTCCGCCGCACCAACCTCAGCGCGGGCTGACCCCGACGCCTGACAATCCCGCACCCGGCGCTGAGCGGCATTGACGTCTCTCAAGTTGGCGACACGTCGCCGACGCCGCGGTCGCGGCCTCGACCAATACCGGTGCGTCCGGCGCTGCGGCCTGTCGGCCTGGTTCAGTCGACGATGATCACGTGAAGGTTGCGGGGGCCGTGGACGCCCTCGACCCGGTTGAGTTCGATGTCGCTCGTGGCGGACGGTCCGCTGATCCAGGTCAGCGGCCGGCCCGGGGTGACCCGGGCGAGGGCGTCCGGCACGGTGGCGACGACCTGATCGGCCCGCACCACGCACACGTGCACGTCGGGCAGCAGCGTGATGATGCGGCGGCCCTGGTCGGGTGCACCGTCGAGCACGATCGTGCCGGTCTCGGCCACGGCCACAGCCGCCGCGGTCACCACCCCGTCCGCGGCGGCGATCCGCCCCGGTGGGAGGTCGTCGTCCGTGACCGCGACAACGCTGTCGGGCAGCCAGTGCCGGGGCAGGCCGGGCGGCACCACGGCCTGCCGGCCGCCGAGCACCTCGTCGACGACCCTGGTGACGCCGGTGTCGGCGCACCGGTGCACGGTGGCCCGGTAGTCGGTGAGGCGGTCCACGAGCAGGTCCAGGTCGGTGGCGACGGCGCCGGCGGGCCGGTAGTCCCGGGGCACCTCGGCCGGCACCGGCCGGGGCTCGCCGAGGGCGGCACGCAGCCGGCCGAGAATGACCTCGCGCGCGCTCACCGCTGTGCCCACCATTGGCGGAAGGTCTGTGGCGGCGGCTCCGGCAGGTCGCGGCTGGCGGTCCAGCCGGACAGCGGCGGCGGCAGGCCCCGTCCGCGGGGGCCGGCGAGCTGGCTCAGCCGTGCCGCGCGCTGCGCGGCGGCGTACAGCGCCGGGTGGTCCATGGTGTACGCGGCCGCGGCCATGGTCGCCGCCTCGGCGCGCGGGTGCGGGGCCTGGGCGCGCAGGTGGACCAGGATCGACGGGATGTCGATCATGACGGGGCAGGCGTCGTAGCAGGCGCCGCAGAGCGACGAGGCGTACGGCAGGGAGGCGTTGTCGGCCACCCCGGTGAGCTGCGGGGAGAGCACGGCGCCGATCGGCCCCGGATAGACCGACCCGTACGCGTGCCCGCCGGTGCGTTCGTACACCGGGCAGACGTTGAGGCAGGCCGAGCAGCGGATGCAGTGCAACGCCTGCCGGCCCACCTCGTCGGCGAGCACCGCGCTGCGGCCGTTGTCGAGCAGCACCAGATGGAACGCCTGCGGGCCGTCGCCCGGCGTGACGCCGGTCCACATGGAGGTGTAGGGATTCATCCGCTCCCCGGTCGACGCCCGCGGCAGGAGTTGGAGGAACACCTCCAGGTCCCGCCAGGTGGGGATGACCTTCTCGATGCCCATCACGGTGATCAGGGTCTCCGGCAGGGTGAGGCACATCCGCCCGTTGCCTTCGGACTCGACGACCGCGAGGGTGCCGGTCTCGGCGACGGCGAAGTTCGCGCCCGACACGGCCACCCGCGTACTCAGGAACGTCTCCCGCAGGTGCCGGCGCGCCGCGGCGGCCAGGACCGCCGGCTCGTCCGTGAGCGCCGGGTCGACGCCCGGCATCGCCCGCAGGAAGATCTCCCGGATCTCGGCCCGGTTGCGGTGGATCGCCGGCACCAGGATGTGGCTCGGCCGGTCGTCGCCGAGCTGCACGATCAGCTCGGCCAGGTCCGTCTCGACGGGCTCGATCCCGGCGGCTTCCAGAGCCTCGTTGAGGCCGATCTCCTGGGTGGCCATCGACTTGACCTTCATGACCCGGTCGGCGCCGGCCGCCCGGACCAGTTCGGTGACGATCCGGTTGGCCTCGACGGCGTCAGCGGCCCAGTGGACCGTGCCGCCGGCCGCCGTGACGGCCGCCTCCAACTGCTCCAGCAGTTCGGGCAGGCGGGCCATGGTGTCGGTCTTGATCGCCCGGGCGGCGGCGCGCAGCTCCGGCCAGTCCGGCACCTCAGCGATCACCGCCCCCGACTTCGCCCGGATCGTCGTGGTCGCATGCCGCAGGTTCCGCCGCAACTGCGCGTCGCCGAGGGCGCGGCGGGCCGCGGCCGGGAACGACTCCTCGCCGCGCAGGTGCCCCACGCCGGTGGGGGCGGTGGCGGGCATACCCAGGAAGGTGCGTGTCACGGTCGCACCCCCGACCGCTCCCGCTCCCCCGCCGTCTCCGAGCGTTCCGTGCTGGCCAGGATCTCCGCCAGATGCACCGTCCGCACCCCCGCCCGCAGCCGCGACAGCCCGCCGCCGATGTGCATCAGGCAGGAGGCGTCCCCGGCCGTGCACACGTCCGCTCTCGTGGCCAGCACGGTGCGCATCTTGTCGGCGAGCATCGCCGTCGACGTGTCCGCGTTCTTCACGGCGAACGTTCCGCCGAAGCCGCAGCACTGCTCCGCCTGTGGCAGCTCCACCAGTTCCAGCCCACGGACCGCGCGTAGCAGCCGCAACGGCCGGTCCCCCACCCGCAGCATCCGAAGCGAGTGACAGGTCGGGTGGTACGTCACCCGATGCGGGTAGTACGCCCCGACATCGGTCACCCCGAGCACGTCGACGAGGAACTCCGACAGCTCATACGTCCGCGCGGCAACCCCCTCCGCCCGGCCCGCCAACCGCTCGTCGCCCGCCCGCCGCGCCACCACCGCATGCTGGTGCCGCACCGAACCGACGCACGAGCCCGACGGCGCCACCACCACGTCGTACGGGGCGAACACCCGCACGTGCCGGCGGACCAGCCGCAGCGCCTCGTCCGGATAACCGGTGTTCACGTGCATCTGCCCGCAGCACGTCTGATCCTCGGGGAAGACGACCTCGTGGCCCAGGCGCTCCAGCAGCCGTACCGTCGCCTTCGCCGCTTCGGGGAAGAGAGTGTCAGCGAGGCAGGTGACGAACAGAGCAATCCGCATGTTCTTCCACCCATCCGGGTCTCGGCGGCCCACCAGGTCGCCGTCGATCGCGCCGGCGGCACGGGCCTCCACCAGGATGCTACCGAGCGCGGTGGCCTCGACCAGTCCGGCGAGTACCGGTATTCCGCCGGCGTCGGCGGTGAGCTGGCACGGCAGACACCGATGTGCGGAACGCCCGTAAGGTGTGGCGAATGGGGTGGGAGGCACTCGAGCAGTGGGGGGAGGACGCCGCGCGCATCGAGCCGCTCGCCGGCGGAGTCGCCAACGACGTGTGGAGCGTGCGCGTCGGCGGGCACCTCGCGGTCGGCCGTCTCGGCACCCGGAGCGACGCTGATCTCGCGTGGGAGACCGAGCTACTCCACTATCTCGACCGTGCCGGTCTGACCGTGCCGGTGCCGATCCCGACCACGGACGGCCGGCTGTTCGCCGATGGTCTGGTGGTGATGACCTACCTGGAGGGCGGACCGCCCGAGACGCAGGCCGACTGGCGTCGCGTGGCCGGCGCGCTCCGCGAGCTGCATCGGCTGACGCGGGGGTGGCCGCAACGTCCAGGTTGGCGGTCGTCGACCGACCTCCTGCACGCCGAGACCGGGACGAAGATCGACCTCGGTGCGATGCCCCGTGAGGGCGTTGCTCGATGCCGGGCAGCGTGGGCGCGGCTCGCCGGACGTGAGACCTGCGTCGTGCACGGCGACCCTAACGCCGGCAACGTCCGCATGACCGCGAATCACGTCGCGCTGATCGACTGGGACGAGGCGCACGTCGACGTGCCCGACCTCGACCTCGTGCTGCCCGACAACGCCGCCGGCCTCGACGACGGCGCGTACGACATCGCCGCGCAGGCGTCGGCTGCGTGGGAGGCCGCTGTCTGCTGGGACGACGAGTACGCAGTCAAGCGGCTCGCCGAAGTTCGGGCGGTCTGAGAGCCCGTTCGAGGAGTGGACCTGATGGCGGTCGAGTGCGCACCTCTGCCGCCGACCGCGCGTCACGCACGGCAGGCAGCAGGCGTCCGCTGTCTCGGGCGGTGCTCGCTGGTCGCTGGGGCTCACGTGTCAGCAGCAGTGCTTCCCACTCCTACGACACCGCATCCTGCTCGGCTGAGGGGGTGCAGCCCGTCATCACCGGGAGTGAGACAGCCGCAGGTTGAGAAGGAGTCGTTCACGAGACGGTCCCCTTCTCGGCGCGCTTGGAATTGAGGAAGAGTTCGAGGGCCTCGACGACGAGGCGGTGGTCGTCGAGTTGGGGCAACCCTGAGACGGTGACGGTGCCGACCGGGCCGGTGCCCCTGAGGATGATCGGGAAGCAGCCGCCGTGCGCGGCGTACAGGGCCGCTTCGAGGTGGGATTTTTCCTCGAAGGTGGTGCCGCGGTCGCGGTAGGTCTGGCCCACGAGGTAGGAGCTGTGTCCGAACCGGCGGACGACGCGGATCTTGCGTTCGATCCAGTCGTCGTTGTCGGCAGAGGTGCCGGGCAGTGCGTAGTGGAAGAGTTGGTGGTCGCCGAGGCGGATGTCCACGGTGACGGCGTGGCCGCGCTCTCTGGCCAGCCCGACCAGGCGACTTCCCAGGGCCCAGGCGTCGTCATGGTCAAAGCGGTCGAACTGGAGGCGTTCTTCCTGCTCCTGAAGCTCCGGCGTCACGGCGTACCGTTCCCTTCCTCGATCGTCAGAACGATCTAAGCAGAGGAAGAGCCGGCGAGCGGAATCTTCATCGTGCCGGACGTCCGTCAGCAGATCGCGGGGGGCGCCGGCATACGTCGGAGAGGGTCTTCACACGTCGTCAAGCATTCGGGGGTCCGAACCAGCGGCGCAGGTAGGCACGTAGGCCGGTCAGGTCAGTGCCGCCTGCGCGGTAACCGACGTGCCCGTCCGGCCGGACCAGATAGGCGGCGTGCGCGCCGGGAGCCACACCCAGCCGGCGCAGCACCTGGTCATCAGACTCGGGCGCCGCCCAGACCGGACCGGCGAGGTGATGTGCGGCGAGCCTGCCGTGGTGGCGCCGGGTCAGGTCGTCGATCTCGTGCGCGGGCCAGCCTTCGGGTGGGCCGCAGAGCAGCAGGTGCCAGCCGGGGGCGGCGGTGAGCCGGTGCAGCGAGCCGCCGTCGGCCAGGGGGGCGTCGGGCAGCCGGTCGCCGGCTCGCGGACCGGTCCGCGGCGCGTGCGGGCCGTCGGTGGACAGCGGGCTGCGGCGGTAACGGATGGCAAGCTGGGCGACGGTGCGGAACGCGGTGGCTCGCACGATCCGGGGCGCGAGGACCGCCGGCAGCAGGGCGGGTGCGAGCCGGGTCCGGGCGAAGCGGACCAGCGGGTTGGTGGTCGTGGCGACGGTGAAGGCCCGGTCGCTGAACCGGAGCACCATCCGGCCTACCGGGGCCCGCTCCGCGTGGTAGCTGTCCAGCAGCGCCGGGTCGGCGTCGGCGTGCAGGGCCTGGGCGAGTTTCCAGCCGAGGTTCACCGCGTCCTGGATGCCGGTGTTCATGCCCTGCGCGCCGGCGGGGCTGTGGATGTGCGCGGCATCCCCGGCCAGGAACACCGGTCCGGCCCGATAGGCGGTGGCGGCCCGGTGGTGCAGCCGGAAGTTCGTCGCCCACAGCGGGTCGTGCAGCCGTAGCGCGCCGCCGGCGTACGCGTCGGCCAGCGCCTGCAGTTCGGTGAGGTGGACCGGCGCGGTCGGCGGGGTCGCGTCGTCGGAAGGTCGCATCGCCACCATCCGCCAACTGGCCGGGTGCCCGAGCGGGAAGAGGAACAGCAGCCCCCGCCCGGCGAGGAAGGCGTGTGCCGCTCCCGGCTCGACGCCGTCGACCTCCAGGTCGGCCAGGACGAACGTCTGCGGGTACGCGCCACCCTCGAAGCCGATCCCGGCGAACTGCCGCACCGCGCTGTGCGCACCGTCGCAGCCGACCACGTATCGGGCCGACACCTGCTCCTCGCGGCCGTCGCGGTCGCGCAGCGTCGCGACGGCCGCCTGATCGGTACGGTCCAGGCCGACCAGTTCGACGCCGCGTTCGACGCGAACGCCGAGCGTCGCGAGGTGCTCGCCGAGCAGCCGTTCCGTCTCCGCCTGGGACAGGAACAGCAGATACGGGTACGCCGTGTCGGGCAGGCCCAAGCCGAACAGCGGCACCGAACGTTGCCGCCGGCCCGCGTGCAGGGTCAACCGGACCGCCGGGTTGCCGGCCGCCACCATCTCGTCGGCCAGTCCGAACCCGGCGAGAACCTCCAACGTGCGCGGCTGGACCGCCAGCGCCCGCGACTCGCGTACCCGGTCGAACGCCCGGTCGACCACGCGCACCCGCGCGCCGTGCCGGGCGAGTTGCCCGGCCATGGTGAGGCCGGTCGGCCCCGCGCCGACCACCAGCACCTCCACCTCGGAGCCCGCAGCGCCCGTCATCGGCAGCCGTTACCTTTCAGTGCGCTTTAGTGGGCACACGATCGGTCGCCCCGCCTTGCGGTGGGGACGGTCCCGGTCTTGCCGGCGGATGCCGTGCCGGGTTCACGCTTCACAGCCACCTGCCCGCGTGCGCGGGTCTTCTGGTCGGCTCCACGTGCTGCCACCGAGCCACTCCCGGCGGTGTTGACCTCAGCCGCCAAGGCGGCCAGGTTGCGTGCGGCGTTGCGGTCACGGTCGACGACCAGCCCGCACGCCTCACATTCGTACTCACGCTCGTGCAGGGCGAGTTTGGCTTTCACCGCGCCACAACCCGAGCAGGTTTTCGAGGACGGATACCAGCGGTCGGCCACGAGCAACCGGCCGCCGTTCCACCCGGTCTTGTATGCCAGCTGACGGCGGATCTCGGCGAAGCCGGCATCAGCGATGTGCCGGGCCAGCCGCCGGTTGCGGAGCATGCCCGCGACGTTCAGGTCTTCGACAACGATGCTGCAGTGTTCGTGTGCCAGCCTGGTGGTGAGCTTGTGCAGCCCGTCGCGGCGCAGGTTCGCGACTCGAGCGTGGGCACGGCCAAGTCGCCTCGAGGCACGCTGCCAGCGGTTCGAGGGGCGGCAGCCGGTGCGCCGGTCGGGCCCGGACTTTCGCGAGCAGGCCCGACCGAGCGCCCGCAGTCGGGCCTGCGCTGCGACGAGGTGGCGCGGGTTGTCGACCAGCTCGCCGGTGGACAACACCGCAAGGTGCTTGATCCCGACATCCACACCCACCACCGAGCCGGGCCGGGCCGGTTGCCGTTCGGCCCGCTGCACCTCAACGGTGAACGAGACATGCCACCGTCCGCCGTCGCGGCGCACGGTGGCGGACATGATCCGCGCGGTGCCGTTGTCGACACGGCGGGCGAGCTTACGGGCGCATTCGTGCAGCTTCAACCGGCCCAGCCTCGGCAGCACCACGTGCCTGCGGTCGGGCTCAACGCGGATCGCGCCGGTGGTGAACCGCACCGACGGTGTGCCACGGCGGCGCGACTTGAAGCGGGGGAAACTGACCGGCCTGCCGGCCCGCCCGCCGTTGCGGGAGTCAGCCCAGTTCTTCAGGCCGCGGGCGAGAGCGTCCAGGCCGGTGTTGAACGCCTCTTTGGACACCTCGCCCCACCACGGCGCCGCCTCGGCCTTCGCGGCGTTCCACGCCTTACGCAGCCCGGCGAGCGACCACGGCAGCGACGGCGTCAGCAGCTCATCGGCCACGCCATAGAAGCGCTCCGCCGCGCGCTGGTCCATGACCGCCTTGACCCGAGCGAGCGCCCAGTTGTGCGCGACTCGCGCAGCCCCGACGTGCGCGTTCACGGCGCGTTCCTGACCCGGGGTGAGGTCCAGGGCGAACCGGTACGCCTGGATCGTCTTCACGTCGGGTCCTCGGTGGCCGCCTCGACCGCCCGGCGGACACGGTCCGCAGCGGCGCGCCGGCCGTACAGGCGAGCGCACAGCGACGTCAGGACCTCCGTCACGTCACCCACGAGGTCGTCGTCGACCCCGGACGGGTCCACCACCAACAGCCGGCGGCCCTGCGCGGACAGCGCAGCCTCGACGTACTCGGCTCCGAACCGGGCGAACCGGTCCCGGTGCTCCACCACGATCGTCGAAACGGCCGGGTCACGCAACAGCGAGAGGAACTTCTCGCGGTGCCCGTTGAGCGCTGAGCCGACCTCGGTCACCACCCGGTCGACGGCAAGTCGCTGACCGGTGGCCCACACCGTCAGCCGGGCGACCTGCCGGTCCAGATCCGGCTGCTGATCGGCCGAGGACACCCGGGCGTACACCACAACCTGCCCGGCGCCCTGGGCCCCGCCGGTCACTGGTTCACCGACCATGATCAGCCGGCCGAGCCGGTAGGCGGGAACCGGCAGCGTTCCGGACTCGTACCGCCGCCGCGCAGTCGCGTACGAGACGCCGGTGGCCGCCGCCCATTCCTTCAAATGCACACCGTCACCATAGCCGGCTGCTGAGCACTCCTGACCACCGGAAAGCCAGCAGCTATTTGCACCCTAGTTCAGCGGCGAGGATCGCACCCACCGGTCAGGGCCACGGTAGCGCCAAGGGTGCGGGTGTAGTGCCCGAGCCGAACCGCAGCTGTGCGGATTATGGGCCACGAATGATCGACGGAGGGTCCGCAGGCTCCTGGGCAGTCAGCCGGTCTCGTCGTCGTGCTCGCCCCGGTCGGTTCTGCGCTGCCCCATAAGGCGCATCCCGATGGCGGCGAGAAGACATGCGGTGGTGACGGCGGCAAGCAGTAGGTGGTAGCCGCCGTGCGGTAGGAGCGCGGCGGCAAGCAGGGGCGCGGCGGCCTTGGCGGTGGTGACGGGGGCGGCGAGTCGTCCGGCGATGGTGGCGTAGGCGATGGTGCCGTAGCGGGCGGCGAGCAGTGCTGGGGTGGCGAGGCTGGCGATGCCGAAGCCGAGCCCGAATCCGGTGACGGTGACGATGGCCCCGACGCGGGTTCCGGCGGTGAAGGGCATGGCGAGGACAGCGACGGCCTGGATGGCGAAGACCGTGGCCACGACGGTGGTGACCCGGATGCGGCGACGCGCGCCGGTGAGAACGAGCCGTCCGGTGACGGACAGGACGCCGAGCAGGCCGGCAATGGTGGCGGCGAAGGTGGCAGGGTGGCCCCGGCTGGTGAGGTAACCGACGAGGTGCACGCCGATGGTGCTGGTGGCGGCGCCGTGCGCAATGAGGGCGGCGGCGAGGATCCAGAACCCGGGATCGCGCAGTGCGGCGCCGGCCGCGGCCCGCCGCAGGGCGTGTTCAGGTCGCGCCGTAGGGGTGGGTGGTGCGGTGTGCGGTGTGCGGATGGTGAGGGCGTGCAGGGGGATGGTCACCGTGCCGTGGATGGCGGCAAGGGTGAGTAGCGCGCCGCGCCAGCCGAGGTGCGCGACCAGCATGCCGGTGAGGGGCATGAAGATGGTGCTGGCGAACCCGGCGACGACGGTGACCGCGAGCAGCGCGGTGGAGCGTCGGTCGGGGGTGAACCAGGAGATGATGACGGCGAAGGCGGGTTCATAGAGAACCATGGCGCCAGTGATGCCGATGCCGATCATGACAGCGTAGAGCTGCCCGGTGGTCTGGACCTGGGACCAGGCGATCAGGAGTGCGGTGGCGGTGATCGATCCGGAGGTCATGAGGGCTCGTCCGCCGTGCCGGTCGAGCCACCTCCCGACGGGGATGGCCATCAGCGCGCCGGCGAGGACGCTGGCGGTCAGCGCTCCGGTGACGGCGGTGGTGGAGGCGCCGAGGCTGGCGGCCATGGGACCGAGGAGGACGGCGAACGCGTAGTAGAGGGTGCCGTAGCCGATGGTGGAGGTGATGGCGAGGGCCGCGGCGATGCGCCATCCGTGGCGCCCGCCGACGGTCGGGTCGGCGGGCACCATGGTGGTGGTCATCAGCTGGCGCAGCAGCCGCCGGTCTGGCCGCTGGTCGGGGTGTCGAGGGTGATGAGGTTCAGCGGTGCGGACAGCAGGCCGCCGGAGATCCCGGTGGCGAGCCCCTGTCCGGTCGGCTGGGCTGCCGGGGCGGGGCCGCAGCAGCTGTCGGTGCCGGTGGAGTCGGCGGGGTTGCTGTTGCAGACCCCGGTTTCGGGCAGGTCGAGCTGGACATCGCGGGCGGCGTCCCAGTCCCCGGCGAGGGCGGCGACGACGGAGCGCACTTGCTCGTAGCCGGTGGCCATGAGGAACGTCGGCGCGCGGCCGTAGCTCTTCATCCCGACGGCGTAGTAGCCCGCCTCCGGGTGGGCGAGTTCGTCGACGCCGTGCGGGGGCACGGTGCCGCAGGAGTGTTCGTTGGGGTCGATCAGCGGTGCCAGCGCCCGGGTGGCGCCCATGACCGGGTCGAGGTCCAGGCGCAGCTCGGCGGCGATGGAGTGGTCGGGACGGAAGCCGGTGGCGGCGACGATCCGGTCGACCACAACCTGCTCGTCGCTGCCGTCGGCGTGCCGGACGACCACGGCGACCCGGCCGCCGGTCGGGGTGAGCGCGTGCACGGAGAAGCCGGTGAGCAGCCGGATCCGGCCGGCGTCGACGTGCTCCCGCAGCCGCGAGCCCAGCGCGCCGCGGGCGGGCAGGGCGTCGGCGTCGCCGCCGCCGTAGGTGCGGGTCGGGCTGGCCGAGCGGATCGCCCAGGTCACCTCCGTGCCCGGCTCGGTGGCGGCCAGCTCGGCGAGGGAGAGCAGGGTGTTCGCGGCGGAGTGGCCGGCGCCGACGACGAGGGTGTGCCGGCCGGCGAAGCGGTCCCGGTCCGCGCCGAGCACGTCGGGCAGTGCGTGCTCGAGGAACGCGGCGACGTTCTTCTCGCCCCGGGCGGGCAGGCCGGAGGCGCCGAGGACGTTGGGGGTGCCCCAGGTGCCGGATGCGTCGATGACCGCTCGGGCGAGCAACTCGTCTCCGCCGGTGAGGCGGATCAGGAACGGCGTCTGTTCGCGGCCGGCGGTGCGCAGCCGGTCCAGGCCGAGCCGGCTGATCGCTTCCACCCGGGCGCCGTAGCGCAGGTGGGGCTTGAGCTGCGGCAGCTCCGCGAGGGGCTGGAGATAGTCGGTGACCAGTTCCGCGCCGGTGGGCAGGGCGTCCTCGGCCGGGGCGATCCAGCCGGCGTCGTCGAGGAGTCGGCGGGCGGCCTGGTCGACGTTGTACCGCCACGGGGAGAAGACCCGAACGTGCCCCCACTGCCGCACGGCCGCGCCGGCGGTGTCGCCGGCCTCCAGGACAAGGAAGGGCAGGCCGCGGTCGTGCAGGTGGGCGGCGGCGGCCAGACCCACCGGGCCCGCGCCGATCACCACGACGGGCAGCTCGGTCAGGACGGTCATCGGAAAACTCCTCTGTGTTGAAAACTATCGAATCAGAAAGGTGCAGTGGTGCTGGGACATGCGGAGCTGAAGGGGTTCAGATGGCGGGGCTGCGCCGCTCGAGCAGGATCACGTCGCGCCACCGGCCGTGGTGCCGTCCGACCCGTTCGCGGGTGCCGATGACGCGGAAGCCAACCCGCTGGTGCAAGGCGAGACTGGCGGTGTTCTCCGGGAAGACTCCGGATTGGATGGTCCAGATGCCGGCGGCCTCGGTGGAGGCGATCAGGGCGTTCAGCAGCAGCCGGGCCACCCCGCGGCCCTGGGCGGCGGGATCGACGTAGACGGAGTGCTCGACCACCCCGGCGTAGACCGCCCGGCTCGACGTCGCCGACACCGCCACCCATCCGATCACGGTGTCGTCCGCGTCGACGGCCACGAAGCGGTGGTCAATCAGCCGGGTCTCGTCGAATGCCCGCCAGGTCGGTGCGGTGGTCTCGAAGCTGGCGTCACCGCCGTCGAGGCCGGCCTGGTAGATGGCGAGGACTCGATCGGCGTCGTCCGAGGTCATCGGGCGGACGGTGATGTCGACCATCAGCAGGCTCCGATCGGGTTGGGGGCGGGACGGCCCATGACGACGTCGGCAGCGGACGGAAAGCAGCTGACGCAGGCGTCGTTGACGCGGTAGTGACGGGCGGTGCCGACCGGCTCGACGAGCACGAACCGCACCTCGGTCAGGATCTTCAGGTGCTGGGAGACGGTGGACTGGGCGAGCCCGACGGCGGCGACGATCTCCCCCACGCTCATCGGCCGGGCGTATCGGGCCAGGTACTCCACGATCTGCACCCGGGTCGGGTCCGCGAGGGCCCGGAACCACGAGGCATAGGTCTGCGCGGTGTCCCGGTCGAGGAGGTCGTCCACCACCACTCCTTTATCGTTTATCGCCGATTGGCGATGGAAGCGTAGCAGGCGCCGTCCCGGCGAGGTGGGCGGTGGCGACGACGAGCCGGGCGATCGCGGTCAGGGTGGCAGCGTCGACCTTGTCGGGGGTGTCGGCGGGACTGTGGTAGCCGCCCATCCCGGCGCCGACGCCGACCGCAGCAAGGCCTGCTCCGCCGTAGCGGCGGTTGTCCGATGCCACCGGGCCCGCCGCCAGGGGGACGCCGGTGTGCCGGCCGGCCTGGTCCAGCAGCGCCAGAAGGCGGTGGGCGGGGCCGCCGGCCTCGACTGCCGCCGCCCCGTCCAGGCGACCGGCGCCGTCGACGTTGATGACCAGCGGCGCGGCGCCTTCGGCGCGGAGTTGGGTGGCGTGGTGGGCGGAGCCGAGCGCCCCGACCTCCTCGCCGTCGAGCAGCGCGACGGACAACCCGACACCTGCGGGGAGTCCGGCGGCGAGGATGCGGGCGGCTTCGAGGACCACGGCGACGCCGGTGGCGTTGTCCGAGGCCGCGGGCAGGCGAAGCCCCGGGTGGTCGCCGACGCCGTCGTAGTGCGCGGTCAACAGCAGGTCCACGGCCCCGGGGGTGGGCTGTCGGAGTCGGGCGAGAACGTTCGTGCCGGTGACGTCGTCGCGGCGAAGCGGCGTGGCCCCGTCCAGCCAGCCGGCGCCCGCGGCCGCGGCGGCGAGGACGACGTGATGGGTGTCCGGGTCGAGGGTGAGCACCGGCAGCGGCCCGGGATCCGGTCCGGCGAGCATGGTGAACTGCCAGCCCTCGGCGTCAACCGGGCGACGGATCAGCAGGCCGGCCGCGCCGTGGGTGTCGCGGTAGGCGTCGAACAGGTTCATCTCGGCCGGCACGACGAGCCACCGCCCGGCCGGGTCGTCCGTGCCGGCGAGGCCGAGCGGGCCGCGGGTGGGATCGGCGGTGTCGGCGGAGGCGGGGTGGATTGCGAGCTGCCGGCCGAACACCAACTGGTGGGAGTCTTTGCGGTCGCCCCAGGTGACCGCCGGCGCCTCGTACACCTGCGGCACCGCGCGGACGGGAAAGTCCTCGGTGCGGACCTCACCGTGAAGGCCGGTGAGGTGGTCGACGAGCCAGGCGCGGGCCGCCGCGCCGCCGGGCGAGCCGACGCGCCGACCGGCCAGGGGGTCGGAGGCCAGGGTGGCGATGGTGGCGGTCATCCGGCCGGCGCTGACCTGGTCGAGCAGGCCCGCGAGGTCGGTGCGGGTGGTCATGAGCAGCATCCCTGTCCGGTGGCGATCGCGTCGGTCCTGGCCTGCGTCCCGCAGCACGAGTCGGCCTGCTGTGCGGCCTGCCGGGTGCCGCAGCAGGGGTCGCTGGCGGCGGTCCCGCCGGCCGGCGGGAGGATCGCGCCCACGCCCTGGGCGGGGCTGCCGCAGCAGGCGCCGGAGTCGGTGACCTGCAGGGCGGCGGCGGGGTCGCCGGCGAAGCCGCCGACGGTGGGGGTGTTCTCGGACATGTCGGGTTCCTCTCCTCAGCGGGGGCTGACCAGCGTGTAGGCGGCGGTGCGGGCACGGTCGTAGAGGCGATCGACTCGCTGGTCAGGAGTGGACACCCGAGCACAGGAGTCGCAGAACCGGACCCCAGCCACGGCTGAGGGCCGGCGACGCGTAAAGCCGAACATGACGAGCCTCATTTCCACGGGACGCCTGTCTTGACGTCCGTCTAACCAGAGACTTGCACGCTGATTAGAGAGATGTCAACCTAGAGGCATGTCGAAGCAACAGGCCCCGCTCCCCCTCGTCGACCTCAACGCCGACACGCCGTGCTGCCCCCCGCTGGCGCAGCGCCGGGTACCGGCCGAAACGGCCGCTGTGCTCGCGCCCGCGTTCAAGGCCCTCGGCGACCCGGTACGGCTGCAGCTGATGTCGATGATCGCTTCCGCCGAGAACGGCGAGGCGTGCGTATGCGACCTGACGCCGGCGTTCGACCTGACCGGGCCGACGATCTCCCACCATCTCAAGACGCTGCGCGAGGCAGGCCTGGTGGACGCCGAGCGGCGGGGCACCTGGGTCTACTACCGGGCCCGGCCGCAGATCCTGCGCCAGCTCGCCGGCCTGCTGTCGATCGAGCCGACGGCCGCCTCGCAGCGGTAGGCCGCCGCCGCAACGCGTGGGGTCTTGCTCTTTCGCACGGCCATCCTGGTCAATGCCGGCCCGCGGTGTCGCGCCGCAGTTGGGCGGCTGCCCGCCGGTGCCGCTGCTTTCCGAGGCGAGGACGGTCGCCTGCCTGCGCGGCGAGCGCTTCCATGACGTGTGCGGCGTCGCGGCCAACGCCGCGCAGAGTGTTCGAGGCGAACGATCGCTGGAACTCCAGCCCCAGGTAGACCAGGCCGGGGTGGGTGGTGGAGATCCCGCCGACCTGCCGGGGCGTTCCGTGCTCGAGGGTGTCGAGAGGTGCGAGGTAGTTGAGGTCCGGCCGGTAGCCGGTGGCGAAGATGACCGCATCGACTGCGTCGTGCGTCCCGTCGCTCCAGACGACGCCGTCGGGCGTGAAGCGGGTGAACATCTCCCGGCGGGCAAGCTCACCTGAGGTGACGGCCTGGCGGTAGCGGCCGGTGTCGAGCACGGTGGCGTGCCGAACGAGACGGGTGATGACAGCACGCGGGAGACGGTCGCCGCGGGTGACGTGCAGCCAGTGGTGCAGGTCCCGACCTCCGATGCGCTGCGGCAGGAACCGCACCGGTTCGCGGGTCGCCAGCGTCACGCGCGCATGCCCAGTCAGCTCGTAGGCCACCTGGACAGCAGAATTTCCCGCCCCCACAACCACGACCCGCTTGCCGGCATACCCGTCGGGGTGGTGGTAGTCGGCGACGTGCCGCAGGTCCCCGCCGTACTCATCCTGTCCGGGCAGGCTCGGCACGTACGGGTTTGCGTAGGAGCCGGTGGCGGCGACGACCCCGATTCCGGCCAGCTCGTCGCCGGTGTCGGTACGCACCAGGTATCCCCCGCCCGGCGTGGAACGCACTGCCACCGCCCGCGTGCGGGTGCGGACCTCGACGTCGAGGGCGGCGGCATAGCGGCGGAGGTAGTCGACCACCTCGTCGCGGTGCGGGTAGCGGTCGGGATCGCCGTCGAAGGGCATGCCGGGCAGGGCGCTGTGGCGGGCGGGCGAGAAGAGGGTGAGGCTGTCGTAGTAGCGCGGCCATGAGCCCACTGGTTCGGCGCCGGCGTGCAGGACGACGGGCCGCAGGCCGGCATCGAGGGCGGCTCGGGCGGCGGCGAGGCCGGACTGGCCGCCGCCAACGATGATCAAGGGATCGGGTTGAGTCACGCCACAATCATATCGTCGTTTTGTTGAATGACAATATGATGATGGCGAGGAAGGGTGTGACCATGAGCCAGACCGCCGACGAGCCGACCGAGCCGCAGAGCGCCGCAACCCCGGCGGGACTCGCGCCACAGACGCAGGAGTTCCTCAAGGCCCTCGGCAGCCCCACCCGGCAGCGCATCATGATGCTGTTCGCTCGCGGCGCCGAGATGTCCGTCGGCGAGGTGGCCGAGCGGGTCGGCATCAGCCAGGCCACGGCCTCGCAGCAATTGACTCTGCTGCGCCGCGGCGGCGTGGTCACCTCGCGGCGCGGCGGCAAGACGGTGTACTACCGGGCCGACCGCGACGGCACCCTCGCCGCCCTGGCCGACCTGCAGTCGTACCTGGCGACCTGCTGCTAATCCACCGGCAACGGCGGCGACGTCGAGGCAAGCCCCGGACGCCGCACAATGGCGAGGTGGATGTGCAGCTGCTCGTCGTCAAGGACTGCCCGCATGAGGGCCCCGCTGCGGCGATCCTGCGCCAGGCCCTCGACGACGTCGGCCTGACCGACGTGCCGTTCACCACCCGGGTCGTGGTCGACCAGACACAAGCCGAAGCGCTCGCCTTCCTCGGCTCCCCGACGATCCTGATCGACGGCCGCGACCCGTTCGCCGAGCCCACGCAGGCACCGGGGCTCGCCTGCCGGCTGTACCCCGGCCTGTCCGGCGTACCGCCACTGACTCCGCTGCGTCAGGCGCTCAGGCAAGCCGCCGACCACGGCTAGACGACAGGCGGACGGAAGGCCCTCGGGTCAGCAGCCGACATCACCGGACCTTTCTGCGACAAACCGGCGGGATCGCGCCGCCGCGCGTCGCCGGCAACTGCATCGGCTTGACGGCCCGGCATTACTCAGCAATAGTTGAGTCAATGAACGTTGAGCTTGCTTCCTTGGTTGGGCGTGCGCGGATCCACGCCGCGCTGGGCGATCCGGCGCGCCTGGCGATCGTGGACGCGCTCACCCTGGGCGACGCCTCCCCCGGGGAGATCGCCCACACCCTCGACATGCCGACCAACCTGGTCGCCCACCACGTCAAGGTCCTCACCGACGCGGGCCTTGTCGTGCGGGGCCGGTCGGAGGGCGATCGGCGGCGCACCTACCTGCGACTTCAGCCGGCCGCCCTTGCCGCTCTCACGCCACCGCCGCTGGCGGATGTGGGTCGGGTGGTCTTCGTCTGCACCCACAACTCCGCCCGATCGCAGCTGGCCGCGGCCCTGTGGAGACGGCGCACCAACGGCGACGCCGCGTCCGCCGGCACCAAACCGGCGCCGCGGGTCCATCCCCGCGCGGTTGCCGTGGCCCACCGCCACCACCTCGATCTCGACCCGACCGGCACCGCACACGTCAACGACCTCGTCCGAGAGGACGACCTGGTCATCGCCGTCTGCGACAACGCCCACGAGGAACTCACCGGGCCGGTCCGCCCCCGCCTGCACTGGTCCGTGCCGGACCCGGTCCGCATCGACACCGACGAAGCGTTCGAGGCGGCCTACGCCGACCTCGCCGACCGCGTCGACCGCCTCGCCCCCACCACCACGTTGAGAGGCACCCGATGACGGAAACCAGCGCCCGCATCCAGCAGGAGATCACGCTCGACCAGCAGCTCGCCCTGCACACCGCCGCGACCCGGCTGGCAGAGGAGTTCGGTGCCATCTACGGCACCGAGACCATCGAGAAGTTCCTGCACAACAGCTACGACCAGTTCGCCACCGCCGCCAGCATTCCCAACTACCTACCGCTGCTCGCCGAGCGCTTCGCCCGCCAGCGGCTGCGCGCCCTGGCCCGCGTCGAGGGACACCACCGCCACGGTCGTCCCGTGGTGCTGTTCCTGTGCACCCACAACGCCGGCCGTTCCCAGATGGCCCTGGGCTTCGTCACCCACCTCGCCGCAGACCGGGCCGTCGCGTGGTCCGGCGGCAGCGAACCCGGCATCGAGATCAACCCCTCGGCGATTGCCGCAATGGCCGAACGCGGCATCGACATCTCCGAGGAGTTCCCGAAGCCGTGGACCGACGAGGTCGTCCGCGCCGCTGACGTGGTGGTCACCATGGGTTGCGGCGACGCGTGCCCCGTCTTCCCCGGCACCCGCTACGAGACCTGGAACGTCGACGACCCCGCCGGCCTCGACCTCACCGACGTCCGGCCCATCCGGGACGAGATCGAGCGGCGCGTCCGTCGCCTGCTCGACGAGCTACAGGTACCAGCCACCCGACAGCCAATCGCCGCCCGACGATCCGCGACAGCAGCATCATGGGAGAGAACAGACTGATGACCATCGCACTTCGGCGACGCCTGCTGGCCGAGTTCACCGGCACCGCCCTGCTGGTCACCGCCGTGGTCGGCTCCGGCATCATGGCCACCACCCTCTCCCCCGACGACGTGGGCCTGCAGTTGCTGGAGAACTCCACCGCGACCGCCTTCGCCCTCGGCGCGCTGATCCTGATCTTCGGCCCGGTGTCCGGGGCGCATTTCAACCCGGTCGTGTCCGCCGCCGACTGGTTCCTCGGCCGCCGCGCCGGCACCGGGCTCACCGCCCGCGACCTGGGCGGTTACGTCCTGGCCCAGGTCCTCGGCGCGATCGCGGGGTCGGTGTTGGCGAACCTGATGTTCGACCTGGCCGCCGTCGACTTCGCCAGCAAGGACCGGTCGGCCGGCAACCTGTGGCTCGGGGAGGTCGTCGCCACCACCGGGTTGATCCTGCTGATCTTCGCCCTCGCCCGCTCCGGCCGCGCCGTGGTCGCCCCCGCGGCCGTCGGCGCCTACATCGGGGCCGCGTACTGGTTCACCTCGTCGACCTCGTTCGCCAACCCGGCGGTCACCATCGGTCGCGCCTTCACCGACACCTTCGCCGGAATCGCCCCCACGTCCGTGCCCGGCTTCGTCGTGGCGCAGCTCGTCGGCCTCGCGGTCGGTGTCGGCCTGCTGGCCGCCCTCTACCCCGACGCCGGCGCCGCCGCCGACCAGGTCGTCGTCCCCGCCGACGAGGACGCCACCGTCAACCACCGCTCATGACAGAGAACCCACACGACCCCGGCGCGGCCCAGGTTTGGCCCGGCTTGTTCAACCGCCGCCACGACCCGGGCCGCTACCGGACGCTCGACCGCGACAGCAACCCCGACCACCATCTGTTCCTCGACCTCAACGACGTGCCGGTCAACCGGCCCCGCGACTCGAACTGCACGGAAGGCACCTCATGAGCGACAAGCCCAGCGTCCTGTTCGTCTGCGTCCACAACGCCGGCCGCTCCCAGATGGCCGCTGGGTGGCTGCGCCACCTCGCCGGCGACAGCGTCGAGGTCCGCTCCGCCGGCTCGGCCCCGGCCGCGACCGTGAACCCGGCCGCCGTCGAGGCCATGCGGGAGGTCGGCATCGACATCACCGACCAGAGCCCCAAGCTCCTCGAGTACGAGACGGCGGAATCCTCGGACGTGATCGTCACGATGGGCTGCGGCGACGCCTGCCCCGTCTTCCCGGGGAAGCGGTACGAGGACTGGAAGCTCGAAGACCCCGCCGGCAAGGGCGTCGACGCGGTACGCCCCATCCGGGACGAGATCCGCAACCGGGTGGAGACGCTGCTCGCCGAGCTGCACCCCACCGCCTGACACCCGCCCGCACGGTCGCCCGCCGGCGCCTGCCGGTGGGCGGCTCACCCACCCTCGACGCCGAGCGGTACCTGGCCGCCCTGCCCTGGCCGACGCCGCCCGAGGTCCGGCCGGGCCGGCGGGACCTCGGGTCTACGGCTGTCCGCGCAGTAGGGAGGCGATGTCGGTGACCGTCGCCTTGGCTGTGCGCCGAGTGGTCCAAGATCCCCGACACGCTGGGCCGGTGCCGACCCAGGCACGCCACGGACATGGCCGGAACGGGCCAACATGGCTTCCTGCCGGCAACTGATGACGACCCGGTCCTGGTTGTACCGGCATGTCCCCGGCGTTGGTGCAACGATGGGAGCGTGGGAACTGCGAAAACTGCCACCCCTGCCATCTCGCCGCTTGCCGGCGAGCCGATCAAGCGTGCGGATGCCGAGCGGCTCGCGGGAGTGCTGAAGGCCTTCGCCGACCCGGCCCGGCTGCGACTGCTCAGTCTGATCCAGTCATCCCCGGAGGGCGAGGCGTCCGTGAGTGACCTCACCGCGCCGCTTGGTCTGTCCCAGCCGACCGTCAGTCATCACCTTCGGATCCTCACCGAAGCGGGCCTGCTCGAGCGCGAGAAGCGGGGGGTGTGGGCGTACCGCCTGGTGCCGTCCGCGATCTCGGCGATCGCCGAGCTGTTGACGCCGCCTCGCAAACGGGCGACGAAGAAGGCCCGCTGAGCAGGGGACGGTGGGGCCGCCGGCACCCGATCCTGCGGTGCCGACGATCGGCCAGCACCAGAGGCCGCACCGGGTAATGATCGACGAATCAGACGCTCGGCGTCGTCTGCCAGCCGCAGCCCACAATCCGCCACCTGGCCCCTGAGGGCCGGCGCTGCCACTGTGGCGCGGGCCCCGGCCTCTCCCCCGGGCTGTCGGCAGCGCAACGGCGTGCCGGTCAGTGAGGTGGGGGCCCACGTGCGGGACGTGGCGGGGCGGCAAGCCCGCGGTTGAGCCCGCCGCCCGTTCCCCACGTCGATCCCGGCTGGTGCATCGCCCGCTCGCCTCGGACACGGGCACGTGTTTCCAACGGCTGCCGATGCCTGAGCGAGAGTCAACGGAACGCGCCTATTTACGGGTCGCTGGTGCCTCGCGGCCGAGGTGGGCGCGGGCTCGGGCCATACGAATGGCGGCGGTCAAGGTCGTGATGTCGTAGGCGCCGTAGTGGCGGCGGCCGTTGATGAAGAACGTCGGGGTGCCGGACACTCCGCTGTTGTCGGCGGAGTCGATGTCGCTTTCGATGCGGGCGGCGTGGGCGTGACTTGTCAGATCGTCGTGGAAACGTTCCTGATCCAGACCGAGGTCGCCGGCGTATCTGATCAGGTCAGTGATGTTCAGCTTGTCCTGGTGGTCGAGCAGCAGGTCGTGCATCTGCCAGAACTTGCCCTGGGCGGCCGCTGCTTCGGCGGCCTCGGCTGCGAGCCGGGCTTGCGGGTGCACGTCTGGCAGCGGCAGGTGACGCCACACGAAACGCAGGTCGGCGTGGCCCAGCAACTGCCGGACGGCTGGCTCGGCCTTCCCGCAGTACGGGCACTGGAAGTCGCCGTACTGCACCAGCGTTACCGACGCGTCGGCTGGGCCGCGGACGTGGTCCTGCTTTTCGTCGACTTCCGGGATGAGGTCGATCAGCTCCGTCATGTCGCCGAAGAGCGCCCGGATGTGCTTGTCCCTGGGCAACATGTTGGTGACACGGAACGCGGTCCAGGTCAGCGCTGAGGATACGATCGCGGCGCTGAGCACCCCGACTTTGGCCTCGGCCAGTTGGTCGCCGGTGAAGGCCAGGCTCGCGATCAGCAGCGACACCGTGAAACTGACACCGGCGATCGTGCCGCTGCCGAGCACGCCCGCCCAGCCCACGGCCGGACGGATCCGACCGCGGGAGATCCAGGTGAGCCCGGCCGAGGTGCCGATCACGGCGAGCGGCTTGCCGACGACATACCCGAGCAGTACGCCCCAGGTGACCGGCGACGTGAACGCCTGGGCCAGGAACGGGCCGTCGATCCTGATGCCAGCGTTGGCCAGGCCGAACAGCGGCACGATGGCGTAGCTGGACCAGGGGTGGTAGATCCGCTGAAGGCGGTCGTTGGGCGACAGCGTGTTCGCGAGGCCGATCGATGCCGTACGCGCGAGCTTGGGCGTCGGCTGCTCACGGAACGACCGGAACAGCCCGCTGACCTGCTCGAGCTCAGCTCGGCCGGGAGAGTAGGCGAACGCAGTCAACCCGATGGCCAGCCCGGCCACGACCGGGTCGACTCCGCTGACCAACAGCGCCCCCCACATCACGGTGGCGAGCGGCACGTACGCGGCGCCACGTCGGACGCCGGCTGCGCGGATGGCCAGCATGACCGCGAACGCCGCCACGGCCACCACGATCGGCATCATCTTGATGTCGTCGCTGTAGACCAGGGCGATGACGATGAGTGCGATCAAGTCGTCGACCACGAACACGGTGAGCAGGAAAATCCGGACCCGGTCGGGCACGCCCCGGCCGAGCAGTGCCAGCAGGCCCAACGCGAGGGCGGTGTCGGTCGACATAGCCACGCCCCAGCCATGCGCGCCCGGCCCGCCGTGATTGATCATCAGGAAGATCAGCACCGGGATCAGCATGCCGATGACGCCGGCCACGCTGGGCAGCACGAAGCGTCGCCGGTCGCGTAGGTCGCCGAGGTCGAACTCGCGCCGCGTCTCAAGGCCGACGACCAGGAAGAACAGAGTCATCAAACCGCTGTTGATCCAGGTGTGCAGGTCGCGGGAGAGCTCGAGGTGCCCGAGGCGTAGGGACAGTTGGGTACGCCAGACGGCTTCGTAGGAGCCGGGGTCGATGTTGGCCCAGAGCAGTGCGGCGACGATGGCGGCCACGAGCACGCCGGCGCTGCCGGACTCAGTCCGCAGGAAGGCTCGCAGCGGTGCCGCTAGTTCCGGCTTCCAGACCGTTCGGCCGCTCATCTTGGTTTCGGTCACACGTCACCTTCCGGCGCGCTGGCCGGGCCAGCGTGGATAGCTAGATCACGTGCAGCGATGCGGGCACGCGACCCCTCGGTTCAGTACGGATCGCGCTGCCCCGGCCGGGGCCAGCTGCGGACGGTGCGACGGGGCCCGCCGATCCCTGCAGGTTGCGGACGACTGTCTGTGAGCTCATGGTCGGGACGACCGCGCACATCGCCCTGCTCGCCAGACGCTCAAGCGTTACCGAGCCGACCGCACCGGCTCTGTTCTGAGCTGCCGGCACGAGTCCGCCGCAGTCCGCCAGGACTCAGGAGCGGCACCGCATGCAAGGCGCCGCAACGCGTTCGAGCTGTCACCGTCGACGGAAGCACCGTCGCCGTCTGAACGGGCACGACCACTGCTTGCTGCTCGGCCCGGATCGCCGAGCAGCAAGCGGCCTGATTTCAACGCGGCCCGACGAACTCGGTCCTCACGCTCCAGGCGAACTGGATCAACAGGGTCACCGGCGACTTCTCGGCAATGTCATGCATCACCTTCAAATCGTCGGGGTCAGGCTCTTCGCTCAGCGTGATCGTGCGCTGCAGGTAACGCTCCGCGCCTTCCTGCTCGGGTTCGTGGTAGTCGATCTCGACGGTGATGTCACCGGCGGTGTCGTACTTGTAGTCGACGTACTGCCTGAGCGTTTGAGCAGTGCACGACGCGAGCGCCATCAACAGGTACTCCGTCGGCGTCGGGCCCTCGCCGAGTGCGCCGTTGTGCGGTTCATCGGCGACGAACGTGAAGCCGCGGGTGGTGATGTCCGTGCGCCGGCGCTCAGTGGCCGGAAGGACAGCTCGGGCGGATGCGACGACACGATCCTGATCGGTTTCCATGAGCCGCGCCTTCCTGTAGATCCTGGTAATGACGGTCCAGGTACGCGGATCCAGCAGCAGCCGAGCCGCCGTCTGAGCGGGGGCTGCGGCTGGGCGCATCACCCCGCGACCAAGTGCCTCCGCAGGCTAGCTCGCATGGACTCGATAGTCCAAATAAACGCTAGTTGCCAGAACCTCTAGGCCCCCACGAACCCATCACCGAGGGTCGTTTTAGCTGCACTGATGGGCGGTTAAGACCATGCAGACACGGCTGGGGCCAATCACCGCCAGGAACCCGAGAATGGACCCATCAGTCCGTCAAGGCTAGGATACGCAGTCGCAGTACGAGGCGATCCAACGATGCGTGGAACGACTTGATGACGGCTTTCTCACCGCGGGTGAAGACGGGCGGCACCTACTTGTCGGCCATCGTGTCGCGTTGTCATCGATATCCGGGCTGCTAGCACCCGCCATGACCAGCCTGATCACGATGACGAGGGCTCGATTAGCGGGTCGGCTCGCCGGACGGCTGCGAGAGGAACGACTTGATGTGTTCCAGCGCCATGTCCAGCGCGACTTCCATGGGTGCGACGTTGTGCGCGGCGTTCGCCAGCAGGTAGCCGCCTTGCAACGCTGCCATCAACCCCGTGGCCAACTTCTCCGGGTCGGCGTCCTGGCGCAGTGCACCGCTGTCCCGCATCCGGTGCAGACCATCACTGATCAGCTTTTCCCATGCCGCGAACGTCTCCAGCAGCATCGATCGAGCCTGCTCATCTTGATCGGACAGCTCGACAGCCATCGACCCGAGGCCGCACCCGTATCTGCCGTTGTTCAGCGAGTTGGCCTGGACCAGCGCGTTACGCCACCGGACCAACCCTGAAAACGATCTCAGTCGTTCGAGCCCTCCGCGCTCGCGCTGAAGCACAAGCGCGCCTCGATATTTGACCAACGCCCGCACGAGTTCCTGCTTGTCGGCGAAGTGGTGGTAGAGCTGAGACTTGCTGGTCTGGCTTGCCTCGCGGACGTCGTCAAGGGTCGTCGCATTCACTCCGCGCACGAACATCAGCCGGTTCGCCGCCTCGAGGATCCGCTCTCGGGTCGCGATGCCCCGTTGACTGATCCTCCGCCGATTCGTCGGCGCAGCCACCTGCTCGTCGCTCATCGGTAAAGTCTATCCAGCGTGCCAGATCATCTCTGGATAATGAGACTACGGAGTCCATTCGTCGTCATGTCGCTTTCGCGGGATGACGAAGGACGAACGCGCGCGCCGCCAGCCTGGTGGAACGGGTGCCATGTCGGCGAGATCATCGACCCGCGAGCCTTTCCTGGACCTGTTGGTCCCCGATGCGCCAGCGCTGCTATCCAGGTGCTACCCGGCGCTGCGCCCTGAGCGGCGCGCCGGAGGTCAGCGGGGACCAGCCCGGCCGCACTGAACGGCTGGGATGATCTTCACGGCGCCCCTCAGCCGCACTCTCGGCGTCACGACCCGGCACGGTATCGCTGACACATCACCGGGGCCGGCGCGCGGACCCGGGGTCCGCGCGCCGGAGGTGTCAGGCCGTCGTCCGCTTAGGGAGCTTCCACCCGGGACGGGGGAAGTGGCAGGTGTAACCGTCGGGGTAGGTCTGCAGGTAGTTCTGGTGCTCGGGCTCAGCCTCCCAGAAGTCGCCTGCCGGGGTGACCTCGGTGACGACCTTGCCGGGCCACAGGCCCGAGGCGTCGACATCGGCGATCGTGTCCTCGGCGACCCGCTTCTGCTCGTCGCTGGTGTAGAAGATCGCCGAGCGGTAGCTGCTGCCGATGTCGTTGCCCTGGCGGTTCTTCGTCGAGGGGTCGTGGATCTGGAAGAAGAACTCGAGCAGGGCGCGGAAGTCGGTCTTCTCGGTGTCGTAGACGACCTCGATGGACTCCGCATGCGTTCCGTGGTTGCGGTAGGTGGCGTTCGGGACGTCGCCGCCGCTGTAGCCGACGCGCGTGGACACGACGCCGGGCTGGCGGCGGAACAGCTCCTCCATTCCCCAGAAGCAGCCGCCGGCGAGGATCGCCTTTTCGGTGGTCACGTCGTCTCCCTAGTTGTCGTCGGTGTCAGTGCTGGTGCCGTCGTTGAAGACGTGTTCGCGCTCGACGACGTTCGTCGTGGCGATCGCCCCCGTGAAGCGGCTGTCGGTTCCTGTGGCACTGGGCACAGCTCTCCCTTCCCGGCCTTCCGGCGCGAAGCTGGGGAACCAGGCGAAACGCACCTGTTCGCGCAAGAGTGCAGACACCCGACGGGCCGGTTTCATTCCCGCGGGCACACCCCACAACCCTACTGGACCATAGGGTCCGGATTAGAAGTTCGGAAGCTATCCTCCAAGCACCGCCCTCACGGCGGCTGAACTGCTTTAGATTACTGCTACAGTGGCAGCTGCTTGACCGCAAGAGTGGACTTGACAGACCAGTTTAGCCGCGACTAGCTTCGGGGCGTCCGACGGGGAAGACGGTCATCCGCGTTCGTCGTGAGCGCGCCCATCGATGCACGCAGCGAGTCCGCGCTGTCCGAATCGACCGGCTGCGTCCTATGAGCCCCTCACATCAGCTGTCGTAACGGGCTTTCCCATGCCCGCAGCTTTCCACCAAGGCACACATGACCGAGGAGACAATTCCCATGAAAGCGATCGTGGTGAAGGACCAGGCTGCGGGAATGGCCGGGATGACGCTGGTGGAGCGGCCTGAGCCGAAACCGGCGCTGAACGACGTCGTGGTTCAGGTCCATGCATCGGGATTCACTCCGGGTGAGCTGACGTGGCCTTCGACCTGGACCGATCGACTCGGCCGTGGCCGGACACCGTCGATCCCCGGACACGAGCTGGCCGGGGTGGTCAGCGCCCTCGGGTATGGCACGACGGGACTGTCGGTGGGACAGCGGGTGTTCGGCCTCACGGACTGGACTCGCGACGGCACCCTCGCGGAGTACGCGGCCGTCGAGGCACGCAACCTCGCGCCGCTGCCCGGCGACGTCGACTTCACGGTGGGCGCGAGCCTGCCGATCTCAGGCCTGACCGCGTGGCAGGGACTGTTCGTGCACGGCCGTTTCCAGGCGGGGCAGAGCGTCCTCGTACACGGTGCGGCCGGTGGGGTCGGTTCGATGGTGACTCAGCTGGCCAGAGAGGCCGGCGCCTACGTCATCGGCACTGGACGTGCCGCCGACCGCCAGACCGCGCTCGACTTCGGCGCGCAGGAGTTCGTCGACCTCGGCGACGACGCCCTGGAGGACGTCGCCGGCGTGGATCTGGTTTTTGACGTGATCGGTGGCGACATCCAGAAGCGTTCTGCGGGTCTGGTCCGAGCCGGAGGAACGCTTGTGACCATTGCCGGCCCGCCCGAAGCACAGCCGGCGGACGGCCTGACGGTTGATTTCGTTGTCGAGGCCGATCGCGCGCAGCTGGGTGAGGTCGTCCAGCGGATCAGGGATGGTCGGCTGCGGACGAACATCGGCAACGTCGCGACCCTCGACGACGCCGTCGCCGCCTTCAACTCGACCGAGCGGATCAAGGGAAAGACGATCATCCGCGTTCGCTCGTGAGGGCTCGGCACACCCAACCACGAGAACGACCCCTGCAGGAGCGCGAAGTACGTCGGTGGCCGGGCCTTGGCCTCCCATCGACGACATGCGACTGGGCGAGTACGACCACCGCCATGACCCGGGAGTGACCTGATGGCCATCAACGAAGGCGCGCCACGCGTGACCGACGCAACCGATCCGACCCGCTACGCCTTCGAGTACCCCGGCGAGAGCGGCACCCTCAGCGGGGACCAGACCGTCCTCATCGACGAGGTGGTCGACGATCCCCACGCCCCCGCGTTCGACTTCCAAGTCGTCAACGACGAGAAGCTCGGCATCTACGACGCGATTGCCGGGGGCCAGGAGGTGGCCGGCCTGACCTACAACGTCGCCGGAGACAACCGACTCGTGCTGCTGGCCACGGCGGTGTCCCCCGAGTTCCGCAGACAGGGCATCGCCACCGAGCTGATCCGACGCGTCCTCGACGACGTGCGCGTGCAAGGCAAGACGGTCACCATCATGTGCCCGATCGTGCGCACCTTCATCGATCACCACCCCGAGTACGCCGACCTCATCGACCCCGAGCACCCGGGAGCAAGCCAGGGTCACCCCCATTTGTCCTGAACCCAGCTGGAAGCTCGATGTCATCAACGACGCGGAGCGCGGTCGCTGTTCCGCCGCCCTCGGCGCCGAAGCGATCGCTGAACTCCCGTACCGATTCGTGGGCGGCCGTGTCGTGCTGCTGACGACCTGGGTTGACCCGCCTACCGACGCGATCGGGTGGCCACGGAGCTCACCGCTCGCGTGCGTCGTGCGGACGAACACCAGCGGCCTCGCGGCCATCGACGACGTCGTTGCCGGCTTCAACCCGACCGGGCCGGTCGAGGGCAAGACCATCATCAGCGGCCGCAAGGACGCGGACCCAGCAGACCCCGCTACGTCGTAGCGGGGTAGGCGAGGACTGATACAGAGAGGCATTCAGATGAAAGCGATCGTGGTGACGGACCGGGCCGCGGGAACGGCTGGGATGGCGCTGGCGGAGCGGCCCGACCCCGACGCAGCGAGGCTCGCGAGTTTGGAGGGCGCGAACTACGGCGATGTCGTCGTTGACGTTCACGCGTCGGGATTCACCGGGAACGAACTGGAGTGGCCGTCGACCTGGATCGATCGCCGCGGCTTCGACCGCACGCCGTCGATCCCCGGACACGAGGTGGCCGGTGTGGTCACCGCCCTCAGCTATGGCACAACCGGCCTGTCGGTGGGACAGCGGGTGTTCGGCATCACGGACTGGACACGCGACGGCACCCTCGCCGAGTACACAGTCGTCGAGGCACGCAACCTCGCGCCGCTGCCGGGCGACGTCGACTTCACGGTGGGTGCTGGCATCGCGATGGCGGGCCTGACCGCGTGGCAGGGGCTGTTCGATCACGGTCACCTCCTGGCGGGACAGAGCGTTCTGGTGCACGGCGCGGCCGGCGCAGTTGGTTCGATGGCGACCCAGCTCGCCCGTCAGGCCGGCGCCCACGTCATCGGCACCGGACGTGCCAGCGTCCGGCAGACCGCGGTCGACTTCGGCGCGCACGAGTTCGTCGACCTCGACAACGACACCCTGGAAGACGTCGGCGGAGTCGATCTGGTCTTCGATGTCATCGGCGGTGACATCCAGAAGCGGTCCGCGGGTCTGGTTCGAGCCGGAGGAACGCTGGTGACCGTCACCGGGCCGCCGGAGGCACGGCCCGCTGACGGTCTGGCGATCGACTTCGTGGTCGTGTCCGACCGCGCCCAGCTGGGTGAGATCGCCCGGCGGGTCCGGGACGGACGCGTGCGGACGAACATCGGCACCGTCGCGGCCCTCGACGACGCCGTCGCCGCCCTCAACCCGACCGAGCGGACCAATGGGAAGACGGTCATCCGCGTTCGTCCATAGGGGCTCGACGGCTTCCTGAGGCCTCCAGAAACTCCGGGCCGGTTCACACCATGAGAAAGGCACGTATCGATGCAAAAGACGGCGCCAGCGATCAACCAGGCTCGCCGGGGCCGAACGCTCCGGCTGGCATTCTTGGCTGCGGTGGTCTCCCTGGTGGCCTCGTTTGCCGCGTCGGCCGCGCCGATCCCCCTGTTCAACGTCTACCGGGCTGAGGACAGGTTCACCAACGCCGGCATCTCGATGGCCGTCGTCACCACCTCCGTCGGCACTATTGCCGCACTGTTGGTGCTGGGGCGACTGTCCAATCATCTGGGCCGACGGCTCACCGCGATCGCCAGCCTCGGCCTGCTCCTGCTGGGCTGTCTGCTGCTGCTGAGCGTGCACGACATCGGCACCCTGCTGGCCGGTCGGCTACTGATGGGCGTCGGTACCGGCTTGGCCAGCAGCAGCCTCACCTCCTACATCGTCGACGCCGCACCCACCAGGCCGGAGTGGTTGGCCGCCGTCGCCTCCAGCCAGGGACCCATGCTCGGCCTCACCCTCGGTGCCGTCGCCTCCGGCGCCCTGGTCCAGTTCGGCCCCTGGCCACGCGACCTCATCTACCTGGTGTGCGCCGGTCTCCTCGTACTGTCTGCCGCACTCATCGTCATCAGCCCGGAAACCGCTCGGCCGACGCCGGGTGCTTGGCGATCACTGCTACCGCGGGTCCGCGTACCGGCCCGGGTCAGGCATCTGCTCCCTGTCGCGGCGGCGGTGTTCCTGGCCACCTGGGCGACCGGGGCTTTCTACCAGGCGTTCGTGCCCGCGCTGGTCGAAGATCAGCTCCACACTCGTAGCCCGCTCACCCTCGGACTGGTGTTCGCCGCCTACATGGCCCCCAGCGTTCTCGGCGCTCCCCTCGGCGGCCGGGTCACCTCCGCGGCGGCCCAACGCATCGGGATGATCGTCTTCCTGGCTGGCTGGATCGGCATCATCACAGCGATCGCCATCGGCACCCTGGCGTTGTTCATCGCCGCAACCATCGTCGCCGGCGCCGGTCAAGGTATCGCCATCAGCGCCGCCACCCGCGGCCTGCTGCACGACAGCACCCTGGCCGACCGGGCAGCGATCTTCAGCGTCATCTACGTCCTCTGCTACAGCGGCGCCGCCTTCCCCAGCCTCATCTCCGGGGAACTCTCGAACACCTTCTCGCTGCCGCAGATCGTCCTCGGATACGGCGGATTGGCCATCGTCGCCACCCTGGTCACTGTCGTCGCTGCACGCAACCCGCACATCGACACGGCCAGGAACAGCCTGGCTACACGTGGAAGGGTGAGCCGATGAGCAGTGAAGGACGGGCACTGGTAGCCGAGGAGCTGATCGACAGCCCTGATCATGGCCGCTTTGAGCTCTACCGCGACAGCAAGCTGGTCGGCTGGCTCTACTACACCCACCTGAGGCCCAACCGATACGCCCTCCGGCACACCGAAGTCGAGTCGAGTCATCGACACGAGGGCGTCGCGGGCGCGATGGTCCGGCGAGTACTCGACGAGATCCGCGCACGCGAAGGCACGATCACCGCAATCTGCCCCTTCGTGGTCGACTACCTCCCGCGAACGACCGCCTATGCCGATCTGATCGACGCCCGACACCCCGGCTACTCCGATCGTGCTGCTGCCGAGTCGGCGCGGAGGAAGGCCGGTGGCTGAGACTTCGGGCCGCCTGCCGGAAACCCGCGAGTCCTAGGAGGTCGCTGTCGATGCCCCGCTCTTGATCGGGGGCGGCGGTCAGCCGGGCGGCGACGGGACCTCCGGTGGCTTGCCCGCGGCGTTGCGCCAGTCCAGCACGGCGATGAGCAGCAGCACTGCGGCGGCGGTGGTCGCGGTGGCCAGCGGCGAGGCCTGCCCCATCAGCGGTGACGCTGCGGCCAGCAGGGCGATGCCGACGATCCTGCGCCGCGAGACCCGGGCGAAGACCAGGTGCTCCAGACGGGCCCGGCCGACGAGGAACAGTGCCGGGCCGCCCAGGATTGCCGCCAGCCACGATGGGTGTGTCACCCGGGTGTGGCTGTGCTGCACAATCTCGTATCCAATTGCGGTGGTGACGATGCCCAGCACCATCAGCGCATGCGCGAACGCGACTCGTCGACCCCACACCGCGGGATCGCCTGCCGCGTCGAGGGCCTTGGGCAGCAGCTCTCCGGCCTTGTGGAAGTACACCCGCCACAGCAGTGTCGTGGTGGCGAAAGCGATCACCAGGCCAGCAGTCTTGTAGAGGTCGTGCGGATGGCTGCTGTAGCTGATCCCGACGGCGAGGATGCTCTCACCGAGGGCGATCATCAACAGCTGTTCGTTGCGGTTCGTCAGGTAGTGCCCGGCGAGCTGCCAGATGGTGTTCTGATGCCGACCCAGCCCGGGCGCTGGCCAGCCCAACCTCGCCGATCCCAGATCCACCACCGCCGCCGCCGTCCACCACACCAGTTGGGCGGCGCCGACGGCCATCCCACCGCCTACCCAAAACACCCCGGCGAGGCATAACCACGCCGTTACCCGCCAGTACAACCGGCGCAACCGGTGCGACCGAAGACCCAGCGAGATCACGGCCGGGCGCGCCACCCGCGTCGTCACGAACACCACCGCGAACACCAGACCTTCACCGGCGAATGCCCCCGGCACCGCGGTCCCCATGATCATCATGGCGAAGGTGCTGAACAGCAGCATCACCTGGATGCCCGCTCGGTATGGCTCGAACCGGCCGGTGATGTACGCGGTGGTGGTCCACAGGTACATCACCGTTATGAACAGCAACACCGTCCGGCCGGCATTGCCCCACCGCTGCACCGGGTCGTCGCTGAAGAAGCCGGGCAACGACCCCGCGACCACACGGTCGAGCGCGAACACCACCGCCAGATCGAAGAACAACTCCACGAACGTCGCCTGCTGCGCGCTGCCGCTCATCCGCAGCAAACCCACCGCCCGACCCGCGGCCCGCCGTTGCACCCCAAACCGGCTGCCCACTGATCCATTCAACTGCCCGGCATGCCCGAACACACCCGATACCGCCAAGTCAACCGCGGCGGCCCGTTACTCCAGGCGGCGCCCCAAGCGCGGGCATGACCCGTGCACGCCAGGCACCAGTGCCGGCGGCAGCCTCGTCCGGTCGCGAGCGCAGCGCTGAACGCGTCGTGGAGGGACGCTCAACGCGACGCAGAACCTCGCGCACCGAGCGCCCTGCCGAACGGGATTATCGGTGGCGGGCGGTGTGCAGCGAGTCGGCAGCTGTCAGGAGGGCGGCACCGAGAAGCACTGTGTCCTTCAAGAGGAATTGCCCCAGCAGAGAAAGGCTCAAGATCCCCTGCCTCTCCTGCCGAGCCTTGGGCGTCGTGGCCAGGAAGCTGAGCGTGGTGAGGAACATCCCGACCGCCGCGACGCTACCGATCGCCGACGCTCTGGGCGCAAGCGGCTTCGCGGCGATCAGAGAGCCCACGGTGATCTCGGTGACCCCGATGAGCCGGTTGAGCCTTTGGGCGCCCAGCTTCTCGCGGATCCGCGAGAACAGCGGACTCGAGGTGACGAGGGGCTCGTCATTCTCGACCTCGTACTGCTTGAACTTGAGCGCACCGATCCACAGGATGTTCGTCGCCAGTGCGGAGCGCAGGACCGAGAGGCCTACGGATGCGAGGTCATCGGCCGAGGCGTGTCGTGTGCCCATCGCTCGCTCCTAGTCGCGGTGTCGACGGTCGGCGTGCTGGGGACCATTACCCGCTTGGGCCCGCCACACGCACCGAGGGCGGGCGCGCTCGTCACCACGTTGACGTCTCATCGGCCGGGGCGGCGGGTGCCTCGTCTTTGAACGTTGATCGTGTAATCCGCACATGCTGGCTTCGGCGGTCGCCGCCGGACGACCGTCGCGTGCTGCCCCGGAGCCCGTGATTCAGCGCGCATCTGAGCCGAAGGGGCAAGGGTTACGGAAGTCCCGCAGGCGCGCTGCCGAACCGCCAGATAATGCGGGAGTTGGCCCGCGGTTTGTCCAGGCGCGGCCGGCGGGCTGATCGACACGCCGTCGGGAGGGAGCAGCAGTCGGATGAGCACGATGCACGCCGTGAGAGCTCACACCAGAGGCGGGCCGGAGCAGCTCGTGTACGAGGAGGCGCCGCGGCCTGAGCCGGGGCCTGGTGAGGTGTTGGTGGCCGTGAAGGCTGCTTCCATGACACCCACTGAGCTCACCTGGCCGCAGACCTGGACGTACAGCTCGGACGGGTCAGGGCCTGAGCGCACGCCGATCATCCCGTCGCACGAGTTCTCCGGAGTCGTCGCGGCGTGCGGGACGGGGGTGGAGAGCCCCGCCGAGGGGGAGGCTGTCTACGGCTTGATCCCTTTCACCCGCGATGGCGCGGCCGCCGAGTACGTCACCCTGCCCGCGACCGTCCTGGCGGCCAAACCCGCGACCGTTGACCACGACCACGCCGCAGCGCTCCCACTGGCCGCGTTGAGTGCCTGGCAGGCACTGGTGGACCACGCCGACGTGCAGGCCGGCCAGCACGTGCTGGTGCAGGGCGGCGCCGGCGGCGTGGGGATCTATGTGGTGCAACTCGCGGCCGGTCTCGGTGCTCGCGTGAGCGCCACGGGAGCGGCGGCCGACCTGGAATTCGTCAAGGGTCTGGGCGCCGAGCAGGTCATCGACTATGCGCACGACCGCTTCGAGGATCACGTCAGCGACGTCGACGTGGTCGTTGACCTTGTCGGAGGAGCCACGCAGTCGCGGTCCTGGTCAGTCCTGAAACCAGGCGGTGTCCTGGTCACCCTCGTCACCCCACCCGACCCGCAGGAAGCAGCCCGGCACGGCGCCCGCGGGGTGTATTTCATCGTCGAGCCCAACCAGGACGCGTTGCGTTCCATCGCCGAGCTCGTCGACAACGGCCGGTTGAGGCCGGTACTGGACCGCGTGCTGCCTCTCACTGAGACGCGCTCAGGTTACGAGGCGCTCGAGACGGCCAAACGCCGCGGTAAGATCGTCATCCACGTCGCTGACTAGTCACTGCCGCTGCGGGCACCTGCGGCCCGCTGTTCGGTGACGGGCTCCGGTCGCTTCCCACTTTGCCTGATCCTCACCCCATCGGTACGTTTCCGGCCGCCGTGACCGGGAAGCACGGGCCATGCCTGGTCTGTCACTGATGACGGTCGGCGCCAGTCTGGCGCCGGCGGATCCGGCGCAGTTGCTGCCGGCGCGCGAGCAGATGGCCTTCACTCTCGGCTTCCACATCATCCTGGTGCCGTTCGGGGTGGCCTTCACCTTCCTGATGCTGATCGCGAACGCCCGGGGCATTCGTCGGAACGACGAGACCGCGATGCTGCTGGCCCGCCGCTGGTCGCAGGTGGCGGCGGTGCTGTTCGCCGTCGGCGCGGTGTCCGGGACGGTGCTGTCGTTCGAGCTCGGGCTGCTCTGGCCGCGGCTGATGGGCACCTACGGCGCGGCGTTCGGCATCCCGTTCGCGATCGAGGGTCTGTTCTTCTTCCTGGAGGCGATCTTCGTCGCCATCTACGTCTTCGGGTGGCAGCGGATGCGACCATGGCCCCACTTCTGGACCGGTGTGCCGGTGGTGCTGTCCGGGATCGGCGGCACGCTGTCGGTGGTCGCGGCGAACGCGTGGATGAACCAGCCGGGCGGATTCACCATGCGGGACGGCAAGATCGTGGAGGTCCGCCCGCTGGAGGTGATCTTCAACGGGGCATTCTGGTTCGAGGCCATCCACATGCTGCTGGCCGCGTACATGGTCGCCGGGTTCGTCGTCGCCGGCGTGTACGCCGCCGGGATGCTGCGCGGCCGCCGCGACCGGTACCACCGGCTCGGCCTGGCGATACCGCTGACCGTCGCGGCGCTGGTCACCCCGCTGCAGATCTTCGTCGGCGACATCGTCGCGCGCGAGGTCTTCCGGAACGAACCGGCGAAGTTCGCCGCGATCGAGGCCGTCCGGACCACGGGCACCCACGTGCCGGAGGTGCTGGGCGGCTACTACGCGAACGGGGAAGTGCACGGCGGCATCAAGATTCCGTCGGGGGCGTCGCTGTTGTCCGGCTACTCGCCGTCCACCCGCATCCAGGGCCTGGACGCCATACCCGCCGAGGTGCGACCACCGGACCGGCTGGTCGCGATCGTCCACCTGAGCTTCGACGTCATGGTCGGTATCGGCACGGCGCTGCTGGGCCTCTCCGCCTGGTACGCCCTGGCCTGGTGGCGCCGCCGTGACCTGCCGCGCAGCAGGTGGTTCCTGCGGGCGACCGCGTTGAGTGGGGTGCTCGCGGTGGTGGCGCTGGAGGCGGGCTGGGTGGTCACCGAGGTCGGCCGGCAGCCATGGACGGTCGTGGGTCACCTCCTCACCCGGGACGCGGTCACCACGTCCGGCAACCTGTGGCTGTTCTTCGCCGCCACCGTCGCGCTGTACGTCGCGGTCGGCGCCACCACCGTGTACGTCCTGCGGCTACTGCGCCGCCGCTGGCGCGATCAGGGCGGGGCGACCGAGACGGACGTGCCCTACGGCCCGCCCCGGGACTCGGAGGGCACGCCGGCAGCAGGTCAGGCATGAGTACGTTCGCCGCCGTCGTGTTGTTCATCGGCGTCACCGCCTACGCCGTGCTCGGCGGCGCGGACTACGGTGCCGGCTTCTGGGATCTCACCGCTGGTGGCGCCCGACGAGGGCAGGCCCCCCGACACCTGATCGACCACACGTTGGCGCCGGTGTGGGAGGCCAACCACGTGTGGCTGATCTTCTGCCTGGTGATGCTCTGGACCGGCTTCCCGTCCGCGTTCGCCGCGATCATGACCACGCTCTACGTTCCGCTGGGCCTCGCCGCCCTGGGCATCGTGGTCAGGGGCAGTGGGTTCGCGTTCCGGAAGGTGGTGGTGAAGACCGGCCAGCAGCGGGCGACCGGCGCGGCGTTCGCCACCTCGTCGGTGATCACGCCGTTCTTCCTCGGCACGGTCGCCGGCGGAATCGCCTCCGGGCGGGTGCCCGCCGACGGGCACGGCGATCCCGTGACCAGCTGGGTCAACCCGACATCGCTGCTCGGTGGAGTGCTCGCGGTCGGGGTGTGCGCGTTCGTCGCCGCGGTGTTCCTCACCGCCGAGGCCCGCACCCTCGCCGACGCCGGCCTGGAACGCTGGTTCCGCCGTCGAGCCCGGGCCAGCGCCGTGGCGACCGGCGCCGTGGCGCTGGCGGGGATCGCCGTCCTGCACGCAGACGCCGGGCGCCTGTTCGACGGGCTGACCGGCCGCGGCCTGCCGCTGGTGCTGGTCTCCGCGGCATGCGGGCTGGCCAGCATCGCCCTGCTGCACCGGGCGGCGCCCCGGTTGCTGCAGGCGCTCGCAGTCAGCGCGGCCGGCACGGTGGTGGTCGGCTGGGGCGTCGCGCAGTACCCGTACCTGCTGGGCACCCACCTCCGCATCGACGAGGCCGCCGCTCCCGACGCCACCCTGGCGTCGCTCACCCTCGTCGCCGCCGCGGCGCTCCTGCTCGTCGTGCCGGCCATGGCGCTGCTGTTCGTTCTGCACCAGCGCGGTCGTCTGGACACCACCTGATTCGGTTCACGCTGCGCCGTGCCGAACCGCGGTCGGCGTGCCGTCTCATCCGTCGGTCAGCCGAGCGCCCTACGCCCCACCCCGTGGCGGCGTCGACCTCTCGGCCACATCGACGGCCACCCCATGCATGAGGTGGTGCGGCTGTCCCTGCCGTGCGCCTCCCGCGGATGAACGTTCGGCAAAGGAGTACGGCCGAGACACCGCCGCGCCTAGCGTGAGCACCAACGGCATCAGCGCGCGGCGCACCGGCGACATATCGATGGAGTACCCGGTGGTCGTGGATCGGAACGGGGGTCGACGTCCATGGTGAAGAAGTTCATCAAAGAGGCGGTGTCGCGCAGCGCGGAGTCGGATGACGATCGGCGGAAGCTCGCGTCGATGACGGACGCGACGAATCCCGCAGCGCAATCGCCGGACGGCTCGGGGCCGAGTGACGCGACGATCCTGAACTTCGCCCTCAACCTCGAATATCTCGAAGCCGAGTTCTACCTTCGCGCCACCACGGGGCAGGGACTGCCGGACGAGATGACCACCGGTACCGGCACCCGGGGTGAGGTGAGCGGTGGGGGCATGGTCAACTTCAGCAACTCGGTGGTGCGCAAGTTCGCCCGGGAGATCGCCTCGGACGAGCAGCAGCATGTGGCCTTCCTGCGGTCCGCCCTCGGGGAGCACGCCGTTTCCCGTCCGGCGATCTCTCTTGACACGAGTTTCACCGCGGCGGCCACCGCCGCCGGGCTCATCAAGTCGGGCGAGGTGTTCGACCCGTACGCCAACGATCTCAACTTCCTGTTCGCCGCGTTCCTGTTCGAGGACGTCGGCGTCTCCGCTTTCAAGGGAGCGGCACCGCTGCTGTCCAACAAGACGTACCTGGACGCTGCCGCGGGTCTGCTCGCCACGGAGGCGTACCACGCCGGGATCGTCCGCTCCGCGCTCTACAACGAAGGCATGATCGACGATGCCGTCTTCGCGGGTGTGCAGAAGCTCTCCGACGCCCGCAACAGTCTCGACGGACCGGTCGACGACGACCAGGGTATCGGCACCAGCGCCGAGGCGAACCTCGTCCCCACGGACGCCAACGGCATCGCCTATGGCCGCTCCGCCGAGTCGGTCCTGAACATCGTGTACCTCACCGCGAGCCCGGCGAACTCCGGCGGCTTCTATCCCTCCGGCCTCAACGGCGACCTCGCGATGAGCGGCGGGGCTGCCAGCTGATTCACCCACTTCACGTGCAGTTGTGGGTGCCGGAGGTCGGCGGACCCATCGACCCGACAACGAGGCTCACGATCTCGTCATGACCGTCTTCGGCCGGATGAGCAAGGGCGAGCGGAATCGGGTCAGGTGCGGGCCCGCACCGCGATGGATCCCAGACCCAGTTGGAGGGTCGCGCCTTGGGCGGGCGCCCACCGTATGCCCACATGCTGAAGGACCTCGGACCGCACCCGAACCTGGGCGAAAGCCGCCGACGGCAAACGTCTCCGCAGGATCGGCTCACGCTGGCTCGATAGCCGGATCACGGACAAGGACCGAACTTTCGATAGGCGAATCAAGATTGGGTGAGGCCACATTCGGCACCGAACTGCAAGGCATTGAGATTCCCATCTCCGCCGCCAGGATCTCTGGCCGTAGAGGAGAAGCCAGCTCTATGCTTGCCGCCGCTGCGGCTCATCCGGGTCGAGGGACACCAGTGCAAGGATTTGCGAATGCGCCGGAATTCTGCTCTGAACAACGGCATTGCTGGCGTCAGCGAGGTAACAACAGACGGCGAACCGCCAACCTCTATCGCAGAGGGCGTCGCGCGCCGATCCGCGGTCGCCGAGGAACAAGAGTTTCTCGACCTGGCCACGGCGCGGCGCGACAGGCTCGCCGACCACCTACAGGCCGAGCTTTCGTCAGGCGCCCTGGATCCGTTGGAACAGGCGCGGCGGCGCATGCTCCGCCAGCAGTACGAGGAGCTACGGCGAGCACGGGAAGGGCTGGTCTTCGGCCGCCTCGACGGCCTTGATGGCACCGTGCGACACATAGGCCGTGTCGGTCTCCGCGACGACGGCGAGGACAGTGAGCCGCTGCTGGTGGACTGGCGCGCTCCCGCAGCTCGACCGTTCTACACCGCGACGGCTGTCGACCCACAGGGTCAGGCTCGGCGCCGTCACATACGCACGACGGGATCGGCCGTCGTCGGCGTGGATGACGAGCCACTGGACGGGACCATGACGGCGGAACTCGTCGGTGAAGGCGCCCTACTGGCCGCCTTGGACCAGCGGCGTACCGGCCGCATGTCGACGGCGATCTCCACGTTGCAACGCGAGCAGGACGACATCATCCGGGCCGAGGCGACCGGCCCGCTGATCGTTCAGGGCGGTCCTGGCACCGGCAAGACCGTCGTTGCCCTGCACCGCGTCGCCTACCTGCTGTTCGCCCACCCGAAGATGGCCGACCAGGCGGTCCTGGTCCTCGGACCCTCGCCGCGGTTCCTCCAGTACATCGCCCAGGTGCTGCCCGCGCTCGGTGAGACCGCCGTCGTCTCGGCGACCTGCGACACTCTGCTGCCCGAGATTCGCGTGGGCCGCGACGAGAGCCGGCGTCTCGCCGAAATCAAGGGCCGCGCCCTCTGGCAACCCGCGCTCGAAAACTACGTCACGTCGCTGCTCCCCCGGCCCCGTGAGCTGAAGCTGCGCTGGGAGGGCGAGTTCTACGTCATCACCGCCGCAACAGTGGCACAGGCGCTCGCCTCGGCGGTGCAGGGACGCCCGTATCACCGCGCCCGCCAGGCGTTCGCCGAGCAGCTGCACCACATCCTTGTCGAAGCCGTCGTCGAGCAGCGCGAGGCGCTGATGAACGAGATGGAGGAGGGCTTCGAGGACATCCTCGCCCGCGTCGACAGGGGCATGCAGCACGACCACCACTTCGGCAGGAGGTCCACCGGCAGTGACGTCGACGGATTGCTCTCCGAGGAAGAGGTAGAGAGTCTTCGTTCTCGGATCGCCGAGAGCGCCGCCATCGCCCGGTTCATCGAGGCATGGTGGCCCACCCTCGACGCCGAAACCCTACTGGTTGATCTCCTGACCGACCGCACCCTGCTGGCCCGGTTCGCTCCGCAGTTGTCCACGGAGGAGATCACGGCCGTCTCGGCCGAGCCCGCACTGTGGGCATCGAGCGACATCCCCCTGCTCGACGCCCTCGCCGACCTGCTGGGCGAGATCGAAGCCCCGCAACCACAGGGCGAGTTCGTCGCCGAGCACGCTCGCCGGCAGCGCGACTGGGTGTACGGCCACGTCGTCATCGACGAGGCGCAAGAGCTGTCCGAGATGCAGTGGCAGATGGTCCTACGGCGCTGTCCCAGCCGCTCCATCACCGCGGTCGGCGACATCGACCAGGCGGAGGCAGCACATCGGCACACCAGCTGGGCACAAGCGGTGCAGGCTGTTTTCAGAGACCGCTGGGCCGCTGCGGAACTGACCATTTGCTACCGGACCCCGCGTGAGGTCATGGACCTCACCGAACCCGTATTGAAGAAAGCTGGCAGCCACAACGCGCCGCCACGGGCGGTACGCTCCGCCGGCATCGCCCCCTGGGTACTCACAGTCACGCCCGCCGAGCTTGCCGGCGCCGCCGCCCAAGCCGTGCGACAGCTGCAGCAACGGTGGCATGGCGGCACGGTTGGCGTCATCGCCCCCGCCGAGCGCATCGCCGAACTCCTGGCCGTGCTGAGCGATGTGCCGGTGCTCACCGCGACCCAGTCCAAGGGACTGGAATGGGACGCGACGCTACTCATTGACCCCCAGGGCATCGCCGCTGAACCGCGCGGCTGGAACGGGCTCTACGTCGCGCTCACCCGATGCACCCAGGAACTCGGACAGCTGGTGCTCAGGTAGCAACCGCCACAACCATGGAGAGAATCTCCGGATGCTGGGCGCGCCTTCGGGCCGTGAGGATCGTTCTGTCCGGATGTGAGCAGGGGTGAGCAGCCGTCGCGTTTGCCCGGCCGCCAATAGCCTCCCGTCATGGGAGAAGCCGAGGTCCGGGTCGTGGTCCGTAAGTTCGATGGCAGCCTGCACCGGCACCACTCGATGGTGTGGTTGGGCGAGGATGAGTTCGGGGTCTGGCTCGGCGCTCCGATCGGGACGATCTACAGCAAGGGCGGGGAGGGCGAGGTCTACGCAACCAAGGAGCGACGAGTCATGCTCTTTCCCCGCAACGCCTGGTGGACGGCCCTGTTCCAGGCAGCTCCAGCCCACCTGGACGTCTACTGCGACGTCACCACTCCCTCCGATTGGCCGCACAAGGGGGAAGTGACCACGGTCGACCTGGATCTGGATGTCTGCCGGATACGGCAGGACGGCTCCGTCTTTATGGACGACGAGGATGAGTTCGCCAGTCATCAGAGGCAGTACGGCTACCCACGAGACATCATCACGCGCGCGGAGAGTACCGCCGAGTGGCTGTCAGCTGCGCTGCGCGACGGCGCGGAACCCTTCGGAAGCCGCTACCGCACATGGCTGGACCAGGTCGGTAGCGAGGGGGCGTCCGCCCCAGCGGATGCCCTTCTCGCAGCGGATGCGAGCGCTTTCGCGGCGCTCGACGGCCAGGACGTCCCGGTGGCGGGCGTTGGCGTTGCGCCAGCGCAGTAGGCGTCCAGGGCCCGGGTCTGCATCGGGTGGTTGGGGTGGTTCGAGTTCGCGATGGTGAACTGTCGCAGAGGCCCGAAGTGGGCCTCGATCGGGTTGGCCCAGGACGCGTACGTCGGGGTGAAGCACACGTCGCGCCTGGCGCGGCAGAGGGCACATGTTCGTTAGTCGGCGGCGATCTGCTCGATGGATTGCGCGGCGATGGCGAGCAGCGCGGGGTCTCCGGAGCGTGTGTACGTGTCGCTTGCGGTATCGACGAACTTGATCGCGTGCGCGTCGCCGGTGTCTGTTGCACGGCGCATGACTTCATCGAGGCTCAGGTCGGTGTCGGCCGGCGGGGCGGGCCGTGCCTCGGCCGGGGCGTAGGCGGCGGTAACGGCAGCTGTTGCCGCCCAGGCAGCGGCGAGGCTCGGCGCCCAGAGCGTTGGCGGTAGAGCCGGCAAGGCACGCAGGACCGCGTTCGGCGCGGTGGCGGCGTGGACGAGCATGACAGGGCTGGCGTACCCGTGGGTGCCGTGCCGGATGACCGCGGCGTCGACGATGCCCGCGAGCCGTGTTGGGACGTCGTCCTTGTCGTTGCCGGGCACTGCGCCGGCTAGCGAAGGCCACAGGGCCAGGTCGGCCAGTTGAGCGAGGCGGGCTCGGATGCCGGACCGCTGGTCGGGTATGCGGGGTACCGCGTCGAGCGCGGACCGGGCGTCGGTGGTCGGGTATGGTCCGGCGCCGGGCGGTGCGAGGGGCTGCCACCGGGCGGCCCAGTAGGCCAGCCCCTGACCGAGTTCGGCGACGCGCGGCTGGGTCTCCTCGTCGAGCAGCGCGCGTATGGCGTGGCCGACCCGGATGACTCCGTGGGTCGCGCCAGCGGCTATGCCAGGTAGCAGGCGCGGCCACCACCGGACCAGCATTTCCCGCCACGGTTCGCCGGCCAACTCGCGGTCGAAATAGTTCAGCCAGTCTCCGGTACGGACCGGGTCGCCGAGCGGGTCACGCCACTCATCCCTTGGGATGGGTCGAATCCCTCGGGGCCGCTCCTCCAGCTTGTCCGCGTAGCCATCAATCCATCGGTGAACTGCCCGCTCGTGGCCGCGGTGGACCAGGGCCTCCACCGCCATGGGGGCGTGGTTGGACAGCCAACCGTTCCGCTCCGGGCCAGTGTGGCGCACCCGCTCGTATGCCTCGTCGAGGACGGAACTCGTCATGCACTCGAGTCTTCAATCTGAAGTTCGGTTGAGGTCAATCCAGCAACTTCCCCCGGATCCCGGGTGGTGCGCGGGCGCTCTGTCCGCGGCAGAAGCGTGGACATGATCTTGGCGCAGAGATGTCGACCGGCGATGATCTGTATGGTCACGGCGTGATCGCGAGGCTTGAGGTCGTGTACTGCGATGGCTGGGACGAGGGCGTGGTCAATCCGTTGACCGCGACTGCCGTGCAGGCCCGCGACGCCGCGGGTGAGCCGTACACGGCCGTGCTGTTGATCGATGGTCGACGGCACGCGGTGATGGACGTTTCCTGGGCCGACGAGTACTGCCGTATGTCGCGCTTCGACGCCGCTGGCCGACAGGTGTCCTGCCACGAGCTGCGCGGCACGGGGAGCGGCGACGTGTTCCTGCGCCGGGCCGCTACCTGGGACGGCCCGCCGGATGTGGGCGAACACGAGTTTCCGCATGTCGCGGCGCGGACCTGCACCACCTATCGACTCTTCGGGCAGCGCAGCGACGTCGTCGAGCCGCGTGGCGATCGGGGCGATCGGCACGAGTCCCGCTCGATACAGCCGCCGCCCCGCCTGCCGATTCCGGGCTTTCGCCGATGGCGGGAACTGCTGAGTCTCGCCGGGGACCCGCCCGTGGAGATCATCGACGCGGTGCACCATCCGCTTCCGGTACGCACCGCGCCCCGGCCACCCTGGCGTCCGCCCCGGCCGCTGCGGCCGCACGGCATCGAACTCCTGTTCACCCCCGGTGCGCAGGTCGAGTACAACGATCGGCAGCTTCGCCTGTCGGCCCAGAGCGCCGGGCGGCTGCACGTGCCGTCCGGCCGCCTGATCGCCGCTGATCCTTCCTCGTTGGACTTCGACGCCGAGCCCTTCAACGTCACCGTGCCGCCCGGCACGTACCCGGTCTCCATCAGCCTCGCGACCTTCGTCGATGATCCGCGGCATACCCGGGTCACCGCCGCCCGCCTCGACATCAGCGACCGTCCCGCGGTGCGATGGGAGCTGGCGCTGCGCGACGGGCAGGACCCGCTCGACCTGGGCCACCAGCAGTTCTTCGGCTTCGGCGTCGATGCTGGCATGGCCTGCTTCGTCGACGCCGACTCCGCCGACCGCCTGGTGGACGTCTGGCGCACACTCGACGGCCTGGTCGAGCCGCGCTACCGCACGACCGGGTCGGGAGACATGGTCGCCTGGTCCAGCGGCTGGGGCGACGGCGCCTACCCCACGTGGATCGGCTACGACGCCTCCGGTTCCGTGGCCTGCTTCGTCGCGGACATGCTGCTCTTTCCCACCGACTCGGAAGACGAGGACGAGGAGTGACGACACGCCGCAGACGATTTCGGCAGAGTCGGACGTCGGAGCGCCTGGTCGAATGCGCGTCCAGGTAGAGAGCGCAGCTGCCACGACCGGCAGGGGCAACTCATATTGCGCAGTGATGGTTGCGAGCCGTGATGTGAGGACTGCTGGTTGACGACGAGCGCTGACGAGCTGTTCGCGGCGCGTCTCGCCTTCCCGGTGGGCCATCGGGTGCGAGGGACGGTGAGTGCCGTCCCGATGGGCACGGGACGGGCAGGGGTTTTGGTAGACCTTGGTCAGCCGCCGCAGGGGTGGGTCGACGTCCTGCACCTGCCGGACGACCCAACCGACTGGCCGGCGGTCGGCAAGGCTGGGCTTTTCGAGGTGTTGCAACACCGGTCCGGCCAGGTGCGGCTGTTTCCGTTGGACGCTGGGATGCGCAGCCGCCGGACCCGTTTCTCGCGCTGGTCGGGTGAGGACTGGGCCGCGATCACCACGCGGTACCCGGAGGGCGAAGTTGTCGTGGGGACAGCCCGGCAGTTTGAGGGGAAAGCGGGCCAGCAGACCGGTTCGACGCTGCCGTCAGGTGACAGTCATACCGATCACGCGGGCAGTCGCGGCCGACGCGCGGTGACGCCGACCACGGCTAGTAGGAACACCGTGCACATAGTCAGCACCGGCGGCAGCATCTTGATCGAGTCCTCGAGCTGCCGGTACGCGCCGTCGACCAGGCCCGGATCCCACCAGCTCATGGCCGACAGGTACCACAGCGGCGCATTGTGCCGTGGGGCACGGTCAGGCGGCAGCGCGGTGAACACATACACGGCGGTGACCGCGTCGAGCAGCAGCAGCGCCCCCATCCCGCTGCCGAGCCAGGCAGCGGCGCGGCGGCCGCGGCGCAGCAGGATGCTCACCGCCCAGCCGAGACCGGTGGCGCCGACCGCCCAGCAGGCCACGGCCGCCAGCGAGCCGGCACGGACCTCGCCGAGGACGTCACCGAGATGCGGTACGGCGCTGATGCCCGCGACGCCCAGCGCGAGCGCCGCAGGAACCACGACGGCGGCCGCGACGATCGGCTCGGAGCGTGCCATCCACCGGCCGAACCACCACATCGAGGTCGCGGCGAGCGCCACCGCCAGCGCGTACCCGTAGGGCGCGGCCTCGTGCGCGCCGGTCATGTCGGCCAGCAGACCCGCCGTGGTCAGAAGAAGCAGTAGCAGCACGCCGAACGCGAACGGCGCGACGACCAGCTTGATCAAAGTGATGCCAGCGGTACGCGCCCGAGCCACGGTCATCGTCTCCGCCTGTTGGGTGAGCCGGTCGCGCAGCGCGCAGCGGACGGTGTCGGCCAGGTCCCGGGCCGGGGTGTCACTGGCGGCGAGCAGTTCGGCGATCTCGTCGCCGTAGCGCTCGCGGATCGCGGCCGGGTACAGCGCCAGCACGGCGCGGATGATCCGGGCGTGCATCACGCCACCGCCAGCCGGCGCAGCCCGGTCGCGGCGAGGGACCGCATGCGCTGCAGCTCGGCGCCCAGGGCTGCGCGGCCGGCGTCGGTCAGCCGGTACGGCTTGCGCCGGTCCTGCTCGGGCAGGGCCTCGATGTAGGCGTGTTCCTCCAGGCGCCGGATCGCGCCGTAGAGCGTGCCGGGTCCGGGGCGGGCACCGGTGAGCTCGCCGATGTCGTCCTGCATGGCGTAGCCGTGCTTGGGCCCCGCGGCGAGGCTGATCAGGATGTGCAGTGCCGGTTCGGAGAACCGGCCGAGGTCGGCGAGCCCGGCCACGAGAACCTCCCTTGCTACGTCCTGCGTAGCATCGCAGTACGTAGTAACACCGTCAAGCCTGACCGTTCCCTGCCGAATGGACACCGACAGGTCAGGCGTCCCGAGCCGCGGCGCCGGACGCTGAGACGGTGCCCGCCCGCTGAACCGCTGGCGTGCGAAGGCTTAGCCGAATGGCCGCTCGGGGTGATGATGTGGGCGACTACCCACCGAAGAATCTCCCGCACATACTGCTGATAGAGCCGCCGCACGGGGTCCGGTGACACCGGGAGACACCCATAGCGGCAGGCGCAGCGCTGGCGATCCCCGCCGGAGCGGCTGCCTTTCCTCAGTGCTGGCGGATGAGATGGGAGCACCGCAGACCGGTCACCGTCGACCGATCGTCGGGTCCCGTCAGGCGCACCGGGATCGGTGCGGCTACCTGGAGGTGGTCATGTACTCAGCGGCGAAGCTTCGCATCGTTCTGGCGGCCGGGGCTCTCGGCCTTGCCATGGTCGCCTGCCAGTCCCCGCACGCCCCCACGCTCGGGCCGTCCGCCCCTGATGCAGCGCGCTCGACTTGGTCCGCGCCCGGTGGGTCGGGTGGCGGACGGGTGGCATCGCCGTCCATATCGACCGCGCCGCCGCCCACGAGGTTCCCGGGCACGTCACCCGCGCCGGTGCCGTCCGTGCCGGCGCCGACCAGGTCGGCCGGCCTGACCAAGCGGCAACTGGCCGGGCAGCGGATCATCTACTCCTATCCCGGGTTGACACCACCGGCGAGCCTGTTGAGGATCATCCGCGCCGGTGAGGCCGCCGGGGTGATCTTCTTCGGGGAGAACATCGCCGACACCGCCCAGATCCGCTCGGTGATCACCCAGTTGCGACGAGCCCAGGCACAAAGCCCGATCCACGTGCCGCTGCTGCTGATGGTCGACCAGGAGGGTGGCCTGATCCGACGGCTGCCGGGGGCGCCCGCGCTCTCGGAGAAGCGGATCGGCCAGTCCGGCGACCCGGTGGCCGCGGCGGCCGCAGCGGGCACCGGAGCCGGCCGCACCCTCGCCGCAGTTGGCATGAACGTCAACCTCGCCCCGGTTCTCGACGTCTACTCCACCGCGGGCAACTTCATCGACCAGTACCAGCGCTCCTACAGCGCGAACCCCGGCACCATCGCGCCCCTGGCGCGGGCGTTCATCACCGCCCAGCAGCGCACCGGCGTAGCCGCCACCGCCAAGCACTTCCCCGGACTGGGACGGGCCGCAACGGACCAGAACACCGACACCCGGCCGGTCACCCTGTCCCAGTCGCTGGCCACGCTGCGCGGCGCCGACGAGTTCCCGTACTCAGCCGCCGTCGCCACCGGCGTCGACCTCGTCATGCTGTCCTGGGCCATCTACCCCGCGCTGGACCCGAACCACCCAGCCGGCCTGTCGTCGACCGTGGTCAGGCAGGAACTGCGCGGGCGCATCGGGTTCACCGGAGTGACCGTCACCGACGCCCTGGAAGCCGGTGCGCTGGCCCACTACGGCAGCACCAGCCAGCGCACGGTCGCCGCCGCAACCGCCGGCATGGACCTCATCCTGTGCTCCGCCCGCGACGTCGGCCAGGGCGAAGCCGCCACCGCTGCCCTGGTCAACGCCCAGACCGCGGGCCAGCTCGACTCCGCCGGCTTCATCGCCGCAGTGGATCGGATCGCCGGCCTGCGGGCCCGTCTCCACTGACCGTCCAGTGCGGTGGCCGTCCGACCCGGCTTCGCTCGCCCGAACCGGCCCGTGAACGACCCGAGCACCCCAGGTTGGCTTGCAGCGCGGGTTCTCACAGGACAGCCAACCGCAGTGCCACTTGCCGAACATCGCCGTCTCGTAACCGGCGGTCAGGAGCAACGACGACAGGGTCGGATCGTCGTCGGGGATCCCGTTGGCCCTCCGCGCGCGTGGTCAGCGGCTCCTCCGGGCCCGCTGGCAGCCGGGTGGGGTACCCCCCGGTTGTTCCGCGTCCGGCTGCGTTCGGTGCCATTGGATGCAGTCCAACGGCGTTCATGCTCCCAACCTGCTCCCACGATCCCCTTCCCCCATGGACCGACCCAACGGTCCGTGACCAGCGTGCCGCCGTCGCTGGAGTGCATGATCAGGTTGATCACCCCTGTTGCGACATGTCCGGTGCGGGTTTCGGCGGCCGCGGTCGCAACGTCGGGCAGCCTGAGATCGGCGAGTATTTGCCGCACCACGACCTGCGCCCTACAGGGTCATCCGGCACCTTCGAAACCGGGCCTGACCTGGCCGGCTTCGACGCTCAGGGCGGAAAGCTCCGCACCCCTTGCTACGGCGCCCACACCTTGGTCAAGCGTCCGTGATCGTGACGTGGTTGGCGCGTTGCGGCTCGGGCTGGAACATGGTCAGCAGACTCTCGCCCTCGGCGACGACGGCGTCGCGCTCGTGCTTCGCGAGCGCGCGTAGCGACGTGATCTGCAACGTCGCCGCGCCGTCGTCGAGCGTGATCGCCCAGGTGCCCACGACCCGGCCATCGACCAGCAGGAAGCGGGCGCCCGTGACACTCAGACCGCGATGTTCCGGGTCGATGATGCGGCTGCGGTCGTCGTAGCCGAGCACCGCGTTGTCGAACGCCGGCAGGAAACGCGGCGGCACCGGGGTTTCCGGGTCGGGCAGCACGCCGTCGGGAACGTCGAGCAACTCGCGGCCGCGCTCGTCGCGGAACGTCCGCAACGACGGTCGCAGCCGTTGGACGGACTCGCGCAGCCCGCTCAGGCCGGACCAGGCGCGGATGTCAGCGCTGGCCGCCGGGCCGTAGGCGGCGAGGTAGCGCAGGACCAGCGCGTCGACGGTGACCGGCGACGGCGGCTCCAGCGGGCGGCCCAGCCACGTCTCGATGGTGGTGTTGTACGCGGCGCCGCGCTCGCCCCAGACACCGCGGGGCGGCACCTGCACGAGCGGCACGAGCGTACTGAGCGCGTCACCCAACGAGCGCGGCTCCACTCCCGGCCAGCGGTCGGCGATGGCGCGCGCCGCCTCGGTCAGCATGCGCGGCCGCTCCTCGAACAGCGGCCGGCCCAGTCTCGCCAGGTCGTCGAGGTCGACGCCGGGCAGGACCCGGCGCAGGGTCGACCACATGCGTGAGACCAGCATTGCCTGGTGTACGGGACGCAGCGCGAGGCAGTCGCGCGCGGTCACCAGATGGAGGGTGCGGCGCATCAGCAGTGTGCGGACCGCCCCTCGGCTCAGCAGCAGCTCCACCAGCGCCGGCGGCTGGAAACCCGCCAGCCGGCTCCACAACCCGACGTACGGCTCCAGGGGTTCCTGGGCCTGCAACCCCACCACGTGCTCAAGGGCGTCAGCGACCGGCATGTCGTGCCGCCGCAGCAGGAGCTGGCGGGCTAGAAGCGCCCGGTTGAGGGCGCGGGGGTCGAGCACGCTCACGGCGATGACCCTATCGCCCACCCGTTTTCCGAGCCGTTGATTGCTTTCGAGGTGGTGCCACCGGCGCGACTGCCACCTTGCTGGTCGTCGCCGGGTCGGAAATCGCCCGACTGTTCGCGAGAACGGTCGTGCGCACGCCGCCAGATGGTCCCCCAGCACTCGTACGAGCGGATCTCGTCCGCGTCGGTGGAGCCGCTTACCGTGAGGACAGGCGACGATGCGGGGGGTAACGTGGGAAAGCCTCACCAGCAAGGGGAATTCGTCGAGCCGGCCCAGGCTGCCCCCACTGATCCTGTCTTGCTGGGCGAGGTCTCGTCGTCACCGCCGCCACCTGAGCCGGCGCCAACGAGCACCCGGGCGGACGCATTTCAGCCCGTGACGGTGGAGGCCTCTGGGGGCGGCGGCTCGGGGCGGCAGGAACGCTCGAAGCCGCGGACGGGCGGCGACCGCGATGGTGCGCTCAACCGCCTGATCATGGTTCGTACCTCGGCCTGGCGCATTCCCGAGGTCGAGCTGCTGCGGCGGGATCCGGACTGCTCCCCGGACGGTCTCACCACCGAGCCAGGCGGTGTGGACTTCGCCGCCCATCGTCGCCTGCTCGACGCCCTGCTCCGACCGGACGGGGTGCTGGACGGCACGGCCTGGCTGGGGCGGGTCCACCGTGGAGAGGACGCTGTCGACTACAAACGTGCCAACAGTGATGCGGGCCGGTCACTCATGGCCGAGCTGGTCGACGAGGTGCGGCAGGGGTGCCTGGCCGCATTGGACAAGGATCGACAGGCCTGGCGTCAGTTGGCCGAGCTGCGGCATCAGATCTTCCTGGAGCCGCGGCGGATGGGGTCACTGCGCAATCCGGCGGACCCGGATCTGCCCCTGTATGCGGTGGTCGACATTTCCTTTTCCTATCTTGTGGAGCGGCCGCTGTGCCGAGCCAGCATTTCGGTGTGGACGTCGCTGCCTCGTAGCCGTCGGCACGTCCCTGCGGAGCTGCTGGTCCCAGCGGTGGACGGCGCGCAGGACGTGCGGATCCCGGCCGAGCAGGTACCCGCCTACCGCAGCTATCTGCTGCGGGTCGGCGAGAGCCTGCAGCGGTTGCTCGCCGCGCAGCTCCTGCCGGTCCAGTTCCGGATCTTCGATTGGCAGTACGACTTCCCGACGTTCTGGGTGGCCGTTCCGGCGTCTCTGCGCAGCGACGCCTACCGCTATCTGCAGCGGAGCGAGCGGGTAGGTGATCGGCTCGCGCGCGAGCTGCTGTTGACCGGCACCGCTCGGGATTCGGTGGTGAGCCGCGCCGTGCTCAACGGTGACTTCATGGTGCTGCGCCGGTTTCGGCGGGAGGGCGAGACCTACACCCCGCACTACCTGATCCTGCCGTCCCGCAATGGCTACCCGGCCCGTGACGCCGACGGCCAGCGGGACCCGGACCGGCAGGCGGCCGCGATCCGCCGCCAGGAGGAGGATGCGGCGGGGATCGTCGTCGCCCTCAGTGAACTAGAGGCGAGCAGCGGTAGCGAGTTGTACACGGTCGAGCGTGACCTGGAAATCTGGAAAAACCATCTTCAGGTCTACACCGCAATGGCCGAGCGCGGCGCGTTTCTGTGGGACGCGCTCTCGACCCACCTGCCGATGCGACGCGGTCGAGCGCTCAACGAAGCGCACCGCGCCGTGCAGTTGCTGCACCAGATCCTGCTCCAAGGGGTAGCCGACCTCGGCCACCTGCGCGCGCTGACGCGGGCCTCCAGTGCAAGCATCGACGCGGCGGCCGAGCGGTTGCAGGACGACTTCGACGCGAAACTCACCGAGTTACACGGGCGGAGTGTGCGCGGACTGCGCGGCGCGATCACCGAGACCGGACTGTTCGCCCGGGTACGCCAGCACGGCGCGGAGATCGTCGAGCAGTCCTCGTGGGTCAAGTCCCGCTACGACGACCTCGTGGCCGCGATCACCTCCGCCTTCGACGAGCGGCGGGTCCGCGAGGCAGACGTGATCCAGAAGGGCGGCGTGGTGATCAGCCTCGCGGTTGGCCTAGTCAGCCTGGTGACGGTGCTGGACGCCACGACGGACATGAGGACCAAGCTGGAGGTGGCGCCGACCCCCGGCGCGCCGGGAGATGCCAACCGGCTGCGCTGGCTGCATGACCAGGCACTGGGGTTGCTGTCCCGGCACGCCAACGAGGCGGCCCTGTTCAGCCTTGCCTGCGGAGTCGCCGTGCTCGGCGTTGCGCTGTACGTCTGGGTCAGGTTCAGGTCCTCGGGTCGGCTGAGCTCGCGGCAGTTTCGCCGGCTCTACGACGGGTCACGCGGCCGGCTCGTCATGCGTAACGGCCACGGGGTGTGGCACTTCCTGAGAGACGCGTCGACCGACAGTCTCGAGGATTTCCTCGGCAGCGCGCGACGCCAGCCAGCCAAACCCGAGGACGCCCGGGGAAACCGGCAGCGTTGGGCGGAGCTCGATGACGCGCTGGCCGGACGCTTCGCCGACCTGTGGGATCGGGCGGCTCCGATGGGGGTGCGGCGGCAGGGCCGCGTCCGTTCCGACATCAAGGCACTGGCCCGGCGAATCGAGCACTGGGGAATTCACGGCCTGTTACTCACCGAGCGTCCTCGCCAACTACACGAGTACGTGCTGCCCCGGCTCATCTGCCTCTACCGGTTCTGCATCCAGTGGCCGGACTCGTTCATCGAGAAGGTGGGCCGGCAGAACCGCCCGAAAAGCCTTGTGCCGGACAGCGAGTTTGTGCGGGCCATGCAGTGGCTCGGCTTTCAGCGCGACCAGGCACTGGAGTTCGACAGGCACCTGCACACCTGGCAGAAGCGCCAGATCGCCGAGTACCAGGGCGCCGGCGGATCCGCCGGTGCCGTACCTGCCCAGTACGCTCGGCGACTACTCGATCTTCTGAACGAGTTGGAACTCTCGGCGCACTGCACGGCGGAGGACGTCGAGCGGCTGCTTGTCCTTTCGGAAGCGGCGGCGGCCGGGAACCCCGTTGCGGCGCCGGAGGCGCCCCCACGGGTATGGACCCCGGTTGTGGTGCAGCCGGACGATCTCCGTCCGAACGGCGAGCCGACCGACGAGGCGCTGGAACGCTAGCGCGTACCGGCTCTTGCGAAGTGGCTCCAGGCCCAGGGCGCTCCGGAGGGAAGGCAGGGCGAGGGCGGTGAGTCCGACGACCCGGTGACTGTCGACGGCATCGCGCTCCCGCGACACTGCCACCCGCCGCTTCACGCGCGAGCGCCGTGGAACCGGGCGCGAGGGCAACCAGGTGCTGCGTGGCGCAGCTCGCTTCTCATCTCGGCTGGTCAGCGCCCGAGGACGTCCACCAGTTGCTGCCCCAGGCCGGTGCACGCCTCCATGTCCAGGCGGTACGTCACGTAGCGACCGCGGCGCGCCGAGATCAGCAGCCCGGCCGCCTTCAGCACCGCGAGGTGCCTGGACACCTCTGGCGCCGTCACCTGCCAATAGTCGGCCAGCTCGCCGGTCGTGTGCGGACCTCGGGCGAGCGTACGGCAGAAACGCAGCCGCAGTGGGTGCGCAAGCGCGGTCAGCCGGGCATCCAGCTCGTCCGCCCGCAACACCGGGCGCGGGTTCCAGCCCGGCGCCGGGTACTGCAGCACGGGCAGCCAGCCGGGCGCGTACACGACGGTCATGTGCGGAGCGCCGTACGCGCTCGGGATGAGCGTCATCCCGTTGCCGCGACCGTCTGCGGTCTGGTCCTGCAGCTTGTCGATCGTCAGAATGCCGCGCTCGGTGTCGACCCCGATTGCGTGCGAGATCCGTCCGAGGGCGCCGATACCCTCGCGGGCCAGGTCGAAGCGTCGACGGTCGGCTTCCTCGGCGAGCGCTGGGCGGACGCGTTTCCAGACCGTGCCGAAGAAGGCGGACTCGCAGGCAAGCAGAAAGCGTCGTACCCGCTCGCGCTCGGCGGTCGGATCGGCGAGCACCCGCTCGGCCCACGCCGCCTGCCGCGGCCCTCGGGCGCGGGCCGCTGCCAGCGCCCGCTGCCGCACGATCGGGTCACGCAGCGGCGACCACATTCGCGGCACCGGTGAGACGGCCCGATGGGCGGCGAGCGCCGCAGCGACCCAGCGCTCGTCGTCCAGGCGGTCGACGTCGTCCAGTTCCTCGCGCAGGCTCGGCCGTGGATCGGACGGGAAGAGGAAGTCGGCCCGGCCGGAGCACCAGAGCAGACCGAATTCCTCGAGGTCCGGAGCCAGCTCTGCGGGAAGGGCAGCCGCCATCATCGCAACCGCCGCGGCGGTGTCCGGATGATGCTGCGGCTCCGCGAGCACGTGCAGCACCGCGCCGAGCTCCGCGAGCGGCGATGGCGTTATCCGGATCCGATCGGCTGGTACGCCGGCGATGTCGACCGAGGTGACCACGGTACCGATCATGGCAGGGGTTCGCGCCCGGGCAGACCGATTGACGTCGTCTGTCAATCGACGGGCCATGGATTGACGACGCTGGCCAACCTGAATTCCTTGGCAGCCGTGTGGCCGGACGATCGCAGCCGTGACGACCATCCGTACGACGCTTCGTGAGTTGGTCCGCATCCCGGGCGGCGGCCGCTACGCGCTCAGCGCCACAGTCGAGGCAGCGACCTCCGGGATGCTGCGCCCGTTCATCGTGATCTACGCCGTGCTGATCGGCCTCAGCGCGCCCCAGGCCGGTATGACGCTGACCGTCGGCATGCTGGCCGGCCTCGGCGCCGTCCCGCTCTCCGGATGGTGGATCGACCGCGGGGCGCGGCGGGCCCCCGCCGTCGCCGCCCTACTGGTGCGGGCGGTGGGGGCGCTGCTGCTCGCCCTGGTGCCCGGCATCGCCGGATTCGCGATCGGTGCGGTGCTCATCGGCGTCGGCACGCAGATCGCTCCGCCCACCAATTCCGCGCTGGTCGCCGCGCTCGCCGGTCCGGCCCAGCGTGCGGCGGCGCTGGCCGCGGGCCGCTCGCTGCGCAACGCCGGCCTGGGCGCCGGCGCCCTGCTCGGCACGGTTCTGGTCGCGACGGGGCCGGAGTTGCTCCGCTGGCTCGCGCTGGCGACGGCGCTCGGGTGCGCGTTCGGCGCGGCGGTGATCGCCCGGGTGCCGCTGCCCCATCACGATGTTCCGGCGGCCGCCCCGGCCGCGGCAACGAAGGAAGCCCGCGGTGCCGGCCTACGCACCGTTACCGTCCTGGCCCTGGCCGGGATCCCGTACGCGTTTCACGCCGACATCCTCGAGATCGCCCTGCCGCTGCTGTTGGTGCAGGGCCTGCACGCGTCCCTGGCGTGGTCTTCGGGCATCTTCGTCGCCAACACCGTCATGGTGATTGCGCTGCAGCTGGTCGTGGTGGTGCGCCTCGCGAGGTGGCCGCACCGCACCGTGCTGTTCTGGTCCGGGCTGTTGCTCGCCGCCTCCTATCTCGCCTTCTGGCTCGGCGGGGGGACCGGCGGCAGCCCCGGCACGGTGCTCGTCGCGCTGGCCATCGTGCCTTACACGCTGGGTGAAATTCTCTACACCGGCAGTGGAGTGCCGCTGGTGATCGAGTCAGCACCGCCACACCTGATGGGGCGCGCGCTCGCCCGCTGGCAGCTCAGCTACGGCCTGGCCCGGGCCGTCGATCCCATCATCATCACCGGTCTGCTCAGTCTGGGCGCGGCGGCGCTGTGGCTGCCGCTGGCCGCCGCGACCCTGCTGGGCGCAGCGACGCTGCGCCTGGGCACTCGATGGCATCGTCTGTACCGGGTTCCGAAGCCGACGGCCGGCGGCGCGTCGGTCAGGGGTGCGGGGCGGGCCGCCGTGCGTTCTCGGCGCCTGCTGGGGACGACCTCTGGGAACGGCGGTCCACTACGCAAATGGCTGGTTGACCGGGCGGGCGCTTGTCACAGGTGCCGGTGGATCAGCCCGGCTCGGGCTGATCCACCTGGGCGGTCGATGGAGCGCGTTCGGATCAGCCGACGCTCACCGGCTCGGCGTCCTCAACCGGCTGTCGACGGGCGCCGCGCAGGGTGATCCCGGCGGTGACCGCGCCCACGGCGGCGATGACTCCGGCGCCGATGAAGGCGGCGGAGTAGCCGTCGGTGAGGGCGGGCAGGTCGCCGAGCTGGTCGGCGCCGGCGGAGGAGGCCACCGCGGTCATCGCGGCCAGGCCGAGCGCCGAGCCGACCTGGTAGCTGGTGTTGACGATGCCGGAGGCAAGTCCGCCCTCCTCGGGGCGGGCGCTGGCGATGGCCGTGCCGAGCGATGGGATGAACGCCAGGGACATACCCAGCGCGGCCACCAGGGAGGCGGGCAGGACGTCGACGGTGAAGCTGCCGCCGGGCCGGACCAGGGCGAGCCAGCCGAGCCCGATCGCGAGGATCGCCAGGCCGGTGACCACCATGGGCTTCGGGCCGAACCGGGCTATGGCTCGCGGGGCAAGCGCGATCATGCCGATCATGATGAGGACCGTCATCGGCAACAGTGCGGCGCCGCTGGGGAAGGCGGTGTAGCCGAGGACCTGCTGCAGGTAGAGGTTGAGGAAGAACCACATCGGGATCCAGGCCGCGCCGAGCAGCAGTTGGGTGATGTTGGCGGCGGCGAGGTTCGGGGCGCGGAAGATCGACAGGCGCATCAGCGGCTCGCGGCGTGCCGCCTGGATGGCGACGAACGCGGCCAGGGCGACGATGGCTCCCGCGAGGACCAGCCAGGTCTGCCCGGAGGTCCAGCCGACCTCGGGGGCGCGGACGGTTCCGTAGACGGCGGCGCCGAGGCCGAGGGTCACGGTCAGGGCGCCGAGAACGTCCAGGGAACCGCGGCGGGTACCCCCGGCGGGCATCAGGGTCGGGGCGGCCAGCAGCGCGAGGGCTGCGATGGGGATGTTGATGTAGAAGACCCAGGGCCAGCTGATGTACTCGGTGATGACGCCGCCGAGGAAGACGCCGGCGGTGCCGCCAGCGGGTGCGGCCGCGCCATAGAGGGCGAGGGCCCGGGTGAGTTCCCTGGGTTCGGCGCCGAAGAGCATCATCAGCAAGGTGAGTGCTGACGGGGCGATCAGCGCCGCGCCGGCGCCTTGCACGGCGCGGGCGGCCAGTTCGACCCCGACGGTGTCGGCCAGGCCGGCAGCGGCAGAGCCGATGAGCAGGATGAGCCAGCCGGCGGCGAACGTGCGCCGAGCGCCGAGTAGGTCGGACAGTCGGCCGCCGAGCAGCAGCAGGCCGCCGAACGCGACGACGTAGGCGTTGAACACCCAGGACAGGTTCTCCGGTGAGAAGCCGAGGTCAGCCTGTATGCGTGGTAGTGCGACGCCGATGATCGAGGTGTCCATGATGACCATGAACTGGGCCAGGGCGATGAGTCCGAGGGCCCACCAACGCTTCGAGCCGGATGGCATTGCGACCACTCCTTCGATTACCCCTAGGGGGTATGGGTAGTGGCAAGTTTTTACCCCCTACCGGTATCGGTCGTCAAGTGACGCGGCGTACATCCACCGTCCCGGAGGAGATACACCGGATGTGTTGAGATCGATACCGGGGAGGGGTATGTTGAGAATTCCCAACCGCGCAGCCCTGGCCCGTCGCCTGGACGGACGCTGCACGCCCGTCGACGGCATCAACTGCAAACACCGAGGAGATCCATATGTGCGGCGATGAATCGAGCTGCGGCTGCGGCACCGTCACGATCGACAGCGCCCCCGCGGCCGCAGATACCAGCACCGGCGAACGGAGCACCTACCAGGTCTCGGGCATGACCTGCGGCGGATGCGCCAAGAAGGTGACCGGGCACGTCTCCGAGATCACGGGCGTGAATGACGTCCAGGCCGACGTGGCCGCGGGCATCATCACCGTTCTCAGCGACGGCCCTCTGGACACCGCCGTAGTCCGCGCCGTCGTGCAGCAGGCCGGCTACCAACTCGTCGATTGACTACGTGCAACCCGCATCCCCACGGCACCGTCTGGCGCCCTGGGGATGCGGCGGTGCCATTTGTCCCAGCGACGAGGGAACCGAGATGAACGTCAATGATCTTACCGACCGCGATGAGCTCGTCGTGTATGGCACCGGCTGGTGTCCCGATGTCCGACGCAGTCGAGCCCTGCTCGACGCTGCTCGCATCCCGTACGTGTACGTCGACTTCGAGGAGGACCAGGCTGACGCCCCTCACGCGGTTCCCGGCTACCTAGAGACAGGTGAGGACCGCAGCGAGCATGCCGATACCCACGGGAGCGATGAGGGCCGTAAGGGCGACAGCGGCGCGAGTCGCAAGATTCCGGCCGTGCGGGGTCCGCGACTGAAGTCGCTGCAGCCGAATTCCCACCTCTCCCCCGGCCATCGACAGGGCGGACGGCGGGTGCGGCGCACCGGCGAAGCTCAGGAGCGCACCCCGCACGGCCGCCTGGCCGCACTCCCGTACCGCCGCGGCGTCCGCACGTAGCTCGACCAGCAGACGGACGGCCGCGGGCGCTTGCCGGGTCAGCGGCAGCCAGGGGACTGCCGACGCGAGCCCTTCCACGGCGGACACCAGCAGGTGGTGGCGCTCACGCAGGTGCGCCCGCTCGTGGCTCATTACCGCGGCAAGCTGGTCTGCCGGTAGGTCACGGGTACAGCTGGCGAGCACGGTCACCCCGCCGGCGCCGCCGAGGCTGTACGCCAACGGGGTCGGGTGGGGGATCCACAGCACCGCCGCATCGCCCGGCTCGGCCGTCGAACCGGTAAGAGTCAGCAGATCGGCATGGGCACGCCGCGCGCGGTAAGCCGTTCGTGCGTGACGGGCGCATGACGCGACGAACTTCATGAGCGCCGCGGTCATGATCAGCGCGCCGGATGCTCCGAGGACTTCATCGAGGGCAGGCAGGCGGCTGGGCTGCGCCCAGTGCCAACAGAGCCGGGCGAGATCATGCAGCGCCCAGTCGTGGGCGGTGCCAGGGGCGAGCAACGCGGCGACGGCCAGGGTGAAGGTCGCCATCACGGCGGTGAGGAGCCCGAGCCAGCCGAGCAATACCGCGACCGGGTCAGCAACGTGGCGGAAGCAGAATCGCAGCGCGAGCGGACCCCACCAGGCGGCGATCGCGACGCCGGCGACCAGTGCCAGCGCGACGCTCATGCGCCGGGCTCCCGCTCGTGGAGCACCTGCTTGAGGATGTGCAGTTCCCGCTTTGAGGCTGACCTGGCGAAATGCATGAGCACCAGATCGGGGTCGGTGCTGGTTTCAAGCACGTGGCGCAGCGTGCGGGCGGTGATCTCCTCGCGGGTGCCGGCAGGGCGGTAACGGTAGGCCTTGCCGTCCTTCTCGCGGGTGGCCCAGCCTTTGCGGTGCAGGTTGTCGAGCACGGTGAGAACGGTCGTGTAGGCCAGTGCACGGTCGGTGGTCAGCCCGTCGAGGACGTCTCTGACCAGCAGGGGTTGGTCGGCCTGCCAGAGGACGTCCATGACTGCCGCTTCGAGTCTGCCCAGCTCTGCCACGTGCGCTCCCTTCGTGCCCGCAAGGGTACGCGGGGCGCGGCGCCGGGCCAGCAGGACCTGACCGGTCCCTCGCCATTGTGGCGGGGACCGCTGCATTGGTGGCCGGCGGGGGGGGGGGGGGCTGGGGGTGGGCGGGCCGGGCGGGTGTGTGTTGCGGGGGGGGATTGTTTTGGGGGGTTTTGGGTGGGGGCCTCTT
>NZ_JBEXYR010000019.1:0-115268 GCF_040631005.1 Micromonospora sp. NPDC005707
GTACTGCACTCGGGAGGGTGTGGGAGAGTAGGACACCGCCGGACAATCTTCCAGTCGAGGGCCGCCCCAGCAGGGTCGGCCCTCGACTGCGTTAGCGTCCTTGGAGGACGCAATGAGGAAGGATGTACCCGTGAGTTCAGGACCGCAGGGCGAGGATCGCCCCCGTCGTTACGAGGACCGTGCCGAGCGCGGGCAGGGGCGCGGCGACGCCCGCCGCGATGACCGTCCCTCGTACCGTGGCGACCGCGACGACCGCTCGGGCGGCCCGCGGGGCGGCTTCCGTGGCGGCGACCGCCGCGAGGGCGGCTTCCGCCGTGACGACCGTGACGGTGGCTCCCGCGGGGGCGAGCGTCGCGAGGGTGGCTTCCGCGGCGGCGACCGCGAGGGCGGTTTCCGCGGTGGTGAGCGCCGGGACGGCAACGCCGGCGGTGAGCGCCGCGAGGGTGGCTTCCGTGGTGGTGAGCGCCGTGGCGGTTTCGCCGGCGGCGAGCGTCGCGAGGGCGGCTTCCGCGGTGGTGAGCGTCGCGAGGGCGGCTTCCGTGGGGGCGACCGTGAGGGCGGTTTCCGTGGCGGGGACCGGCGTGAGGGCGGCTTCCGTGGGGGCGACCGTGAGGGCGGCTTCCGCGGCGGTGAGCGTCGTGAGGGTGGCTTCGCCGGCGGCGAGCGCCGCGAGGGCGGGTTCCGCGGCGGCGAGCGCCGCGAGGGCGGGTTCCGCGGCGGCGAGCGCCGTGAGGGTGGCTTCCGTGGGGGCGACCGCGAGGGCGGCTTCCGTGGCGGCGAGCGTCGCGAAGGTGGTTCCGGCGGCGAGCGCCGCGAGGGCTTCCGCGGTGGCGACCGCCGTGAGGGTGGCTTCCGCGGTGGTGAGCGTCGTGAGGGTGGCTTCCGCGGCGGTGACCGCCGCGAAGGTGGCTTCGGCGGCGAGCGTCGTGAGGGCTTCCGCGGGGGCGAGCGTCGCGAAGGTGGCTTCGGTGGCGACCGTCGTGAGGGTGGCTTCCGTGGCGGTGATCGCCGCGAGGGTGGTTCCGGCGGCGAGCGCCGCGAGGGCTTCCGCGGTGGCGACCGTCGTGAGGGCGGCTTCCGTGGGGGCGACCGTGAGGGTGGCTTCCGCGGTGGCGACCGTCGTGAGGGTGGCTTCCGTGGCGGTGACCGCCGCGAAGGTGGCTTCGGCGGCGAGCGTCGCGAAGGTGGCTTCCGCGGGGGCGAGCGTCGCGAAGGTGGCGGCGAGCGTCGCGAGGGTGGCTTCCGTGGGGGCGACCGCGAGGGCGGCTTCCGCGGTGGCGAGCGCCGTGAGGGTGGCTTCCGCGGGGGCGAGCGTCGCGAAGGTGGCGGCGAGCGTCGCGAGGGTGGCTTCCGTGGTGGCGATCGCCGTGAGGGTGGCTTCCGCGGCGGTGAGCGCCGTGAGGGTGGCTTCCGCGGCGGCGAGCGTCGCGAAGGTGGCGGCGAGCGTCGTGAGGGCGGCTTCCGCGGCGGCGAGCGTCGTGAAGGTGGCTTCGGCGGCGAGCGCCGTGAGGGCTTCCGTGGCGGCGAGCGTCGCGAGGGCTATGCCGGCGGCGAGCGGCCCGGCGGCTTCCGCCGCGACGACCGCGCAGGCGGGCCGCGTGGTGGCGAGCGCCGCGAGGGTGGCTTCGGCGGCGACCGCCGCGAGGGCTTCCGCCGCGACGAGCGGCCCGGCGGCTTCCGTCGTGACGACCGCGAGGGCCGTGGCGGGAGTGAGCGTACCGAGCGGGACGGCGAGCGCCGGGGTTACGACCGGGACGACCGCCGGCAGGACGGCGCGTACCGGGAGCGGCAGGACGAGCGCGCCGAGGGGCGTACGGGTGAGGCGCCGGCGCTGCCGGACGAGGTGGTCGCCAGCGACCTCGACTCGGCCGTCCGCGCGGAGCTGCTCTCCCTCGCCAAGCCGGTGGCGGAGACCGTCGCCCGGCACCTGGTCGCGACCGGGCTGCTGATCGACGACGACCCGGCCGAGGCGCTGGCGCACGCCATGGCCGCGCGCCGGCTCGCCTCGCGGATCGCCGCGGTGCGGGAGGCGGTCGGGCTGGCCGCGTACCACGCGGGGGAGTGGCAGACGGCCGTCGCCGAGCTGCGCACCTACCACCGGATGACCGGGCTGCAGAGCCACCTGGCGGTGCTGGCCGACTGCGAGCGGGCGCTGGGTCGCCCCGAGCGGGCCATCGACCTGTTCCGCGGCGCGGACCGGGACAAGCTCGACCAGGCCGTCGCCATCGAGCTGCTGATCGTGGCCAGCGGGGCCCGGGGTGACCTCGGCCAGAAGGACGCGGCGGTGGCCATGCTCCAGGTCCCCGAGTTGACCGCCGACTCGACCGAGTCGTGGGCGGCCCGGCTGCGCTACGCGTATGCGGACGCGCTGCTGGCGGTGGGCCGGAGCGAGGAGGCGCGGGAGTGGTTCTCCCGGGCCGCCGACGTGGACGCCGAGGGCGAGACTGACGCCGCCGAGCGGCTGCTGGAGCTGGACGGCGTCGTCATCGAGGGCGACGACGAGGAGGAGGACGAGGAGTTCGCCGCCGGCCCGGGCGCCCCGGGCGCCGTGCCGGCCCGTCCCGACGCCGACCTCACCAGCGACTCCGCCGACCTCGGCGACGAGGACGACGACGACCTCGATGACGAGGACGACGAGGACGACGACGACCTCGACGACGAGGACGACGACGACCTCGACGACGAGGACGACGACGACCTCGACGACGAGGACGACGACGACCTCGACGACGACGAGGACGACGACCTCGACGACGACGAGGACGACGACCTCGACGACGACGAGGACGACGACCTCGACGACGACGAGGACGACCTCGACGACGAGGACGCCGACCTCGACGGCGACGCGGACCGGGACGACGACGAGGGCGACGACCTCGACGATGACGACGACCTCGACGGTGACGCCCGGCTGCGCGCCGACGCAGACACGGCGGACTCCATCGCCGCGGGCGCCGCTGACGCGGTACCGGCCGGCGAGGCTGCCGGATACCGGGACCGGGACGCGGCGGACCTGGGCGACGACGAGCTGACCGACGCGGAGGCGCGCTCGCTCGCCGCCGACACCCGCGCCGCCGCCGTGGACGCGGCCGGCCCGGACGCCCCGGGCGACGAGGCTTCGGAGTCGGAGCGCCGGTGACCGGTAGCGCCGGGGACGCGGGTTCCGGTCCGGGTCGCGAGGAACGCGACCGGGCCGGAACGGGCGGCCGGCTGGTCGACGGGTACGCCCTGGTCGTCTTCGACCTGGACGGGGTGATCTACCTGATCGACCGGCCGATCCCCGGCGCGGTCGAGGCGGTCGGCCGGCTGCACGGCGAGGGCCGGGCGGTCGCCTACGCGACGAACAACGCGTCGCGCCGCTCCAGCGAGGTGGCCGACCTGCTCACCGGCATGGGTGTGCCGGCCGGGCCGGAGGAGGTGCTGACCTCCGCGGCCGCCACCGCCGAGCTGCTGCGCGACCGGCTGCCCGCCGGCGCGCCGGTGCTGGTGGTCGGGGCGGAGGCGCTGCGCGCGGAGCTGCGCGCCGTGGGCCTGCGCCCGGTCTCGACGGTGGACGAGGAGCCGGCCGCCGTGGCCCAGGGGTACGGCCCACAGGTCGGCTGGTCCGACCTGGCCGAGGCGTCGCTGGCGGTCCGGTCGGGAGCGCCCTGGTACGCCACCAACACCGACCGCACCCTGCCCAGCCCGCGCGGCCCGCTGCCGGGCAACGGCTCGCTGGTGGCGGTGCTACGTACGGCGCTGGGACGGGATCCCGACGTGGTGGTGGGCAAGCCGGAGCCGGCGCTGTTCGCCACGGCCGCCCGCCGGGCCGGTTCGGGCCGGACGCTGGTGGTCGGCGACCGGCTGGACACCGACATCGAGGGCGCCCGCCGGGCCGGACTGGACAGCCTGCTGGTGCTCACCGGGGTCAGCGACGTGGCCGAGCTGCTGGCCGCGCCCGAGCCGCGCCGGCCCGCGTACGTCTCCTTCGACCTGGCGGGGCTCTTCGACCCGGCGGCCGTGGTGCGGGTGCCGGGCACGGCGGACGCCGGCGGCTGGTCGGCGACCGCGGGCGACGGGGGGCTGGCCCTCGACGGGGCGGGACGCCCGCTGGACGCCCTCGCGGCGCTCTGCGCGGCGGCCTGGTCGACGGCGGCCGGCCCGCGGGTGCGGCCGGCGTCCGCGGCGGCGGAGGAGGCCCTGGCGGCGCTCGGCCTGGCGGGCTGACCGGCGCGGGTCAGAGCAGCTTGCGGAGCTTCATCAGGTCGAACGGGTTCGCCTTGATCGACACCCGCCGGGCGCCCACGGCCTTCATGACGTCGAGCTGACCGTGCACCAGGGCGACCAGGTCGTCGCTGGTGGCGCTCAGCGCGATCTTCGCCTTCGGGTCGTCGCCGTCGGTGAGGTCGACGAGCCGGCCGCCTTCGAGTCGCCCGTGGAACGCGGTGTCCAGGTCGGTGATCCGGCAGGCGAGCGTGCGGTCGAGGTCGATCCGCCCCTGCACGTCGGCGTGCCGGTCCAGCCGGGCGGCCAGGTCCTGCAACGCCTGCCGGCACTCGTCCACGCTGGCCACATCGTCTCCTCACCACTCGCCACGCCGTTCCCGGCACCGTACCGCAATGGGGCGTCCGGGGCGCCCGGTAGCGTGACACCTGCACACCCCGCCCCGCGGAAGGACTCTGGCATGCAGGACGCGTGGCGCGCCTACCTCGAGCTGGCCATGGGCCTGACGGAGGCGCCCCGGAAGAAGGCCCAGGACGCCGTGAAGCGCGTGGTCGGCCAGGGCGGCGCGACCGCCGCCCAGCTCCAGTCGCTCGCCGAGGAGCTGGTCTCCACCGGGATGGCGAACCGGGAGGCGTTGACCAAGCTGGTCCGCTTCGAGGTCGACCGCGCGCTGGGCGCGGTCGGGCTGGCCACCGCCGACGAGGTCGCCGAGCTGACCCGCCGGGTGCACGACCTGGAGCGGCAGCTGCGCGAGGCGAAGACCCCCGCGGCGGAGGCGGGCGCGAAGCCCGCCGGCGGGCCGGAGAGCGACGCCCTGCGCACGCCGGCCTCCCCGCCGCTGGCCGCCGAGACGGCGGGCGCCGGTGAGGTGACGCCCTCCGGGGAGCCGACCGCCACGGGGCCGGCCGAGGGCGAGCCGGGCGCCGGCCGACCGGCCCCGGCCGCGCCGGCCGCCGAGGCGCCCGTCTCGGCGCCCCCCGTGCCCGCGCGCACCAAGGCCGTCGCGAAGAAGGCCGTAGCGAAGAAGGCCATCGCGAAGAAGCCGCCGGCCACCGTCGCGAAGACCCCGGCCGAGGAGTCGCCGGCCGCCCCGGTGCGCCCGGCGAAGAAGTCCGCCGGCCGCAAGCCGACCGGCGGTGCCGCGTCGTGACCGGGCCCTTCCGGCCCGGCCCGCGTCCCGGACCGCCGCCGGCCGGTCCCCGGCCCGCCCCGCCCCCCGGCGCGCGGCCGGCGCCGGTCGAGGAGGTCGGCGAGGCACGGCACCCGGCGGTGGACGCCGCCGTGCACGCCATGATCAACGCCGAGGCGCTCTCCCCGGCGGACCAGATCGCCCAGTACGAGGCGGCGTACGAGACGCTGCGCGAGACCCTGGCCAGCATCGACCAGGCCTGAAAAGAGGCGGAGAACAACCACCGATGGCACGTCGCACCCGGCTGGATGCCGAACTCGTCCGCCGCGGCCTGGCCCGCTCCCGTGAGCAGGCCGCCGCGCTGGTGGAGGCCCGTCGCGTCCAGCTGCGCGGGGTGCCGGCCCGCAAGGCCGCCGCGATGGTCGACCCCGCCGACCCGCTGCTGGTCACGGGCGAGGACCCCGCCGACGAGTACGTCTCCCGGGGCGGTCACAAGCTGGCCGGCGCGCTCGCCGCGTTCACTTCCGGCGGGCTGACCGTGGTCGGCCGGCGCTGCCTGGACGCGGGCGCCTCCACCGGCGGCTTCACCGACGTGCTGCTGCGCGCCGACGCCGCCGAGGTGGTGGCGGTCGACGTCGGCTACGGGCAGCTCGCCTGGTCCCTGCGCAACGACGAGCGGGTGCGCGTCTTCGAGCGCACCAACGTGCGTACCCTCACGCCGGAGGCCATCGGCGGCCCGGTCGACCTGACGGTGGCCGACCTGTCGTTCATCTCGCTGCGGCTGGTGCTGCCCGCGCTGGCCGGTTGCACGCGGCCCGACGGCGACCTGGCGCTGATGGTCAAGCCGCAGTTCGAGGTGGGCCGGGACCGGGTCGGCGCGGGTGGCGTGGTCCGTGACCCGGAGCTGCGCGCCGAGGCCGTGCTCGACGTGGCCGCCGCGGCCGCGCAGCTCGGGCTGGGCCTGGCCGGCGTGGCCGCCAGCCCGCTGCCCGGGCCGAGCGGCAACGTCGAGTTCTTCGTATGGTTACGCCGGGACGCGCCGGCCGCGGACCCCGATCGGGTGCACGCGGTGGTGGCCGCCGGCCCGCAGGGATTTCCGGCCGCCGGCCCGCAGGCCACGACTGAGGAGGTGTCCGGGTGAGCCGGACCGCTCTGCTGGTGACGCACACGGGCCGTCGGCGCAGCACCGAGCACGCGCGCGCGGTGGCCGCCGACCTCATCGCGGCCGGCTTCGAGGTGCGGGTGGTCGCCGAGGAGGCCGACGATCTGGACCTGCCCGGCGTGGTGCCGGTGACTGGCCCGGAGGCGGCCGAGGGCGCCGAGATCGTCTTCGCGCTCGGCGGGGACGGCACGTTCCTGCGCGCCGCCGAGCTGGCCCGCCCGGCGAAGGCGCCCCTGCTCGGCATCAACCTCGGCAAGGTCGGCTTCCTGGCCGAGGCGGAGATGGACGACCTGGACAGCGCGGTGCGCGACGTGGTCGGGCGCAACTACACCGTGGACGAACGGCTCACCCTCGACGTCACCGCCGAGTTCGAGGGCGGCCCGACCGTCGAGTCGTGGGCGCTCAACGAGATCAGCGTGGAGAAGGGCGAGCGGGCCCAGATGCTGGAGCTGCTCGTCGACGTGGACGGCCGGCCGCTGTCCCGTTACGGCTGCGACGGCGTGGTCTGCGCGACCCCCACCGGCTCCACGGCGTACGCGTTCTCCGGCGGGGGGCCGGTGGTCTGGCCCGAGGTGGAGGCGCTGCTGCTGGTGCCGATCAGCGCGCACGCGCTGTTCAGCCGCCCCCTCGTCACCGCGCCGACGTCCACTTTCGCGATCACCGTGGACCCGTTCACCACCCTCGCGGTGCTCTGCTGCGACGGCCGGCGGGTCTACGACCTGCCCCCGGGCGCCCGGGTCACCGTGCGCCGGGGCGCGCTGCCGGTGCGCATCGTCCGGCTCCGGGCGCGGCCGTTCACCGACCGGCTGGTGGCCAAGTTCGACCTGCCCGTGCAGGGCTGGCGCGGCAGCCGTCGCTGACCGGCGACTCAGCGAAGGCCGCGTCGCCCGTTCGGCGTACCCGGTGCCGGCCGCGGGCGGGTTACGGTAGGAGCCTCCCCCGACGCACGCCGCGCCGGGTTCCGGCGTACGTCGCCGGCACCGGGCCGGGGCGGATGTCTCCGCCCCCGCGGCGGGCGCCCGTCGGGGCCGGTGACGCCGTCGCACGGACGGCGATCGGGGCGTCCGGGCTGCGTCGAGGTGGAGTCCGGGCGGGGCGGTGAGGCCCGTGTCCGCCCGGACCGCGCGGTCCGACGGTCGTGGCCCTGGCCAGGGGGTGGTCGGGTCCACGACGGTCGGGGTGCCGGAGGAGTCGCGGCCGGCCGCGGCGGGCGGACGGCGAGCCGCGCCCGGCCGGGTTTCGACCCCGGTCGGGTCGGCCGGATCGGCGAGCCGCCGTCGGAGGAAACGGCGGCTCACGAACCGGGCGGCTACGCACTCGTTCCGGCACCCCGACCATCGCCGCTCCGGCGATCCGACCACCGCGGGCTCCGGGGCGGTGACCATCCGCTCGTCCCGTCGCGGCAACCTCGTGTCCACCTGGCGACATGTCGCCGGTGCGGCGCGGCGTACCTAGTGACCGGCAGATGATCTCCGTCGCAGACTCCGGTGGGCCGGCCTCAATCCCCCCCCCGAGGCCGGCCCCCGAGCAGAGGAGCGCATCGCATGCACCGGTCCCCACGCTGGCTCGCCGCCGGCGCGGTCGGGGCGCTGGTGGTCGGGCTCGCCGCACCGGCGTCCGCCGATCCGGCCGCCCGGCCCACCGGCCCGAGCCCGGCCACGGCCGCCCCGGGCGCCGCACCCGCCCGCATCACCCTCATCACCGGCGACCGGGTCGACCTCGTCCGGGCCGCGCCCGGCCGGGTCGCCGCCACGGTCCACCCCGGTCCCGGCCGGGAGCGGGTCACCTTCCACACCCTGGAGGTCGACGGCGGGCTGCGCGTGCTGCCCAGCGACGTCGTCCCGTACCTCACCGCCGGGGCGCTCGACCCGGACCTGTTCGACGTGGAGGAGCTGGCCGCCGAGGGCTACGGCGACGCCGCGCAGGGCACGCTGCCGCTGATCGTCCGCTACCAGCAGCCGGCCGCCGGCCGCGTGCAGGCGCTGGCCGGCGCCACCGCGACCCGTGCGCTGCCGAGCATCAACGGCGCCGCGCTGCGGGTCGACAAGGCCAACCTCGGTGGGCTGTGGACCACGCTGGGCGGCACGCCGGCAGCCCGGAGCGCAAGCGCCGCGCCCCGCCTCGGTGGTGGCATCGCCCGGATCTGGCTCGACGGGCGGGTGCACCCGGCGCTGGAGCACAGCGTGCCGCAGATCGGCGCCCCGGCCGCGTGGGCGGCCGGCCGGGACGGCACCGGCGTCCGGGTCGCGGTGCTCGACACCGGCGTCGACGCCACCCACCCCGACCTGGCCGGTCGGATCGCCGAGGCGCAGGACTTCACCGGCAGCGGCAGCGCCCGGGACGGTCACGGCCACGGCACCCACGTGGCGTCCACCATCGCCGGCAGCGGCGCCGCCTCCGACGGCCTGCGCAAGGGCGTCGCGCCAGGCGCGCGGCTGCTGATCGGCAAGGTGCTCGACGACGGTGGCAGCGGCTACGACTCGGGGATCATCGCGGGCATGGAGTGGGCCGCCCACTCCGGCGCGAAGGTGGTCAGCATGAGCCTCGGCGGCCCGGCCACCGACGGCACCGACCCGATGAGCCAGGCGGTCAACGACCTCACCGCCGAGACCGGCGCGCTCTTCGTGATCGCCGCCGGCAACGAGGGGGCGGCGGGCACCGTCGGGTCGCCCGGCGCGGCCGCGGCCGCGCTCACCGTCGGTGCGGTGGACCGCGACGACAACCTGGCCGACTTCTCCAGCCGCGGACCGCGGTTGGGCGACAACGGCCTCAAGCCGGAGATCACCGCGCCGGGTGTCGGCATCGCCGCCGCCCGCGCCTCCGGCACCACCATGGGTACGCCGGTGGACGCGGCGTACACGCGGGCGTCCGGGACGTCGATGGCGACCCCGCACGTGGCCGGCGCGGCCGCGATCCTCGCCCAGGAACACCCGGACTGGACCGCCGGGAAGCTCAAGGACGCGCCGGCCAGCACCGCGAAGGCGAACCCCACGCTGACCGTCTACGAGCAGGGCGGCGGCCGGGTCGACGTGGCCCGCGCGCTGAGCCAGCGGGTGTACGGCTCGGCCACCGCCGACTTCGGCCGGGTGAACACCGGCGGCGCGGCGGCGGAGCGGACCGTGACGTACACCAACGGCACCGCGTCCCCGCAGACCCTGCGGCTGGCCCTGGAGCTGCGCAACCTCGACAGCGGCGCCGCCGAGCCGGACGGGATCTCGCTCGACGGCACCGAGGTGACCGTGCCGGCCGGCGGAAGCGTGAACGTCCCGCTGCACGCCGACCCGGCGAAGCTGGAGCGGGGAGTGCATGGCGGGTGGCTGGTGGCCACCGGCGCGGACGGTGTCGCGGTACGCACGGCCGTCGGGCTCACCCTCAGCGGCCCGATCCACACCGTCACCCTGCGCGCCCTGGACATGGCCGGGCAGCCCGGCCTCTCGCCGGTGGTCACCCTCTTCGGTGAGCACTCCGACTCGGACCAGCTGCTCTGGCTTCCCCCCACCGGGTGGCAGGTGCAGGTCGAGGAGGGTCCGTACCTGCTGGAAGGCCTGATCGAGCACGGCGCCCCGCTGGACGAGCAGATCACCCTGGTCACCGACCCCGAGCTCATGGTCGACCGGGACCTGACGGTGGTCCTCGACCCGCGCAAGGGCACGCCGGTGCGGATCGAGACGCCGAAGCCGACCGAGCAGCGGGCGGCGATCAGCTTCTACGAGCACCGGATCTTCGGCAACGGCCGGCAGGTCGACCACGGCGTCATGAACTTCAGCACGACCCAGCAGGTCAACGTCACCCCGACGCGGCCGGTGAGCCGGGGCGAGTTCGAGTTCGCCTCCCGCTGGCAGCTGGTGGCGCCCATGGTGGACGCCAAGGTCGGTAAGGTCGCCGGTCCGCTGGACATCAACCTGCTGGGCCAGTCGCCGGCTCCGGCGGGCCGGCGGAAGCTCCCGCTGGTCTGGGCGGGCGACGGCACCGCCGCCGAGCTGGCCCGGGCCGGCGCCCGAGGTGCGGCCGCGCTGGTGGCCGGCAGCTACGACCGCGCCGAGGAGGACCAGATCGCCGACGCCACGGCGGCCGGCGCCGCCATGGTGCTCATCGTCCGTCCGGCGGACCGGAGCGCGTGGACGGTCTGGCGCCCGGACGGGGATCGGTTGCCGATCCCGTCGCTGGTGGTCGCGAACGACGACGGACAGCGGATGATCGCCGCGGCGAAGAGCGGCCGCGCGACCCTCGACGTGACGCTGACCGTGGACAGCCCCTACCTGTACGACGTGTGGCAGGTGTCGAAGGGGCGGGTCCCCGAGCGGATCGTGCACCGGGTGACGGCGGACAACACCGCCGAGGTGACCACCCGCTACGCCGACACCGGCGGGTCCGACTGGGCCACCGAGCAGCGGTTCGGCTGGCGCCCCTGGCAGGAGTACTCCTGGAACGACGACCAGCGGATGGTGCGTACCGGCACCACCCGGCAGGAGTTCGTCAGCGCCGGGGACTCCTGGTGGCAGCAGCGGGTCCTGCACCGGCTCACCTGGTCCTGGGGGCCGCTGCTCGGCGGGCTCGCCGAGCAGCCCCGGCGGTACGCCGCCGACGACCGGGTCACCGCGACCTGGCACGCCCCGGTGGTGCGGCCGGCCGTGCCGGCGAGCGCCGGAGCCCCGGTGCCCACGCGCACCGGCGACACCCTGGACCTGCGGGTCGCCGAGTTCGTCGACGCGGACGGGCACTACAGCCCGGCCGGGTACGGCGAGGAGCAGGACACCGTCGAGCGCCGGCTGAGCCGGGACGGGCAGCAGATCGCCGACCTCACCGGCGGCTGGGCGCCCGTGCCCACCACCCCGGACGCCGCCCGCTACCGGCTGGACGTCACCACTGGGCGGTCCTCCGACGAGTGGCAGCGGTCCACCCGCACCGAGACGGCCTGGGAGTTCACCTCGGCCCGCCCGGCCGGTTCCGCCGCCCGGCCACTGCCGCTGCTCCAGGTCGACTACCGGGTGCCGGCCGACCTGCGCGGCGAGGTGGCCGGCCGGCCGCACCGGCTGGAGCTGACCCTGCGCCAGCCGGCGGGGCTGCCGGCGCCGACCGGCGGTCGGGTCACCGTCGACGTGTCGTTCGACGGCGGGCGGAGCTGGCGGGCGGTGCCGGTGCACGGCTCCGGCACCCGGTTCACCGCCGCGGTGCCGGCCGGGCACGGCACGGTGTCGCTGCGCACCCACGCCCGGGACCGCGCCGGGAACACCGTCGAGCAGACCGTGCTCGACGCGTACGGGCTGCGCTGAATCGTCGGGCGGGGCGGCCCCGGGGGTGCCGCCCCGCCCGGCTACGGCGGGGCGGCGCCTCGTCGGTTCCGAGGGTGCCGTCCCGCCCGGCCAAAGCGGGGCGGCGCCTCGTCGGTTCTGAGGGTGCCGCCCCGTCCGGGCTGGGCGACCTCGTGCCGCCCCGCCCGGCTCAGATCCAGCCCCGCCGGGCGACCTGGAAGGCCAGCCCCGGCCGGGTGTCCACGCCGGCGAGCTCCATGAGGTCGGCCAGCCGGCGCTGCACCGTACGCCGGCTCACGCCGAGCTGCGAGGCGATCGACTTGTCCGGCACCCCGGCCACGAAGAGCGAGAGCAGCCGCGCCTCGTCGGGGTCCGGCCGATAGCCGTCGCCGTCCCGGGCGATCGGCGGGGCGGCCGGGCCCAACGGCGTCGCCATCAGCCAGTGGCTCTCGAACAGCGCGAGCAGCGCGTCCAGCAGCTGGCTGCGGCCGATCACCGCGGCGCTCGGTTCGCCGCTGTCCCGCTCCGGCACGAGCGGGCAGACCGCCGTCCGGCCGTCCACGATGGCCAGCCGGACGGGCAGCCGGTCGAGGACGCGGGCCTGCTCACCGGCGCGTACGCCCTGCTCGACGTCCGCCAGCGCGCCCGGTTCGAGGAGCATCCCGCGTTCGTAGATGGCCCGGTAGCGGACCCCGCGGGCCAGCGCGTCGAACTCCTCGACGTTCTCCTGGCCGGCCATGGCGAGGGGGTTCGCCCGGCAGAACCAGAGCACCTCGGACCGGGCGCCGTTCTGCAGGTCGCGCAGGCGCTCGCGGAGCGCCCGGGCGCCGGTGACGACCTCGACCAGATGCTCGGCGTCGTGCCGGCGCATTCCGGCCCGGTACTCCTCGGTGAGCTGGGTGACCGCCGCGCGGGCCGACTCGAGGGCCTCCTGGCGGCGCAGCAGCGCCTCGCCGAGCGGGACGTCGGGCGCCAGCGGCCGCAGCGGCGCGTCGGGCTCCGGCCCGGCCGGCAGCACCAGTCCCTTGCCGCGCAGGGCGTCGAGCTGGGCCAGGATGTCCGCGTGCGGGCGGCCGAGCCGCTCGGCCAGCTCGCCGGCCCGCGCGGTCGTGAGCTGCACGAGGCAGCGGTAGAGCCGTTCCTCGTCGGGGGTCAGGCCGATCACGTCCAGCACGGGGCAGAACTGTACGACCCCGCCACGGGCACCGCGCCGGCTGGTCAAGTGTCGGAGGACGCGTCTACTGTCGGGTGCTGTGCTGGAAGAGCTGCGCATCACCGGACTGGGCGTCATCGAGGACACCACGCTGCCGCTGACCGGCGGGATGAACGTCATCACCGGCGAGACCGGTGCGGGCAAGACCATGGTGGTGACCGGCCTCGGCCTGCTCTTCGGCGGCCGGGCCGACGCCGGCCGGGTCCGGGCCCAACCGGGCCGCGCCGTGGTGGAGGGCCGGCTGCGGCTGGACGGTCGGGTGGCCGGGACGGTGCACGCCCGGATCACCGACGCGGGCGGCGAACCCGACGAGGACGGCTCGCTGCTGCTGAGCCGCACGGTGACCGTCGAGGGCCGGTCCCGCGCGCACCTGGGCGGCCGCGGCATGCCGGTGTCGATGCTGGGTGAGGTCGGCGAGCAGGTGGTGGCCGTGCACGGCCAGTCCGACCAGCTCCGCCTGCTGCGCCCGGCCGAGCAGCGGGCCGCGCTCGACCGGTTCGCCGGCCCGGAGCACGAGAAGCTGCTCGACGCGCTGCGCGAGGCGCACACCCGGTGGCGGGCGGTGGTCGACGACCTGGCCGACCGGCGGCGCAACGCGCGCGAGCGCAACCAGGAGGCCGATCTGCTCCGGCTCGGCCTCGACGAGATCACGCGGGTCGACCCGCAGCCGGGCGAGGACGACGAGCTGAAGGCGGAGGCGCAGCGCCTGGAGCACGCCGAGGGGCTGCGCACCGCGGCCCAGGTGGCCCAGCAGTGCGTGGCGGGCGGCGTCGAGGCGGCCGACGACACCCCCGACGCCACCGCGCTGCTCGGCACCGCCCGGCGCACCCTCGAGGCGCAGGCCGGCACCGACCCGGCCCTGGGGGAGCTGGCCGCCCGGCTGGAGGAGGCGGCCACCCTGGTCACCGACGTCTCCGCCGAGCTGTCGACCTACCTGGCCGCGCTCGACGCCGACCCGGCCCGCCTGCAGACCGTCTACGAGCGCCGGGCCGCGCTGCGCGGCCTCACCCGGAAATACGCGGACGACGTCGACGGCGTGATCGCCTGGGCCGAGCGGGCCCGCACCCGGCTGTCCGACCTGGACACCTCCGACGACCTGCTGGACGAGCTGGACCGGGAGGCGGCCCGGCTCGCCGGTGAGGTGGCCGACCTGGCCGGCCGGGTCTCCACCTCCCGGCAGGAGGCCGCGGTCCGCTTCGCCGAGCAGGTCACCGTCGAGCTGGCCGGGCTGGCCATGCCCCACGCCCGGATCGAGGTGGCCGTGCTGCCCCGGCCGGCCGGGCGGGCCGAGCCGAGCCTGCCGGTCAACGGGGTCGAGGCCGGCGTCGGGCCGGACGGCGCCGACGAGGTGGAGCTGCGGCTGCTCGCCCACCCGGGCGCGCCGGCGCTGCCGTTGCAGCGGGGCGCCTCCGGTGGCGAGCTGTCCCGGGTGATGCTCGCCATCGAGGTGGTCTTCGCCGGCTCGGGCGGCCCGCCCACGCTGGTCTTCGACGAGGTCGACGCGGGCGTCGGCGGGCAGGCCGCGGTGGAGATCGGCCGCCGGCTGGCCCGGCTGGCCCGCAGCCACCAGGTGCTCGTGGTCACCCACCTGCCGCAGGTCGCGGCGTTCGCCGACCGGCACCTCGTGGTGGCGAAGGACACCGGGGGAGCGGTCACCACGAGCGGCGTCCGGGTGGTGGAGGACACTGAGCGGGCCCGCGAGCTCGCCCGGATGCTCGCCGGTTTGCCGGACTCGGATCTGGGTATCGCGCATGCGGAGGAGCTCCTGGCCGTGGCGGCCAAGGAAAGGCGCCCGTGATCCCGAGATTGTGAGCGCAAGCACACCGGCGTGCGCTCCGGTGTGCTTCCCTGGGTAGGCGGCCCTGCTCAGGCATGTCGCGACAGCAAAACATGCCTCACATGCCAGGATGGTCACGATGCGTCTACCCACGTTGCGCCGGACCCGGAACGCGGAACCGGGCTCAGTCCTCGGTACCGCGCGCCTCGACCGCCGGACGAAGCGGCTGGTCGGGCGGCTCCGGCCGGGCGACATCGCGGTCATCGACCACGTCGACCTGGACCGGGTGGCGGCCGACTCGCTGGTGGCCGTCGGTGTCGCGGCCGTGCTCAACGCCAAGCCGTCGGTGTCGGGGCGCTACCCGAACCTCGGCCCCGAGGTGCTGATCGCGGCGGGCATCCCGCTGCTGGACGACCTCGGCGAGAGCGTCTTCGAGCAGATCCGCGAGGGCGACGTGGTGCGCATCGAGGGCAACACGGTCTTCGTCGGCGAGGAGCCGGTCGCGCACGGCGCCCTGCAGGACGCCGAGACCGTGGCGAAGTCGATGGCCGACGCCCGCGAGGGGCTGTCGGTGCAGTTGGAGGCGTTCGCCGCCAACACCATGGACTACCTCAAGCAGGAGCGCGACCTGCTGCTCGACGGCGTCGGCGTGCCGGAGATCCAGACCGAGATCCAGGGCCGGCACTGCCTGATCGTGGTCCGCGGCTACGACTACAAGGCCGACCTGGACGTGCTGCGCCCCTACATCCGGGAGTTCAAGCCGGTGCTGATCGGCGTGGACGGCGGCGCCGACGCGCTGGTCGAGGCCGGCTACACCCCCGACATGATCATCGGCGACATGGACTCGGTCACCGACGACGTGCTGCGCTGCGGCGCCGAGGTGATCGTGCACGCCTACCCGGACGGCCGGGCGCCGGGCCTGGCCCGGGTCGAGGGCCTCGGTGTGCCGGCGATCACCTTCCCGGCCGCGGCCACCAGCGAGGACCTGGCCATGCTGCTGGCCGACGAGAAGGGCGCCTCGCTGCTGGTGGCCGTCGGCACCCACGCCACCCTGGTGGAGTTCCTCGACAAGGGCCGGGGCGGCATGGCCTCGACCTTCCTGACCCGGCTGAAGGTGGGCGGCAAGCTGGTCGACGCGAAGGGCGTCAGCCGGCTCTACCGGCAGAGCATCTCCGGTTCCTCGCTGCTGCTGCTCATCCTCTCGGCGGTGGCCGCGATGGCCTCCGCGGTGGCGGTATCCACAGTCGGGAAGGCGTATTTGGGTGTGGTGTCGGAGTGGTGGGACAATTTCGTGTTCCAGCTCGGCCAGATCTTCTAGCTCCCCGACGATCAAGAGGCTGCAAGCGTGATCAATTTCCGCTACCACGTGGTGTCCCTGACCGCGGTCTTCCTGGCGCTGGCCATCGGCCTGGTGGTCGGCACGGCCGCCTTGAACGGCCCGGTGGCCGACTCGCTCAAGGAGCGGGTCAACGGGCTCAGCAAGGACAACTCGCTGATGCGCCAGTCGGTCAACAGCCTCCAGAAGGAACTGGACATGGAGGAGGACTTCGCCGCCGAGATGGCGCAGGTCATCCTCCCCGGCAAGCTGAACGGCCGGCGGGTGCTGGTGCTCAGCCTGCCCAGCGGCCGGGACCACACCGAGGGCGTGGTCAAGATGCTGCAGCTCGCCGGGGCCAACGTCACCGCCCGGATCGACGTCCAGGACAAGTTCATCAACCCGGACAGCAACAACAACCTGCTGGAGCTGGCCGTCACGGCGGCCCGCCCGAACAGCGTGCCCACCTCCGGCCTGCCCGGCAACGGGCACGGCGTGGAGACCTCCAGCGCGCTGCTCGCCAGCGTGCTGCTGGACCGGCCGCAGGGCAGCCCGGCGGTCACCGACGCGGACCGCCGCGCGGTGGTCCAGCAGTACACCAACTCCGGCTACCTCACCCCGCAGGACAAGATCGGCGGTGCCGCCGAGGCGGTCGTGCTGGTCAGCGGCCAGCCCTACGTCGACAAGTACTCGGCGGAGAAGGACGAATCGGTGGTGAAGATCGCCGAGCAGTTCGACCGCACCGGCGCGATCGTGGTCGGCGGCATGGGTTCGGCGGGCGGCAACGTGGTCTCGGTGGTCCGGGGCGACCCGGTGCTGTCCCAGACCATCTCGACCGTCGACAACGCCAACACCGTGCAGGGGCAGCTGGTCACCAGCCTCGCCCTCGTGCAGCAGCTGACCGAGAAGAAGGCCGGCCAGTACGGCGTCGGCGACAACGCCGCCGCGCTGCTGCCTAGACTGCCCCAGTGACCGGTCCGTACCGCGTCGCGCTGAACATCCGGATCGGAGGGGTCGCGTGAGACTGGGTCGGCTGCTGGCCGTCGGCGCCGGGGCGCTGGCCGCCCGCTACGTGCTGCGGGAGGTGCGCAGCTCGCCGAGCGCGCCGGCGCTGGAGCGCACCAACTTCCGGGGCCGCACCGTCACCCTGGCCGCCGGACCCGCCCTCGCGGTCGGCGCGGCCACCGCGGGCGCGCTCGGTGCCGGCAGCGCCCCGGCCGGCGCGGCCGCCCTGCTCGCCGGGGTGGGCGCGGGCTCCGTGGGCCTCTACGACGACATCGTCGGCGCGCGCCCCGACCAGAAGGCCGCCAAGGGCTTCGCGGGGCACCTGGCCGCGCTGCGCGAGGGGCGGGTCACCGCCGGGCTGGTGAAGATCGCCGGCGTGGGCGCGGCCGGGCTCGGCGCCGCGGCGCTGCTCGCCGCCGACCCGCGCGTCGCCGCGCACCCTCGCCGGCAGGCGGCCGGCGGCCTCCGCCGCGGGCTCGACGTGCTGCTCGGCGCCGGCGTGGTGGCCGGCACCGCCAACCTGGTCAACCTGCTCGACCTGCGCCCCGGCCGGGCGCTCAAGGCCGGCATGCTGCTCGGCGCACCCATCGCCGGCGGCCCGTTCGGGGGCATCGCGGCGGGCGCGGTCGGGGCGGCCGCCGGGCTGGTCCAGGAGGACCTCGACGAGCGGGTCATGCTCGGCGACAGCGGCGCCAACGCGCTCGGCGCGGTGCTCGGGGTGAGCCTGGCCGCGCGGACCGGGCCACTGGGCCGGGCCGGCGTGCTGGCCGTGCTCGCCGCCCTCACCGCCGCCAGCGAGAAGGTGAGCTTCACCCAGGTGATCCAGCGGACCCCGGGGCTGCGGCATCTCGACGAGCTGGGCCGGCTCGCCGACTGACGTGACGAAACCGGCACCCCTCGCCGGCGCCGGCCGCGTGGCCGGAGCGGCCGCCCTCATCGCCGTCCTCACCGTCGTCAGCCGGCTGGCCGGCTTCGGCCGCACCGCGGTCTTCACCTGGACGCTCGCCCCCACCGACCTCGGTGGCGCCTACCTGGTGGCGAACTACGTCCCGAACTTCATCTTCGAGATCGTCGCCGGTGGCGCGCTGGCCAGCCTTGTCGTACCGCTGCTGGCCGGCGCGGTCGAGGCGGGGGACCGGCGGGCGGTGGCCGCCACCACCGGTGCCCTGCTCACCTGGACGCTCAGCCTGCTGGTGCCCCTCGCGGTGCTGGTGGCGCTGCTCGCCGACCCGCTGCTGGGGCTGCTCGGCCACGGCCTGGACGGCGCCCAGCAGGAGGCCGGGGCGCGGATGCTGCGGGTCTTCGCCCCCCAGTTGCCGCTCTACGGCGTCGGCATCGTGCTCACCGGGGTCCTCCAGGCGCACCGGCGGTTCGCCTGGCCGGTGATCGCCCCGCTGCTGTCCAGCGTCACCGTCATCGTGGTCTACCTCGGCTTCACCGCCGCGGAGGGGCGGCTGGCCCGCGTCACCGAGGTCGGGCCCGGCGGTGAGCTGCTGCTCTCCGGCGGCACCACGCTCGGCGTGGTGGTGCTGTCGCTGTCCCTGCTGGTCCCGCTGCGCCGGCTCGGGCTGCGGCCGCGGCTCGGCTTCCGGTTCCCCGCCGACGCCCGGGCCCGGGTCGGCGGGCTGGCCGTGGCCGGGGTGGTCACCGTCGCCGCCCAGCAGATCGCCCTGGTCGTCGCGCTCAACCAGGTCACCTACGGCCGGACCGCCGACGTCGGCGTCTACAACCTGGCCCAGACGATCTACTTCCTGCCCTGGGCGGTGCTGGCCGTGCCGCTCGCGGTGGCCGCGTATCCGACGCTGGTGGCGGCCCGGGCGGCCGGCGACGAGCGCGCCTACCAGGACACCCTCGCCCCGGCGGTGCGCGGGGTGGTGCTGTTCAGCCTCCTGGGGGCCGCCGCGCTGGTCGGCGTGGCCGGCCCGGTCGGGCACTTCTTCTTCGACCCCGCCGACGCGGGCACGGCCGCGGCGGGCATCGCCGGCTTCGCTCCCGGTCTGCTCGGCTACGGCCTGTTCGCGGTGCTCACCCGGGCCCTCTACGCGCGGGGGGAGACCCGGGCGGCCACCGTCGCCACCGCGCTCGGCTGGCTCAGCGTGCCGGCGCTGGCCGTGCTTCTCGCGCACCTGCTGCCCCTGGCCGACCGGGTGCTCGCCGTGACCCTGGCCACCTCCGCCGGCATGCTGCTCCTCGGCGGGCTGCTGATCGTCGCCGTGCTCCGCTCCGCCGGCCCGGCCGCGCTGGCCGGCGTCGGGCGGGCCGGGGCCGCCGGCCTGCTCGCCGCTGCGGTCGCGGGGCTCGGCGGCGCGGCCACCGCCCGGGGACTCGCCGGGCTCGCCGGCGGGACCCCGACGACAGCGGAGGCCCTCGTGCAGGGCATGCTGTCCGGGGTCGTGGTCGCCGCGCTGTTCCTCGCCGTCGCCTGGTTGATCGACGCCCGCGACGTCCGGCCGCTGCTCGCGGCCGTGACCCGCCGGCTCGGCCGGCGACGCCCGCCCGGCGGGGGCGACGGCCCGGGGGAGGACCAGCGTCCCGGCGAGCGGGGCGACGGAAAGGAGACCGTTTCCTCATGACGGACGCCTCGTCGGCGCCGCGGTGGCCCGGCTCCGTGGCCCTGGTGCTCGCCTCCAGCACCGGTGGCGTCGGGCAGCACGTCCGCTCGATCGCCCGGGGCCTGACCGAAGCCGGCGCGTCCGTGCTGGTCTGCGGCCCGGCCGCCACCCAGGACCAGTTCGACTTCACCGGGGTGGGCGCCCGGTTCACGCCGGTGGAGATCCCCGCCAGTCCCACCCCGGCCGACGCGCGCGCCGTCGCCGCGCTGCGCCAGGCCCTGGCCGACCCGCCGGTCGACGTGGTGCACGCGCACGGGCTGCGCGCCGGCCTGGTCGCCGTGCTCGCCCGCCCGGCCGCACCGCTCGTGGTCACGTGGCACAACGCCGTGCTGGCCGGCGGGCTGCGCGGCGGGCTGTCCCGGCTGGCCGAGCGGATCGTCGCCCGGAACGTCCGGGTCGCCCTGGGCGCCTCCGCCGACCTGGTCGACCGGGCCGCCGCGCTCGGCGCCGCCGACGCCCGCCTCGCCCCGGTCGCCGCGCCGGCACTGCCCGCGCCGCGCCGCCGCCGGGCCGCCGTCCGCGCCGAGTTCGGGGTCGGCGCCGACCGGCCGCTGATCCTCTCGGTGGGCCGGCTGCACCCGCAGAAGCGGTACGACATCCTGATCGACGCGGCCGCCCGGTGGCGTACCCGGCAGCCCGCGCCGCTGGTGGTGATCGCCGGCAGCGGGCCCGCGTACCTCCCGCTCGCCGCGCGGATCTCGGCCGCCCGGGCGCCGGTGACCCTGCTCGGGCACCGCACCGACGTGGCCGACCTCCTCGCCGCCGCGGACCTGGCCGTGGTGACCAGCGACTGGGAGGCCCGCCAGCTCTTCGCCCAGGAGGCGCTGGGTGCCGGCGTGCCGCTGGTGGCGACCGCCGTCGGCGGCCTGCCGGAGCTGGTCGGCGACGCGGCGGTGCTGGTCCCCGCCGGGGACGTGGACGCCGTCGACGCGGCGGTGCGCGACCTGCTGGACGACGAGGCCCGACGCGCCGACCTGGGCCGGCGGGGCGCCGCCCGGGCCGCGACCTGGCCGACCGAGGCGGACACCACGGGCGCCCTCGTCGACCTCTACGCCGAGCTGACGCCCGAGCACTCGACGGGGAACCGGTGATGCTGCGCAAACTGACCCCGGTGCTGCTGACCCTTGTCGTGGTGGCGCTCGGCATCACCGCGCTGGCCGCGCGCCCGGACGACGGCGCGCCCGAGCGCAGCGCCGACTTCGTGGTGCTGGCCGGGGCGGCCGGGCTGCGCTGGGAGGACGTCGACCCGCAGACCACCCCCACCCTGTGGCGGATGGCCGAGCAGGGCTCGATCGGCTCCCTGTCGGTACGTTCCGCGCACCGGCCCACCTGCCCGGTCGACGGCTGGCTCACCCTGGGCGCCGGCAACTTCGCCGCCTGGAACGGCAGCCGGCCGGGCGGGGGCTGCCCGGCCACCGGGGTGACCGTCGAGCAGCCCGACGGGATCGGCGCGAACCTGCCCGACCAGGAGAGCGTCGTCGCGTACAACCAGGATCGGCTCTCCTGGGGGACCACCCCGGGCGCGCTGTCCGAGTCGGTGCGCTGCTCGGTGGCGGTCGGCCCGGGCGCCGCGGTGGCCGCCGCCCGCCCGTTCGGCCGGGTCGACCGGTACGCGCCGGTGCTCCCCGCCGACCCGGCGAAGCTGCTCGGCTCCTGTGTGCTGAGCATCGTCGACCTGGGCACCGTCGACGGCGCGGATCCGACCAACCGGGCCGCGCAGGCCCGCCAGGTGGACGCCCAGCTCGCCCGGGTGCTCGCCGCCCGGCCGCCCCACTCGCTGGTCCTGGTGGCCGGGGTCTCGGACACCGACACCCCGTCCCGGCTGCACGTCGCGGTGGCCGACGGTCCGGGCTGGGGCCGGGGCTGGCTGACCTCGCCGAGCACCGCCCGCGAGGGCTACCTGCAACTGGTCGACCTGGCGCCCACGGCGCTGGCCGCACTGGGCCGCCCGATGCCGGAGCGGCTCTTCGTCGGCCGCCCCGCCATGTCCGTCGGAGACCGCCCCGACGACCTGCGCGCCGCGATCGACGCGCCCGCCGACGCGGACCGCGAGGCCGCCGCCCAGCGCCGGGTCGCCGGCTGGTTCTTCACCCTGCTCGCCGCCGCCCAGGTGGCCCTCGCCGTGGCGGTGCTGCCGCTGCTGCGCCGGGCCCGCCGGCACGCCGGCCCGCACGGGCCCGAGCCGGTGTCCCGGCGGGTGGTGGCGGCGGTGGAGTTGCTGCTGATCGCCGCCGCGCTCGCCGTGCCGGCCGCCCTGCTCGCCGACGCCGTGCCCTGGTGGCGCGGGTCGCACGCCGGCTGGTGGTTCGCCTCCGTCACCGCCCTGCTGACCGTCGGCGGCACCGCCGCGGTCCGGTTCACCCCCGGTCACGAGCGCACCCTCGGTCCGCTCGGCGCGGTGGCCGCCCTGGCCACCCTGGTGGTCGGGGTGGACGTGCTCACCGGCTCCCGGTTGCAGCTCAACGGCGTGATCGGCTACTCGGCGCTGGAGGGCGGCCGGTACGCCGGCCTGGGCACGGTCGGGCTGGGCGTGTTCATCGCCGGCTCGCTGCTCTGCGGCGGCTGGCTGGCGCAGCGGGTCCGCCGGGCCTGGCGGCCGATGGTGATGGTCGCGGTCGGCGGGGCGGCCGTCGTCATCGTGGGCAGCCCCTACCTGGGGGCCGACTCGATCGGCGCGATCGCGCTCACCGCCGGGGTGAGCGTCGCCGCCGCCATCTGCACCGGCGGCTGGCTGACCGTGAGCCGGCTGGCCTGGGCCACCATGGCCGGGCTGGCGGTCACCATCGGCTTCGCCGTGGTCGACGTGGGCCGCCCGGAGGCCGAGCGGGGGAGCCTGGGGCGCTTCCTCGCCGCGCTCGGCGACGGCACCGGCGGGCTGACCGTGCACCGGTCCAGCACCGCCAACTTCCAGACCCTGGTGAACAGCCCGCTGACCGTCCTGGCCCTGGCCGGCGCGGCGCTGGTCTGGTTCGCCCTGCTCCAGCCCTGGGGCGGCCTCATGCGGCTGTTCGGCATCTATCCGGCGATCCGGGCGGCGATGGCCGGCACCGGCGTGGCCGCCGGCCTGGGCGGCGTGCTGAGCGGCTCGGCGCTGGACGTGGCCGGGGCGGCGGGGGCCCTGGTGGTGCCGATGGCGGCCCTGGCGGCCCTGCGGGTACTCGACCACTCCACCGACCGCACCCAGCCCGGCAGCGGCCGTCCGGGCGACGAGGGCGGGTCGGCTCCGCCCGGCGGCCCGGGCGGGGACCGTCCGAGCGGCGGGCGCGCGGCCGCAGTACCGGGCGCGGGCGGCGCCGCCCGGCCCGAGCCCGACCCGGAGGCCCCCGAGGGCGCTCCGGTGGGCCCAGACCGGGGTACGGGGGCGCCGGACGCCGCCGCCGACCGGGCGCCCCGGGTGCCCGCACAGCCCGGCCCGGCATCGACCGAGGTGCCCGCCGGCTGAGGCGAACCGGGCTTCACGTGCGCCGACGGCGGGTGCGACGCCGCTGCGGGGCCGAGGAGGTGTTACCGTGGAATCCCGTGGATCGCGTGATCACTTGGCTGATCGGCACGGCGGTTCGCACGACCGCTACGGACGACACGGGAGCAGGCCTTGGCCCCTTCAGCACGGACGACCAGGCACATTTTCGTCACCGGGGGCGTCGCCTCCTCGCTGGGTAAGGGCCTCACCGCCTCCAGCCTCGGCAACCTGCTCACCGCGCGCGGGCTGCGCGTCGTGATGCAGAAGCTCGACCCGTACCTCAACGTCGACCCCGGGACGATGAACCCGTTCCAGCACGGCGAGGTCTTCGTCACCGAGGACGGCGCCGAGACCGACCTCGACGTCGGCCACTACGAGCGGTTCCTCGACCGGGACCTGTCCGGCAAGGCGAACGTCACCACCGGGCAGATCTACTCGGCGGTGATCGCCAAGGAGCGGCGCGGCGAATACCTGGGCGACACCGTCCAGGTCATCCCGCACATCACCAACGAGATCAAGGCGCGGATCCTCGGCATGGCCGACCCGGACACCGGCGGCCAGGTCCCCGACGTGGTGATCACCGAGGTCGGCGGCACCGTCGGCGACATCGAGTCGCTGCCGTTCCTGGAGGCGATCCGCCAGGTCCGGCACGACCTGGGCCGGGACAACTGCTTCTACCTGCACGTGTCGCTGGTGCCCTACCTGGCCCCGTCGGGTGAGCTGAAGACCAAGCCGACCCAGCACTCGGTTGCGCAGCTGCGCAGCATCGGCATCCAGCCGGACGCCCTGGTGCTGCGCTGCGACCGGGAGATCCCGGACAAGGTCAAGGAGAAGCTCTCGCTCTACTGCGACGTCGACCGGGAGGCGGTCACCGCCGCGCCGGACGCGCCGAGCATCTACGACATCCCCAAGGTGCTGCACCGGGAGGGCCTCGACGCGTACGTGGTGCGCCGGCTCGGCCTCTCCTTCCGGGACGTGGACTGGACCCGCTGGGACGACCTGCTCGACCGGGTGCACCAGCCGCGCCACACGGTGACCGTGGCGCTGGTCGGCAAGTACGTCGACCTGCCCGACGCGTACCTGTCGGTGAGCGAGGCGATCCGGGCGGCCGGCTTCGGCCACCGGGCCCGGGTGCAGCTGCGCTGGGTGCCCAGCGACGACTGCGTGACCCCGGCCGGCGCGGCGGCGGCCCTGGCCGGCGTCGACGGCATCGTCATCCCCGGCGGCTTCGGCGTCCGCGGCATCGAGGGCAAGATCGGCACCGCCCGGTACGCCCGGGAGAACGGCATCCCGCTGCTCGGCCTCTGCCTCGGCCTGCAGTGCATGACCATCGAGGTGGCCCGTCACCTGGCCAACCTCGACGGGGCGAACTCGCTGGAGTTCGACGAGGAGGCCACCCACCCGGTCATCGCCACCATGGCCGACCAGGAGGACATCGTCGCCGGCAAGGGCGACCTGGGCGGCACCATGCGGCTCGGCGCGTACCCGGCGAAGCTGGCCGAGGGTTCGCTGGTCGCCGAGGCGTACGGCAGCACCGAGGTCAGCGAGCGGCACCGGCACCGGTACGAGGTCAACAACGCCTACCGCGACCAGCTCACCAAGGCGGGCCTGACCATCTCCGGCACCTCGCCGGACGGCCGGCTGGTCGAGTTCGTCGAGCTGGACCGGGACCTGCACCCGTTCTTCGTGGCCACCCAGGCGCACCCCGAGCTGAAGAGCCGGCCGACCCGGCCGCACCCGCTGTTCGCGGCGTTCGTGAAGGCCGCCGTGGCGTACTCCGAGGCCGACCAGCTTCCGGTCGACCTGGAGGCCCCGGCGGAGGCGGCCGCGAAGAAGGCGGGCCGCAACGGCGGCGCCGCGGCGGCGAAGGCGGCGTCCGCCTCGTGAGCGAGCGGGGCGAGCGAGGTGGTGGCGTGAGCGCGGTGGAGCACCGGTACGAGGTGACCGGGCACCGGGAGATCTGGTCCGGCCGGATCTTCTCGGTGGTCAGCGACGACGTCACCATGCCCGGCGGGGGCAGCGCCACCCGCGACTACGTGACGCATGTCGGCGCGGTGGCCGTGGTGGCCCTCGACGACGCCGGCCAGGTGGTGCTGATCCGCCAGTACCGGCACCCGGTGGGCCGGCACCTGTGGGAGCTGCCCGCCGGGCTGATGGACGTCCGGGGCGAGGACCTGGCCACCGCGGCGGCCCGGGAGCTGGCCGAGGAGGCCGACCTGACCGCCGGCAGCATCGACGTCCTGGTCGACCTGCACAGCTCGCCCGGGTTCAGCAACGAGGTGGTCCGCGTCTTCCTGGCCCGCGACCTCGCCGACGTGCCCGCCGAGCAGCGCCACGACCGGCGCGACGAGGAGGCCGACCTCCAGGTCGTCCGCGTCGACCTCGACGAGGCGGTCCGGATGGTCCTGGCCGGCGAGATCACCAACGCCTCCTGCGTGGCCGGGCTGCTCGCCGCCGCCCGCGCCCGGGAGACCGGCTTCACCGAGCTGCGCCGCCCGGAGGCGCCGCTGCCCCGCTAGGCCGGGTCGGACGACGAAGGGGCCGCGCGGTGCGAACACCGCGCGGCCCCTGCCGTTCGTGCCGTCGTTCAGTCGCGCAGCGGGCGTCCCTGCCCGTCGACGCCACCGTTGACCAGGATCAGGATGCCGTCGATGAGGCCCCAGATCGCACCGAAGCCACAGGTCACGAGCGTCACCACGAGCTGGATGACGGCCGTCTTGGTGTCGCCCATGTAGAACCGGCCGGCACCGAAGCCGCCGAGGAGGATCTGCAGGATGCCCGCGACGATCTTGCTCTTGTCCGAGACGCCCTGCGGGTACTGCTGGTAAGGAGGAGTGGTCATGAGCGGACACCCTAGTGATCGACAGCGCTCCTGTCCGCACCGGCGCCCGGACGGTGGAAGGATATTTACCGAACATTGTCCTGACGGCTGAGGCGGTCTCCACCGCTCAGCCCGGTCGATGCCTGACACACCGTCAGCACGACCGGGCACCGGATGTCACTGTGTTGGCCTCCGTGGGGTTCCCACGCGCCTAGACTGCCGCCGGGCGGGACCGGTGGACCGCGACGGCAAAGGGGCCGCCGCGGCGCCGCGCAGTCGGGGGTGAGCGTCCCCGAGGAAGGTGTCTGCATCGTGAAGGTCGGAATCCCACGCGAGGTCAAGAACCACGAGTACCGCGTGGCGATCACGCCCGCGGGCGTCAACGAGTTCACCCGCCACGGCCACGAGGTCTTCGTCGAGTCCGGCGCGGGCGTCGGCTCCAGCATCACCGACGACGAGTTCGCCGCCGCCGGCGCCAAGATCCTGGCCACCGCCGACGAGGTCTGGGACACCGCCGAGCTGGTGCTCAAGGTCAAGGAGCCGATCGCCGAGGAGTACCACCGGATGCGCGAGGGGCAGGTGCTCTTCACCTACCTGCACCTGGCCGCCTCCAAGGAGTGCACCGACGCGCTGGTGGACCGGAAGGTCACCGGCATCGCCTACGAGACCGTCGAGCTGCCCGACCGCTCGCTGCCGCTGCTCGCCCCGATGTCCGAGGTGGCCGGCCGGCTCGCCCCGCAGGTGGGCGCCTTCTACATGATGCGCACCGGCGGCGGCCGGGGCGTGCTGCCCGGTGGCGTCTCCGGCGTGTACGCGGCCAAGACCGTGGTCATCGGCGCCGGCGTCTCCGGCCTGAACGCCGCCGCCATCGCGCTGGGCCTGCAGTCCGAGGTGCTGCTGCTGGACAAGAACGTCGCCCGGCTGCGCCAGGCCGACGCCATCTACCGGGGCCACCTGCAGACCGTCGCCTCCAACGCGTATGAGATCGAGCGGGCCGTGGTCGACGCCGACCTGGTGATCGGCGCGGTGCTGGTGCCCGGCGCGAAGGCCCCGAAGCTCATCTCCAACGAGCTGGTCTCCCGGATGAAGCCCGGCAGCGTGCTCGTCGACATCGCCATCGACCAGGGCGGCTGCTTCGAGGACTCGCGTCCCACCACGCACGCCGACCCGGTCTACAAGGTGCACGACTCGATCTTCTACTGCGTGGCGAACATGCCGGGCGCGGTGCCGAACACCAGCACCTACGCGCTGACCAACGTCACCCTGCCGTACGCCCTCGAACTGGCCAACCAGGGCTGGCGCGGTGCGCTGCGCAACGACCCGGCGCTCGCCCTCGGCCTGAACACCCACGCCGGCCAGGTCGTCTACGGCCCGGTCGCCGAGGCCCACGGCATGGACGTGCTGCCGCTGGCCGAGGTGCTCGGCTGAGGGACGGCGGCCTGACCGCGACGACGGACGGGGCCGGTGCGGGCGTCGAGCCCGCGCCGGCCCTGCGCCGTGCCGTCCGGGGCTACCTGGACCATCTCACCGTCGAGCGGGGACTGTCCGCGAACACCCTCGCCTCGTACCGCCGGGACCTGGACCGCTACCTGTCCACCCTGGCCGCCGCCGGCGTGACCGACCTGGCCGCCGTCGGCGCCGCCGACATCGAGGCGCACCTGGCCCGGCTGCGCGCCGGCGACGCCGACCACCCGCCGCTCGCCGTCTCCTCCGCCGCCCGCGCGGCCAGCGCCGTGCGCGGCCTGCACCGCTTCGCGCTGCGGGAGGGGATGAGCGGCGCCGACCCCGGCCGCGACGTCCGCCCGCCCGCCCCGCCGCGCCGGCTGCCCCGAGCGCTGCCGGTCGACGCCGTCGTGCGGCTGCTGGAGACCGCCGGCCCGGTCACCGCGACCGGCGAGGCCGCGCCCCGCGCGCTGCGCGACCGGGCGCTGCTGGAATTCCTGTACGGCACCGGCGCGCGCATCTCGGAGGCGACCGGCGCCGCCGTGGACGACCTCGACCTGGACGCCGGAACCGTGCTGCTGCACGGCAAGGGCGGGAAGACCCGGCTCGTGCCGGTCGGCGGGTACGCGGCCGAGGCACTGCGCGCCTGGCTGGTGCGGGGCCGCCCGGCGCTGCTGGCCGCCGGCCGGGGCACCGCGGCCGTGTTCGTCAACGCCCGCGGTGGACCGCTCACCCGGCAGGGCGCCTGGACCGTACTGCGCGCCGCGGCCGAACGGGCCGGCCTGCCGGTCGACGGGCCCGAGGCGGTCTCCCCGCACACCCTGCGCCACTCCTACGCCACCCACCTGCTCGACGGCGGCGCCGACGTGCGGGTGGTGCAGGAACTGCTCGGCCACGCCTCGGTGACCACCACGCAGGTGTACACGTTGGTCACCGTGGAACGGCTGCGCGAGGTCTACGCCACCGCCCACCCGCGCGCCCACGGCTGAGCGCGAGGAGTGGGCCGGGGTTGCGGGCCCCGCGGTCGCGACCGAACCGGCGTCCCGGCTGACCGCCCGCCCGACACGCCGACCCGCTACCGAACGCGCTGCTGGCACGTGGCGTACAGTCGGCTTCGGCGCGGGCCTCCAGGGGTGACGGACCGGGGGTGCGCAGCGGCGCCGCGAGGGACGTCGGACGGCTCCGACGCCGGGTGGTCGTCGGGAGGGGGCAACGAGGACATGGCAGGAAACGGTGACCGTGCCGAGACCTGGACGTCGGAGCTCCGCGAGCAGCAGGCGACGCTCGGCGCCGACCTCGGCCCCGCCGACCCGGCCGCCTACACCATGCGCAAGCCGATCCCCGAGCCGATGCCGACCGACCGGCACGGCCCGGCGCGGATCATCGCGATGGCCAACCAGAAGGGTGGCGTCGGCAAGACCACGACCACCATCAACCTGGGCGCCGCCCTCGCCGAATACGGCCGCAAGGTGCTGCTCGTCGACTTCGACCCGCAGGGCGCCCTCTCCGTCGGCCTGGGCGTCAACCCGCACAACCTCGACCTGTCGGTCTACAACCTGCTCATGCAGGACGACGTCACCGCCGAGGACGTGCTGATCAAGACCGACGTGGCCGGGCTGCACCTGCTGCCCGCCAACATCGACCTCTCCGCCGCCGAGATCCAGCTGGTCAACGAGGTCGCCCGGGAGATGGCCCTGGCCCGGGTGCTCCGCACGGTCCGCAAGGAGTACGACTTCATCCTGATCGACTGCCAGCCCTCGCTGGGCCTGCTGGCGATCAACGCGCTGACCGTGGCGCACGGCGTGCTCATCCCGCTGGAGTGCGAGTTCTTCAGCCTGCGCGGTGTCGCGCTGCTGCTGGACACCATCGACAAGGTGCGCGAGCGGCTCAACTTCGACCTGGAGCTCGAGGGAATCCTCGCCACCATGTACGACAGCCGCACGACCCACTGCCGGCAGGTGCTCCAGCGGGTGGTGGAGGCGTTCGGCGACAAGGTCTACCAGACGGTGATCACCAAGACCGTCAAGTTCCCCGAGTCGACGGTGGCCGGTGCGCCGATCACCACCCTCGACCCGGCCTCCTCGGGCGCGCGCAACTACCGGCAGCTCGCCCGCGAGGTGATCGCCGCCCAGGCGGAGCGGTAGGCCGCACGCCGGGTGACCCCGTCGTGGACTACGGTTTGCCGGTGACCGCACCGCCCCTCGACCCGCCGCACGGCGCCGCCGACCCGGTGGCCGCCGCCGAGCTGGCCGCCGAGGTCGACGGCGTGGTGCCCGCCGACCGGGCCACCGTCGAGGAGACCACCGGTTTCACCGTCCGGCTGGACAACTTCACCGGCCCGTTCGACCTGCTGCTCCAGCTCATCAGCAAGCACAAGCTGGACGTCACCGAGGTGGCCCTGCACAAGGTCACCGACGAGTTCATCGCTTACCTGCGGGCCATGGGCGACCAGTGGGACCTCGACGAGACCAGCGAGTTCCTGCTGGTCGCCGCCACGCTGCTGGACCTGAAGGCGGCCCGGCTGCTGCCCGCCGCCGAGGTGGAGGACGAGGAGGACCTGGCCCTGCTCGAGGCCCGGGACCTGCTGTTCGCCCGGCTGCTGCAGTACAAGGCGTACAAGGAGGCGGCGGCGCACATCGCCGAGCTGGAGTCGGTCGGCGGGCGCCGCTACCCGAGGGCGGTCACCCTCGAACCCCGGTACGCCGAGGCGCTGCCCGACCTGGTGCTGGGCATCGGCCCGGAGCGGCTGCTCAAGCTCGCGCTCCGGGCCATGTCCCCGAAGCCGGTCCCCGAGGTGTCCATCGCGCACGTGCACATGGTCCGGGTCAGCGTCCGGGAACACGCCGAGATCATCTCCGAGCGGCTGCGCCGCGCCGGCACCGCCAGCTTCTCGCTGCTCTGCGCCGACTGCGAGATCACCCTGGAGGTGGTGGCGCGCTTCCTGGCGCTGCTGGAGCTCTACCGGCAGGGCCTCGTCGCCTTCGTCCAGGAGCAGGCGCTGGAGGAGCTGACCGTGCGCTGGACCGGCGCCGCCGACGGCGGCACCGAGCTGACCATCGACGAGTACGCCGGCTCCCCGGAGCCGGCCACCCCGCCGGCGGACACCCCCTCCGCCCCGGCGGACGACGCCGCGCCGACCCGGTCCGCGGCGGCGGACGACGCCGCGCCGACCCGGTCCGCCGCGGCGGACGACGCCGCGCCGACACAGGAGTGACCCGATGAGCGACGAGGAACGCCGCGACTCGCTGGCCGACCAGGCAGCCGCCTGGGTCCCCCCGTGGGAGCGGCCGACCCCGCCGAGGCCCGCCACCAGCGAGACGCCCGCCGAGCCCGAGCCGCCCGCGACACCGGCTGAGCCATCTACCTCGGCGTCCGCCGAGTCGGAGCCGTCCGCCGTGCCGGAGCCGTCGGCCGAGTCGGAGCCGTCCGCCGTGCCGGAGACGTCCGCCGTGCCGGAGCCCGTACCCGCGCCGCGGACGCCCGTGCCGCCGCCCGCCGGCGCCACGGCAGAGATCTTGGACACCTACCGTTCGGCTCGAACGGAAACTGTCCAAGATCGGGTGGGGGAGAGCGCGGCGGAGCCGGAGGTGGCGTCGGGCGCGGGCGAGTCGGCCCCGGACGCCGACGAGACGATCGGCCCTGACGGGCACACCCACCCCGACGCCGGACCCGGCGAGCCTGCGGGGGAGGGCGGCGTACCCGGGAAGCGCGGACGGCGGCGGCCGGCGCCGGAGCCGGAACCCGCGCCGGTGCTGGACGACGCCGAGCTGCGCGGCGCGCTGGAGGCCATCCTGCTGGTGGTGGACCAGCCGGTCAGCGAGCTGACCCTGGCCCAGGTGCTGGAGCAGTCCCCGGAGCGGATCGGCCCGATGCTCGACGAGATCGCGGCCGGCTACACGGCCGCCGGGCACGGCTTCGAGCTGCGCCGGGCCGCGGGTGGCTGGCGTCTCTACACCCGGCCGGAATACGCGACGTACGTCGAGCGGTTCGTACTGGAGGGCCAGACGGTCCGGCTGACCCAGGCCGCGCTGGAGACCCTCGCGGTGATCGCCTACAAGCAGCCGGTGACCCGGTCGCGGATCTCCGCCATCCGGGGCGTCAACTGCGACGGCGTGATCCGTACCCTGGTCTCCCGGGGTCTGGTCGAGGAGTGCGGCACCGAAGCGGACAGCGGTGCGTTCCTCTACCGGACCACCACGATGTTCCTGGAGAAGCTGGGGTTGAACTCGGTGGACGACCTGCCGCCCCTGGCCCCTTTCCTCCCCGACGACGTAGAAGAGCTTGCCGATGCGACGCGATGACCGTGCCCCGAAGCCCGATGCCCCCGTTTACGAGGGCGCCGAGCGCCTGCAGAAGGTGCTCGCCGCCGCGGGGGTGGGTTCGCGGCGCGCCTGCGAGGACCTGATCTTCCGGCGCCGGGTCACCGTCAACGGCCGCGTGGCTCAGCTCGGCGACAAGGCGGACCCGGCGCGCGACGTCATCCACGTCGACGGCGAGCGGCTCCAGGCCGACGTCCGCCTGGTCTACGTGGCGATGAACAAGCCGCGCGGGGTGGTCACGACCATGGCCGACGAGAAGGGCCGCACCGAGCTCGCCGACTTCATCGGCGCGCGGCTGGAGCAGCGGGTCTACCACGTCGGGCGGCTCGATGCCGACAGCGAGGGCCTGCTCCTGCTCACCAACGACGGCACCCTCGCCCACAAGCTCATGCACCCGTCGTACGAGGTGCTCAAGACCTACCTCGCCGAGGTGGCCGGGCCGATCCCGCGCAACCTGGGCAAGCGGCTGACGGCCGGCGTCGAGCTGGAGGACGGGCCGGTGAAGGCCGACTCCTTCAAGGTGGTGGGCACCCTGGGCAAAACCGCCCAGGTGGAGCTGACCCTGCACGAGGGGCGCAAGCACATCGTCCGGCGCCTGATGGCCGAGGTGGGACACCCGGTTTCCCGGCTGATCCGTACCTCGATCGGTCCGATCAAGCTCGGCGACCTGCGCACCGGGCGGCTGCGCCGGCTGACCAACGCGGAGGTCGCCGCCCTGTTCAAGGCCGTGGGTGACTGACCCCGTCGATCGGGGTACGGCTCCCGGTAGGCTTCGACGCGGCCCGCGGTCGCCTTCGGCGGCACGGCGCGTGGCCGACCCGCGCGGCGCGGGATGATTGACGAGGAAACACAACCGCTCAACGGCGCCGGACAAGCCGGCGACCCGCGAGGTACGGGCTGAGGAGGACAACGGTGGAGCAAAACGTACGGGCCGGGCGCTGCGTGGTCGCTGTGGACGGGCCGTCCGGTTCGGGTAAGTCCACCGTGTCGCGGCGGCTCGCGGTCAGCCTCGGCGCCCGCTACCTCGACACCGGCGCCATGTACCGGGCGCTCACCTGGGCGGTGCTGCGCTCCGGCGTCGACCTGACCGACACCGAGTCGGTGGCCAAGGTCGCCGGCGAGGTCGACCTGCGCATCGGCACCGACCCCGAGGGGTACGGCGTGACCGCCGACGGCGTCGACGTGGCCAAGGAGATCCGCGGTCCCGAGGTGACCGGGGCGGTCTCCGCCGTGGCCGCCGTGGGCGCCGTACGCGAGCTGCTGGTCGCCCGGCAGCGGCAGGTGATCGCCGACGCCGGTCGGATCGTGGTCGAGGGCCGCGACATCGGCTCGGTCGTGGCGCCCGACGCCGACCTGAAGGTCTACCTGACCGCCTCCGAGGCGGCCCGCGCCCAGCGGCGCAGCGCCGAGGACGCCGTCGACGTCGCGGCGACCGCCGCCGACCTGGCCCGCCGGGACAAGCTGGACTCGACCCGCAAGGTCAACCCGCTCCAGCAGGCCGCCGACGCGGTGGTGCTGGACACCACCGAGCTGGGCATCGACGAGGTCGTCGCCCGGCTGCGCGCGCTGCTCACCGAGCGGGGTGTGGCATGAGCGACGATTTCGGCGGCTGGGTCGAGCTGCGCGAGCCGGAGCTCGAACCCGGTGAGCCGACCGGCCCGCAGCCGGTGGTGGCCGTCGTCGGCCGCCCCAACGTGGGTAAGTCGACGCTGGTCAACCGGATCATCGGCCGCCGCCAGGCGGTCGTCGAGGACATCCCCGGCGTGACCCGGGACCGGGTGCCGTACGACGCGCAGTGGAACGGCCGGGCGTTCACCGTGGTGGACACCGGCGGTTGGGAGCCCGACGCCAAGGACCGGGCCGCGGCCATCGCCGCCCAGGCCGAGACGGCCGTCGTCACCGCGGACGTGGTGCTCTTCGTGGTCGACGCCATGGTCGGCTCGACCGACGTGGACGAGGCCGCCGTGAAGATGCTGCGGCGCAGCGCCAAGCCGGTGATCCTGGTCGCCAACAAGGCCGACAACACCGCCATCGAGATGGAGTCGACGGCGCTCTGGTCGCTCGGCCTCGGTGAGCCGTTCCCGGTCTCCGCGCTGCACGGCCGCGGCTCCGGCGACCTGCTCGACGCCATCATGGCGGCGCTGCCCGAGGCGCCGAAGATCGTGGAGAACCGCCCGCGCGGCCCGCGCCGCGTCGCCCTGGTCGGCCGTCCCAACGTCGGCAAGTCCAGCCTGCTCAACCGCTTCTCCGGCGAGGAGCGCGCGGTGGTCGACGCGGTCGCCGGCACCACCGTGGACCCGGTGGACAGCCTCGTGGAGATCGGTGGGGAGACCTGGCAGCTGGTCGACACGGCCGGCCTGCGCAAGCGGGTCGGCAAGGCCAGCGGCACCGAGTACTACGCCAGCCTGCGCACCGCCTCGGCGATCGAGGCGGCCGAGGTGGCCGTGGTGCTGCTCGACTCCAGCGAGGTCATCAGCGAGCAGGACCAGCGCATCCTCACCATGGTGGTGGAGGCCGGTCGGGCCCTGGTCATCGCGTTCAACAAGTGGGACCTGGTCGACGGCGACCGTCGCTACTACCTCGACAAGGAGATCGACCGGGAGCTGCGCCGCATCCCCTGGGCGATCCGGCTGAACCTGTCGGCGAAGACCGGCCGGGCGGTCGACAAGCTCGCCCCGGCGCTGCGCAAGGCCCTGGCCAGCTGGGAGACCCGCATCCCGACCGCCCAGCTCAACCAGTGGCTCACCGCGCTGGTCCAGGCCACCCCGCACCCGGTGCGCGGCGGTCGGGCCCCGCGCATCCTCTTCGCCACCCAGGCCGGCGTGGCCCCGCCGCGCTTCGTGCTCTTCACCACCGGACCGCTCGACGCCGGCTACCAGCGGTTCGTGGAGCGCAAGCTCCGCGAGGAGTTCGGCTTCGAGGGCAGCCCGATCGACATCTCGGTCCGCCCCCGCAAGAAGCTCGGCCCGGGCGGCCGCGGCAAGGCCCACGGCTGACCCACCCGCCCTTCGAGAAGCCGCCGGGGGTCCCCTCCCCGGCGGCTTCTTTCCTAGGACGCTCTAGGGGGAGTGGCGGCCGGCACCCCGGTGGGGCCTGTGCGCGGGTGGGAGGATCTTGCGCTAAGCTGTACCGGCTGCCGCGGGGAACGCCACGCGGGGGCATCGGGACGTGGCGCAGTTTGGTAGCGCACTTGACTGGGGGTCAAGGGGTCGTCGGTTCGAATCCGGCCGTCCCGACGCAGGTCAGAGGCCATTCGGAATCTTCCGGATGGCCTTTTCTGATCCTGTACAGCAGCGAAGTACTGCAGCGACTCATTGAGTCTTCGCCGCCTTCGAACATGCAGGTCGGAGGCTCTGGCGTGGCGCTCGCTCGGGATACCCATCTGATCTCGGGCGGGAGTCTACCGTCTTGATCATGCTAGGTCTCCGCTGATGTAGTGTGCGGAGATGGCGAGAAGCGAGCGACTCGCGGACCAGCTGGACCGGCACTGGCACAAGAATCTGCGGCCGCGGCTGCACGGTCTTGCCGATGAGGAGTACTTCTGGGAGCCGGTGCGCGGCTGCTGGAGCGTCCGTCCACGTGGCACGTCGGCCGCACCGATGTCGGCAAGTTCGGGGGAATGGGCGATGGACTTTGCGTCCCCTGCCCCGGTGCCGGCGCCGGTGACCACGATTGCCTGGCGGCTGGCGCACATCATCGTCTCCTGCCTCGGCTATCGGGTCGGATGGCACTTCGGCGGCCAAGACGTCGACTCCCAGACATTCGCCTACGCGGGGACGGCTGACGAGGCGCTAAAACAGCTCGATGAGATGTATGGGAGATGGAACGCGGGGGTCCGCGAGCTCTCGGACGCTGACCTGGAGAATCCGCCCACGGTGGGTCCCGAGCGGTTTCCCATGGAGGGCATCGTCCTGCACGTCAACAGGGAGCTGATCCATCACGGCGCCGAGATTTGCCTGCTGCGCGACCTTTACCGCTGGCAGGACCGGGCCGTACCGCGCCGAGCATGACTTTCCGGTAGCCGGCGATCGAGCTTCGGGAACCTACGTGGACTCCGTGACGCTCCGTGGCTGTGAGCTTCAGTGTTGATCGAGGCTTTCGCCGAGCTTCCGCAGGGCTTCCCGCGTGGCCTTGGACGAGAATCCGGCCATCCCGACGCAGCTCAGAGGGCACATCCAGTCAATGGATGTGCCCTCTTGTCGTAGCTGGGTGACTACATCTCAGCGCCGAAGATCCGATCCGTGGCGACCGCGCCGCTCAGAAGCACCGGCCGGAGTTGGTGCCGGTAGACGCTCTCGGACAGCAGGGACACGAACTGTGCCGCTGCTCGCGGGGGAGTCCAGGCGAGCCGGTCCAGGCCCTTTGATCATCGGGGAAGGGGAGGTGGCGGTCATCAGGGACTCCGTCACGGAATGAGGATTGTCTTGCCCCGGGTGTGGCCGGCCTCGGCGTCGCGGTGCACCGCGGCCAGGTCGGCGAGCGGGCGGGACGAGTCGATATCCAGGCGGACTGTGCCTGCGTCGACGAGTTTCACCAGTGCGGCGAGGTGGTTCACGTCGTTGCGGGCGACCATGTGCATCGCGCTCACTGAGGCGTCGGTGGGCGGCTCGATCGGGGTGGCGATGGAGACGATGACACCGCCGGGCCGGACCAGCGGTATCAGGGCCGCGGCCTCCGAGGGGTTGATCGCGGCGAGATTGAGGACGGTGTCGACCGGTCTTTCCACCGCATCGTTCACGGGTGAGGCGCTGTAGTCGACTATCTGGTCGGCGCCGAGTTGACGGACCGCGGCTGCGCTGCGCGGGCTTGCCGTGGCGATGACCTGTGCTCCGGCGTGCTTGGCGAGCTGGACGGCGAATCCGCCCACGCCGCCACCCGCTCCGTTGACCAGCACCCGCTGCCCGGGCGTGATGCGGGCATGTTCGAACACCGCCTGCCATGCGGTGAGGCCGGCGACAGGGATGGCGGCGGCGTTGGCGAGCGGGATGGCGACGGGTGCCGGGACAAGGGTGTCGGCTGGGGCGGCTACGTACTCGGCGGCGCCGCCGCCGTCGAGCCGGCCGACGACCCGGTCGCCGACGGCGAGCGTGTGCACGTCGCTGCCGATCTCGACCACGGTGCCCGCCACATCCCAGCCAAGCGTGTACGGCAGGTTCAGCGGGAGGATGGAACGCAGCAGCCCGGAACGTAGTGCCATCTCGGATGGATTGAACGAGGAAGCGGCGACCCGGGTCAGCACCTCACCCGGGCCGGGCGCCGGGCGTGGGACGTCCTCATAGCGGATGACGGACGCGTCACCGTACTCGTGTATTCGTGCGGCTTTCATGCCATCGAACGTATGGAGCGAGCTGAAGACGAACCATGTGTGCTGGTCCTCGGTTGATACTCGATCGTCTTCACGTAGGTACTGTGGCGGGATGGACGTGCTCAGCGACGTGATCGCTGTCATGCGGACCGGTCAGCCACGTTCAGCGCGGGTGGTGTGGCACGCTCCGTGGGCGCAGCGATTCGCCTCCGTGCCCGGATGCGCCGGCTTTCAGGTGATCCTGCAGGGTCCGTGCTGGCTCGTTTCGCCGGACACCGACCCCGTGTCGCTGACCGTCGGGGACGTGGTGTTCCTGCCGCGCGGGCAGGGGCACGCGCTGGCCGACAACCCAGCGACCCCCGTGACCGCACCCGCCTGCGACCCGAACGACCCGCAGTTCCTTCAGCGCTACGCAACCGCCACCGTCGGCGAGCCCCTCGGCACCTACGGCCCTACCACCGTGACGCTCTGCGGCGCGTACGAGCTGGATCCGGCCCGCGCCCATCCGCTCCTGAGCGACCTGCCCGAACTCATCCACCTCCCGGCGCACCTCGGGCGCCACCCCGAGCTACGCGCCACCGTGGACTTGCTCGCCGCCGAGTTGGAACGACCTCGCCTCGGCACCGACGCCATCGTGCCTGCCCTCCTCGACACGCTCCTGCTGTACATCCTGCGTACCTGGTTCGACGAGCAGCCCGCGCGTGGGGCCACCACCGGTTGGGCGGCGGCACTCAATGACCCGGCCATCACGGCCGCGCTGCGGGCCATGCACCGCGACCCGGCGCGGCCCTGGACGGTCGCGACTCTGGCCGCTGAGGCGGGGCTGTCCCGGGCGCCATTCGCCCGGCGCTTCGCCACCCTCGTCGGCCAGCCGCCGCTCAGCTATCTGACCTGGTGGCGGATGACCACCGCAGCCCGGCTACTCCAGGACTCCGACGCGCCGCTGAGCGCCGTCGCACACCGGATCGGCTACACGTCGGAGTTCGCCTTCGCCAACGCGTTCAAACGCCAATACGGCACCGCACCCGGCAGGTACCGAAGAGCCGCGTAACAGCACCGACGGTTCCCGTACAGCGGGACGGGATGGCTAAGGCTTACTGACGCTCGGCCGTGTACCGCTCCTGTGGCATCGCGCACCGCGGTCGACAAGGGATCGCGTCTTTGGGGCTGTCTCCGCCGCTTCGGACACAAGGTGAACCTGGGGCCTGGCGCTGCAAGATCGTCGTCGGATTCGTGTCGCCGGGTCCCGAACCATGGCCCGGTGAGGTCCGGGGCTGCTCCGCTCGCCGTCGGATGGCAAGCTCGTGTCTCGTGATCGATGATTTCGGCAAGGACCATCCGCACGGCCAGCCCAGGTCGACATGTCAGGCGCTGATCTGGGAGCTCGGTGGGGACGCCGGGAGAAATCCGGATCTCGTGGAGGTTCGCCCGTGAGGGCGGTCATCGTCGCGGCCGCGGTCGCGTTCATCATCTCCCTGTTCGGCACGCCGGTGGCGGTTCGGGTCTTCACCGCGCTCAAGGCCGGTCAGCCGATCCGATCCATCGGGCTCGCCAGCAACCAGGGCAAGAAGGGCACGCCCACGATGGGCGGCGTCGTCTTCATCGTGGCGACCGTCCTCGCCTACGTCGCCGGGCATCTCGCCCTGACCACCCTGCCCGACCGGCAGATCGCGCAGGAGGGGCCGACCATGACGGCCCTGGTGCTGCTCGGGCTGTTCGTCTTCTGCGGCGCGGTCGGCTTCTTCGACGACTTCCTCAAGGTGCGCCGGCGCAACTCCGACGGACTGTCCGCCAAAGGCAAGCTGCTCGGCCAGGCGATCGTCGGCGGCGGGTTCGGCGTCGCCGCGCTCTACGTGCCGAGCACCAACGGCCAGACCGTGGCCAGCGAGCACATCTCGCTCATCCGCGACATCAGCTGGCTGGACGTCGGCAAGGTCGGCGCGGTCATGGTCTTCGTCTTCGTGATCATGGCGATGTCGAACGGCGTGAACCTCACCGACGGCCTCGACGGCCTGGCCACCGGCGCGTCGATCCTGGTGCTCGGCGCGTACGCGCTGATCGGCTTCTGGCAGTACCGGCACTGGTGCGCCGACGACGCGTACGCCCGCGTGAACGAGTACTGCTACCAGGTCCGGGATCCCCTGGAGATCGCCATGATCGCGGCGGCGGCGGCCGCCGCCTGCGTGGGCTTCCTGTGGTGGAACACGTCCCCGGCGCGGATCTTCATGGGTGACGTGGGCTCGCTCGGGCTCGGCGGCCTGATCGGCGGGCTCGCGGTGGTAACCCGCACCACGCTGCTGTCGATCATGATCGGCGGGCTCTTCGTCATCATCACGACGACCTGGGTGATCCAGATCGTCTCGTTCCGGACCACCGGTAGGCGTGTCTTCCGGATGGTGCCGTTGCACCACCACTTCGAGTTGGCCGGCTGGAGCGAGGTCAACATCGTGGTCCGGTTCTGGATCGTGGCCGGCGTCTGCGTGGCGGTCGGCCTGGGCCTGTTCTACTCGGATTTCTTGGCGGTCGTTGGATAAGGCCACGCGACAAGCCTGTGTCGTGCACCGACGGTGATCCGCCGGCAGCCTGGTGCCCCACCGGGCTGCCCGGCGTCTGGCAGCAAGCTGACGGCACCGGCCGATTCTCAGATCATCCTCAAGAAATCCCGCTCCGTCGGCCACTGGCGGCACGGCTGGCGTGTGCTGTCGCCACAGCGTCATCCCCCCTGTTCTGGAGCTTCTATGAGAAACAGACGGACGACCATCTTCTCCGTCCTGCTCGCCGGGTCCCTCGCGGCGACCGTTGCGCCCATGCCCCACGCGTCCGCGGCCAGCCTCGGCGAGGAGCGTTTCCAGCCGAGTGTCACCTACGACCTGTCGGTGACCGACGCCGAGCGCGACGCGATCCACGCGGAAGTCGAGGCGTTGGCGGGACGGGTCAACAGCGCGCGGGCGGGGGACGGCACCTACGACCCGCTCACTCTGGTCGGGGCGATGCTGGACGGGTCGAGCTACGACTCCATCTCCCGAGGCGGCACGGCCGCGACGGCGTACCCCTTCCCGGTCAGCAACACGGCAGCCAACCAGAACGAGTACGACCGCAAGGTCGCCAAGCTCGCCTGGGTGGTCAAGCTGGCCACCGACCTGGGTTTCCCGGTGGTCGTCCAGCGCCAACCCGACAAGTACGTCTACGCGGAGATCGGTGATCCGGACGCCCCGGAGATGGTCATGGCGTTGAGCCACCTCGACTCGCCGACGGCTTCCGTTTCGCCGGCCCAGCTGGCGCGCTGGCGGGACGCCGACGGCAACCTCGGCACTCCGGGTGCGTACCACTCGCCCTATGTCCAGGACGGCTGGGTCTACGGGGCGGGCATCCAGGACGACAGCGGTCCGACGCTGGCGACGCTGCTCGCGGCCAAGGCGCTGCTCGAGGCGGGGTTGCCCCTCGACCGACGCATCCGCATCGTCATGGGAATCTACGAGGACGGCGGCCCCGGCACGCCCTCGACGACGAACACGGCCACCTTCCAGTCCATCCCGTACAACTCGAACCCGAGCTTCTACGACAACTGGGCCTACAAGAACCTCAACCGGGAAGAGATCCCGATCGCGGCCTACACCTCCGACTCGCGGTTCCCGGTCATCGTCGGCAACTCCGGATCGGTGACCCCGTCGGTGTCGATGAGCTTGTCCGCGGACAGCACCAAGGCCTTCCGGCTGACGGCTGCCACGGCCGGCGTCACCCTGCGCGAAGGCGACCCGACGCTCAAGGACATCGCCTACGGCAGCACCACGCAGATCGCCTCGCGGGCCACCTTCACCCTCGACGTGGCGGGGGCCAGCTCGACCGAGCGCGACCGATTCGTGTCGGCGATCACCGCTGCCGCGACCACGAAGGGTTGGCTCCCGGCTGCTCCCCGCACCACGCCCAAGGTGCAGGCCACGATCACCGGCGACTCGCTCACGCTGGAGATCAACACCGATGTGGCGATGGAGATGCCGACCCCGCAGTACGGCAAGAATGCCGTCGTGTGGGGAATGTTCCTCCTCTCCAAGGGGCTCGGCGCATTGGGAAGCACGGCCGCCGACCTGCAGTTGAAGAAGGCCGCCGACGGCATCGCCGACCTGTTCTTCCGCGACGGTGTCGAAGGCGAGGCCTATATCGGCAAGTACATGGGCATCCCGGCGAACCTGTTGCGCAACCCGAGCAACGGCACGCCGAACCTGACGTTCGCCCTCATGGGCGGCATCAATTCGGAGACCCCGACGAGCTTCTACACGGACGCCTCCGGCAGCCTCAGCATGCCGATGTATGTGCGCAGCATGCACGTCACCGCGGCTGACTCCGGCCAGGCGACGGCGGCGGTCACGGCCGCCTTCCAGGCGAAGGGGTTCACCATCGGCACCCTCGGCTCGCCCGTCGGCGCCGGGTTGTACGTCACGCACGACAATCCGCTGACGGCTCTTCAGTTCGGCAGCTACCAGGCCTCGATCGACCGCAACCCGGGGGAGTTCGCGGACCCGTACTCCCTCCGGGACGTGGTCTATCCGCAGGGCACGACCGGTGGCACTCTGGCCAGCAGCTTCCGCAACAAGATGACCGCCTTCGGCGCCGTCATCCCGGGTAACGAGCGCTGGTGGCACACGGCCAACGAGCGGATGAAGGTCGACTCGGCGGTGCAGATGACCAAGATCATGGCCGATGGCATGCTGGAGATGGCCCGGTACTCCGGGCCCGCCGGTGCCAAGTTCATGTGGGCGGACATGCCGGGGCTGAACGCCGACCGGGCGGACCTCGACCTGCTCGACGTCACCATCGGCACCTACAAGGACGCGTCGGCCGCGGTCGGCACGAGCCAGTTGGGCAACCAGGCCCTGCTCGGCGCCACCTCGTTCAACATCCCGATGTGGAACGGGCGCGGCAACTCGACCCCGACGGCGTCGGCTTTCGAGCTGGGGCACGCCCCGGGAGGGGTCTACCTGCCCCTGACCGACCCCGAGTACCAGACCAGCACGTACGTGGCGCCGATGCGTCTGGAGTTCAAGGTGGAGCGCCCCGACCACATGTCGGACGCGGCGTGGGCGAAGTTCGTCGCGGGGGGCTACGGCGACTTCCAGTTCAACATCCTCGTCGGCGACAAGGTCGTGCCGCTGGCCGTTCCCGCGGGGCAGAGTACGGACAAGTACTTCTCCTCGCGCATGTCGGCCAACAACCCCGACGCCATCTACCTGTCGGTCAACCTCGCGATCACCGACGCGCCGTACACCGGGGTGCAGGCCAGGCTCGCGGATTCCAAGACGGACCTGTACAAGCTCAACCCGACGTACCTGGCCTCGAACCCGGATCCGTTCCCCGGGCGCGGGGCCGTCGAACAGCGGGGCTTCTTCGTGTTCGGTGACGGTCAGAAGAACGCGGAGTTCTCCTCGCCCGACGCGGTCTACGTGACCGTCGCCAACGCGGTCGTCGACGCGAAGCCGTCGGCGGTGGTGAAGAAGCTGAAGGGCAACACGAACGAGTTGACCATCACGGTGCAGCAGACCCGTGTCGACGGCAGCGCGTCTCCGGTGACGGCCACGTTCACCATCGACAACAACGCTGCCGGCACCTACACCGTCGGCGACTACAAGGTGTACGTCGACACCAAGGGCAACACCCAGGTGCGATCGATCTCCATCGTGTGACGCCTGGAAATTGACAACGGAGTGGAGCCACTGCCTTCGGTAGTGGCTCCACTCCGTTCGTGCGCCTTGGGCGTGGCCGTTCCTGTGGGTTGCTGTCACGGCTGCCGTCAAGCACTCCGCACGTGCCGCTGGCAGACCGTTCCGGAGGACACCGCCGAGGCCACGGATCAGAAGCGGCCCCGGGGGTTCGTCGCGATCCGCCTCCCACAACTTTCCACGTGCCGGTCCGGATCGGCCCCGCCCAGTCGTCACCTGGGTGTCAGCGACCAGGGTGACGCAAGGAGAGCCCGATGAAAGACCCGACGTTCGCGCTCAAGGACTTCCCGCTCGCCATCGCCGCCGAGGCGGAACTGACCGCCACGTTGCGGTCCTGTCTGGACGGGCAGCGCCGTCACATCACCGGCGCTCTGGAGGGCTTGAGCGACACGGACCTGCGCCGTCCCGTGCTGCCGTCCGGATGGAGCTGCCTCGGTCTGGTCAACCATCTCGCCCTCGACGTCGAGCGGTTCTGGTTCAACGCCGTCGTCGCCGGCCAAACCTCGGTGATCGCATCCCTGCCACACACCGAGAACGTGTGGAACGTCGACCGGTCCGTATCGCCGGAGGACATCCTGGACCGGTACCGCACCTGCATCGACGCGGCCAACACGGTCATTCGTGAAACCCCGATGGACACCCCGCCGGCCTGGTGGCCCGCGAACAGGTTTGGCAGCTTCCGGCTGCACACCACCCTCGAAGTCATGCTGCATGTGATCACCGAAACCGCATGCCACGCCGGTCATCTCGACGCCGCCCGGGAGCTGATCGACGGAAAGCAGTGGATGGTGCACGGCGAGGCATGAGTCCCTCTGCCCGCGGCGGGTGACGTGGTCCTCGGCCGGCTGGTGGCCGACAGGAAAGGCCCGGACCAGCGGGAACACTGGTCCGGGCGTCGGCTTCCTCGATGCCCGCCGTCGGGGGCCCTGGCCGCCGGCGGCGAGGATGCCGCTCGTCAGAAGTAGCCGTACCAGCGGTTCGACTCCGCCGTCTCGCTGTTCACACCGCTGGCGTTGTAGACCCGCACGCCGGCGTAGATGTCGTCGAGACCGACGTCCTCGTTCAGCGTCGAGCTGTTCATGCACACGGCGAAGGTGTAGTAGCCCGGCCCGCCGCCCGAGCTGTTGTCGTATAACGTCCGGTACGGGCCGCCGAGCAGGTCGTCGCTCCACTCGTCGTCGCCCCAGATCCGGACCTCGACCGAGTACTTGTCGTAGTACCAGCGCGAGGTGGCGCCGCTCACCTGGACCGTGTAGTCCCAGTACCGGCCGTCGTTGGTCTGGCACTGCAGGAAGATCTCCAGCTTCGCGGTCACGGCGAGCGCCGGGGCCGCGGTCCCGGCGACCGCTCCGGCGGCGACCACCGTTGCCGCGGTGAGGACGGTCAACGTTCTGCGGATGGCGTGCCTGAGCTTCATGGTCTCTCACTTCCTCTGATCGGGCTTGTCCTGCGCGCGGGGCACGGTCGCTCGATCGCGCCGCGGCGTGCTGACCGTCGCGCCGTCGCACGGTCTCATCCGGCGCTGACGTGAACCTGACGCGCGTTGACCCGGGCGGCCCGGCGATCGCTAGCATTCGATTGGTTGACCGCTGAGGAGTGGAGGTGGCGACCATTCAGGTCCGACTTCTCGGGCCGGTCGACGTCGCCGAGGGGGATCGCGCTCGGCCGGTGCCCGGCTTACGGCGCAAGGCCCTGCTCGCGGCACTCGCCCTGCATGCCGGTGACGCCGTGCACTCCGACCTGCTCATCGAGATCGTCTGGGACGGGACGCCGCCGGCCACCGCGAAGAACTCCCTGCAACGTCACATCTCGTACCTGCGGGGGGTGCTCGGCGGAAGGGCGGCCATCACGGTACGTCCACACGGCTACGTCCTCGACCTGGCGGAGGAGGCCACCGACCTGCACCTCGCGCAGCGGTTGATCGGTGAGAGCAGGCAATCGGGGGATCCCGCCGAGCGCGTCGTTGCCCTGCGCGCCGCCCTGGCCCTCTGGCGGGGACGGCCGCTGGCGGACCTGGTCGGGCTGCGCTGGTTGGACGAGCAGGCCGAGCGGTTGGCGGGACTGGAGCTGTCGGCCCGGGAGGCGTTGACCGACGCGCGGCTGGCGCTGGGTGAGCACGCGTCGCTCGTACCGGAGCTGGCGCGCCTGGCCGCGGAGCATCCGTACCACGAGCAGATCCACCACCGGCTGATGCTCGCGCTGTACCGCGACGGCCGCCAGGTCGACGCGCTGGCGGCCTACCAGCGGCTGCGCACCGCCCTGGCCACGGAGCTCGGAGTCGATCCGGGCCCGGCACTGCGTCAGCTGCACGCCGCCATCCTTCGGCAGGACGCCGACCTGGCGCCGCCGGCGGCGGTGTGCGGGCCGATCCGGGTGGCCGGCGCGGTCTCCCATCCGGCACCGCCACCCGCCCAGCTGCCCGTGGCCGTGCGGGGTTTCGCCGGCCGCCGTCCGGAGCTGGCGAGGCTCGACGCCCTGCTGCGCTCCGCGCGGGCGTCACGTGCCGGCCAGCCCGGTACCCCGCCCATCGCGGTCGTGTCCGGCACTGCCGGCGTGGGCAAGACCGCCTTGGCCGTGCACTGGGCACACCGGATGGCCGGCGAGTTCCCCGACGGCCAGCTGTACGTCGACCTCCGTGGCTTCGCCGATCACGGCTGCCCGGTGGATCCGGCCACGGCGATCCGTGGCTTCCTCGACGCGTTCGGGGTGCCGGCGCAGCGGATTCCCGTCGAGCCGACCGCGCAGGCCGGGCTGTACCGCAGCTTGCTGGCCGGCAGGCGGGTGCTCGTCGTCCTCGACAACGCCCGCGACGTCGCGCAGGTCCGGCCGCTGCTGCCCGCCGCACCCGGCTGCCTCGTCCTGGTCACCAGCCGCGACCAGCTGACCCCGTTGGTGGTGAGCGAGGGTGGGCACCCCGTGACGCTGGATCTGCTGTCGACGCGGGAGTCCCGGGAGCTGCTGGCCGGACGTCTCGGTGCGAACCGGCTGGCCACCGATCCGGGCGGGGTCGACGAGCTCATCGCCCGGTGCGCGCGGCTGCCGCTCGCGCTGGCCATCGTCGCCGCGCGTGCCGTCACCCGGCCCGACTTTCCGCTCGCCACGTTGACCGCCGAGCTGCGGCACGCCGCCGACGTCCCGGCCGCCGCGCTGGATCCGTTCGACGGCGGGGACGTCGCCACCGACATCCGAGCCGTCTTCTCCTGGTCCTACCGGACCCTCACGGGCGAGGCCGCCCGGCTGCTCCGGCTGCTGAGCCTGCACTCCGGCCCGGACCTCACCGCGTCGGCCGCGGCGAGCCTCGCCGGCCGGTCGACCACGTCGGTGCGGCCACTCCTGACGGAGCTGACCCGCGCGCACCTGCTGGGCGAGTCGGCCCCCGGGCGCTACGCCTGCCACGACCTCCTCGCCCGGTACGCCGCAGAGCTGGCCCACGACCACGACGACCCCGGTGCGCAGCGGCGTGCCCGGCGCCGGATGCTCGACCATTACCTGCACACCGCCGACGGCGCCGCCCGCCTGCTGGACCCGCATCGGGATCCGATCACCGACTCGGCGCCCGAGCCCGGCGCGGCCCCGGTGGTCCTCGCCTGTTACGAGGAGGCGCTCGCCTGGTTCAGGGCGGAGAAGGCGGTGCTCCTGGCCGCCGTCGGGCAGGCGGTCCGCACCGGCGCCGACCGCCGCGCCTGGCAGTTGGCGTGGACGCTGCTGGACTTCCTCGACGTCCACGCCTACTGGCACGACCTGGCCGCGGTGCAGGACCTGGCGATGACGGCCGCGCGACGCCTCCACGACCGCCGCGGTCTGGCCCACGCGCACTGGGGCCTGGCGCGGGCCAGGGCGAAGCTGGGGGACAACGAGGACGCCCGCCGGCACTTCGAGCGCGCCCTGGCGCGGTTCGAACAGACCGGCGACCGCACCGGCCAGGCGCACACCCGGCTCAACCTGGCCTGGGTGCTCGACCGGCAGGGCCGCTACGCCGAGGCGTTGCCGCAGGCGCGTCAGGCGCTCGCGCTCTACCAGGCCCTCGGGCACGTGGCCGGGCAGGCCGACGGGCTCAACGCGATCGGTTGGTACCTGACCCACCTCGGGGAGCACCGGCAGGCGCTCGGCTACTGCCGGCGGGCCCTCGTCCTGCACGAGCGGACCGGCGACCGGCGCCGCGCCGCCCAGGCCTGGGACAGCCTCGGTCACGTCCATCTCGACCTCGGCGACCACGTGCGGGCGACCGAGTGCTTCCGCAGCGCGCTCGCCCTGACCCGGGAGCTGAGCATCAGGTACGACGAGAGCATCGTCCTGACCCATCTCGGGAGCGCCCGCCGCGCCGCCGGTGACCGGGTGGGCGCCCGCGCGGCGTGGCGGGAGGCGCTGGCGATCCTGGAACAGCTCGATCACCCGGACGCCGGCGCGGTACGCGGCCAGCTCGCGCAGCTCCTCTGAGGAACGCCACGTCGAGCCCTGCCCGCGTCGGGACACGTCCCGCGGTCGGCGCACCCCTCGCCTAGTGACCTTCTGCGGCGAGGGTGTGGGCCGCCTCGGCGAAGGAGCGCACGCGGGCGGTGGCAACGTCGTGCTGACCGTGGTGGGCGGAGGCGGCGATTTTGGGGTGACGGCACGCACGGCGGTGCTGTCCGTGCCGCCGGGCGTGGCGGCTGCGGGCGTGCGCCGCCGTGCCAGAATCTGGCCGTGTCCTACGTCCCCCCTCTGCCGCACCCGTCGATGCCCGGCGCTGCGACGCCGCTGATCGCGTACCCCCACCCGATCGCGCCGCCGCCGGGGTGCGCGGTGCTCGTCGTCTCCGTGAACCGGGGGCCGTACCTCGTGCCGGCCCCGGTGACCAGCCGGTTCAAGATCGACCGTCGGGTGGTGGCCATTCCCGGCGAGGGCACCTGGCACGTGGCGGTCCCGGCCGGTCCGCACGACGTCCGGTACACCGACTTCATGGGCATCCCCGTCATCACGACCACGCTCGCCGCGCAGCCGGGGGCGGTGCACCACCTGTCGTTCCGCTTCGGGGGCTGGCGCAACCGGGTGCACGACGGTTACGGCACCGACGTGACCCGGTTCGGCCTGTGGTCGAACTACAGCATCCTGCTCGTCATCCTGGGCGTCGGCGGACTGCTCTGCTGCGGGATGTTCGGGCTGATCGCCGCCTTCTCCGCCTCGGCCTGACCGGGGGAGGCCCGGCGGCGCCCTGCCACGGCGGGGCGCATGCGACGGCTCGTCATTCCCCGGCGCGGCAGGTGGGTCAATCGGATCCTGGTCCGAGCCGGATCGTCTGCTCGCGCAGGATGTCGATCGTGCGGCGCAGGTAGCTCACGATCGCCGCCTGTTCGGCCGGGTCGTAGTCGGCGATGACGCCGCCGAGCGCCCGGCCGAGCCCGGCGAACGCGTCTGCCAGCTCCGGGTGCTCGGCGTCGGCGGCGCGGATGATCGCCCGTCGGCGGTCGCCGGGGTCGGTCTCCCGCACGACGTAGCCGCCGGCCGCGAGCCGCGCTACGACGCTGGTGATTCCCGCGGCGGTCAGCCCGGTGCGCCGGGCCAGCTCGCTCGCGCTGAACGGCCCGTCGGTGGCGATGAGCTCAAGCGTCTTCAGGTCGCCGGCCGACAGCCCCAGGCGCGCCGCGACGGCCTGGTGGAACAGCACGACCGCACCGCTGAGGTCGCGGCGTGGCGTTCGACGGCACCGTGATTACCGGCCGGGACGAGATCGCCGCGGGCCACCGGCCCCTGTTCGACGGCATCATGCGCGGCTCCCGGCTCGCCGTCGTCGAGCGCGCGATCCGCTTCACCGACCCCGCGACGGCGATCGTGGTGCAGCGCGCGGGCATCATCATGCGCTGGCAGAGGGGCCGGACCGTCCCGTCGGCGAAGCGCCTGTCGACGAACACGACGGTCCTGCGCCGCGACGGGGACCGTTGGATCGTCGCGGCGTTCCAGAACACCCGGTACCACCCGTGGGCGAAGACCCTCATGGGGCGGCTGATGACCCGCTCGACCCCATGACTCCGGTCGGCCTCACTATCCTGTGCCGGTGATCAGCACCATGGTGCGTATGGCGCTGGCGGCGCTGGCGATCGGGACCGCGGTGGCCGGGTGCACCACCACGGATCGCCCGGCGGCCGAATGGCAGCCGCCGGCCGCGACCGGGTCGGACGCCGGGGCGTCGCCGAGCACCGGCGGGCCGGGCGTGGCCCCGCCGGTCGAGCTGCGGCTGGCCTTCGCGGGCGACGTGCACTTCACGGGCCGCACGCTGCGTCTGCTCGACGACCCGCGGACGGCATTCGGCCGCACCGCCTCGGTACTGCGCGACGCCGACGTCACGGTGGTGAATCTTGAGACGGCGGTGACGGACCGCGGCACCCCGGAGCCCAAACGCTATCGGTTCCGATCGCCGGAGACCGCCTTCACGGCGCTTCGCGCGGCCGGGGTCGACGCGGTGTCGCTCGCCAACAACCACACCCTCGACTACGGCCAGGTCGGGCTGTCGGACACGCTGGACGCGGCGGCGGACGCTGCCTTCCCGGTGTTCGGGGCGGGCCGCGACGCCGACGCGGCGTACGCGCCCTGGCTGAGCACCGTGCAGGGCGTGCGCGTCGCGGTGCTGGGCATGTCGCAGGTGCACGACCTGGCCGCGCAGTGGAAAGCGACGCAGAGCCGCCCGGGCATCGCGATGGCCTTCGACAGGTCCCGGGCCGACGCCGCCGTGCGAGCAGCCCGCGACCGGGCCGACCTGGTGATCGTCTTCATGCACTGGGGCGTCGAGGGCAACCCCTGCCCGACCGGGGAGATGACGACGTTCGCCCGACGGCTGGCCGCGTCCGGGGCGGACATCGTGGTCGGCACCCACGCGCACACCCTGCTCGCCGACGGTTGGCTGGGCGAGACCTACGTGCACTACGGGCTCGGTAACTTCCTCTGGTACAGCGAGTCGCACAGCACCGACTCCGGCGTCCTGCGGCTGACCGTGCGCGGGCGGACGGTGACCCGCACCGAGTTCCTGCCGGCGACGGTGTCCGGCACCGGGCAGCCCGTCCTCGTGTCCGGCGCGGCCCGCGAGCGCATCGAGGACAGGATCGCCGCGGCGAGGCGCTGCACCGGCCTCACGGCGAGGCGCCCCTGAGCCTGGCAGACCACGTCGGTGACCCTCCTCGGCGACGCCATCCACAACATGACGCCGATGGCCGGGATCGGCGCCAACACGGCACTGCGCGACGCCGAACTGCTGTGCCACCGGCTCACCGAGGTCGCTGCCGACAGGTCGGCCCTGCTGCCGGCCCTGCACGACTACGAGCGGCAGATGCTCGACTACGGCTTCGCCGCCGTGAAGCAGTCACTGCGTAACGCCCGCCAGGCCGGGTCGGGCAGCCGCCTGGGCCGGGCCGCCGTCCGCACGACGATGCGCATCACCGGCGCGGTGCCGCCGTTGCGCCGCCGGATGGCCGCGCGGCTCGGCCGGTGACGGCGGCCCGCCGCGTGCGGGCAGATCGCCGGAGCAGTCCGGTGGCGGGCGACCCGGAGGTCACGTGCCGCTGGTCGCGCCGAACAGGTAGCGCAGCTCGTCCAGCATGACGACCAGCACGCCGGCGAGCAGCGCACCGACGACGATCAGGACCGCCTCGCCCGGCCGTACGGGTCCGGCCGGTGCGAGCGCGCCGGCGACGGCGCAGCCGATGAGGACCACGTTGCGCCACACGTGGTGCCGGCCCAGCGGCGCGGCGGTGCGGCCGAAACAGCGGCAGGTGGCCCCGCCCCGCCGCAGGTTCGTGGCGACGGCCACCGTGAAGACGAGCAGGAGGGCGCCCGCGCAGAGGAAGCCGGCCGGCGGGAACACCGCCAGCAGCACGACGGCGGTGAACTCGGCGGCGACCACGGCCGCGGCGAGCGGGCCGGGGGGCCGGTAGCCCATGTCGCGCACCGAGCGCGTGAACTCGCGGTAGGCGGCCCGGCCGGAGACCTTGCCGACCGCCGCCGCCAACAGCACCGTGCCGAGCAGCACCCGGCACCCGATCTCGACGTACACGGGGTCATCGCCTCCCTCTGGCCACGCCGAGGATCGCCCGGCGTGGCACCGCTCCGAAATGCCGCGAGTCCTGGCTGCGGGCGTTGTCCCCGCGTACCGTCACGGCGCCGTCGGGCTCGATCCGGTGCACCCGCTTGACCATCCACGTCAGCTCCGCCTCCGGGACGACGTCGCGGGCCCGGAAGACGACGAGGTCACCGGCGGCCGGTGTCCGCCCGACCCGGACGACGAGCAGATCGCCGTCGTGCAGCGTCGGCGCCATGCTGTGCCCGCGTACGACCACCACGCGCCAGCGGCGGCGCAGCCAGCCGGTCACGTCGCCGCCAACTGGTAGCCACCGGCCTGGAGGCGGAACAGGCGCGCGTACTCGCCGTCGGCCGCCATCAGCTCGTCGTGCGCCCCCGACTCGATGACGCGCCCGGCGTCCAGCACGATGATGCGCCGCGCGTCGCGCAGGGTGCTGAGCCGGTGGGAGATCAGGAGCCCGGTACGGCCGTGGCGGATCCGGGCCAGCGAGGCGTGCACGCGGGTCTCGGCGTCGGCGTCGAGCCCGGAGCTGGGCTCGTCCAGGATCAGCAGGTCGGCGTCGGCGCGCATCAGGGACCTGGCGAGCGCGACCCGCTGCCACTGCCCGCCGGAGAGCGTCACCCCGGGCTCGCCGTCCTGGTCGGCGAAGGTGCGGCTGAGCAGCGTGGCGTACCCGTGGGGGAGGTCGCGGAGGCGGTCGTGGATCTCGGCGCGGGCGGCGGCGGCCTCGACCTGCTCGGGCGTGTGCGGCAGCCGGCCGATGCCGACATTCTCCGCGGCGGTGAGGTCGTAGCACATGAAGTCCTGGAACACCGCCCCCATCCGCCGGCGCACCGTCTCGACCCGCAGGTCGCGAAGGTCCACGCCGTCCCAGGTGATCCGGCCGCGGTCGGGGTCGTAGAACCGGCAGAGCAGCTTGACGAGGGTGCTCTTGCCGGCCCCGTTGAGACCGACGAGCCCGACGGCCTCGCCGGCGTCGATGGTGAGGTCGACGCCCCGGAGGATCCAGGGACCGTCCTCGTCGTAGCGGAACCACACGTCCTCGAACCGGATCGCGGCGCACAGCGGCGGGGCCGGCCGGGTCCCGTCGACCAGGTCGGCGGGAGTGTCGAGAACGGCGACGTAGTGCCGGAACAGCCGCATGGCGGTGCCCGCCTCGCCGAGCTGACCGGCGATGCCGGCCAGGCCGCTGTGGGCCGCGGCGAGCGCGGCCAGCAGGAGGGTGAGGTCACCGAGGCTGAGGCGGCCGCGGACCGCGGCGTTCACCGCGACCACCGTCGCGGCGAGTGTCGCGGCGACGCCGGCCAGCGCCCAGCAGGTCTGCACCGCCGTGGCGTGCCGCGCGGCGGCCAGCTCGATCCGGGCGGCGGCCCGCACGGCGCCGGTGAGCCGGTCGTGGAAGAACCGGCCGAGATGGTAGAGGCGCACCTCCCGGGCGGCGCGCAGGTCGGTCAGCACGGTCTGGAACAGGAATCGGGCCCGGAACAGGCCGGCGCTGTCCTCCACAGCCCGCGCGGCCCGGCGGGACAGCCGCAGTTGAATGAGGAACTCGGGCACGGCCACGGCGAGCAGGAGCAGGCCGGCCGGCGGCCAGAGGGACGTCAGGATCGCGGCGAAGCCACCCACCGTCACGACGTTCTGGGCCACGTTGACCGCGAACATGACGACCACGTACGGCGTCTGGTCGGCGGCCTGCTGGGCCAGGGCCAGCCGATCGCGCAGCGCCGGCTGCTCGAAGGGGCGAAGGCCGAGGAAGCCGTTCAGCTTCCGGTACAGCCGCACCTCGGCGGCGATCGTGATCGCGTGCTGCAACGCCGTGGTGAAGTAGCCGGACAGGCGGTTGGCGATCGCCGCCAGGGCGCCCAGGGCGGCGATCGCCACGGCGTACCAGGTCGCGGTCGACGGGCTGGCCGAGCGGCCCCGCCCGACCTCGTCGAACAGCAGCTTCGTGAACCACGCGACGCCCAGCGGCGGCGCCGCGCCGACGAGGACGAGGGCGACCACGGCGGTGAGCGCCTTCGGCTCGGCGCAACCCAGCCGCAGGGCGGCTCGCAGCGTGGCCACGATCAGGCCAGGACCGGAAGCTGGTGGCCGGCGTCCACGACGACGCCGTCGACGATCGACAGCACGGCGGGGAAGCCCTTGACCTGGAACTCGCGCTCGGCGAGCTGTTCGGAGATCGTCGCCGTCTCGAAGGTGGTCAGGCGGGGCGCGAGCGCGGCGGTCTCCTCCGGCGTGCCGATCATGAGGACGAGGGTGTCGTCGCGGTAGCGGTCGGCGTCGGCGGTGAGGTCGTCCAGGAGGGTCTGGCACGGCGGGCAGGTCGGGGTCAGCATGACCACCGTGCGCCGGCCGGCGGTCAGATCGGCGTGCGCGAAGCCGCTGACCCGCAGGCCCGGGGCGGGCAGCACCTCGGGGACGGGCTCGCCGTCGTGGGCGTGGCCGGCCTGCGCCTCGCGTAGCCGGCGGGCCAGCGCCAGGGTCAGGACGAGGTTGAGCACGGCGACGGCGCCGACGACAGCGAGAGCGACGTAGGCGAAACCCGGCATGGGAACTCCTCGGCGAGTCAGGCGGGGGCCGCGCCGGCCGGCGCGGCCCCCAGGGGAGATCAGGTCAGCAGACGCCGGCCTTCTTGACGTAGCAGAGCGACCGGGACGTGGAGGTCACGCAGGCGCCGTTGCAGTTGTAGTAGCCCTGCCGGTAACGGCGGAAGTAGACGCCGCCCGAGCAGTAGCCGTCGGACGCGACGCACGCGCACGCCTTGCCGTTCTCCGGCACGCAGGCGCCGGCCTCCTCGCGGCCGAGCACCTTGCCGAGCATGGCGTCGCCGACCCGGTTGATGATCCTGGTCATGGGCAGACCTCCTTGTGAGGGGTGGTTGCCCGTCACTGTGCCGGTCGCCGCTGCGCCCGCCCTGCGCTTCTACTGCGCACCCGCTGCGCGCCGCCAGCACGCCAGCGATTCGCGCAGGTCACCGGCGTACGCGGCGTCGAAGTGCTCGAAGATGCGCAGCGCCTCCTCGCCCAGCGCGACGGCCCGGTCGTACCGCCCCAGCGCGGCCTGCGCCCGGGCCAGCAGGCTCAGCGAGTTCGCCAGCGGGAACGGCTGCCCGATGCCCCGCAGCATCGCCACCGAGCCCTCCAGCTCGGCCACCGCCCGGCCCGCGTCCCCCTCTTCGAGGTGCACCTTCCCGAGCAGCCGGCGGGAGATCGCCTCGCCCCACTCGTGGCGCATCCCGCGGAACGCCGGCGCCGTACGGGTCAGCAGCCGTCGCGCGGAGTCGCGGTCGCCGGCGGCGAGGTGCGTCGCGGCCAGCGCCTGCTCGGCGGTGGTCACGCTCATCCGGTCACCGAGCCGCCGCGCGGCGGCCACCGCCCGCCGCAGGTGCTCCAGGGCCTGCGGCCACCGCTCGGCGTGCCGGTGCAGCAGCCCGAGGCTCTCCAGCGCGAGCGCCTCGCCCCACAGGTCGCCGCCGTCGGCGAAGAGCCGCCGGGCCGCGGCGCAGGCGGCGTGGGCGAACGGGGAGGTGTGCTGGTACTGCCCGTACTGCATGCCGAGGGCCAGCAGCACGTGTCCGCCGACCGGGCCGACCGGCCAGTGCGCGGCCGACAACCGCACCATGAGCAGCAGCGCGGCGTCCGCCTCCCGCAACCGGCCGAGCTGACGGCAGCACAGCGAGTAGCCCTGCAGCGCGACGAGCCGGTACGCCACCAGCGGTCCCCGGCTGTCGCGGTGTGCGGCGCGCAGCAGCGGCACGGCCTCGGCGTGCCGGTCCAGCATGCGGTAGGCGGTGCCCAGGTGGAGCCGCAGCGCCGTCCGGGTCGGCACCGGCAGGTCGGCGTGGCGGTCGAGCACGCCGCGCAGGCAGTCGACGTACTCGGGCAGGTGCTGGCTGCGCATCGTCGCGAAGTTGCCCATCGTGCAGGCGAGCCGCCCGGCCAGGTCGACCGCGTCCAGCTCCAGCAGGTCCCGCACCGCCGCGACCAGGTTCTCCCGTTCCGCCTCGAACCAGTCGACGGCGTCCCAGGCGTCGAGCACCGATTCCGCATCCGCTCCCGGCAGGATCCTGCAGGGCAGCGCCGCGTCGGCACGTTCGGCGTACGCGTGCAGCCGTGCGTACCAGTCGATCACCTGCTGGCCGGTGACGTCGGTGCGCTCCCGGGCGTGCAGCCGGACCAGGTCGTGCATCCGCACCCGCCCGCCGGGCTCGGCGGTCAGCAGGTGGGCCCGGCACAGCTGTTCCAGCAGCGGCTCGGTGGTGTCGTCCCACATGCCGAAGCTGCGCAGCGTCGTACGGCTGAGCACCGCGAGCAGCCGCGCGGCGGGCGGGGACAGCCGCTCGAACCCGACGGTGAAGCTGCTGCGCACGTCGAGCCCGTCGAGCGACAGCTCGTCGAGGCGGCGCCGCTCGTCGCGCAGCCGCTCGCGCAGCCGTGCCACGGTCATGGCCTCCCGTTCGGCCAGCCGCACGCCGGCGATGCGCAACGCCAGCGGCAGGCGACCGCACAGCTCCACGACGGCGGCGGCGGCCGCGGCCTCCCGGTTGATCCGTTCGGCGCCGGCGAGCCCGGCCAGCAGCTCCAGGCCGTCGTCGAGGGGCAGGACGTCGAGCGCGACGACCTCGGTGCCGGGGAGTCCGGATAACGCCGCCGTGCTGGTGACGAGCGCGCTGCTGCCACCGGGTGGCAGCAGTGGGCGCACCTGCGCGGCATCGGCGGCGCTGTCGAGCATCACCAGCATGGGATCGTCGGCGAGCACGGATCGATACAGCGCCGCGCGTTCCTCGGCCGCCGCCGGGATGGCCGTGCCGGCCACTCCCAGGGCGCGCAGGAAGGCGCCGAGCACCGCGCCGGGCCGCGCCGGGTCGGCGGTGTTGCCGCGCAGGTCCGCGTACAGGCATCCGGCGGGGAAGCGGTGCCGGCTCTCGTGCGCCGCGCGCAGCGCCAGCGTGGTCTTGCCCGTTCCCGCGAGCCCGGTCACCACGACGACCTGCGCCGCCCCGGCGGCCGGCGGGGTGCGCCCCAGCAGCGACAGCAGCAGCCCGAGCTCCTTGTCCCGCCCGACGAAGTCGCCGGTGACGCCGGGAAGCTGGTTGGGCCGCACCCAGGCCCGCCGGGACGCCTCCCGCTCGCTGCCCAGGATCTCCCGGTGCAGCTGTTGCAGCTCCGGCCCCGGGTCGATGCCGTGCTCCTCCGCGAGCACCCGGGCCCCGTCCCGGTACACGGCGAGTGCCTCCGCCTGCCGGCCGCTGCGGTGCAGCGCCGTCATGAGCTGGCCGCGCAGCCGCTCCCGCAGGGGCCGATCCCGCACCAGCGTGGTCAGCTCCGGCACCAGGTCCTGGTGCAGGCCGAGCGACAGCAGCGCGTCGACGCGCAGCTCGACCGCGTGCTCGCGCAGCTCGCGAAGCCGGTCGCGCTCGACGTCGACCAGGCTCGTGCTGACGTCGACGAAGGCCTCGTCGCGCCAGCGCGCCAGGGCCCGGTCGAGCAGCTCCACGGCGCAGCGGGCGGCGGTGGCGGCGGTGGCGGCCCGCACATCGTCGGCGAACTCCGCCGCGTCCACGACTACCGCGGCGTTCAACTGGTAGCCGGGGGAGAGGGTGAGGATCAGCTCCGGCGTCGTCGCGCGCCGGATCGAGGCGACGATCGCCTGCACCCGGTTACGCGCCCCGGCGGGCGGGTGCTCCGGCCAGAGGCCGTCGATCAGGCGGTCGACGGAGACGATCCGTCCACTGTGGGCCGCCATGCTCGCCACGAACGCCCGCTCCAGCGGGGCCAGGGACACGGCCACCCCGTCGACGCTCAGCTCGGTCCGTCCGAGAACGCCGATCCGATACCCACGCACTGCGCAAAGCTAGCGCGGCGTCCGCGGGGTCGCGCTCGCGAGTATCCGGTGGGCGCCGGGGTCTCCGGGAGGGCGGCCGGCAACCGCCGTCCCGCGCCGACCGGGTGTCAGGCGGTGCGCGGGGACACCAGGCCCGACTCGTAGGCGAGGACCACGAGTTGGGCGCGGTCGCGGGCGTGGAGCTTGGCCATGGCCCGGTTGATGTGGGTCTTCGCGGTCATCGGGCTGATCACCATGCGATCGGCGACCTCGTCGTTGGACAGTCCCTGCGCGACCAGGGCGACGGCCTCGCGTTCGCGGTTGGTCAACTCGTCCAGCCTCGCGTCGGCGCCGGTGTGGAGGGGCTGGGTGACGTACCGGTTGATCAGCTTGCGGGTGATCGATGGTGCCAGCAGGGCGTCGCCGCGGGCGGCGACGCGTACGGCGTGCAGGAAGTCCTCCGGCTGGATGTCCTTGACGAGGAACCCGGCCGCGCCGGCGCGCAGCGCGTTGAAGACGTACTCGTCCAGTCCGTAGTTGGTCAGGATGACGACGTGTACCCCGGCCAGGGCCGGATCCGCGGCGATGCGGCGGGTCGCCTCGATGCCGTCGACGACCGGCATCTGAATGTCGATGAGCGCGATGTCGGGCAGGTGCTCCCGGGCCAGCGCCACGGCCTCGCCGCCGTCGGCGCCCTCGGCGACCACCTCGATGTCGTCCTCGATGTCGAGGAGCGCGCGGAATCCGCTGCGAAGGAGCGGCTGGTCGTCGACCAGCAGGACACGGATCATGAGAGCTGGTCGACGGGAAGTTCGGCCTGGACGGTGAAGCCGCCCTCGCGGCGCGGCGCCGCGATCAGGTGACCGCCGAGGGCGGTGACCCGTTCGCGCATCCCGAGCAGCCCGACGCCGGGCACCGGAGCGCTGTCCGGCGTGGTCCCGCCGTCGTCGTCGATCCGGATGAGCAGGGCGTCGGGGCGGTAGTCGATCCGGACCCAGGCGTTGGTGGCGGCGGCGTGACGGGCGACGTTGGTCAGCGACTCCTGGACGATCCGGTATGCGGTCCGGTCCACCGCGGCCGGCACGTCGTTCCGGCGTCCCTCGATCGACAGCTTCGCGTCCAGGCCGGCCGTCCGGGCCCGTTGCACCAGGTCCGGAACCTGGTCGAGGCCATGCGGCCGGCTCCGGTCGTCGTCGCGCAGCGCCTCCAGGGTCGCGCGCAACTCCCGGGCCGCCTCACGGCCGGCCTCCCGGATCGCCAGCAGGGACTCCGGCACCTGTTCGCCCCGCTTCTGCGCCAGGTGGACGGCGACCTCGGCCTGCACCTTGATGACGGAGATCTGGTGGGTGAGCGAATCGTGCAGCTCCCGTGCGATGTGCAGCCGCTCCTCGTCGGCGCGGCGCCGCGCCGTCTCCTCGCGGGTGCGCTCGGCCTCGTCCGCCCGGCGCTCGGCCTGTCGCAGCGCCTCGCCCGCCGCTCCGGCGGCGATCAGCCAGGCCAGCTCGAGGGCGCCCCGGGCCTGCGCGAACGCCTCGCCCGTGTCGTGCAGGCCGGAGACCATCGCCGCGACGGGGAGAGCGGCCAGCATGAGCACGCTCGCCGCCACGGTGACGGTACGGTGTCCGGCCCGCACGGCGGCGTACACCGCGAACAGGTACGCGACGGCCGGCACGTCGAAGCCGGCCGCCTGGTGCCCCACCGCGCACAGCCCGGTGACGGCCAGCACGGGAACCGGGGCGCGGCGGCGCGCGGCCAGCGCCAGGCCGCCGGCCGTCAGCAGCGCGTACCCGAGCAGGTCGGGGCCGGTGGTGGAGTGCTGCCCGGACAGCCCGGTGACCAGCAGGATCGCCGCCACGCCGACGGCGACCACCCAGTCGCTGACACCGATCCGTCCCTTACCCATGCGCGCACCCTAGCGGGATGTCCACCCCGGGCGACTCCTGCGCGCGGACGATCGGCCGGCTACCGCGGACGCGGTACCCGGCCGTGTTCTGCCACATCCGTGGCAGCCGGATGCGTCGCACGCGGCAGCGTGAAGTGCCCGCGCCGGCAGGACGACAGGTGGCGGGCCGGCGGACAGGATCAGACACGTCCGATCCTCGAAGGAGAAGGAGCACCTCATGTCCACCCGTCGCCTGTTCACCGCCACCGCAGCCGCCCTGGTCGGGGGGTTCGGGCTTGCCACACCGGCGGCCGCGCACGTCTCGGCCCCGTCGGCCGCGGCCGATCCCACCACCCTGACCACCGGGCGACTCGTGGGCAGCGTGGCCGTACTGGTGGCGCTGGCCGGCGTGGTCGTCGGTGGGCTTGCGCTGGCCCGCTCCGCCGGGCGGATCGGCAACGGCAACGGCAGGCGAGGGGCCGTCGTGGCCCTGGTGGCCGGGCCGACCGGCATGGTCGTCGGCGGGCTGGTGGTGGCCGCCGCGAAGGGCGGTCCCGGCACCGGCTACGGGATCGTCGGTGGCTTCCTGGCTCTGGCGATCGGCCTGATCGCCGCGATCCTCGGCTGGCTCGCCCTGGCCCGCTCCCGCAGCGCTGCCTGACCGCTCGACGGGGCGGCGGGTGGTCGCGGGCGCGGGGAGACCGTCGCCGCCGGCGCGTTCCTGCCGGCCGGCTGGGCCGCCCGTATCCGCACCGCCGTCGCCCTGCGCACCGGGTGGCGGGGGGCGGGCGTCATGCGGGGGATCGCCGCTCCTGCCCGTCGGGACCTGTACGCTAAAAACCTCACACGATGTGAGTTTCAAGCCCGGGTAGCGGACGACACGGGGGAGTCATGCGGATCGGCGACCTGGCAGCGCGGGCCGGGGTGAGCGTCCGGTCGCTGCGCTACTACGAGGAGCAGGGCCTGTTGATCAGCAAGCGCAGCACCGGCGGGCATCGCTACTACACCGAGGACGACGTCGACCTCGTCCGCTACATCCAGCGGCTGTACGCGGCGGGCCTGTCCAGCCAGACGATCCTCGAGGTACTTCCCTGCCGGCAGGCGCCGAGCGACGCCAACAGCGACGCCGCGTTCGCCCGCCTCACCGAGGAACGCGACAAGCTGAGCAGCCACATCGCCGATCTGACCCTCACGCGGGAGTCGCTCGACGAGTTGATCAGCCTGAACCGCACCCGCCGGGCGGCGGCCGGACGTGGTGGACGTGAGGAGGAAATGAGTACGTGAGTCCCGAGAGCCTGTTGGTGTTCGTCCTGGCGGCCGTCGCGGTCATCATCTTCGCGCGGTGGCTGGCCTCGCGCACCGGTCTGCCCTCGGCGGCGCTCCTGACGCTGATCGGCATCCTCTACGCGCTGCTACCGGGACCGAACATCACGCTGGACCCGCACATCGTGCTGACCATCGTCCTGCCACCGTTGCTCTACAGCGCGGCGCTCGATTCGTCACTGCTGGCGATCCGCAGGAACATGCGCATCGTGGTCAGCCTGTCCGTGGTCCTGGTGCTCGTGACCGCGTTGGCCATCGGGCTGGGGTTCCACCTGTTCGTCGCCGGGGCGACCCTGGCCGCAGGTGTCGCGGTCGGCGCGGCCGTCGCGCCTCCCGACCCGGTGGCGGCGCTCGCGGTGGGCCGGCGGGTGAATCTTCCGCCGAAGCTGGTCACCATCATCCAGGGTGAGGGGCTGCTCAACGACGCCACCGCGTTGACGATCCTCAGCGTGGCGGTGACCGCGGCCGTCAGCGGCACCTTCTCCTTCCCCGCGGCCGCCGCACAGTTCGTTCTCGCGGCGGCCGGCGGACTCGTGGTGGGCGCCGCGGTCGCGTGGGGTGTGCGTCTGGCCCGGCCGTTGACCAGGGATCCGTTGCTGTCCAACGCGATCTCGCTCGCCACCCCCTTCGTGGCGTTCCTGCTCGGCGAGGAGTTGCACGTCTCGGGGGTCCTCGCGGTGGTGGTCGCCGGGCTGATCGTCGGGCACCACACGCCCCGGCTCGCCTCCGGCGCCAGCCGGCTCCAGACCAGCGCGGTGTGGCGGCTGGTCGACTTCCTTCTCGAGGGGTTCGTCTTCCTCCTGATCGGGCAGCAGTTGCCCGAGGTCGTGAAGGGGCTGCGGCAGTACGACACCTCCACGATCGTCATCGCCGTGGCGGTCTCGTCCGGCGTGGTCCTGCTCCTGCGCCCGCTGTGGCTGGTCCTGAACCAGTCGCTCCCTCGCTGGATGCACACCCGCCTCGGCGGCGCCTCCGAGGACGACGACGACACCGCCGGCTCCACCCGCAGCGCCGCCTCGGAAGCGCGCAACGCCCGGCGGCTGACCGGCCGCGAGGTCGTCGCGCTCAGCTGGTCCGGCACCCGCGGGGTCATCACCCTCGCCGCGATCTTCACCCTGCCGCTCGTGACCGACAGCGGGGCGCCGTTCCCGGACCGGGATCTGCTGTTGTTCTGCGCCTTCATCGTCGTACTCGTGACGCTGGTCGGTCAGGGGCTCACCTTCGCGCCGCTGGTGGGCGCGTTGGGTCTGCGTGCCGACGAGGCGGATCAGGTCCGGATCCGGAACGAGGCACGGTCGGCATCCGTCGAGGCCGCCCTGGCCCGGCTCTCGGAGATCGTCGTCGAGGAACCGGAGCACATCGACGCCGTCGAGACGATGCGCGCGCAGCTGCAGAGCCGGTTGACCCGCTACCGCGGCCGCCTCGACCTGCTCCAGTCGGCGGACCTGTCCGGGATGCCGGTCTCACCCGAGTACGAAGCGGCGTTGCGCATCCGCCGGGCCGCGATCGATGTCCAGCGCGAGGAGCTGTTGCGGTGGCGGGACGCCGGCCGGCTGCCGGACGAAGGGCTGCGCGTCCTCGAACGCGAACTGGACCTTGAGGAGCTCCGCCTGCCCACCCGCATGCCGTAGGAGGCCCACGAGAAGCCGACCGCCGACGTCCGCGCCTCGCTGTACGACTCGACGCACCACGTCTTCGTGGCGCCGGCCGTGCTGCTGTTCATCCTGTCACCGGTGGTGGATGCCGCTCAGGATCTGCATGGCCCGGCGTTCCCTGTCGGCGAGGTCGGCGAGGGTCGCCGAGGCGCGGGCCAGGTGCTCCGGGTCGCCGGTTTCTCCGGCGGCCGTGACGTGGTCGGAGACGCTGGTCCACAGCGGGGCGATCTCGGCGTACATCTGGTGACCGAGGTGGAGGTTGTCGTCGTCGACGATCGTGGCGCATTCGGCGAGGAAGTCGCGGTACATGGTGCGGAACAGGGCGCCGCCGGTTCCGCCGCGTTCCATCAGGGCCGCGGCCAGCGGGAGGTCGCGGGACGGGTCGGTCGAGCGGTCGAGCCACCGGGTCACCTGTCGGGCCGCCTTGGCGATGCCGCGGTGGCCGAGGTTGGCGATGGGTGGGTTGAGGAAGGCGTGCGCGTTGTTGCGGATCGCCGTCCGGATGGCGTCGCCCAGCTCCGGCCGGCCGGTAAGGCTCCCGATGGAGTAGGAGAGGTTGCGGGCGGTCATCGGTCCGCGTTCGTTGCGGGCCCGTTCCAGGCTCGCCAGCGTGGTCGTCACGGTGCCGCCCTGCTGGGCGGTGTCGATGAGATGGGCGTGGGTGTCGTCGTAGCCGTACAGCGCGGCGAAGTGGCCCCCGAAGTGGACCTTCGTGGTGAAGTAGTCCAGGTGGTAGGAGTCCAGCTGCAGGCCGACCGGTCGTCCGGCGGTGAGGGCGGCGGCGACGGTCTGCCAGGCCTTACGCGGCGAGGCGGTCTCCTGGACATGCAGCGCCAGGCCCAGCCGGTCGGCCACCGTCCGGGTGATCGTGGCCGGCTTGGTGCGGCCGCCGAGGAAGGGAAAGTCCAGGTTCCTGGCGTCCCAGTAGACGAAGCCGAGGCCTTCGCCGAGGCCGAACAGCATGGGCTCGGAGAGGTCGAGGCCCCGGTGGTGCAGCAGGGCGCCGAGCGTGGTGGTCTCGCAGTGCTGACCGGCGGGGAACGCCACGTTCTCGATGATCATTTCGTGTCCTGGTCTCCTGGTCGGGGTGGGCCGGCCGGGGGCCGGACCGGCCAGGCGATCTCCGTGCGGAGCGCCGCCGTGGGCACGCCGGGCGCGGGCGGGACGAGGTAGCGCTCCTCGGCCGGACCCGCCAGCACCCGGTCCTGCTCGGCGATCCAACGCCCCAGCGACCGGTAGGCCGTCTCGACGTCGTCGTAGCCGCCCTCGTGGACGGTCGCGGCGAGCAGGCAGCCCGCGAGTTCCCCGGCCGCGATCGTCGCGGTCGGCCTCGGCGGACGCTCCACCGGCACGAACAGCTCCACCTCCCACTCCGCCGCGTCGAGGTCGTCGCCGAGGTAGCGGGTCCCGGCCGGCCCCGCCGGCGCGATCCCCTGCGCGGCGAGGCCGGCGAACAGCCGCGCGAACCCGGACGCCAGCGCGTCGGCCAGCCCGCCCGACGGGGTACGCACCAGCATGCCGGCGGTGAGCTGGGCGGGCCGCCACCGTTCGTACACGTGCAGCCAGCCCGGCACGCGCCCCGGCTCGGCCAGCACGGCGTCCAGCCGCCCGGCGATCTCGTCCAGCCGGGCCGCCCACGCGGCCACGCGGTCCCGGTGCCGCTCGATGACGGCGCGTGCCTGCTCCGGGGTGTCGGCCGCCAGGATCTGGGCGATCTCGGGCAACGGCACCTCCAGCTCTCGCAGCCGCCGGACCAGCCCCGCTCGGGGGAACTGGTCGACGCTGTACCGGCGGTAGCCGGTATCCGGGTCGACCCGCGCCGGGACGAGCAGACCCAGCCGGTCGTAGTTGCGCAGTGCGCGAACGGACAGCCGGGTCGCCCGCGCGAACACTCCGATCGGCATCAACTTCGTCACCGACGCCTCCCGACACCCTCGACCCTGCCCCTGGGAGAGAGTCAATCCCGGCCGGGCTCCTGCCGCACCGACCCTGGAAGAGATCATCACGGAACGGGGCAACGCGGTGTCGCGGACGTGGCCGGACAGCGCCGGTCAGCTACGTTGCTGGCACGGTACGCAGTAGCGGGCCGAGGGCAGGATCTCCAGCCGGGCCGTCGGGATGTCCCGACCGCAGCCCTCGCAGAGGCCGTAGCTGCCTTCGGACATCCGCCTCAGCGCCCGGGCGGTGTCGGCGACGCCCTGCTGGGCCGCCTCGATGAGCCGGCGCAGGGTGTGGGGGTCGTGGCCCCCGTGGTCGTGCTGCCGTGAGTGCACCGTGAGTTCCATGAGCTGGTCGGTGTGCTCCGCGAACTGGCGTTCCAGCACCTCGCGCAGCGTCTCGGTGCGGTCGTCGAGGGTGTGCGTCATGGTCGGTGGTCCTTTCCGGGAGAAGGTGGGATTCACTCGCTGGCGGGGTGTCGGGTCGCCGCGACGGCCGCCATTCCGGCGCCGGTCAGCGCGGCGGTACGCGGTGACGCGGCGCGGTGCACGGTCGCGCCCAGCGTGGCGACCAGCCGGGCGGTCAGGTCGGGTCGGGTGGCTCCGTCCCCAACGAGAATCACGCCCCGGGCCAGGGAGTCGCGGACCAGCGGCCGCATCGCCGGCTCCTGCCGCAGCTCGCGGACCAGCCTGGTGGCGGTGTCGGCGAGCATGGTGGCGGTCACCGCGTGGTTCAGGTCGCGGGTGCCGACCTCGGCGCGCCGGGCGGCGACCACCCGACCGTGCTCCAGCAGAGCCACCTCGGTGAGTTGGGCGCCGATGTCGGCGAGCAGCAGGGTGCCGGCGGCGGCGCCGGCGCCGATGGCGCCCGCGCGGACGCTGTCGACGAAGAGCAGCCGGGACGGCGCCAGGACGGCGTTGAGCACGCGACGTGTCGCTTCCTGGTCGGCCGGAGTGGCGAGCACCGGACGGCAGGCCACGACGAGCGCCCCCACCGGCACCGGGGTGCGGTGCTCGCGCAGGAGCCGTCGCAGCTCGGTGGCACAGGCCGGGCCGTCGACGACCCGTCCGCGCCGCACGACCGGTGTCCGCAGGCTCTGGCCGACCGGGACGCTCAGTATCCCGCCGGGTCCCAGCCAGATCCGCAGCTGGGCGCTGCCGAGGTCCACGGCGATCGGCTCGGGGCCGACGGCCACCGCCGGGCGGGTGGTGTGGGACCGGCCGAACAGCATCCCGGTGCGTGCCGAAGGGTGTACGGAAGTGACGTTGCCGGGCATACCGACCTCTTCTACGGTGGGACACATCGCCGTCCGGTGGACGGTCGGGGTGCGGTGGGCGGGGTGGCCGGGCCGTTGCGTCGACCCGTCAGGTCGCCGGGCTCGGCGGCGTCGGCCTGCGGCTCAGGGCCGTCGGCGGTGCGCCGGTGGCGGCGGGACGTGGCCGGATGCGGCGCCTCCGGCGGCCGGGCCTGGGATCCGGGCCGGTCCACGCCGGGACAGCGGCGGGCAACCGGCGAACACGGGCGGGCTGGCCACCGGCGTGCGGGTCGTCATCACCGCCTCCTTGCTACTCGGGTACCGCGTCGGACCTCCAGAGTCGCCCGGAAGCGGGGGGTTGGCATTGCGCGTGACCGGCCAATAAAAGCCCGCTTGATTGCCGGCCGCCGGAGAACACCGTCGCTTGGCGTCCGGCTGCCGTCACGGGTGGTGGTGGTGCGCGATCCGGGCCGGCTCCCGGGTGACCTGCCCGCGTCGGGCCCCGGGGCGATGCTCGGCGGAGGCTATGGTGGGCCGTATGCGTAACCACCAGCAGCCCGTCGGCGTCGAGCGGCCCCTCGCGCTGTCGATGCTGGCCGTGCTGGCGGTTGTCGTCGCGGCGGTTCGTGCCGGCTGCGCGCTCGGCATGTGCATCGTGGTCCGGCTGAACCGCGCCATCGCGGGCTGCGTGCCGGCCTGGTCGGCCGATCGGGCGCCCCCGGCCGTCGGGAGAGCCGCTCGACCGTCCACCGCGTTGCCGTAGCGCCGACCCGCTCCCGGCCGGCCCTGGGCAGCCGTCCCGCAAGGAGCATCCCCTGTGAACATCGAACGCACGACGTTGCCCGGCATCGGGGTACGACACGTCTTCACGACCAGTCAGGGCCGCCGGATCGGCATCGTCGAGTACCAGCTGGGCGACCGCCGGGACGTCGTCCACGATGATCCCGACGACCCCGACCGCATGATCAGCCTCACCCTGACCCGCACCGAGGCCAGCGCGTTGGCCGCCCTGCTCGGCTTTCCGGAAGTGGTCGCCGCCCCGGCCTGACCCGCTACGCCGGCAGCGGCCGACGGGGCCAGTCCAGTGCCCGCGCGCCGAGCACGGCGGCGTGCAGGGTGAACCTGTCCCGGGGATCGGCGGGGTCGTAGCCGCTCAGCGCCCGGATCCTGTCCAGCCGGTAGGTGACGGTGCGTACGGACACGTGCAGGCGGCGGGCTGCCTCCGTGGCGACCTCGCTGCACGCGAAGTACTCGTTCAGGGTGTCCAGCAGCGGCTCGGCGCCGCCCCGGGCCCGGCTCAGTGGTGTGAGCACCGCCTGCACGAGGTCCACCATCGCCGCCTGGTCCCGCAGCAGGACGCGGTAGATGAGCAGGTCGTGGGCGTCGATCACCGAGGTGTCGGCGTGCAGTCGCCGCGCCGTGGTCAGCGCCTCACGGGCCTCCTCATAGGAGCGGGCGATGCCGTACACGCCCGGGTGCGGGCGGCCCACGGCCACCTGCCACGGCCGGCCCCGCACCAGACGGTCCAGCTCGCCGTGCATCATCCGCCCCAGATCCGCCACCGACCCGCCATCGCCCCCGCCTCGGTCGGGGGTCACCACATCCGCCGGGGCGATCACCACGAGCAGTGCCTCCTTCGTGGCCACCAGCACGTCCCGGTCACCCAGCCGGTCGAAGATGACCCGCTCCAGCGCGCTGATCGCCGCCTCGGTGTCGGGCAGCCGATGAGCCGGTGAGGCGAGCGCCACCCGGTGCACCCGGGCCAGATCCAGCCCGAACGGCTCGGCCCGCTCCACCAGCCCCCCGAGGTCGGAGTCGCCACGCAGCAGGTCGTCGACGAGTTCCCGGCGCAGCGTCTCCTCCCGGCGAACCAGTTCCCGGCGGGCCGCCGCGTAGCCCTCGGCGAGCGTGGCCACGGCGGTGTCGACCACGTGGAGCACGGCGTCCGCCGCCGCGCGCACCGTCTCGCTGTCGGTGGAACGGGCCAGGTGCGGCAGTTGCCGCCAGAGCCGCCGCGCCGCGGACAGGTAGAGGCGGACGGCCCGGCCCGCCGACACGCCCTGCTCGGCGGCGCGTCGGCCGAGCGCCCCCACCGCGTCGAGTTCGCCGCGGCGGGGCCGGCGGCCCGTCACCGCCGCGTCCGTCAACAGCCGCAGATAGTCGCCGAGCAACTCCACCGGCACGCCGCCGGCATCGGCGCTGGCCTCGCGGGCGACCTCGGCCAGCCACCCGTCATCGCCGCGGGTCCCGGCCGGGGCCGGTCGGCGGGCGCTCTCGGTCATCGCGGTCTCCCAGGCGGGGCCGGCGTCGAACACCAACCCGATTCGTCCAGCCTATGGTCGCAGGCGTGACGCCGGCGGGCCCGGGAGTCGGGGAGCCCGCAGCTCTCCCGTAACGGCACGGTCGGCGACCCCGACGCCGCCAGCTGCCGCACTTGACGAACGCGATGTTATCGCTCACAGTCGATGGGCAAGGACGACGATGCCTGTGGCTTACCGGGCAAGCGCAGTTCGTCGGGACCTTTGATCAGGCGTTGGCCAGGGCATGCGCCCACGCTGTTAGCGCTAACACCTCCGGGCGCGAAGGTCCGGCCATGCATCGCGGTGTGCCCATTCTCGGGTGGACCGTTCGGCTCTTGGTCAATGAAGGAGGATCATGTCTGCCTTTGGTAGGTCTCCATCGATCGCGCCGCCGTCGCGGCGCAGGTGGCTGCCCCGGGTCGTCGCCGCTGCCGTGGCCGCGGTGGTGGTCGGTGGCGCCGCCGCGGTGGCGGTGTCGACGCCCGCCGCCGCGGCGACGGTCGACACGAGCGCCTGGTACGTGTTGATCAACCGCAACAGTGGCAAGGCCCTGGACGTGTACAACCTGGCCACGAATGACGGCGCGCGGATCGTGCAGTGGTCGCGGAACAACGGCAACCAGCAGCAGTGGCAGTTCGTGGACTCGGGCGGTGGTTACTACCGGTTGCGGTCGCGGCTCTCCGGCAAGGTGCTGGACGTCTACAACTGGTCGACCGCCAACGGCGCCAACATCGTGCAGTGGGCCGACGGCAATCAGGCCAACCAGCAGTTCCGGTTGGCCGATTCCGACAGCGGCTACGTCCGGTTGATCAACCGGAACAGCAACAGGGTGGTGGAGGTGCAGGGCGCCTCGACCGCCGACGGCGGGAGCATCGTGCAGTACGACGACTGGAACGGCCCCAACCAGCAGTGGCAGCTCGTCCGGGTCGACGGCGGGAGCAACCCCACCACGCCGCCGCCGAACGGCTCGTGCACCCTTCCGTCGACGTACCGCTGGTCGTCGACGGGCTCGCTGGCGAACCCGAGGTCGGGATGGGTCTCGCTCAAGGACTTCACGAACGTCGTGCACAACGGCCGGCACCTCGTCTATGCCACGACGCACGACACCGGGTCGTCGTGGGGCTCGATGAACTTCAGCCCGTTCACGAACTGGTCCGACATGGCCTCGGCCAGCCAGAACGCCATGCCCTTCTCGGCTGTCGCGCCGACGCTGTTCTACTTCGCCCCGAAGAACATCTGGGTGCTCGCCTACCAGTGGGGCGGGACGGCCTTCTCGTACCGGACGTCGAGCGACCCCACCAATGTGAACGGGTGGTCGTCGCAGCAGACGCTCTTCACCGGAAGCATCTCCGGCTCCGGCACGGGACCGATCGACCAGACCCTCATCGGTGACGGCCAGAACATGTACCTGTTCTTCGCCGGGGACAACGGCAAGATCTACCGGGCCAGCATGCCCATCGGGAACTTCCCGGGCAACTTCGGCTCGAACTACACGACGATCATGAGTGATTCGACCAACAACCTCTTCGAAGGGGTCCAGGTCTACAAGGTCCAGGGCCAGAACCAGTACCTCATGCTGGTCGAGGCGATCGGCTCGCAGGGCCGCTACTTCCGTTCGTTCACGGCGAGCAGCCTGGGCGGTTCGTGGACGCCGCAGGCCGCGAGCGAGAGCAGTCCCTTCGCCGGCAAGGCCAACAGCGGCGCCACCTGGACCAACGACATCAGCCACGGCGACCTGGTGCGCAGCAACCCCGACCAGACCATGACCATCGATCCCTGCAACCTTCAGCTGCTCTACCAGGGGCGGGCCCCGAACTCCGGCGGCGACTACGGCCTCCTGCCGTACCGGCCGGGTGTGCTGACGCTGCAGCGCTAGGGGCGCGACGCAGGTCCGGCCCGCGTGGTCCTGACGCTCGTGGCAACGGTGCATGCCGGATCCGATGAGCGTTCGCGCGGGGATCGGCTGGAACTGGAGCGGGCGGGCTCGGCGCACGGCCGAGCCCGCCCGGTCCCGCGGTCGCCGCCGTGCCTCGGCGGGCGGGACGGGGCCCGGTCGTACACTGGCGCTGGCCCGGTGCCGGGCTGCCCCGGCTGCGCGACCAGGGTGAATGCAGGGCTGCGGATGGTGCGTCCGGCCGCTCCGGCGTCGGTCGCCGGAACGCGGTCGGGGCTTGGCGGGGAGGGTGTGTGCCGTGCGTGGTCCCGCGATGACGGATGTGGCTCGGCTTGCGGGGGTGTCGCATCAGACGGTGTCGCGGGTGTTGAACGGGCATCCGAATGTGCGGGAGCAGACGCGTCTGCGGGTGCAGGCGGCGATTGTGGAGTTGGGTTATCGGCCGAATCGGGCGGCTCGGGCGTTGGTGACGGGTCGGTCGCAGGTGATTGGTGTGGTGGCGCAGAACACCACGTTGTATGGGCCGGCGTCGTTGTTGGCGGCGTTGGAGCAGACCGCGGCGGAGGTGGGTTTCGCGGTCACGGTGGGTAGTGTGCGGGATCTGGATCGGGTGTCGATTTCCGCGGCGGTGGAGCGGCATCTGGCGCATCGGGTGGCCGGGATTGTGGTGATCGCTCCGGTCGAGTCGGCTGGTGAGGCGTTGGAGCATCTGCCGAAGGACGTTCCGCTGGTGACGGTCGACGGCGACCCGCGTCGGCCGGTGCCGTTGGTGACGGTGGATCAGGTGGCGGGGGCGCGGGCGGCGACGCGGCATCTGTTGCAGGCGGGTCACCGGACGGTGTGGCATGTGTCGGGGCCGGCGGACTGGTTCGACAGTGCGGGGCGTATTGAGGGGTGGCGGGAGGCGCTGCGGGTGGCGGGTGCCGAGGTGCCGCCGTTGGTGGCGGGGGACTGGTCGGCGGCGTCGGGTTACCGGTGTGGGCAGGTGTTGGCGCGGATGCCTGAGGTGACGGCGGTGTTCACCGCGAATGATCATTTGGCGTTGGGTGTGTTGCGGGCGTTGCATGAGCATGGTCGTCGGGTGCCGGCGGAGATCAGTGTGGTGGGTTTCGATGATGTGCCGGAGGCGGCGTATTTCATTCCGCCGTTGACGACGGTGCGGCCGGACTTCGTCGCGGTGGCCCGGGCCAGTCTGGATCTGCTGCTGGCCCAGATCGAGTCCGGCGTGGTCGGTGAGTTGCGGCGGACCATCGCACCGAGCCTCGTCTCCCGCGACAGCGTCGCCGCCCCGCCGCGGTGACCCGGTCGCTGCCGTAGCCGCCGGCGGGTTCCGAGCAACAGCCCTGACCGGCGGAAACGCCGGTCAGGGCCGCTGCTTCAGCGGCTTCCGGTCCGTTGCCAGCGGATCTCGCCGCCCACGACGGTCGTCATGACCTTGGTACGCAGCACCGCGTCCGGCGAGTCCCGGTAGGGGTCGGTGTCGACCGCGATGAAGTCGGCCAGCCTGCCCGGCGTCAGGACACCCTTGCGGTCGTCCTCGCCGGCGGCGCGGGCAGCGCCCAGGGTGTGGGCGCTCACGGCCTCGGCCATGCTCAGCCGCTGCTCAGGCTGCCAGCCGCCGGCGGGGGCACCGTCGGGACGGGCACGGGTGACCGCGGCGTACAGCGCGGCGAAGGGGTCGGGACTCTCGACGGGGGCGTCGGAGCCGAACGCCAGCACGACGCCGGCGTCGAGCATCCCGCGCCAGGCGTAGGAGGCCAGATCGTGGCCGGCCAGCAGGGAATCGACAAGATCGATGTCGCTGGTGCAGTGCACCGGCTGCATCGAGGCCACGATGCCCAGGGTGGCCATCCGGGCCAGGTCGGTGGGTTGAAGGTGCTGCGCGTGCTCGATGCGGTGCCGCAGCCCCGGTGTGCGGCCGAGCGCCTCGTAGGCGTCGATGACCAGGTGGTTGGCGCGGTCGCCGATGGCGTGCGTGGCCACCGCGATGCCGGCGCCCGCCGCCCTCGCGAACAGCGTGACCAGATCCTCGTACGGGGTGACCGCGATGCCCACGTTGCCCTGCTCGCCGGCGAAGGACCTGCTCATGTGGCAGGTGTGCGACCCGAGGGCCCCGTCACTGAAGATCTTCACGGGCCCGGTACGCAACCAGTCGTCGCCCTGCCCGGTCCGGCGGCCCTCGGCGATGGCCGCCTCCAGGTGCGTCATGGGGATCGCCTTGTGCACGCGCAGCTTGAGCTCGCCGGCGTCGCGCAGAGCGAGATAGGCGGCCCGGCAGTCCTCGCCGTCGATGTCGTGCACGCTGGTCAGGCCGAGCGCGAGCAGCTCCTCCTGCCCGGCCCGCAGCAGGTCGCGCAGATCGGGGGAGACCATGAGGTCACGCAGCGGGTGTGAGGCCGTCTCGCGGAGGATGCCGGTCGGCTCCCCGCGAGCGTCCCTGACGATCTCGCCGCCCACCGGGTCGGGAGTGCTCGCGTCGATGCCGGCCAGCCGCAGCGCTGCCGAGTTGGCCCACACGGTGTGGCCGTCCACGCTGGGCAACGCGACCGGCAGCTCGGGGCAGACAGAGTCCAGCGCGTACCGGTCCGGCTGCGCCGGCGGATCCCAGGTGTTGCTGTTCCACCGGCCGCCGAACAGCCAGGCACCCGGTGGCAGCCGCGCCGCGTGCGCGGCCACCATGGCGAGGGCCTCGTCGAGGCGACGCGCCCCGCGCAGGTCCACGGCGCCCAGGCTCTGCGCGTACTGGGCGGTGTGGATATGGGCGTCGTAGAGCCCGGGAAGCACCGCGGCGCCGTCCAGGTCGATCAGCTCCGCGCCACCGCCCGCCGCCTCGCGCACCTGCGCCTCCCGGCCCACGGCCAGCAGGCGATCGCCCTCCACGGCCATGGCCTCGGCCAGCGGGTTGCCGCCGTCTCCCGTGTAAACGGCGGCGTTGCGGTACACGCGGATGCTCATGTGACTCCCACGATCGTCGAGCGGCGATTGATCATCACAGTAGGAAGGGAGGCGGGAAGAAGGAAGAGCCGCGGGCGACTGGGCGGACTGCTGGGCGGCCTAGCTGTCCGGGTGGGCGAGGTTCCGCATCTTCACGGCGGTGTAGACCGCGGCGGCCAGGGCCATGTCGGAGAGCAGCATCAGGCCGATCGCGTACGAGCCCTGGAGGCCGTACACCCAGCCCATGGTCAGCGGGGGCACGAAGCCGCCCAGGCCGCCGGCGGCCCCGACCAGACCGGTCACGCTGCCGCCGCGAGCGCCGCGCCGGGCCTGTCCAGTTGGGGGCAAAATATCCATAGGTATCCGCTCACAGAAGGCTAATTCCGGCGGGGCTCCATGCAATCAAAGTTGTAAATATTCTCACCGATACATCCGACCGTTTCGCACAGACGGAGGTATTGGTGAGGCACAGAAGACGATTGCGATCGAGACTTGCCGCCGTGGTGGCGGCACTCGTCGCCGCGCAGACGGCGCTCGTCGCCGCCCCGGCGTCGGCGGCGGGGAGCCGCCTCTGGGAGGTGGAGGTCGCCAAGATCCCCACCGCCGCGTACACGCGCGACGCGAAGGTCTACGTCAGCGAGGCGACCCAGGCGTTGCGCCCGTACGTCGGTGACGGGTTGGGCGCGAGCCGGATCGACCCGGTGCTGGCCGACGTCGGCAGCCGGTACTTCGACGGCGCCCGGTTGACGAGCGTCGCCGACGGCGAGGTCACGTTCGACAACCTGAAGCACCTCGAAGCCTTCCTCAAGGGCCGCATGACCGGGGCCAGCCCGCCCAACGGCGAGGCCGAGCAGGCCCACATCGCCGCTCTGGTGGAGACCCTCACCGGCGTGCGGCTGCTGGCTGACGCGGCGATCCAGGACGCCGAGGCGACGATCGGCCCGTTCCGGGCCACCCCGCCTCCCGCGCCCGCCCCGGCGGAGCTGACCGGTGCGTTCGCGGACCTGGACGCGGCCAAGGCCAACCTGGCCAAGGCCGACGACATGCTGGCCAAGGCCAACCCGGAGCCGGCGACCATCCAGGCCGCGAGCGCCTGGTCCAAGGGCTTCAACGTGCTCACCCGGCTCGGCATCACCTACACGGGTGACCACGACGACGACGGCGTGATCGACGTGGTGGAGCTGCGCTTCGGCTCCAGCCCCCTGCTGGTCGACTCCGACGGCGACGGGCTGACCGACAAGTTCGAGATCACCGAACTGGCCGGCTGGACCCGACCCAACGCGGTCGACACCGACCAGGACTCGGTCGCCGACGGCGCGGAGGACATCGACGGTGACGGCCTCACCAACCTCCAGGAGCAGGATCTCGGCACCTCACCCACCAATCCGGACACCGACGGCGACGGGGCCAGTGACGGCGCCGAGGTGACCAAGGGCAGCAATCCGCTGGTCGCCGACCAGCCCCGCGCCCCGCCACTGCCGGGCGACCCGCCGCCACTCACGACCACGCCCACCGACACCGACACCGACGGCGACGGCATCCCGGACAGCACCGAGGTCGACGACAGCGAGACGGATCCGGCCAACCCGGACACCGACGGCGACGGCCTGGGTGACGGCGCGGAGACCAGCGAGCACCTGACGAACCCCCTGGCGGTGGACACCGACGGTGACGGGATGTCCGACGCCTACGAGCTCGGGCACGCCGAGGACCAGGGCCTGGACCCGCTGATCCCGGACGAGCAGGTCAGCAAGTGGACGTACGTGACCGACTTCGTGCTCGGTCTGATCGCCGGTGACTTCGCGCCCAGGGATTCGATGGCCTGGCTGTCGGGCTACCTGTGTTCCGGCGGCCTGAGCCTGATCCCGGTGGTCGGCTGGGTGCTCGGCGGCCTGGCGGATCTGCGGGACACCGTCGCCGCGGTGATCAACCAGGACTGGGTCGGCGCCGGCCTGAGCATCATGGGCCTGGTCCCGTACGTCGGTGACGCGGTGGCGATCCCCGGCAAGGCCGCGAAGTTCGTGGCGCGGTACCTGCACCGGCTCGACAAGGTGATCCACTTCGTCGCCAAGTACGACAAGATCTCCGACAGCGTCAAGACGCTGACCATCCGTGCCATCATGCTCGGCAACTACGGCCGGTTCACCGACGCCGGGTTCGCGGACGACGTCATCCTGCGGCTGGCCCGCCGGGCCGACAACAGCCTGGGGCGGCTGGCGGACGCGTTGACCGACGCGGTGACGCCTCCGCCCACGCCGACGCCGTGGCTGCGCGGCGCGGACGCCGGCGAGGACTACTTCGCCGACGTGGTGATGGCGGGGGTCCCGGGTCTGCGCAACCAGGCCGGGCGGATCGCGACGCCGAACGTGCCGCGGCCGGGGTCGGCCCGCGAGCCGGACTTCCTGGAGACCGGCCCGCCGCGCAAGCTGCACGAGGTGAAGACCGGCAAGCCGTACCCGGGCCACTACCTCAAGCAGTGTGACCAGGACCGGCATCTGCTCGACACGCAACAGGTGGCCGAGGCGATGTGGCACTTCCTGCCGCACGCCAACGGGTCGCTGGACATCCCGCAGGATCTCCTCGACTGCCTGCGGCGCAACCGGATCCCGTTCAAGATCTACCCGTCGAACGGCTCCTTCTGGCCCTGATCCCTCCCCATGTGGGGGCCCGGTGGCGACACCGGGCCCCCCGTGCCCGATAGTGAGAGTCATGAGTTGGTTGCGCCGCTCCCGCCCTGCCTACGCCGTCGACGGTGTCGAGCCGCAGCGCATCGACGGCTGGGACGTCTTCGACGGCGACGCCCTGGCCGAGCAGCCCGCGGTGGCCGGGGCGACCGGGCGCCTGCCGCAGGACCCCGCACTGGATGACCTGCCGGGCTATCTGGCCGTCTCCACGAAGGACGGCCGGGAGTGGACCCTCAGCTTCGACGACGGGATGCTGACCGTCTTCGACCTGTCCTCACCCGGCAGCGACGCCGTCGAGCGGACGCTGACGGCCGCGCCGTGGACCGCGTCGGTCGAGCGCGTTGACCGCGAGGTCTTCCTGTTCACCACGACCGGGGTGCTCACCGCCGACGTGGTGCTGGCGCACTGCGTCGACGTCTGCGGCGAGGTCTTCCGCGGGCTGGGCGGCCCACCGGCACCGTAGGCCGTGCCGCACGGCGGCACCGGGCCAGGGTCGGCGCTCAGCCGGTCACCTCGATGACGTCGGCGGGGGTCCGGCGGGGTGCGGGCGGCAGGTCCTCGTCGGGTCCCCAGCCGACCCGGACCACCAGGTAGGGGTCGCCGATCCCGGCGAGCAGGTCGCGCATCATCCGGCGCGGCCAGGCGACCTCGATGGCGTCGCTGAGCGGGGCGCTGGCCAGGCCCTCGGCCATGGCCGTGAGCAGCAGCGCGGACAGCGCCTCGCCGCCGCGCAGCCAGGCCGCCGGATCGTCGCGCTCGCCGAAGAGGATCAGGTACGCCGCGCCACGGTCGAAGCCCGCGCCGGCGCTCAGCCCGGCGGCCCCGCCCGGCGCGTAGTCGCGCAACGGCACCCGCCGGGGCGCGGGGCGGACGGCGGTCGCCGTGGGCACCCCGTCGCCGCTGCCCGCGGGCCGGTCGGTCCACCGGCGCAGTTCCTCCCGGTACGCGGGGTCGGCCAGCTCGATGTCGGCGGCGCGGCCGGTGGAGACGGCCAGCATCGGCATCTGGTCGGGCCGGACGATGTGCAGGTGGCCGTCCTCGGCCTCCACGGTGGCGCGCAGCCGGTTCAGCACCGGCTCGGGAACCGGGCGGTCGCCGTAGGCGCGGCGGTCGGTGCGGCGGCGCGGGATGGCCTCGACCAGGCGGGCGGCGGCGACGTCGAGGCGGGTGGGGCCGGTGGCGCGCAGCCGGGCCAGCAGCGCCGGGTCGGCCGGGTCGGGCTGCCGCTCGACGGTGACCGTCCAGCCGGCGGCGGCGAGGGACATCCGGGCGTGGTGCAGGGCCGCCCCGCAGCTGAGGGCGAGCAGCCGGCCGTCCGGGTCGGCGGCGGCGAGCTGCCGGTCGGTGTCGGCGCGCAGGTCGAGGGTGTCCGCGGTGATCCGCCAGCGCCAGGGCTGGGTGTTGAACACCGACGGGGCGTGCAGGGCCTGCCGGGCCGCCGCCTCCAGCATCCGCCCGGTCGGAGTCTGCTCCGCCCAGGTCGCTGGCTGGCTCATGGGTACGCCTCCTCGTCGCCGGTTCCCCTCCGAGCCTGCCCGGCGCGGGCGGCGGCGGCCAGGGCCGGAGGACCCGGGCCGCCCGGGCAGGTGGATCGTGTTCGGTCCCATCCGAGGCGGGCGGGCGGCAGGGGCAGGAAGGCGGCCGGGCAGCGTCGGGTCAGGCGGCCCCGGCCAGGCCGTGCAGGCCGACCAGACCGGGAACCGGGACGCGACCGAGTTCCCGGCCGGTGGCGGCATCGTGCCAGCTCACCGCGTCCCGCTGGCCCACGTGGAGGCGGCTGCCGTCACGGCTGAGCACGAGGCCGGTGACCGGCTCGCGTACCTGCCAGTCCGCCGTGCCGGTCAGGCGGGTGAGATCCAGGGCGCGGACCGTCGTGCCGGCGGCCAGGAACAGGCGGTCGTCGCCGGCGGCGGCGTGCGCGGCGCCCGTGCCGCGGTCCTGCGGGACCGTGCGGCGTACCGTGAGTTCCTCGGTGGAGATGTCGGCGACGGTGCCCGACGAGACGTCGGCGACGAGGAGCCGCCCGCCGTCGGGGCTGATCGCCATGGCGTGTCCGGCCGCGGCCGCCTCGCCGAACGGGTGCGGCAGGTCGATGCAGTACGCCCACCGGGCCGCCAGGTTGAGGGTGTGGACGAACGCGTGCGCGTTGCCGGGCCGACCGCTGATCAAGTCCCGGGTGTGCTGGTGGCCGGGCTGGTGGGTGTAGAGCGTATAGAGGACCGTGCGGTCCGGGGCGAGCACCGCCTGGCGCCCGTCGCCGCGCATCTCCTCCTCGGCGCCGGGCGGAACCGGTGTCTTGTCGCGGGTGGACAGCGGTCCCGGCTCGCCGGTGGCGAGGTCGACGACCCGCACCCGGTAGCGGTCCGGGGCGGTCGCGGGGAGCCATTCGAGGACGAACAGCCCGGTGTGCTCCGCGGTGAACGCCTCCGGGACGAAGTTGCCCCGCAGGTCGAGCCGGTGGCGTACCCCGTTGACGTCGGCGACCAGCACCGGCGTCGCGTCCCGCCCCGGTGGGCGACCGCCGCTCGCCGTCGCGCCGGTCGTGGTGAGAGCCACCCCCGTCCCGTCGCCGGAGACCGCCTGGGGTGCCCAACGCCCGGGCAGCACCGTCTTCGGCGAGGCGTGGCCAGTCGTGGTGTCGATCCGCCAGCAGGCGGTGTCGGGGCCGTCGGGGGCGGTCGCGAAGATCCATCCGCCGTCCGCGCTGGCGACGGCGCGGGGGAACGTCCGCCGGTCGGTCCCGCGCAGGAGAGCCTCCCCTCCGTCGACGCGGACGAGCAGCGGATCGGGAATGGCGACGCCCGGGGCGGAGGCCGGGCCCCGGGCCGGTTCGCAGCCGGCCAGTGCGGCGGCGCCGGCGCCGGCGAGCAGGGTCAGGATGCCGCGGCGCGAGATGGTGACGGTCATGCTCGGGTGACACCCTCGAAGCCGTCGAAGTTCCGCGCCGCGAAGGTGGAACCTGCGCCGCCCGGCCGGTGTCATGAGGGTGATCGAACGGGAGGTCTCCACTGGACGACGACGAGCTTGTCCGCCGCGCTCGCGCCGGTGACCTGGAGGGGTACGAACTCCTGGTCGCCCGGCACACCGCGTCCGCGTACCGGACGGCGGTGCTGCTCGGTGCCGGATCGGACGCGGAGGACGTCATCCAGGAGGCGTTCGTGAAGGGGTTCCGCAACCTGTCCCGCTACCGCGGCGAGTCGTCCTTCCGGTCGTGGCTGCTCGCGATCGTCGCCAACGAGACCCGCAACCTGCACCGGTCCCGCAGCCGGCGGGACGGGCTGGTCCTGCGGGCCACGGCGGCGAACCCCGGGGCCGAGGTCGGCGAGGACGCGGCGGTGGGCGGGGTCCTCGCCGCAGAGCGCCGGGCCGCGCTGGTGGCGGCGCTGCGCCAGCTCCCGGTCAAGGACCGCGAGGTGATCGTGTGCCGGTTCCTTCTCGACCTGACCGAGGAGGAGACCGTGACGACGCTCGGCTGGCCCAAGGGCACGGTGAAGTCACGGACCTACCGGGCCCTGGCGAAGCTGCGCAGCCTGCTCGACCGCGAGGAGGTGCGCCGTGGATGACCTCGAGCGCGAGCTGCGCGCCCTCGCCACCTGGCTGGACACACCCGAGGTCCCCGACGTGACCGCCCGGGTGCGGTCCCGGCTGGCCGCGCCGGCACACCGTCGCCGCCGCTGGCGCTACTGGCTCGCCGCGGCGCTGGCCGCGCTGCTGGTCGCCCTGCTGCCGCCGGGGCGGGCCGCCATCGCCGACGCCGTGGCGGGACTGCTGCGCTTCTCCGGGATCGTCATCGACACCACGTCGGCGCCGATGCCGCCCACCGGCGTGCCGTCCCCGTTGCCGGCCCAGCGGCCCGCCGCCTTCCACGAGGCGCAGCGGCACCTTCGCTTCCCGATCCGCGTACCGGCCGAGCTGGGCGACCCCGAGCAGGTGCTGGTCGCCGACCCGGACGGCACCGGCGCGTACCGGGTGGTGACGCTGCTCTACCGCGGTGGTGCGCTGCGCCTCGACGCCTTCGACGGACACCTCGAGCCGGTCTTCCAGAAGCAGGTCAGTGGGCCGGGCGTGGAATGGGTACAGGTCCACGGCGACTTCGCCGTGTGGATCGGCGGCCCGCACGAGCTGTCCTACGTCGACCGCACGGGCACCGTGCGGGTGGCGACCGCCCGGCTCGCCGCGGCCACGCTGATCTGGGAGGACGCCGGTGTCAGCTACCGGCTGGAGGGCGACCTCACCCGGGACGAGGCGATCGGGATCGCCGGGTCCCTGGACTAGGTGTACCGGGCCGCGACACCGGTCGCGCCGCAGCGACAGGACCGGATTCACGGCTCCGGCTTGACCCTCACGCTGCGTCAGGCCGGAGGGTGGGGTCCATGAGCGACCACTACAACGCCTTCGAGATCAGTCCCGTGCCCGCACCCGGCCCGGACGCGGTGGCGCCGGAGCCGTACCGGGGCATCTACGGGATGCCCGCGTTCGTGACGATCCCCACGAGCGATGTGGCGGCGTCGGTGGACTTCTGGATTCGTGGGCTCGGGTTCTTCGAGCTGTTCAGCATCCCCGGCACGCTTGTGCACCTGCGCCGGTGGGCGTTCCAGGACGTGCTCCTCGTCGCGGCGGCGGACGTTCCGGCGCAGGCGCCGGCGATGAGCGTCAGCTTCGCGTGCGTGCTCGGCCAGATCGAGCCCCTCGTCGAGGCCTGCCGTGCGGTGAGCCCGGACTCGGTCGACGGCCCGCGGGACACCCCCTGGAACACCCGCGACGTGGAGGTGATCACGCCCGAGAACGCCCGGGTCGTCTTCACCGCGGCGAAGCCCTTCGACCCGGCCAGCCAGGAGGCGCGGAACCTTGAAGCCATCGGCATCACCCCACCGGGCGCCGGTCGCGGCGACAATGCGGAGCATGCCTGATGCCACTGACGCCGGTGGCCTGACCGTCGGTCAGGTCGCGACGCGTCTGGGCGTGACGGTCCGCGCCCTGCACCACTGGGATGCCATCGGTCTGGCGCGACCGTCACTGCGCACGGCCGCCGGATACCGGCTCTACACGGCCGGCGATCTGGAACGCCTGCACCGCATCGTCGTCTACCGGGAGATCGGCCTCGACCTGGACCGGATCCGCGCCATCCTGGACGACTCGGCCGCCGACGTGCCCGGCGCGCTGCGCGCGCCGCGCGCCCAGGTTGCCGAACGGATCGACCGCCTCCAGCAGCTCAGTGCCGGCCTGGATCGGATGATCGACGCCCACGAGCGCGGCCTGCTGCTCACCGTCGAGCAGCAGGCCGCGATCTTCGGCCCCGAGTGGGACCCGGACTGGCCCGCCCAGGCCCGTCAGCGCTACGGCGACACGGCGCAGTGGCAGCAGTACGCCGAGCGCTCAGCCTCGCGTAGCCCGGAGGAGTGGCGGGCCGTCGCCGACGCCGTCGCCGACCTCGACCGTGCCCTCGGCGACGCGATGGACGCCGGTGTCGCCCCTGGCAGCGCTGAGGCGAACGACCTCGTCGAGCGGCACCGGGACGTCTTCACGTCGTACTTCTCCCTCACCAGGCAGATGCAGGTCTGTCTCGGCCGCATGTTCGAGGCCGACCCGGGATTCACCGCCCACTACGACGGCATCCGCGCCGGCCTTGCCACGTGGTTCCGGCGCAGCATCGACGCCAGCGCACGCGCCCACGGCATCGACCCCGACGCCGCCACCTGGGCGTAGCGCACGGGTCGGAACCTGCGCCGCCCGGCCGGTGTCGTCAGGACAGGGGTGCCGCCCACGGCGCCGGGCAGGTCCGGAGGTGCGGAATGCGTTCAAGCGGAAGCCTCCTGCTGGGGGCGGTGGTCCTGCTGGCGGGCTGCACCACCGCGGGCCGGTCGGGCACGCCGGCCACCCCGGCCACCCCGGCCACCCCGGCGGCCGGCGCGACGACCGGCTGCGCGGCACGGGTCGAGTCGGGCGAGCTGCCCGACTGGGCCGATGCCGGGTTCAGCGGGGGCACCCGCATCGCGCACGTGTTCGGCGCGAAGGGCGACATCGTGGCCGTGCTGTTCGGCCAGCCGCTGAGCGTCGGCCGGACGGAGGGGCCCAACAACAAGATCCTCTGGGTGGCCCGGCCGGCGGCCACGCCGTCGCCCGATCCCAGCGCGCCGACCACCCTCGTCATCACGGCGACCCTGGACGGCACCACCACGCGGGCGACCCGGGAGGTCGCCGGCGGCCCCGGCCCGTCGATCATCGACCTGCCGCAGGCCGGCTGCTGGCACCTCGACCTCCGCTGGTCCGGGCGCACCGACACCATGGACCTCGTCTACGTCCCCGCCTGACGCAGGTTCCCGGTTGGACACCTACCCCCACCATGGCGGCATGAGCAGATGGCGCCGCCCGTACTCGCTGGACATCGCCACCGGCTTCGCCCTGCTGGGGCTAGTCGCGGCGGTCGCAGTCGGCACGTTCCTCGTCGCCGGGCACGTGCGCGGGTCGGTGCCGGCCCCGTTGGCGGTCCTCGCCGTGCTGTGGCTGATCGTCGCCGTGACCGTGACGGCGCGGCAGGCGATGCTCGGCGTCTACGTCAGCGCCCGCGGTCTGCGGTCCCGGTCAATGCTGCGTACGACAACGGTGCCCTGGGCGTCGGTGGCGCGGATCCGCAACGGCACGGCCAGCATCGCCGGCCTGGACATGGGTCGCGTCGCGATCGTCATCGACCGGGCCGACGGGCCCTCGGTACAGACCCCGCTGCAGCGCGGCGACCTGTTCCGGCCGTTCACGTTCCGGCCTGAACTGGGCCGGTTGGCCACCTGGCCGGAACACTACGACGAGATCCTGGCGATCCTGCGGGCACACCACCACGACGCGCAGCGCCGCGGGCAGGCGCCCCCGGAGGGGCGGCCCGGGTCGCCGGCTGGCTGGCCCCCGTCGCTCCCCGGTCAGTCCGCGCCGCCCGCCGGCCGGCCCGCCGCGGGGGGTGTCCGCCAGGCCGGGCCCTCGACCGGCATCGGCCCGGCCAGCGGTGTCCCCAGCGACCGGCGGCGCGACATCCACGCGCTGACCCGGCAGCACGAGCGGGGCGCGCTCACCGACGCCGAGTACGCCGCCGAACTGGCGAGGATCCACGGCGCCGGCCGGGTCGAGCCGTAGCCTCTGCCGGAGGCCGGCGCATATCCGGGGCGGTCGCCGGGTAGTCGGTGGCGATGACCACACCTGAGCAGAGCCGGCAGCAGGAGGACGCGCTCGAGACCGGCGCCGTGTACCAGGACGCCGAGGGGCGCCGCACCACGGACGCGGGCGCGGGAGCCGCGAACGCGGACAGCGAAGCCGACCGCAACGCCGAGCACCTGAGGCGCGGCGAGGTCGGTCCGGGCGTCCCCGAGGAGTAGGCCCGGTCGGCCGCCGGAGCCCGGCACCCGGACGGAACCGCGGCGTGCCGTCGCGGGCACCCGCCGACACCGGCCCGGCCGAACCGGCGCGGAACGGTGGCGCCGACCGCGCCCGGGCTGTTCATTCCGCCTCCGGTGGGGTGGGTGGGACGGCCAGGGCGATGGTGAGGGCGAGCACCGTGGCCGGTTCGTGCAACCGGTCCCCGTACAGCTCGCGGAGCTTGCCCATCCGGTAGCGGACGGTCTGCGGGTGCACGAACAGGTCGGCCGCCACGTCGTCGCGGCGACCCTGGTGCAGCAGCCAGGAGCGCAGCGTCTCGGCGAGCCGGTGCGCGGTGGCCGGCGGCAGGTCGGCGAGGGGCGCGAGCGCCTGGGCGCGGAGGTCGGCCAGGATCTCCGGGTCCATGCTGAGCAGCAGCTCCGCCAGGTGGTGCTCGGTGTCGACCGGCCCGGCGTCCGGTTCGCCGAGGCCGAGGGCGAGCGCCCGGGTGGCCCGCTGGTAGGAGGCGGCGACCCGGTGCCACGGCCGGGCCGGCCCGAGCACCGCCCGGTGCCCGTGCAGCAGGCGGGTGAGCTGGCGCCGCCGGGCGCCGTGGGTGTCCGGCACCAGGAGGACGGCCAGTTCCTCGGCGGGGTCCATGCCGGGCAGGTCCTCGCCGCTCTCCAGGGTGTGCGGGCCGAGCAGGGCGAGCACCGCGCGCAGGTTGCGGCGCGGCAGGAGGACGACGGTGAGGGTCTGCGGCAGCGGCCAGTCGGCCCGTTCGGCGCTGCGCCGCAGGATGTCCTCGGGCTCCCCGGCGAGCAGTTGCCGCGTGAGCCGCTCCATGTTGCGGCGGCGGGCCCGGCCGGCGCTGGCCCGTTCGTCGCCGTGCCCGGCCACGCTGGCCGCGGACAGCTCGTCGATGTACGCGAACATCAGCTCGGCGAACTCCGCCACCGTCTCGGCGGACAGCCCGCTGCGGACCGTGGTGGCGGAGACCTCCCGCCAGGCCACCCGCGCCCCCACCCGGTACGCGGCCAACAGCGCGTCCATGCTGCGCCCCGAGCGCGCCTCGCCGCTGCCCAGGGCGTACGCGGCCTCCAGGGCCGGTGCCAGCGGGGTGCTCGGGTCGGCCAGCTGTGCCCCGTCGATGAGTTGGAGGAAGGTGCCCAGCGCGATGCGTACCGCGTTCTCGATCTTCGCCCGCATGGTGCCGGTGAGCGCGCCGGAGTAGTCGGGGACCTCGGCGGTGATCGCGCTGACGGTACGCTCGGCGACCACGGGGAGCCGGTCACGGAGCCGGGCGGACACCCTTTCGTCGAGTTCGAGATGGGCCGCGCGATAGCTCGCGTAGTCGTCCGACATGTTGTTCTCCCCGAACAAAAACCTGCGGCTCTTTCACCTTTGCCGGTCAAGATGTTATGCGATCACGCAGTCACCCTGGTGATATGACCACAACTGCCCCCCGCCGCTCCCAGAAGGTGACCTTCCGGGACAGACTGCTGCGGCTGGCCGGCGCGGTCACCACCCCGCTGCTGCCTGGTGACTACCTCGACCTCGTCGCGCCGCTGCGGGCCGGCGCCCCGCTGCGCGGCCGGATCGTCGAGGTCCGTCCGGAGACCCGGGACGCCGCGACCGTGGTCATCCAGCCGGGCCGCAGCTGGCAGGGGCACCTGCCCGGACAGTACGTGCGCCTCGGCGTGGACGTCGACGGGGTGCGTCAGTGGCGCGCGTACTCGGTCACCTCGGCGCCGGGCGCCGCGGACGGCCTGATCGCCGTCACCGTGAAGGCGATCCCGGACGGCAAGGTCAGCAATCACCTGGTCCGCCGGGTCCGGCCCGGCACGATCGTGCAGCTCGACCAGGCGCAGGGCGACTTCGTCGTGCCCGAGGCGACGCCCGGACGGGTCCTCTTCCTCACCGCCGGCAGCGGGATCACCCCGGTCATGGGGATGCTCCGCGCCGGCCTGCACGACCGGGCGGACGTGGTGCTGGTGCACTCGGCGCCCACCCGGGACGACGTCATCTTCGGCCCCGAGCTGCGGGCCCTCGCCGAGGCCGGCGCGCTGCGGCTGGTCGAGCGGCACACCGACAGCGACGGCCTGCTCGGCGTCGACGAGCTGGCCGACCTGGTGCCCGACCACCTCGACCGGCAGACCTGGGCCTGCGGGCCGATCGGCATGCTCGACGCCGTCGAGGGGTACTGGGACTCCCACGGGCTCGCCGACCGGCTGCACACCGAGCGGTTCCGGCCCACCGTGATCTCGCCGGGGGAGGGCGGCACCGTGACGTTCACCGAGGCCGGGGTGACCGTCGAGGCCGACGGGGCCACCCCGATCCTCGACGCCGGCGAGCGGGCCGGAGTGCTGATGCCGTCCGGCTGCCGGATGGGCATCTGCTTCGGCTGCGTCGTCCCGCTGCGGGAGGGCGCGGTACGCGACCTGCGCAACGGCGACGTCACCACCGCAGTCCCCGGGGACGGCGTGCTCGTGCAGACCTGCGTGTCGGCGGCCGCCGGTACCTGCGACATCGAACTCTGACAGGAGGCCCTCCGACGTGACCGTGATCCAGAAGAAGGCGGACAACCCGATCGCCCACCTCAGCGCCGAGGACATCGAGATCATCGGCAAGGAGCTGGACGCGATCCGGGACCGGGTGATCGCCGACCGGGGTGAGCGGGACGCCCGCTACATCCGCAAGGTGATCAAGACCCAGCGAACGCTGGAGCTGAGCAGCCGCGCGGTGCTGCTGTTCTCGCTGTTCCCGCCCGCCTGGATCGTCGGCACGGCCGGCCTCGCGGTGGCCAAGATCCTGGACAACATGGAGATCGGGCACAACGTCCTGCACGGGCAGTGGGACTGGATGCGCGACCCGAAGATCCACTCCACCACCTGGGACTGGGACCACGTCTCCCCGCCCGAGCAGTGGAAGCACTCGCACAACGAGCTGCACCACCGCTACACCAACGTGCTCGGCAAGGACAACGACCTCGGCTACGGCATCATGCGGGTCGACGAGGACCAGCCGTGGCACCCGGCGTACCTGGGCCAGCCGTTCTACAACTTCGTGAACGCCTGCTTCTTCGAGTACGGCATCGCCGCGTACGACCTGGAGCTGGGGGAGAACCTCAAGAAGGGCCGGCACAAGGACCCGGCGTTCCGGGCCCGCGCCCGGGCGGTCGGCCGCAAGATCCGCCGCCAGGTGCTCAAGGACTACGTGCTGCACCCGCTGCTGTCCGGCCCGTCGTTCCTGTCCACGCTCGCCGCCACGTTCACCGCGAACCTGATCCGCAACCTGTGGAGCCACTCGGTGATCATGTGCGGGCACTTCCCGAACGGCGTGGAGACCTTCGAGAAGACCTCCATCGAGGGCGAGACCCGCGGCGAGTGGTACCTGCGGCAGATGCTCGGCTCGGCCAACATCAGCGGCAGCCGCCTGCTGCACATCATGACCGGCAACCTGTCGTACCAGATCGAGCACCACCTCTTCCCCGACCTGCCCAGCAACCGCTACCAGGAGATCGCCCCGCAGGTCCGGGCGCTGTTCGACCGGTACGGGCTGAAGTACACGACCGGCCCCCTGCCCAAGCAGGTCGCCTCCGCCTGGTGGAAGGTCATCCGGCTGTCGCTGCCCAACCGGCGCGCCGACCGGCGCCAGCCGGTGGCCACCGCCCCGCTGGTCTCCTCCGGCACGGCCTGACCGGTCGCCGCCCACCGGAGAGATATTCCGGTGGGCGGCGCCATCCCCGATCGGCTACCGTCATGGGCATGGACCTCAGGCGCAGCACCACCGCCGCGGCCGCGCGAGCTTCCCGCTCGCCGGCCGCCGCCGCCTGACCTGCCCCATTCCCGCCGGCGACCGGAAACGGTCCGCCGGCGTCGTCGTGTCACGCCACCGCCCGCGCGGCGGACCGTCCGGTCGTCCCCACCGGAAGGCCCGTGCCATGACACCCGATGAGATCGTCCGCACCTTCGTCGACCACTACCACCGCCGAGGCCACCGGGACGCGCCGGAAAGCTCGCTCGTCCCGTCACCCGGCGACCCGGTGCTCTTCACCACCTCCGGCATGCACCCGCTCACGCCGTACCTGCTGGGGCGCCCGCACCCCGGCGGCCGGCGGCTGGTCAACGTGCAGCGCTGCCTGCGCACCACCGACCTCGACGAGGTCGGTGACCGCACCCACCTGACCGTCTTCGAGATGCTCGGCTCCTGGTCGCTCGGCGACTACGACATCGCGACCAGCCTGCGCTGGGGCCACGAACTGCTCACCGAGGGCTTCGGTATCGACCCGGGGCGGCTGCACGCCACCGTCTTCGGCGGCGACGAGCAGGTCGGCCCGGACGAGACCGCGCTCGCGACCTGGACCGGGCTGGGCGTGCCGGTCGAGTCCAACGGCGCGGAGAACTGGTGGTCCAACGGCCCCACCGGCCCGTGCGGGCCCGACTCGGAGATCTTCGTGTGGACCGGGGAGGGCGCGCCGTCCGGCACCCCGGGCACGGACGAGCGCTGGATGGAGGTGTGGAACCACGTCCAGATGCGCCACCACCGCCACCCCGACGGCCGGCTGACGGCGTTGCCGATGGCCAGCATCGACACCGGGATGGGCCTGGAACGCCTGGAGATGGTGCTGCGCGGCGGCCGGTCGGTCTTCGACGGCGCGGGCCTGACCCCGTGGGTGGGCGCGGTCCGCGACCGGTGGGACCTGCGCGGCGCGGACCTGCGGGTGGTCGCCGACCACCTGCGCTCCGCGGTGGTCGTGCTCGGCGACGGGGTACGCCCCGGCAACACCGGCCGCGGCTACGTGCTGCGCCGGCTGGTCCGGCGGGCGCTCACCGTGCTGTGGCGCGACGACCCGGCGCGGGGCCTGACCGAGCTGCCGCTCGACGCGTACCGCGACACGCTGCGCCGGTTCCGGCAGGACGCGGAGGTCGGGCCGCTGCGGGAGTTGCTGCTGGACGAGGAGCGGCGGTTCCGTGGCCTGCTGGACCGGGGCCGGCCGCTGGTCGACCGGGTACGCGCGCGCGGTCCGCTGACCGAGCGCGACTACCACTGGCTGCACGACACCCACGGGCTGCCCCGGGACCTGGTCGACGGCCTGCTCGCCGAGGCGGGTTGACCCGCGCCGGTGGCCGGGGCGGTGCCACGGTGCCAGACTCGGCAGCGGAGACCGCCGCGGCGAGGGATGTGATCGCATGGGGTACGAGGTCCGGCCGGACGCCGAGACGGTGAGGCTGCTCGGCGCCCGGGTGACCGTCACCGACGCCGCGGGCCTGCTCGCCGCGGCGCAGGACGGGCCGGTGGAGCTGCTGGCCGGAGGCGACTTCCCCGCGCCGGTGCGGGAGGTGCGTTGCACCGTGCGCGCCGACAGCCGGGACGGGCGGCCGGTGCACCGCTTCGAGGCGTACCTGCGGGCGGACACCGCGCTGCCCGGCGCCGGCCTGCTCGCCCTCGGCCTGGCCGGGCCGATCGGGCTGCTGGTGGCCCAGCGGCTCGCCGCGCGCGGCGGCGACGGTCCGGCCGCCGCCGTCGGCCGGGTCGCCGCCGAGGCCGGCCGCCGCCTCGGGCTGCGACCCACCGGGGCCGCCCTCGCCGAGCCGTCGCGCGACCCGGCCGGCCGGGCGGTGCTGCGCGCCGCCGACGAGGCCGGCCTGCGCCCCGAGGTCAGCCACGACGGGCCGGCGGTGCGGGTACGCGCCGAGGTGCCCAGCGCCGAGGTCACGCCCGCGCACCTGACCCTCATGGTCGGCGTGGTGCTCCAGACCGTCCGGGAGCTGGCCGGCGACACCCCGGAGCCGACACTGCTGCGCGGCCGGTCGTACCCCGTGGGCCACCGCGTGGCCGCGGCGGCGCCGCGCAGCGCGGCCGTGACCCTCGACCAGGTCGGTGGCCTGGCCGAGGTGGTCGCCCGCTTCCGCGAGGTCGCCGTCTCGTTCCGGCACCCGCAGGCGATGGCCCGCTGGGGCGCGCGGCGGCCGCAGGGCATCCTGCTGTACGGGCCGCCGGGCACCGGCAAGACCATGCTGGCCCGGGCCCTGGCCAACGAGATCGGCGCGGACTTCGTGGAGATCCGCACCCCGGAGATCCTCGACAAGTTCCTCGGCGGCTCCGAGCGCAACATCAAGCGGATCTTCCGGGAGGCGCGCCGCTACCGGCGGCCCACCGTCATGCTCTTCGACGAGTTCGACAGCATCATCAGCTACGCGGGCGCCGGCGGCGACGCCGCCAGCCAGGCGGTGAACGCGGTGGCCGGCATCTTCAAGCAGGAGATGAACACCCTGTTCGAGGAGAACCCGGACGTCATCGTGGTGGCCACCACCAACTTCCCGCAGCGGGTCGACGCCTCGCTGACCCGCTCCGGCCGCTTCGACCTCAAGATCGCCATTCCGGCGCCGGACGAGACCGGCCGCGCGGAGATCCTCGCCAAGATGATCCGGGAGCTGATCGACCGGCACGAGCGGCCCGGCTTCCGGATGTTCGGCGCCGACGTCGACCCGGCGGCGCTGGCCGCGGCCACCCCCGCGCTCACGGGGGCCGACCTGCGGGAGGTGCTGCGCCGGGTGCAACTCGCCAAGGCGCTCCGGGAGGCGACGGAGGGTGCGCCGCCCGCCCCGATCAGTCAGGATGACCTCCGAGAGGCCGTCGCCGGGCTGCGCCGCGGCTGACGACGGCCCACGGAGGGAGTCCCGTGTCGTCGTCGTCCACCCTGCTGTCCCGTCGGGATCTGGCGTTCCTGCTCCACGACTGGCTCGACGTCGGCCGGCTGACCGAACGGCCCCGCTACGCCGAGCACTCGCGGGAGACCTTCGACGCCGTGCTGGACCTCGCCGCGCAGGTCGCCGCCGAGCAGTTCGCGCCGCACAACCGGGCCGCCGACGCCAGCGAACCGAGCTTCGACGGGCAGCGGGTTCGCACCATCCCCCAGGTCAAGGCCGCCCTGGACGCCTACGCCCGCACCGGCCTGCTGGCCGCCACCATGGACGAGTCGGTGGGCGGCATGCAGCTGCCGCACGCCGTGGCCGCCGCCTGCTCCGCCTGGTTCCAGGCCGCCAACGTGTCGACGGCCGCCTACCCGTTCCTCACCCTGGGCAACGCCAACCTGCTGCTCGCCCACGGCAGCGCCGAGCAGATCGACACCTGGGTCCGGCCGATGGTGCAGGGGCGGTTCTTCGGCACCATGTGCCTGTCCGAACCGCAGGCCGGCAGCTCGCTCGCCGACATCACCACGCGGGCCGAGCCGCAGGACGACGGGACGTACCGGCTGGTCGGCACCAAGATGTGGATTTCCGGCGGGGAGCACGACCTGGCCGAGAACATCGTCCACCTGGTGCTGGCCCGGATCCCCGGCGGGCCGCCCGGGGTGAAGGGCATCTCGCTGTTCATCGTGCCGAAGGTGCTCGTCGACGACGACGGCGCGCTCGGCCCCCGCAACGACGTGGTGCTGGTCGGCCTCAACCACAAGCTCGGCTACCGGGGCACCACCAACACGCTGCTCAACTTCGGCGAGGGCGTGCACCGCCCGTACGGGCGGCCCGGGGCGGTCGGCTACCTGGTGGGGGAGCCGCACCAGGGGTTGGCGCAGATGTTCCACATGATGAACGAGGCGCGCATCGGGGTGGGCGCCGGCGCCACCGCGCTCGGCTACACCGCCCACCTCAAGTCCGTGGCGTACGCCCGGCAGCGCCCCCAGGGCCGGCCGGCCGCCGACAAGGACCCCACCGCCCCGCAGGTGCCGATCGTGGCGCACGCCGACGTCCGCCGGATGCTGCTGGCGCAGAAGAGCTACGTGGAGGGCGCGCTCGCCCTCATCCTCTACTGCGGACGGCTCCTCGACGAGGAGAAGACCGCCCCGGCGGAGGCCGACCGCAGCCGGGCCCACCTCCTGCTGGACCTGCTCACCCCGATCGCCAAGAGCTGGCCGTCGCAGTGGTGCCTCGCCGCCAACGACCTGGCCATCCAGGTGCACGGCGGCTACGGCTACACCCGCGACTACGACGTCGAGCAGCACTGGCGGGACAACCGGCTCAACCCGATCCACGAGGGCACCCACGGCATCCAGGCGCTGGACCTGCTCGGCCGCAAGGTCACCATGCGCGACGGCGCCGGCCTGGAGCTGCTGCTGGAGACCATCCGGGCCACGGTGACCCGGGCCTGGAAGGCCGACGGCGAGGCGGCCGAACTGGCCGGCCGGCTGGGCGCGGCGGTCGACCGGATCGCCGTGGTCACCCGGCGGCTGCACGGCGCCGGCGATCCCGAGGTGACACTGGCCAACGCCTCGATCTACCTGGAGGCGGTCGGGCACGTGGTGATCGCCTGGATGTGGCTGGAGCAGCTGCTCGCCGTCGAGGCCCTGGGCAGCCCGGACGGCCCGGACGCCGACTTCCTGGCCGGCAAGCGGCAGGCCGCCCGGTACTTCTTCCGCCACGAGCTGCCCCGGACCGGGCCGCAGTTCGACCTGCTGGAGAGCCTGGACCGCACCACCCTGGACACCCGGGAGACCTGGTTCTGACCGGGGTCGGCCCGCGCGGGGTGCGCGATGGGCCGGCCTAGGACCTGCGGCGGGCGAGCAGCGTGGAGTCGTCGATGTCGACCGTCACGCCGTCGCGGGTGACCGTCCGCGGCCGCTGCTCGACCACGAGCGCCTCGAAGTCGTCCGGCAGCCCGGGCAGCAGCTCCTCGGCCAGGAACATGGCCCGGCGCTGGCTCGCGGTCAGGTGGGTGAACACCTCGTGCGGGGCGTGCCCGACGACCAGCAGGTGCCCGCCGGGTGCGACGGCGCCGGCCAGCCGGCCGGTCACCTCCACCATCCCGCCGTCCGGCGGGTGCAGGAAGTGGCTGGTGACCAGGTCGTAGGACCGGCCGTCGGCCGCGAAGGCCCGGGCGTCGACCTGCCACCAGTCGGTGCGGTCGGCGACCCCGGCCTGCTCGGCGTGCCGGGCGGCGCGGGCCAGGCCGTTGGCGGAGAAGTCGGCGCCGGTGACCCTCCACCCCTGCCGAGCCAGCCAGATCACGTCGCCGCCCTCGCCGCAGCCGACGTCGAGCGCGGTGCCCGGCGTCAGCCTGGTCACCTCGGCGACGAGCTGCGCGTTGGGGTTGCCGCTCCAGATCTTCTCCGCGCCGGAGTATCGCTCGTCCCAGGCCGGCGGCTCGAAGATGGCGGCCGCCTCCTCCTCGCTGAGCTGGTGGCCGTGCCCGTGTCCACTCATGCGGCGTTTCCTTCCGGTGCTGGGCGGCGTTCGCCCCGATGCCCACCAGCATCCGGAACGCTCCGGGCGCTGACAAACTTTCTTGCTGTTTCGGCAAAATTGGCGGCCGGCCGAGGATGTCGGTGCCGGACCGTAGGGTCCGCGCTGTGAACGACACCGCCGTGACCCGGCAGACCGGACAGGACTACGTCGATCGTCTCGAACGCCGCGACTGGCCCGCGTTGGCCGGCCTGCTCACCGACGACGTGGTCTACGAGATGCCACAGACCCGGGAGCGCATCCGCGGCAGGGAGGCGTTCCTGCGGTTCAACATCGAATATCCCGGTGACTGGCACCTGCGGGTGCGCCGGCTGGTCGCCGACGGCGGGTCGGCCGCCCTCTGGCTCGACGTCCGGGTGGGCGACGAGCAGCAGGACGCGTGTGTCTGGCTGGAAGTATCCGAGCACGGGCTGATCAGCCGGATCGTCGACTACTGGCCCGAACCGTACGACCCGCCGCAGGGCCGCGAACACCTCGTGGAGCGGTGGTGATCACCGCCGCCGTCGTCGTGCGCGTCGGGTCGCGTGGGAGCATGCGTCCATGAGCAGCGATGTCCCTCTCGAGGTCAGCGCCCTGGCCATCAACGTCACGATCCCCGAAGGGCTCCGCTGGACCGACACCCGGCGCGGCGAGGAGTTCACGCTGACCACGCTCAACGTCCGGCTCCTGCCGGACGGGCGCCTCGCGGCGAAGGCCTACGGCCGCCCGACCGCCGGTGGCCGCGGCACCTATGTCTCGTTCCCGGTGCCGGAGCGGCCCGAGCTGGTGGCTCTGGTCGACCGGGCTGCCGGCCGGGCCGGTGAGCTGTGGGCCGCGCACCGCGGTCTCGGCTGACGGGCTCCGCCGGCAGCGGCATGATCGGATCGGGCCACAGCGGTCGGGCGCGGCCGGGGTTCCTCGGGCCAGTCTTGACGTCGAAGGGAGGCCTCGTGATCTCGGCACTCAACCGGCTCGTCGACGCTGTCGAAGAGCACCTGACCGAGGAATTCGACGTCGTCGGACTGGCCAGGACGCTCGGCACGACCGAATACCACCTGCGCCGGATGTTCTCGTCACTGGCCGGCATGCCGCTGTCGGAGTACGTGCGCCGGCGCCGCATGACCGTCGCCGCCGCCGACGTCGTTCGCGGCCGGGACGACCTGCTGAGCATCGCCGTCCGGCACGGATACGGCTCGACGGAGGCGTTCGGCCGCGCGTTCCGGGCGGTCCACGGCGCCGGTCCCGGTGATGTCCGCCGCGACGGAGGCCCCCTTCGCACACAACCGCAGCTCAGGTTCCGCCTGAGCGTCGAAGGGAGCAGACCCATGCACACCCGCATCCTTGACCGCCCCGCGTTCCGGCTCGTCGGGCACGCCGTTCGGGTCCCGCTGATCCACCACGGCATCAACCCGCACATCCAGCGGCACATCACGGCACTGCCCCGGGAGGAACACCTCCGGTTGAAGAGCCTCGGGGACGCCGAGCCGCCGGGCCTGCTGCAGGTCTGCGACGACCTCGACCCGGACGGCGCCGAGGGCAGCGAACTGACCTACCTGCACGGGGTCGCTGTCTCCGGGGACACGCCGGCCCCGGACGACCTCGACGCCATCGAGGTGCCAGCCGGCAGGTGGGCGGTCTTCCGCACCGCCGGACCGCACCCGCAGGTCCTGCAGGAGACCTGGGCCGCCACCGCGACCGACTGGTTCCCCTCCAACCCGTGGCGTCTCCGGCCCGGCCCCTCGATCGTCGCGGTCCTCGACCACGCCGACGACTTCAGCACCGCGACCTGCGAACTGTGGCTGCCCGTCGAACCGGCGTGACGATCCCGCAACGCCGGCCCACGCGTCGTCGTCCGACCCGAGCATCCGAAGGTGGATCGTCATGGCAGGTACCCGGCAGATCCTGTTCATCCAGGGCGGCGGCGCGGGCGCGCACGACGAATGGGACGACAAGCTGGTCGACAGCCTGAGGCGGGAGCTCGGGGACACCTACGAGGTCCGCTACCCGCGCATGCCCGACGAGGACGACCCGAGCTACGCCCGGTGGAGTGCGGCCATCCGGCGTGAGCTGGCGGCCCTGGCCGACGGCGCGGTGGTCGCCGGCCATTCGGTGGGCGCGACGATCCTCGTCGCCGCGCTCGCCGAGCGGCCACCGGAGCGGCAGATCGGCGCGATCGTGCTGATCGCCGCTCCGTTCGTCGGCGCGGGCGGCTGGCCCGGCGAGGAGTTCGAGCTGCCGCACGACCTCGGTGCGAGGCTGCCGCACGGCGTGCCCGTGCACGTGTTCCACGGCCTCCAGGACGAGACCGCCCCACCGTCGCACGCCGACCTGTACGCCCGCGCCGTCCCGCAGGCGCGGCTGCACCGGCTGCCCGGGCGCGATCACCAGCTGGACGACGACCTGAGCGAGGTGGCGAGGACGATTGGTGCCGCCGGCCCGGGAACCGCCACCTCTCGTTCCGGTAACACCACCGCCCGCCCGTGCGAAGAAGGGGTGTAACGGCTACGAGAGAGGACGGCCCGTGGATGATCCTGGCTCAGTGGAGGGTGACATCTCCGGCATCGGAGCCGATCCGGTGGCCTTCGAGATCTTCTACCGGCGGCACGTGGAGGCGGTGGGCCGGTTCGTGGCCCGGCGGGTCGACGACCCGCACCTCGCCGCCGACCTGACCGCCGACGTGTTCCTGGCGGTGATCGAATCGGCGGCCGGCTACCGGCCGGACCGGGGCAGCCAGATCGGCTGGCTGTTCGGGGTGGCCCGCAACGTCATCGCCGACGAGCGGCGCCGGGCGGCCCGCCGGCTGCGGGTGACCGGCCGGCTGGCGGGACGACGGGACCTGGACGCCGACGACATCGCCCGCATCGAGGAACGGATCGACGCCGAGTCGGCGGCGCGCCGCACGTGCCGGGCGCTGAGCGGGCTGCCCGAGCACACCCGGGCGCTGGTCGAGAGCGTCGCCGTGGACGGTCTCACCGTGGCCGAGGCGGCGATCGCGCTCGGGATGTCCCCGGTCGCCGCCCGGGTCCGCCTGCACCGCGCCCGTCGCATCGTCCGCGCCGTGCTCGCCCGCCCGGCCACCACCCTCGCCTGATCGAACGGAGACGACGCCATGACCAGGACCGAGCAGTCACCGCACGGCTTCGAGGAGCAGCTCCTCACGGATCTGAAGGCCCACGTCGTTCGGCGGTCCGAGACCGTTCCGGCGGCCCGTCCGGTCGGGCACCGCACCCGGTTCCCGCGCGGGTGGCGCCTCGCCGGAGCGCTCGGGCTGGCGGTCGCGCTGACCGCCGGAGTCCTGGCGGCCCAGACGATGGGACTGGGCGACCAGCCGCCGCCCACGGCCAGCGCGTCGGAGATCCTCCGACTGGCGGCCGACGCCGCTCGGCAGCAGCCCGAGCTCACCGCCCGACCCGACCAGTACGTGTTCACGGAAGCCCTGGCGACGAGGCGGGAGAGGCCGGACAGCGGCCCGTACGTCACCACGCGGGTGCAGATGTGGCAGTCGGCCGGGGGAGTCGCGCACCCGCAGGCGCGGTACCGGCCGGAGGCCGAACCGAACGGCTGGGGCGAGCTGCGGGTGCTCCGCCCGATCGATCCCGCGGATCCCCGCAAGGAGCTGGACGAGCTGCCGTCGCCGGCGTACCACGGCGACCTGCCCACCGAGCCGGACCGGCTGCTCCGATACCTCCGGGAACACCCGGTCGACCTGCATCTGCCGGAGGGCGCCGACGAGAAGGCCGTGTACGGGAGCGAGAGCATGCCGTACACCACGGCGCGGTCCGTGCTCGACGGCTACGTGCCGCCCCGAGCGCTGGCGGCGCTGTTCGAACTGCTGGCCCGGGAGCCGGGAGCCGTCGTCATCTCGGGCGACGTGGTGGACGCCGCCGGCCGGCACGGGGTGGCGATCCGCATGCCCGGCGTGATCGGTGGCAACAACGACCTCATCTTCGACCGGAACACCCACGTCTACCTGGGCACCCGCAGGTCCGTGGTGCGCGACGGCAGCGAGTCGGCCGAATCGGCCGTCGCGCAGCTCCGGGTCGCGATCGTCGACCGGCCGGGCCAACTGCCCTGACCGGTGCCGGCCCCGCCCTCAGCCCCCGGCGAGCAGGCGGTCGCGGACCTCGCGGCGCAGGACCTTGCCGATCTGCGAGCGCGGCAGCTCCTCGACCACGACGACCCGGCGCGGCACCTTGTAGCCGGCGAGATGCTGGCGGCAGGCCGAGCGGACCGAGTCCGGGCCGGCGCCCACCCCCGGGTCCAGCACCACGGCGGCCACCACCTCCTCGCCGTCCCCGGTGGGCAGGCCGACCGCGGCGGCCTCGCGGACGCCGGGGATCCGCAGCAGCGCCTCCTCCACCTCGGACGGGTAGACGTTGAACCCGCCCGTGATGATCAGTTCCTTGATCCGGTCGACCACGGTGACGAAGCCGTCGGCGTCCATGGTGACCACGTCACCGGTGCGCAGCCAGCCGCCGGGCAGCAGCACCCGGGCCGTCTCGTCGGGGCGGTTCCAGTAGCCGGCGAACACCTGGGGGCCGCGGACCAGCAGCTCGCCGGCCTCCCCGGGGGCGCGGTCCCGGGTCGGGTCCTCCGGGTCGACGAGGCGGACCTCGGTGGAGGGGAACGGCACCCCCACCGTGCCCGGCCGGCGGGTCGGCGCCACCGGGTTGCCCAGCGTGATGGGCGAGGTCTCGGTCATCCCGTAGCCCTCGACCAGCAGGCCGCCGGTCACCGACTCCCAGAGGTCCACGGTGGCCGGCGGGAGCGCCATGGCGCCGGAGATCGCGTACCGGACGGAGGTGAGGTCGACGCCGCGTTCCCGGGCCGCGGTGGCGAGCCGCGCGTAGACCGGTGGGACGGCGGGCAGGAAGGTCGGCGGGCGGCGGCGCGCCGCGTCGAGCACCTGGTCGAGGTCGAAGCGGGGGAACAGCACCAGGGTGGCGCCGATGCTCACCGCGAAGGTGAGGCAGAGGGTCAGGCCGTACGCGTGGAACAGCGGCAGCACGGCGTACACGGTCTCGGCGCCGTCGCGCAGGCCGGGCACCCAGGCCCGGCCCTGCGCGGCGTTGGCCCGCAGGTTGCGGTGGGTCAGCACGGCGCCCTTCGGGACGCCGGTGGTGCCGCCGGTGTACTGGAGCAGCGCGGTGTCGGTGGCTCGGGGCGCGGGGTGGTCGGCGGCCAGCGGAGCGGCGTCGGCGACCAGCGCCGGCCAGGAGAGCGCGTCGGGCGCCGGGGCGGTCATCGCGGCCCGGGCGGCGCGGACCTTGGGCAGCGGCAGCCGCAGCGCCCACCGCTTGAGCCGGGGCAGCGCCCCGGGCAGGTCGACGGCCAGCACGGTCTCGACCGCGCCCCGCCCGGCGACCAGCGGCGCCACCTTGTCCCACACCACGGCGACCCGGGCGCCGTGGTCGGTGAGCTGGTGGGCCAGCTCGTCGGCGGTGTAGAGCGGGTTGTGCTCGACCACCACGGCGCCGAGGCGCAGCACCGCGTAGAAGGCGACCACGTGCTGCGGGCAGTTCGGCAGCACCAGCGCGACCCGGTCGCCGGGGCCGACGCCGAGCCGGCGCAGCGCCTCGGCCGCCCGGGCCACCTGGTCGGCCAGCTCGGCGTAGGTGGTGGTGGCGCCGTAGAAGTCGAGGGCGACCCGGGGCCCGAACCGGCGGGCGGCGTCGGTGAGCAGGTCCACCAGCGTGCCGGTCGGCTCCGCGATCTCGGCCGGTACGCCCGGGGCGTAGCTGCGGGTCCAGGGCCGCTGGGCGGTCGCGTCCATCGCCGTCTCTCCTCGCTGCCGGATGACGGCCCTCAGCCTAACTTAACCGCCCGGTAACTTACGGCGGAGTAACTTGCTGAGTTCGTCACACGGCGGGCGGTTCAGCGGCGTGGGGCGCCCCTCTGCACGACCCGGCGGCCCCGCACGAAGGCCAGCACGATGAGCACGACCAGCGCGATCAGGTCGATGACGAGCAGCCAGCGCACCGCCTCCAGGAACAGCCCGAGCAGGATGAGCACGGCGGCCACGACGCCGACGATCCAGAGCAACGCCCGCATGTCATCCTCCCGGGAGTGCGGTGGGCCGCCCGCTTTCCCGCTCCGGCGCCCGCCATGCCCGCCCGGGGCCGGTTCATCGCCGGGCCACGTACACGGTGTTCGCGGCCTCCCGGCCCTGCAACGGGTTCGGGAAGCGAACGACGTGCGCCACCGAGGTCGGGAACACCTCGGTCAGCGTCCGCTGGAACTCCGAATCGGGCGGGTCGTTCGACCAGAGCGCGAAAACCCCGTCCGGGTGCAGCAGCGCGGCCAGCCGGCGCAGCCCGTCGACCGTGTAGAAGTCGGCGTGGCTGGGGTGCAGCACCTGGCGCGGGGAGTGGTCCACGTCGAGCAGCACCGCGTGGAACCGGCGCCCCGGCGCCTCCGGATCGAACCCGACGCCGCTCGCCACCGCCGCGAAGAAGTCCGCCCGCAGGAACCGGGTCCGCGAGTCGGCGGCCAGTCCGGCGGCGAACGGCAGCAGGTCCCGGCGGTGCCAGTCGATCACGTCCTCGATCGCCTCGACCACCACCAGCGAGCGCACCCGGGCATCCTCCAGCGCGGTGCGCGCCGTGTAGCCGAGACCGAGCCCGCCCACCACCACGTCCAGGGCGCCGCCGGTCAGCGGGGCCAGCCCGAGCCGGGCGAGTTCGATCTCCGCGACCGGGAAGAGGCTGGACATCAGGAACTCGTCGTCGAGCTTCACCTCGTACACGTCGACGTCGAGCGACGGGTCGCGGCGCCGGCGCAGACTGATCTCGCCGATCGGCGTCTCCCGCCAGGCCAGTTCCTCGAAACGCGCGCCCACCCGTGTCCTCTCCGCCGGTCCGTGACCGGATGCTACCGGCCGGTCGTCCGGCCGCCCGGGGATATGGGCGGCGCGGCCGTTTTTCCGCGCCCCGCCGCATCGGCGGGCCGGCGACGGGTACGCCGCCGACGACTCCCGCCCGGCGCGGCCGGCGGGGCCGAGGACGCCGGAGAGGGGAGCGAGCGTGGCGGACATGCTGGCCGGACGGCTGCACGTGGCCGATCGGGCGCTGCGGGTGGAGTCGGTGCCGGTGCCCGAGCCGGGGCGCGGGCAGGTGCGGATCCGGGTGGCCGCGGCCGGCGTGTGCCTGTCGGACGTGCACCTCATCGACGGCACCCTGACCCCGCTCCACCTGGACGGGGACGTGGTGACCCTCGGCCACGAGGTGGCCGGGACAGTCGACGCGCTCGGTGACGGGGTGCGGGGCTGGGAGCCGGGCCAGCGGGTGCTGCTCCAGGCGGGGGAGCGGGACCGGTTCGGCCTCGTGCTCACCCGCGGCGTCGACTACGACGGCGGCTGGGCCGAATATGCCCTGGCCCGCGAGGACACCCTGGTCCCCGTCCCGGATCTGCTCCCGTTCGAGCAGGCCTGCATCATTCCCGACGCGGTCTCCACGCCGTGGGCCGCGGTGACCGAGACGGCCCAGGTCCGGCCCGCCGAGGCGGTCGCCGTGTGGGGCGTCGGTGGCCTCGGCGCGCACGCCGTGCAGTTGCTGCAGCTGGTCGGCGCGGCCCCGGTGATCGCCGTGGACCCGCTGCCGGCGGCGCGGGACCGGGCGCTCGCCCTCGGCGCGGACCTGGCCATCGACCCGGCCGACGACGGCTTCAAGGACGCCGTGCTCGAACTGGTCGGCACCCGGGGGCTCGACGTGGCGTTCGACTTCGCCGGCGTCAACGCGGTCCGCGAGCAGGCCATGACCGTGCTCGGCCGGCACGGCCGGCTGGTGCTCGCCGGCATCGCCAACCAGCCCATCAGCATCCCGTCGGACAGCCGGTTCACCTACAACCGCCAGGCGGTGCTCGGCCACTACGGCTCGGAGGCCGAGCACGTCGGGCAGTTGGTGACCCTCACCGGGCTGGGCCGGCTCGACCTGTCCACGTCGGTCAGCGACGTGCTGCCGCTGGCGGACGCCCCGGAGGCGGTGCGCCGGGTGCACGAGAAGGAGGGCAACCCGATCCGGCTGATCCTGCGGCCCTGACGGCGCCGTCAGTCGGGACGGCTCGCCACGACCACCGTGTCGAGGGCGTCGACCGTGCCGCCGTCGGTGGTGGGCACCGGGCGGCGGGCCGTCTCGGCGCGCCGGATGTGCAGCCCGGCGAGCCCGTCGACCACCGCCTCCGGCGTCAGCAGCACGGCCGGGTCCTGCGGCCCACCGGTGCCGCCGGTCAGGTTCGCCAGGTCGTGGCCGACCACCACGAGGCTCCCCCCGGGGCGCAGCGCCTGCTTGGCCGCGGCCAGCACCCGGGCGAGGTCGTCGGCGGGCAGGTGCAGGTAGCTGATGAGCACCAGGTCGTAGCTGCCCGGCACCGGCCGGTACGCGGTGACGTCGGCGACCCGCCACTCGACCTCGACACCGCGCCCGGCGGCCAGCTCACGCCCCCGGCCGACGGCCACCGGCGAGAAGTCCACCGCGGTGACCCGCCAGCCCTGCTCGGCCAGCCAGACCGCGTTGCGTCCCTCACCGGCGGCCAGGTCCAGCGCGGCGCCGGGGATCAGCCCGGTGACCGACTCGACCACGAAGCGGTTCGGCTCAGCGCTCCACACCAGACCCGGCGTGCTCGTGTACCGGGCATCCCAGGCGCTGCTGTCCACTGTGTCTCCTCCTCCGGCGGCCCCACACCGCCATGGTGACCGTACCGGCTGCGGCAAGCGCTCCCACGGCGAGTCCGGCGAACGGGGGCAACTGCTGGGCGAGGACGAAGACGCCCATCACCACCACGAACCAGCCGAACGACTTGCGCAGGAGGTCCGCGGGGATCCTCCCGGCGAGGCGACCGCCGAGGACGCTGCCGACGACGGCGGCGGCGGTGACCGCGAGGGCGAGGCCCCAGTTGATGCTCACGCTGGAGAGGTAACCGGCCAGGCCGGCGAAGGACTTCATCGCGATGACGACCAGGGAGGTGCCGACGGCGACCGGCATCGGCAGGCCGCCGAGCAGGGCCAGGGCGGGCACCACGAGGAAGCCGCCGCCCGCGCCGACCAGGCCGGTCACCAGCCCGACCACGATCCCGTCGAGGATCACCCGGAACACCGGCAGCTCGTGCGGCACCGGCCGGCCCTCGGCGGCGCGCCGGCCCCTGATCATCGCGATCGCGGTGGCCAGCATCATCACGCCGAAGCCGGTGAGCAGGAATCCGGCCGGGACGAACTCCGCCAGCCGGCCGCCGGCGTACGCGCCGGTCATTCCGGCGAAGCCGAAGATCAGCCCGGTACGCCAGCGGACCCGTCCGGCGCGGGCGTGCGGCAGGACGCCGACGGCGCTGGTGGCGCCGACGACGAGCAGGGAGGTGGCGATCGCCTCCTTGGCCGGCAGGCCGGCGACGTACACCAGCAGCGGGACGGCGAGGATCGACCCGCCGCCGCCGAGCAGCCCGAGGCTCACCCCGATCAGCACGGCCAGGCCGACGGTGAGCAGCAGGGAAGCGGTCATGCCCGCGCCCCGTTGCTCTCGCGCAGGTGGCCGACGACGGTGTCGAGGTCGCAGCTGGCGCCCCGGTTGTACGGCAGCCTGCTCAGCATCATCCCCATGGCGCAGGTGTTGGTGACCGCGGCGAAGGTGAGGCCGGCGCCGATGAACGCGGCGACCCACTTCAGGCCCGGTACGAACACCGAGCCGACGACGCTGGCCAGCACGATGGCACCGGCGACCAGGCGGACCTGCCGCTCCAGGTCCCAGCGGGGCGCGCCCTGCTGGGTCGGTGCGTTCACCGCCTGCCAGGCGAGCATGCCGCCGTTGAGGATCTTCAGGTTCGGCAGCCCGACCCCGGCCAGTGCCTGCTCGGCCTGGGTGGCGCGGGCGCCCGAGCGGCAGATCAGCACCACGTCCTCGTCCAGGTGGTTACGCAGTTCCTCGCGGTGCTCCTTGAGAAGGTCCAGCGGGACGTTGTAGGCGCCGGGGATGTGGACGGTCTCGAACTCGGCCGGAGTGCGCACGTCGAGCAGCCGGGGGGAGCGCCCGGAGTCGATCAGTTCCCGCAGGGTGGTGGCGTCCAGGCTGGCCGGGTGCGTGGTCTCGGAAGCGCTCATTTCTCCTCGTTCTGGGACGAATCGCCGTAGCTGGCGGCAGGGTGGGACGCCGGCCGGCGCCGGTGGCGCCGGCCGGGACTCGGATGGGGGTCAGGCGTTGTCGGCCATGGCGACGCCCGCCGCCTCGGCCCGATCGAACCTGTCGTCGATGACGACGACCTCGCGGCCGGCGTTGGCCAGCAGCGACGCCGCGGCGGTGGCCCGGTAGCCGGAGCCGCAGTGCACCCAGACCGCGCCGGCCGGCACGTCGGCGAGCCGCTTGGGCAGGTCGGGAAGCGGAACGTGCACGGCGCCCTCGACATGGCCGGCGCGCCACTCGTTGGTCATCCGCACGTCGAGCACGACGGCCGGGGCGGGCAGGCCGGCCGGGGTGTTCCCCGCGCGGGCCGCGGCCAGTGCTCCGAAGTCGGCCATCCGCAGCTGGCGGAGCTGGTCGGGCGTGGCCGCCCACTGCTCGGCCCCGCCGGTGGCCTGCGCTGCCGGCCGGTCGATGCCGATCCGGACCAGCTCGCGCTGGGCGTCGGCGACCTGCTCCGCGGTCTCCGCGAGCAGCGTGATCGGCGTGCCCCAGTCGATCAGCCAGCCGAGCCAGGTCGACATCGGGCCGTCCAGCGCGAGGCTGACCGTGCCGGCCAGGTGCGAGGCCGCGTACGCCTTGCGGTGCCGCAGGTCCACCACCCACTCCCCGGCGGAGATCCGGTCGCGGAGCTGGGCCGCGTCGGCCCGGGCGACCGGGGTGAGGTCGACCGGTGCCGGCCCGGCGCTGTTCGCCACGCCCATGTGGGCGTAGTACGCCGGGTAGGCGTCCAGGCCGGCGAGGGTCTGGCTGACGAACTCGTCCGCGGCCAGGCGCAGCACCGCGTTGGCCTGCTTCTCGCGTCCGATGGTCGAGTCGGGGGCGTCGGCCTGGCTGGCCGAGCAGAAGCTGCCGAAGCCGTGCGTCGGCCACACCTGGGCGCCGTCGGGCAGCAGGTCGGCCAGCCGCCGCGCCGAGGCGTGCTGGCGGTGGGCCAGCTCGTGGGCGTGCTCCTGGCCGAGCAGGTCGGTGCGTCCGGTGGTGCCGAACAGCAGCGAGCCGCCGGTGAAGACGCCCGCCGGCTGCCAGCCACCGTCGGTGGCCTCGTCGAGGACGTACGACAGGTGGTGGAACGTGTGGCCCGGGGTGGCGACCACGCGGAGCCGCAGCTTGTCGGAGACGGGCATCGTGTCGCCGTCGGCGACCGGCATCCGGTCGAAGGTGACCTCGTCGGCGGCGGCCACCAGGTACCGGGCGCCGGTGATCCGGGCGAGTTCCAGGCCGCCGGAGACGTAGTCGTTGTGGATGTGCGTTTCCACCACATGGGTGATCCGCACCCCCTTGGCTCCCGCGAGGTACAGGATCCGGTCGATGTCGCGCTGCGGGTCGACCACGATCGCCACCTGACCGTCGGAGGCCAGGTAGCTGCGGTCGCCGAGCGAGGACGTCGCGATGACGGAGACCTCGACTGACATGTGCCGTTCTCCTTCCTGTTCCGCATACCCCCGGGGGTATGCGGAAGTCAGACTTCGGCCCGGGTCACGGGCGTAGTGATACCCGTCCTCGCCGCGATCACGCGGCGAGGACGGTGAATTCCTCGGTCAGGCCAGGGCGAGGAAGAGCTTCTCCAGCTCCTCCTCGGTCATCTCCGGCTCCTCGCCCCGCTCCCGGGCGGTGCCGCAGTGCCGCATGCCGGACGCAATGATCTTGAAGCCGGCCCGGTCGATGGCCTTGGACACGGCCGCGAGCTGGGTCAGGGCGGCCCGGCAGTCCTCGCCGTTCTCCATCATCTCGATGACGGCGTTGAGCTGGCCCCGGGCTCGCTTGAGCCGGGTGAGCGCCTCGCTGGTCATCTCGGGTTGAAGCTTCACGCCACTACCTCCTGCCTCCAACATACCCCAGGGGGTATCGGTCTGCCACTGGATACCCCCACGGGTATTTTCAACTGTCGGGTCGCCCGGCGGATTCCCACCGTCGCCGCGAGAACGATCCCCGGCGACCGGAACCGGGCGGCCCGGTGCGGCCTGCCGACCAGGTACTGACGCGCCGAATCACCGGCGGCCCGGCCACCAGGGCCGGCATCATGTCCACGAGGGAGAGCAGAAGCATGAGCTACGCAATGACCGTCCGTTCGGCCGCCGGGTTCGCCCCGACGGTGGAGCGCGTCCGGGCGGCCCTGAAGGACCAGGGTTTCGGCGTGCTGACCGAGATCGACCTGCGCTCGACGCTGCGCGACAAGCTCGGGGTGGACATGGCGGAGTACGTCATCCTGGGGGCCTGCAACCCGCCGCTGGCGCACCGCGCGGTGCGGGCGGACCCGGCGATAGGCCTGCTTCTGCCGTGCAACGTGGTGGTCCGGGCCGAGGGGTCGGACAGCACGATGGTGCAGGCCATGGACCCGCAGGTGATGGTGCAGCTCAGCGACGCGCCGGAGTTGCGGGCGGTCGCCGACGAGGCCGCCGCCCGCCTGCGGGCGGCGCTGGACGTCGTGGCTGCCTGAACCGCGGCGGGGGGCGCGGGCGAGTGCCCGCGCCCCCGCGTGCGGAGGATCAGCGGCCGGCGCCGCTGCCGGCCAGCTTCGACCGCACCTCGTCCATGTCCAGGTCCCGGACTGCCTGGATCACCTGCTCCAGTGCGGCGGCCGGCAGCGCGCCGGGCTGCGCGAAGACCAGGACCCCGTCCCGGAAGGCCATCAGTGTTGGGATCGACCGGATCTGGGCGGCCGCGGCGAGGGCCTGCTCCACCTCGGTGTCGACCTTGCCGAACACGATGTCCGGGTGCTGCTCGCTGGCCTTCTCGAAGACCGGTGCGAAGCTGCGGCAGGGGCCGCACCAACTGGCCCAGAAGTCGACCAGGACGATCCCGTCCCGGCTCACGGTCTCCGCGAAGTTCGCCCCGGTCAGCGCCACGCTCGCCATGTCCCACCTCCGTGTCTCGACGGTGCTTCCAGTGAGCGCAACATACCCGTGGGGGTATCTGTTCCCGGTGTGCCGGCTCACTCGGGAATGTCGATGTGGGTCAGGCGGGTTAGGGTCGACGTAGATACCCCCGGGGGTATGCGGAGCAAAGGAGTTGAGTATGCGAGAGGTCGACCTGGTGGAGTTCGCCGCCGCGCACGCCGACGGGGCCGTCACCGTGGACGTGCGCGAGCCGTTCGAGTACGTCGAGGGGCACGTGCCCGGCGCCCGTTCGGTGCCGCTGGCCCAGTTGCCGACAGTGGTCGGGGAACTCCCGCGCACCCGTCCCGTCTATCTCATCTGCGCCAGCGGTAATCGGAGCCTGGCCGCCGCGCAGTTCCTGGCCCGCGCCGGCATCGACGCCCGCTCGGTCCGTGGCGGCACCGGCGGATGGGCCCGCAGTGGCCGTCCCGTCGTCACCGGGGTGGGCGGCCCGGCCGCCTGAGCTGCGGGTCGGTGGTCCCGGGAATCCGGGGCCGTCCGCCTCGCTCATACCCCCTGGGGTATAGGTCGTTGTCAGTGCATCGCCAGTCATCATCGCGAAGGAGTTCGGCACGATGTTGTTCACCCAGTACTACCTGGACTGCCTGTCCCAGGCGTCGTACCTGATCGCCGACGAGACCACCGGGCGGGCGGTGCTGGTCGACCCGCGCCGGGACATCGACGAGTACCTGACTGACGCGCGGGCGCGCGGCCTGACCATCGAAGGGGTGATCAACACCCACTTCCACGCCGACTTCCTCGCCGGTCACCTCGAGGTTGCCGCCGCGACCGGCGCCTGGATCGGCTACGGCCGGCGGGCCGAGACCGAGTACCCGAGCCGCAAGCTCGCCGACGGGGAGCGGATCAGCCTCGGGGACGTGACGCTGGAGATCATGGAGACTCCCGGGCACACCCCGGAATCGGTCAGCATCCTCGTCTACGAGCACGCCGCCGACCCGGTGCCGTACGGGGTGCTCACCGGCGACGCGCTGTTCATCGGCGACGTGGGCCGGCCCGACCTGCTCGCCTCGCTCGGCGCCACGGCCGACGACCTCGGTCGGATGCTCTACGACAGCGTGCAGCGCAAGCTGATGGGCCTGCCCGACGAGGTCCGGGTGTTCCCGGCGCACGGCGCCGGCTCGGCCTGCGGCAAGAACCTCTCCACCGAGCGGCAGTCCACCATCGGCGAGCAGCGCCGCACCAACTACGCCTGTGCACCGATGAACGAGGAGGAGTTCCTCGCCCTGGTCACCGGCGGCCAGCCGGCCGCGCCCGGCTACTTCGCGTTCGACGCGGTGCTCAACCGCAAGGCCCGGGAGCTGTTCGACCACAGCCGGGCCCCGCGCCCGCTCGACGCCGCCGAGTTCGCCCGGGCCCGCGCCGAGGGCGCGCTGGTCGTCGACGCGCGCGACCCGCAGGAGTTCGCCGCCGGCCACGTCCGCGGAGCGATCAACATCCCGGCCGACGGCCGGTTCGCCGAGACCGCCGGCAGCGTGGTCGCGCCGGACCGCAAGGTCCTGGTGGTGGCGCCGCAGGACCGGGAGGAGGAGATCGTCGTCCGCCTCGCCCGGATCGGCTTCGACCAGGTGCTGGGTTACCTGCGCGAGCCCGAGGGCTCGTTCCTCGAGATGGTCGTCGACCTGACCCCGGCCAGCCGGGTCACCGCCACCGAACTGCGCGCGGCGCTGGACACCGCCACTCCGCCGGTGGTGCTGGACGTCCGCAACGCCGGCGAGCGGGAGCAGGGCGCCCTCGATGGCTCGCGGCACATCCCGCTCGCGGAGCTCACCCGCCGCCTCGACGAGGTGCCGGCCGATCGGCCCGTCGTGGTGCACTGCGCCGGCGGCTACCGCTCCTCCGTCGCGGCCAGCGTGCTCCGCAACGCCGGCCGGGCGGACGTCTCCGACCTGCTCGGCGGATACGGCGCCTGGCAGACCCTGCACGCCGCCGTCTGACCGTCCGACCGCGGGTGGCCGGGGATCCCCCGGTCACCCGCCCGACGTCCGGAGAAGAGATGGCAACGATCCCCCTCGCGCCGAGGCTGGGACTGCGGGCGAATGCGGCCCAGTTCCTCCTGCTCGTCGCGGTCAACGCGCTGGTCGGCGGCGTGCTCGGCACCGAGCGCACCGTGCTGCCGCTCCTCGCCGTGCGGGAGTTCCACCTGACGGCGTACACCGCCGCGCTGACGTACATCCTCGCCTTCGGCGCGACCAAGGCGGTGACGAACTTCTTCGCCGGCACCCTCTCCGACCGGTACGGCCGCAGACCGGTGCTGCTGGCTGGCTGGCTGGTGGCGATCCCGGTGCCGCTGCTGCTGATCTGGGCGCCGACCTGGGGCTGGGTGGTCGCCGCCAACGTGCTGCTCGGCGTCAACCAGGGACTGGCCTGGTCCACCGCGGTGATCATGAAGATCGACCTGGTCGGGCCGCACCGGCGTGGCCTCGCCATGGGGCTGAACGAGGCCGCCGGCTACCTGGCGGTGGCCGTCACCGCGCTGGCCACCGGCGCCCTCGCCGCGCGGTACGGGCTGCGGCCGGCGCCCTTTCTGCTCGGCGCCGCCTACGTCGCCGTGGGCCTGGGCCTGTCCGCGCTGCTCGTCCGGGAGACGCGCGGCCACGCCCACCACGAGGCCGCCACCCACCAGGGGAGCGCCCACGGCCGCGGCCTCAGCACGAGGCAGGTCCTGAGCCTGGTCAGCTGGCGGGAACCGGCACTCAGCTCGGCCAGCCAGGCGGGCCTGGTGAACAACCTCAACGACGGCCTCGCCTGGGGTCTGTTCCCGGTGCTCTTCGCCGCGGCCGGGCTCTCCCTGCCCCGGATCGGTCTGCTGGCGGCCCTCTACCCGGCGGTGTGGGGACTTGGTCAACTCGTCACCGGTCCGCTCTCCGACCGGGTCGGCCGCAAACCCCTCATCGTGGTCGGGATGCTGACCCAGGCCGGTGCGCTCGGACTGATCGCCGGCGCCCACGGCTTCGGCGGGTGGGCGGCGGGCGCGGTGCTGCTCGGCGCCGGCACCGCGATGGTGTACCCCGCGCTGCTGGCGGCCGTCGGCGACGTCGCCCACCCGGCGTGGCGCGCCCGCGCCGTGGGCGTCTACCGGCTCTGGCGGGACGGCGGCTTCGCCGCGGGCGCCCTGTCGGCCGGACTGCTCGCCGACCTCGTCGGCATCCGCGGCGCCACCTGGGCGGTGGCGGGACTCACCGCCGCATCCGGTCTGCTCGTCGCAGTGCGGATGTACGAGACCCACGTCCGGCCGGCCGCGGCCGGCTGACGACACCACGGAGGGTCCACAGGGGATCAACCGAGCGTCTATCCTGTGCGCCGACGAACCAGGCGGAAGGGATCCGATGCCGTCCCGGCAGGACCAGCTCCACTCCTACCAGTTCACCGTCCAGCGGGCGGTCGCCGCGCTGGTGATGCGGGAGACCGACCCCGGCCAGTCGCCGTTCCGCCGGCTGGCCGGGGCCGGCCTGGCCAGTGTGCTCGTCGCGGTGATCGCGCTCGGCGGGGTCGCCCTCTACGGCCTGTTCGCCGGTGGTGGCAGCGCCTGGCGCGACCCGGGCGCGGTGATCGTGGAGAAGGAGTCCGGCGCGCGGTTCGTCTACCGCGAGGAGAAGCTGCACCCGGTCCTCAACTACGCCTCGGCGCTGCTGGTCATCGGGGCGGACCGGCCGAAGACCGTGCTGGTCTCCCGCCGCTCCATCGAGGGCGTGCCACGCGGCCTGCCCCTCGGCATCGCCGACGCCCCCGACTCGCTGCCCGCGCCGGGGCGGCTCACCGGCGGGGCGTGGACGGTCTGCTCGGTCACCGCCGTCGAGGCGGGCCGCACGGAGGTGCGTTCGGCGCTGCTGATCGGGCGGGACGCCACCGGCGGCCGGCCCCTCGGCGACCAGGGCCTGCTGCTGCGCCACCCGGACGGCAGCCTGCACCTGCTCTGGCACGAGCGGCGCTACCTCCTCCGCGACACCGACCGGGTGCTCGCCGCGCTGGCCGCCACCCGGGAACGGGCGGCGCCGGTGGCCCCGGCGCTGCTCAACACGGTGCCGGCCGGGGCCGACCTGGCGCCGCCCCCGCTGCGCGACCTGGGCGCCCCGTCCGAGCGGGTCACCGGCGCCACCGTCGGCGACGTCTATCTGGTCCGCAACTCCGGCGGCGGCCGGCAGTACGCGGTGGCCGGGCGGACCGGCCTCGCCGGCATCACCGAGTTGCAGGCGGCCCTGCTGCTCGCCCGCACCGGCCAGGGCGCCCCGGAACCGATCACCCTGGGCCGGTTCGCCGCCCTGCCGAAGCTTCCCGACCTGGTGCCGACCGGGCCGACCGCCCCGCCCGCGGTCCCGCCCGCGCTCGCCGCGGTGGAGGGCGGCGCGCTCTGCGCCCGCGCCGGCGACGACAGCGGCGTACGCGAGGTCCGGCTCGGCGCCACCCCGCCGGACCTCTCCGCCGCCGCGCGGACGCCGGCCGGCCGGGGCGGGCTGGCCGACCAGGTGCTGGTCGAGCCGGGGCGGGGAGCGCTCGTCGAGTCGGCCGCCGCCCCCGGCGCCACCGGCGGCGCGGTCTGTGTGGTCACCGACCTCGGCCGGCGCTACGTGCTGGCGGGCGCCGACGTGCCCAGCATGCTCGGCTACGCCGGGGTGCGTCCGGTCCGGCTGCCGGCGGGCCTGGTCAGCCTGGTGCCGGCCGGCAGCCCGCTCGACCCGGCCGCCGCCCGCACGGTCGCCGCCCCGGCCTGACCCGGCGGCGCGTCCGCTGCGCGTGGGCCGCCGCCCGCGCCTGCCCGGGCCCGGCACCCGCAGAGCCACGGCGCGGACGGGCGCGGGGACGGCTCAGGCGGCCGGCTTGCGGAACACGGTCACCGCGAACTCCGCGTCGTCGTGCCAGGGACGTAGGTCCCAGGTGGCGAAGCGGTGTTCGAGGCGAAGCCCGGCGGCGACCGCGTCGGCGTCCAGTTCGGTGAGCGGGTAGCCGCGGTCGGTGCCGAAACCGACCACCACCGGGCCGTCCGGCCGGACGTGCGCGGCGATCCGGGTCAGCACGGCGCGCTCGGTGCCGGGGGCGACGAACGCCATCACGTTGCCGGCCACGACGGCCGCGTCGAACGGCTCGGGCTCGCCCTGCGCGGCCAGGTCCAGGTCGGCCAGGTCGGCGACCAGGAAGCGCGGGCCGGGGTGGTCGGCGCGGGCGGCGTCGATCAGCACCGGGTCGGCGTCCACGCCCACCACGGTGTGGCCCCGGCCGGCCAGCGCGGCGGCGACCCGGCCGGTGCCGCACCCGGCGTCCAGGATCCGCGCGCCCGGCGGGACGAGCGCGTCCAGCAGCCGGGCCTCGCCGGCCAGGTCCGCCCCCTCGGCGGCCAGTTGCCGGAACCGGTCGATGTACCACTGCGAGTGTCCCGGCTTGGTCTCGGTCACCCAGCGGGTCGGCTTGCCCATGCCGCCACGGTAGCTGATCTTGTTTGGCCGGGCCGCAGAACCTCAGCTCAGGGCGAGGAAGGCGCCGGTGGCGAGCGGGGCGCCGGTGACGGCGCCGGCCACCACCTGCGGCCAGGTGTGGTCCCGCAGCACCACCCGGGACCAGCCGACCGCCGCCACGAGCAGCCAGCCGGCGTGCAGGGCCGGGCCGAACAGCAGCACCAGGACGGCCGTGGTGGCGGCCGCGACCGCAGCGTGGATGCTCAGCTTCCACCAGTGGTTGACCAGGGTGCAGGCCGCGCCGACCACGAAGATCACCACGATCACGGCGAACAGTTCGGCGGGCGCGCGAAGCGCGGCCAGCAGGGCCGTGCCGACCGCCACCGAGGCCAGGCCGGTCAGCAGGGGCCGGGCCCGCTGGGTACGGTCGCCGACGTGCCGGTCGGTGAGCCGGCCGCGGCGTACGCCGTGGACGATCACGCCGACCGGGAGCACCGCGCAGAACAGCAGTGCCGTGCCGCCCCAGAGCAGGAACTGCTGCGGGGAGCGGCTGACCCGGGCGGCCGCCACCAGCGGCAGGGCGGTCACCAGGACGCCCGGCGCGAGCACCTCGGTGATCAGCCGCGCCGCCCGCCCGCTGACCGTCCGTTCCCGGGTCGCCCGCACCGGGCCATCCTGGTGGAGCCGTCCGCCAAGGTCAATCAGCCCTTCTCCGCGCCGCTGGTGAGGCCCTCGGTGAGCAGCCGCTCGCCGGCGAAGAAGAGGATCACGATCGGCAGGGTGAGGATCACCGAGCCGGCCATCAGCACCGTCTTCGGCACCTCGACGCCGTCGGCGAGCAGCGACAGCCCCAGCGAGACCGTCCACCGGTTGGGCCGGTCGACCAGGAAGAGCAGCGCGAAGAGGAACTCGTTCCAGGCGATCATGAAGTCGTAGAGGGCGACCGCCATCACCGACGGCGCGGCGAGGGGCAGGCTGACCCGGCGGATGATGCCGAGGCGGCCGGCGCCGTCGATCGCCGCGGACTCCTCCAGGCTGACCGGGATGGTCTCGAAGTAGTTCTTCAGCATGTAGACCGAGACCGGCAGGGTCTGCGAGATGTAGACCAGCACCAGCCCGACCAGCGACCCGCGCAGCCCGGCCCGGGTGAAGACCACGAACAGCGGGATCGCGATGACGATCGACGGGAACAGGTAGACCGCCAGGAACAGCGCGCTGACCTGCCGCCGGCCGAAGAACCGCAGCCGGGACACGGCGTACGCGCCGGGGATGGCGATCACCAGGGTGAGCGCGGTGGCGGCCAGCGCCACGACGCCGCTGTTGCGGATGAAGGCGAGGAAGCCCTGCCCGCCGTCCTCGACGGACTTGAGCACCTCGGCGTACGTGGCCAGGGTCAGTTCACCGACCGGCACGAGCAGCGAGCCGGGGTCGAGCAGCAGCCGCTCGATGGGGCGTACGGAGAGCACCAGCATGTACCAGAACGGCAGCAGGGTGACCAGCAGGAAGCCGGCGATCACCAGCCGGCGCAGCCAGCGCAGGCTCACCGTCTCGAGCCGGTCCCGGTCCATCACGCCTCCTCCCGCCGGCCGCCGAAGAACCGCAGGTAGATCGCCACGAAGACGATCAGCACGACGGCCAGCACGACCGCCTGCGCCGCCGCCGCGCCGATGTCGGTGCGCGCGGTGAGGAACTGGTAGACCCGGACGCTCACCACCTCGGTGCCGGCCGAGCCGCCGGTGAGCAGGTAGACGTCGTCGAACTTGTTGAAGGTCATGATGAACCGGAGCACCCCGATCAACGCGATCACCGGCATGAGCTGGGGCAGCAGGATGTGCCGGAAGCGCTGGGTCGGCGTGGCCCCGTCGACCCGGGCGGCCTCCTCCAGCTCGGCCGGCACGGCCTGGAGCCGGGCGAGCAGGAACAGGAAGGCGAACGGGAAGTAGCGCCACGCCTCGAACGCGATGACCGTCCACAGCGCGGTGGACTCCTGGGACAGGAACGGCACGGGCTCGTCCCAGCCGAGGAACCGCCGGCCCCAGTCGTTGACGACGCCGAGCTGCGGGTCGAGCATCACCTGCCAGACGAACGTCATGGCGACCACCGGCGCCACGTACGGCAGCAGCATGGACGCGCGGACGATCGTGCGGCCCCGGAACGGGCGGCGGACCACGAGCGCCGCCACGAGGCCGACCAGGATCGAGCCGACCGTCCCGCCGGCGCTGTAGACCACCGTGGTCCACAGCGTGTCGGCGAAGCCGGGGGTGTGCAGCACCCGGTCGACGTTGTCCAGGGTCAGCTCGCCGAAGAGGCCGGTCCGGCGCAGGGTCGCGAGGCGTACCCGTTGGAAGGCCAGCACCACGGTCCAGACGATGGGAATGCCGATCACCGCGACCACGACGAGCAGGGTGGGGGTGACCAGCGCGAGCCCGGCGCGGGACTCGCGGCGGCGCAGGGTGAGCGGGCGTCGGCCGGGCCGGCGGGGCCGCTCCCCGGTGGGGGAGCGGCCGGCCTCCGGCACGGTCCTGGTCAATTCACGCCCTTGGCGATCGCGTCGACGTCCTTCTTCGCCCGCTCGGCGGCAGCCCGGGCGTCGGACTTCCCGCCGACCACGTCGGCGAGCGCCTTGGGCACCGGCAGCTCACCGAGGATCGCCCCGACCAGCTTCCCCTGGCCCTGGGCCAGCCCCCAGCGCTGGAAGGTGTCCGGGCTCTTGCGCACCGTGGCGAGCACGTCGGAGCCGTAGACCGCCGACAGCGGCTGCTTGCGGTCCACGCCGGCCTGGCTGGTGTTCCAGGCGGTGAGGAACTTCTGCCTGTCCTCCGCGGTCCCGGTGCGCACCGGGACGCGCCCCTCGGGCGACATGCCGAACCAGCGCGGGTAGCCGTCGGAGAGCATGTACTCCACGAAGGACGACGCGGGGTCGCTCGCGCCGTCGAGCACCGCCCACGAGCTGATCTCGCCGTACTGGGCCGGCTCGGCGCCGTTCGGGCCCTTGATGGCGGTGACGAAGCCGCTGTTCTTCGCCAGCCACGCCGGATCGGACTGGCACTGCGGGCAGGTGGGCCGGGCGTCGTTCCGCAGCCCGGCCAGCTCGTCGAGGATGAACGGCGACCAGATCAGCATGGCCGCCTTGCCGGCGAAGTAGGTGGCCCGGGTGGTGTCCACGTCCTGCGCGCCCCGGACCGAGTTGTTCCGCATCAGGTCGCCGTAGAAGCGGAACGCCTCGACGCACTCGGGGGAGTCCAGCGTGACCTTGCCGGCGTCGTCGGTGAGCTGGCAGTTGTTGGCCAGCGCGAGGTGTTCGAAGGTCTGCTGGGTGAAGACGTCGCCGGGGGCCGTCGCCGCGGTGATGCCGGCGACGCCGCCGGTGTTCAGCTTCGCCGCCGCGGCGGCGATCTTCTCGTACGTGTCGGGGGCGGGCAGGCCGGCCGCCGCGAACAGGTCCTTGCGGTAGACCAGCAGTTGGCCCCACCCGTCGCTCGGCACGGCGAGCTGCCGGCCGTCCTCGCTGGTCAATTCGAGGGCGCGCGGGGAGAACGTGTCGCGGCCGAGCTTGTCGACGACCCGCTTGTTGGCGTCGGGCTCCAGCAGGTCGTTGCCGGCCAGGGTGCGCACCCCGGCCAGGGAGACCGAGCCGACCACGTCGGGCAGGTCGCCGGCGGCGGCGCTGGAGGCGATGAGGGAGGGGAACTGGTCCTCGTTGACGGTGACCAGGTTGACCTTGACGCCGGTCTTGGCGGTGTAGTCCGCGATGATCGCCTTGGTGGCGTTCACCCGGTCCGCCACGTCTTCCAGGCTCCATACGGTTATCTGGGAACTGTCGGATTTCGGCTCGTCGTCACCGCAGGCCAGCAGGGTTGTCCCGGCAAGTGCCATGATCAGGGTGGGGGCGAGCATCCGCATCGAGGGTGATGGCATCGGTGGCACTCCTCTCGAAGGGTACATCAGGGATTTAACGCCTTCGATTGATCGTTTACAAGACAATTACCAATATTTCGGTTTAGAATTGGGCCCGGCACTTCCCTCGGAGCGACGCCATGGGCAACTGGGTTGTCTCTCTGGCCGGGCCCCGGCGCGTGAGCCTGGAGCCCTGCCCCCCGGACCCGCTCGGCCCCGGCCAGGTCCGCGTCCGCACCTGCTACTCCGGCATCTCCGCCGGCACCGAGCTGACCCTCTACCGGGGCAGCAACCCCCGCCTCAGCAAGGACTGGGACGACGCCACCCGGATGTTCGTGCCCCGGCAGGCCGCGCCCGCGTACCCGGTGGTGGGCTTCGGCTACGAGGAGGTCGGCGAGATCGTCGAGGTCGCGCCCGACGTCGCCGACCGCCGGCCCGGCCAGGTCGTCTGGGGCATCTGGGGGCACCGCGCGGAGGCCGTGCTGGCCGCCGGCGCGGTCACCCCGCTCGCCCCCGGGCTCGACCCCCTGGTCGCCGTCTTCGCCCGCCCCGGCGCCATCGCGCTGACCGCCGTGCTCGCCGGCGACCTGCACCTCGGCGACTGGGTCGGTGTCTTCGGGCAGGGCGTCATCGGGCTGCTCGGCACCCGGCTCGCCGTCCTCTCCGGAGCCCGGGTGGTGGCCGTCGACCGGGTGCCGGAACGGCTCGCGCACGCCACCCGGCTCGGCGCCCGCCGGGTCGTCGACGCCGCCGTCGACTCCGCCGCCGCCACGCTGCACGCGGCCACCGGCGGCCGCGGCGCGGACGTCTGCCTGGAGCTGTCCGGGTCGTACCCGGCACTGCACGAGGCGATCCGCGCCACCGCCCACGCCGGCCGCGTCGTGGCCGCCGGCTTCTACCAGGGGTACGCCCACGGGCTGGGACTCGGCGAGGAGTTCCACCACAACCGGATCCAGCTGGTGGCGGCCCAGGTCTCCGGGCCCGCGCCCGCGCCCGGCACGGCCGGCCGGTGGACCGGGAGCCGGATCGCCCACACCTTCATGGACCTGGTGGCCGAGGGCAGCGTCGACCCGCTGCCGCTCGTGAGCCACGTCGTCGACGCGGGCGCGGTGGCCGACGCGCTGGCGTTGCTCGACCGCGGTGACGGTGACGCCCTCCAAGTCGTGCTGAGGTTCCCATGACCATCCCCCTCGCCTGCCAGGAACAGTTGCTCCCCGGCGCCGGCCTGTCCGACAAGTACGCCCTCGCCGTCTCCCTCGGCTACCAGGGCATCGAGCTGCGCGGCCGCGGTGACCTGGCCCTCGCCCGGCGGCTGCCGGAGCTGCGCCGCGCCCGCGCCGAGGGCGTGGTCATGCCGACCGTCTGCGTCGAGATGGACCACTTCATCGGCGACTTCGACGCCGAGCGCTCCCGAGACGCGGTGCGCAACCTGCGCTCCCAGCTCTCCGTGATCGCGGAGCTCGGCGGCATCGGCGCGATGACCCCGGCCGCCTGGGGGATGTTCTCCCGCCGGCTGCCCCCGTTCGAGCCGCCCCGCCCGCCCGAGGGCGACCGGCAGGTGCTGGTCGACGCCCTGGGCGAGCTGGGCGAACACGCCCGCGCCGAGGGGGTCACCCTCTTCCTGGAACCCCTCAACCGGTACGAGGACCACATGGTCAACCGGCTCGACGAGGCGGTCGCCCTGTGCCGCGCCGTCGGGCTGCCCTCGGTCCGGGTGGTCGCCGACACCTACCACATGAACATCGAGGAGGACGACGCCTGCGCGGCGCTGCGCGCGGCCGCGCCGTACCTGGGACACGTGCAGGTCAGCGACTCCAACCGGCACCAGCCGGGGGCCGGGCACCTGGACTGGCCGGGACTGCTGGCCACCCTGGACGAGATCGGCTACCCCGGC
>NZ_JBEXYR010000020.1:0-107477 GCF_040631005.1 Micromonospora sp. NPDC005707
GGGCGTACCCGGAAAAGGGTTTCGGGGGGCCCGCCCCGCCCCGCGCCGGCGCGGGGGCGGCCCCGCCTCTCCTTGCGGGGGGGGTTGGGGGGGCGCGGGGCGGGCGGGACGCCTCGGGCGCCCCGGCCGGCCGGTCGGTGGGTTCCGCTGGTCGCACGGTCGGGCTCAGGCCGGGACCTTGGCGGTGGCGTCCACGATCACCTTGAGCAGGTCGACCACACGCGGACCCCAGCGGGAGGCGATGTCGTCGTCCAGCGCCACGATCTGGTTGTTCTTCACGGCGGTCACGCCGGCCCAGCCGCTGCGGGCCTTGACGGTCTCCGGGGTCTGCTTGCAGCACTTGGTGTCGGCCAGGAAGACGAAGTCGGGGTTCGCCCGGACGATGACCTCCTGGGAGAGCTGCGGGTAGCCGCCGTTCTTCCCGTCGGCGTCCGCGGGGTCGGCGATGTTCGCCAGGCCGGCGAGGGCGTAGATCGAGCCGATGAAGGTCTTGCTGGTCGCGCTGTACAGCTCGGGGCCCAGCTCGTGGTAGTAGGTGAGCTTCGTCGCCCGCTTCGGCAGGTCCTTGGTGAGCGCGGTGACGTCGTCCTTCATCTTCTTCGTGACGGCGTCCGCCTCGGCCGGGTGGCCGGTGAGCTTCCCCAGGTCGGTGATCTGCTGGTAGGTGTCGTCCAGCGTGGTCGCCGCCGGGGTGAGCAGCACCGGGATCTTCAGCGTGGTGAGCTGGTCGACGATCCTGTTGGTGTCGTTGGCGAGCACCACCAGGTCGGGGCTCCGGCCGGCGATCGCCTCGGCGCTCGGCTGGTAGCCGGAGAGGTCGGTCTTCGGCGCCTCCGGCGGGTAGTTCGACTGGTCGTCCACGGCGGTGACCTGCTTGCCGGCGCCGACGGCGAAGAGCATCTCCGTCGCGGTGGGCGAGAGCGAGACGATCTTCTCGGGGCGCTTCTCCAGGGTCAGCTTGCCGACTGTGACCGGGAAGGCCGCGGCGGCCGGGCTGCCGCCGGCCGCGGGGGTGTCGTTCGAGGTCTTCTCGGCGCAGCCGCCGAGGAGCAGCGCGCCGGCCGCGAGGGCGGCGGCGAAGAGCCGGGGGGTACGTCTGGACATCGGTCCTCCTGTCGGTCGAGGAGCGTGGTGCTTCGCCGACAGGGACCTGAGCGGGCCCGTCCGCGAGGCGCCCTTCCTCGAGAGCGCGTGTCGCGACCGTGCCGCAGGCGACCTGGCTCGTCCCCCCACAGGTGTCGGCGCCGGCCGAGGCCGACGCCGTGTGCGGGGCATCACAGTTGCGGGACAGCGCCGGTTTCGCACCGGCTTCGCTGCGGGGTGGTCGGTGCCACCGTAGCGCATGACCAGCGGAGATCGTCCGGACGGGAGGGGGCGGTGGGGCCCCGGTACCGGGGCCCCACCGTGCTTCGTGGTCAGCAGTACTGGCTCTGCTTCCCGATCGCCCGGTACGGGCAGTCGGCGTATTCGGAGAGCAGCAGCACGGCCTCCCGGTTGCGGGAGGTCTGCGCGGGGATCACCTCGTCGGGCGGGTAGAAGCCGCCCCCGGAGGCCGACCCGGGGTACATCTCGAAGGTGTACGCCCAGATCTTGTGGGTCCCCCACATCCAGTCGATGCTGGTGCCGTCGGCGATGTAGAGGTCGCTGGACTGCTCCGGGGTGTAGCCGTTGCTGGACGCCATCTGCCGGCCGATGGTGGCGAAGGTGTTGTACTGGTCGGTGTTCATCCCGGTGGCGGTGTTGCTGTACGTGTAGCCGTACGGCCAGAGCACCAGCTGCGAGTAGGTGTGGAAGTCGATGTTCGCCTTGATCTGCTGCACCCCGCCGACCACCCGGCTGTTGACGAAGGTGCGCAGCGCCGCGGTCTCCGGGGCGGAGAAGGCGGACGGGCCGCGGTAGGTCTCCGACGAGGTCGAGCCCGACGAGCCGCCGCAGCAGCCCCACTGGTAGGACCAGTTCCGGTTCAGGTCGGTGCCGACGGACGAGGAGCCGCTGTTCGGCTGCCGGTTCTTCCGCCAGGAGCGGTAGGAGCCGGTGGCGATGTCGTACTCGCTGCCGTCCGGGTTGACCGTGGGGACGATCCAGATCTCGCGGGAGTTGACGAGGTTCGTGATCCGGGAGTCGCTGCCGTAGTTGTCGGTGAAGAGGTTGAGCAGGTAGATCGCCATCTCGACGGTCAGGTGCTCGCGGGCGTGCTGCTGGGCGTTGAAGAGGATCTCCGGCTCGCTCTCGTCGGTGCCGACGTTGTCGGAGATCTTCACGGCCATCAGGTCCCGACCCTGGTAGGACCGCCCGATGCTGAGCTTGCGGGCGATGGCCGGGTGGTCGGCGACCACGGTGTTCACCACCGACGTCAACTCGGCGTAGTCGTGGTAGTTGGAGTCGGCGGGCGGGAACGCGTACGCGACGGCGCCGGCGGCCGTGGCCGGTGCGACGTCCTTCTCCAGCCGGAAGCCGAGCCGGGTGATCGCGGCGGCCTCGGCGGTGGTGGCCGTGACGTGCAGCACCCCGTGTTCGGACTGGTCGATCGCCGCGCCGGTGCGGGCGACGGCGCTCCGGTCGGCGAGGGTGCGCGGGCCGAGCACCCGGTAGGCGACGGCGGCCGGTTCGCCGTCCGGTGCGGGCCGGGCGGCGGCCGGGCCGGTGACCGCGGCGACGAGGGTCAGGCCGACGGCGGCGACGAGGGCCAGCCGGCGGCGGAGGCGGGACGTGCGGAGGGCCATGGACAACCTCCTCGGGGTACGGGCGATCCCGTTGTCCGCACACTTCACCAGGAGTCACATGGTCATATCAATATTCATCACTATGTGCTTCCATCCCGACCGCATCCTCACGCCGGCAATGATTTTCCATGCGTCACCCTCTGGCGAAACTTCCCGCCAGGCGCGACAGTGAACGGCAACGAGCCCTTCCCACCTCACGGAGTGCACATGGTCAGACCAGCCCTGCGCGCGGTCGCCCTCGTCGGCGCCGCCGCGCTCGCTCTCGTCGGCGTGACGGCACCCGCCCACGCCGGGAACAACCTGCCGGTCGTCTCGCACGACGAGCAGATCACCTTCCAGGAGTGGTCCAAGTACCCCGACTGGCGCGGCGGCACCCACCAGGGCACCTTCGCCATCCCGGGGCACCGCACCGGGATCACCATCGGCCGCCCGGCCGGCACCACCGAGTTCACCGACGAGCACACCGGCACCACCCGGACCTGGGAGTACGCGACCTGGACCTCGCCGCAGCGGCAGGTCGGCTTCGACGCCAGCGAACTGGTCGCCTCGTGGAACGCCGCGACCCCGGCCGGCACCTGGATCCAGGTCGAGCTGCACGGCACCTACAACACCGGGCAGCAGACCCCCTGGTACGTCATGGGCCGCTGGGCCTCCGGCGACCAGGACATCAAGCGATCCACCCTGGACGGCCAGGGCGACCCCTGGTCGACCATCTGGACCGACACGTTCTCCATCGACGACGCCAAGGCCGGCGTGCTGCTGCGGTCCTACCAGCTCCGGCTGACCCTCTACCGCGCGCCGGGACAGACCGCCTCGCCGCGGGTCTGGATGCTCGGCGCGATGAGCTCCAACGTGCCGGACCGGTTCACCGTCGCCCCGAGCAAGGGTGGCATCGCCTGGGGCACCGAACTCGCGGTGCCGCGCTACTCCCAGAACATCCACATCGGGGAGTACCCCGAGTACGACGGCGGCGGCGAAGCCTGGTGCTCCCCCACCTCCACCGAGATGGTGGTCGAGTACTGGGGCCGGAAGCCCTCGGCCGAGGACATCGCCTGGGTCGACCCGAGCTACGCCGACCCGACCGTCGACCACGCCGCCCGGATGACCTACGACTACGAGTACGAGGGCGCGGGCAACTGGCCGTTCAACACCGCGTACGCGGCCAGCTTCCCGGGCCTGGACGCCCGGGTCACCCGGATGCACTCGCTGGACGAGGTGGAACGCTTCATCAAGGCCGGCATCCCCGTGATCACCTCGCAGTCCTTCCTGAGCGAGGAACTGGACGGGGCCAACTACGGCACCTCCGGGCACCTGTTCGTGATCGTCGGCTTCACGGCCGACGGTGACGTGATCGTCAACGACCCCGCCTCGTCGTCCGACGACGTGGTCCGCAACGTCTACAAGCGGGAGCAGTTCGAGCAGATCTGGCTGCGCACCAAGCGCCACCGGGCGAACGGCACCGTGGCCTCCGGCTCCGGCGGCATCGCGTACCTGATCAAGCCCACCAACCGGGCCTGGCCGGTGGTGCCGGGCTCGACCAACTGGTGAAACGCCGCGGGCCCGGCGCGATCCCCGCTCGGGGATCGCGCCGGGCCCGGTTTCGTTGGAAGGGGCGGGTTTCCCGCTGGAGGGACGGGTCTCCGCTAGAGGGACGGGGCGAAGGAGGCCGGCTGGGCGGTGGGCTGCTTCGCCCGGCGCCGGTTCCGGATCGCCCGCACGATGATCCACACCCAGGCCACCAGGGCGGCCACGCCGGCCAGGGCCAGCCCGGTCACCAGCAGGTACGTCGACCCGCCCGTGGTGGAGAAGACCCCGGCCCGGGCGCCGGTGTCCCGAGCGGGAGCGGTGGCGCCGGCGGCGAGGCCGTCGGGCGCGTCGTAGAGGATCACGTCGGCACGGCGGGCACCGCCCTGGTCGGCCACGAAGGTGCCGCGCCACTCGCAGTTACGCCGGCCGCAGTCCTCGTGGACCGCGGTGAAGGTGCCCGGCGTGCCGCCACCGTTCTTCGCCTCCCAGGTGGGAGCGAGGTCGGTGACGCTCAACATCAGTCCGATGGCGGCGATGACCGGCAGGCCGATCCAGACGAAGACCTTCGTCCGCCACCCGTTGATCGTGTTCAGGAAACTCACGGCGGCAGACGCTAGCGGCCGGCGTCGTTTCCCGCTGCCCCGTTTCGGGCGGTCAGCTCTCGCGGCGCTCGTCGGTGCGCTCGGCCTGGTCGTCCCCGGCCAGCGCGGAGCGCAGCCGATCCTTCTCGGCGCGACGCCGCTCCGCCGCCTCGGACATCTCACCGGCCATCTCGTCCCGCCAGCCGCGGAGCAGGAAGAACGACAGCGCGGCGGAGAAGACCAGCGCCAGCATCAGCCGCAGGAACATGTTCATCTCGACGAACCAGAGGGCCGCCAGCACGCCGACGAACAGCCCGATCCGGCCCAGCGTGTACTTGACCGCCGCGCTCACTGCGACGCCTCGGTTCGCGACTGCGGGGCTCGCAAACCCGGCTCACTCCTCGCGCTCACGCTGCCCTGCCTTCTCTCTCACGCCTCAGCCCGTCCGCCGGGCCAGCCAGTGCACGCCATGAAACCAGACCACCGCGTAGACCACGGTGAACACCGCCGCGGCCAGCGCGCCGGACACCAGCGCCGGCAGTCCGGCGGCGAGGCCGGCCGCCAGCAGCCCGGCGAGAACGCCGAGCGCGACCCCGGCCAGCGCCGCGAGCACCCGGGCCGAGCCGAACTCCCAGGCCCGGAAGTCGTCCCAGAACAGCCAGAGCGGCAGGATCACCGCCAGCCAGCCGTTGGTCCGCCCGAACCGGCCCGCGCCCATGGTGGCGAAGGCCCACTCGAAGAGCACCAGCGCCAGCACCCCGATCACCAGCCCGGCGAGACTCACCCCGAGCAGGTCGCCCAGGGTGAGGATGCGCCCCTCGTCGTCCCGCCGGGGGAAACTGCGCTGCTGCTCCTCGGTGCTCATCGGCGTGCGGTCAGGCCCAGACCTGCTGCGGCTCGGCGCGGCGCTCGGCCAGCGACGGGGCCGCGTCGTACTCGCGGACGATCTCGTAGCGGGTGTTCCGCTCGACCGGGCGGAAGCCCGCGTCCCAGATCAGGTTCAGCAGGTCCTCGCGGTGCATGGTGTTCGGCGTGCCGTACGAGTCGGCGTCGTGGGTGATCTTGTATTCCACGACCGAGCCGTCCAGGTCGTCGACACCGAAGTTCAGCGAGAGCTGGGCCACCGAGAGGCCGTGCATCACCCAGAAGTTCTTGACGTGCGGCACGTTGTCGAACAGCAGCCGGGAGACGGCGAACGTCTTCAGCGACTCGGCCGGCGAGGCCATCGTGGTGCGCGCCTGGATCTTGTTACGGATCTTGCCGTCCGCCGAGTCCACGAAGTCGTGCTGGTAGCGCAGCGGAATGAAGACCGCGAAGCCGCCGGTCTCGTCCTGGAGCTCGCGCAGCCGCAGCACGTGGTCGACCCGGTGCCGGGGCTCCTCGATGTGGCCGTACAGCATCGTCGCCGGGGTCTGCATGCCCTTGCGGTGCGCCAGGGCGTGGATCCGCGACCAGTCCTCCCAGTGGCAGGCGTGGTCGACGATGTGCTGCCGGACCTCCCAGTCGAAGATCTCCGCGCCACCGCCGGTGAGCGACTCCAGGCCGGCGTCCATCAGCTCGTCGAGGATCTCGTCGGCGCTCAGGCCGCTGATCTTCTCGAACCACTGCACCTCGGTCGCGGTGAAGCACTTGAGCTTGACGTTCGGCAGCGCCGCCTTCAGCTCGCGCAGCACCTTCGGGTAGTAACGCCAGGGCAGCGTCGGGTGCAGGCCGTTGACGATGTGCAGCTCGGTGAGCTGCTCGTCCTCCATCTCCTTGGCCTTGCGGACCGCCTCGTCGATGCGCATCGTGTAGGCGTCCTTCTCGCCCGGCTTGCGCTGGAACGAGCAGTACGCGCACGAGGCGGAGCAGACGTTGGTCAGGTTGAGGTGCCGGTTGACGTTGAACATCACCCGGTCACCGTTCATCTCGGTGCGCTTGTGGTGGGCCAGTCGCCCCAGCCAGGCGAGGTCGTCGCTCTCGTAGAGGGCGATTCCGTCCGCACGGGTGAGCCGCTCCCCCGCGTAGACCTTCGCTTCGAGCTCGCGCTTGAGTCCGGCGTCCATCGAAAGCCACGTCCCTTCCACCTGCGGTCCCGGTCGAGCGTACGTCGCGCGCCCGACGACCCGGCGACCCGGTCAACCGCAGCGACCTACTTCACCGGACTACCGGCCGGCCGTCACCCTCCGCACATCGACATAGCTGCGTTCGTGAGGTAAGACAGGATGGGGCGGAACACACACCGGTACCGTCCTGGCTCAGCGCGCCCACCTCGCGCGAAAAGCAGACGACGGGGAGCGGAATGGTCGAGAGCATCCAGGGCCGACGCCGACGAAACCGGATTCCGGTGATCTCGCCGGTGCTGCGCCCGGCGCTCTGGTCCGCACTGCTCGGCGCGGTCGCCGCCGCGGCGCTGGCCACCCCGGCCTGGGCCGACCCGCTGCCCGACACCGTCCCCGACACCGGCTCCCGCCCCCGCGTCGCCGGCACCCTCCAGCTTCCCACCGTGCCCGGCGCCGTCCCGGGCCTCCCCGGCACGGTCACCGGCGGGCCCGGCACCACCCCGGGCCTCCCCGGCGTCACCAACCCCGCCGACGGCCCGCTGATCGCCCAGATCAACCAGGCCGACGCGCAGGTCGCCCAGCTCGGCGACACCCTGCTCAGCGTCAAGGGCGAACGGGACACCGCGCAGGCGGACCTGGCCCTGGCCGCCGCCCGGCTGAAGGAGGCCCAGGACGCGCTCGTCCGGGCCCAGGAGAACGCGAAGACCGCCGCCGCCGACGCGGTCAAGGCCGACGCCGCGCTGCCGCCCGGTGAGTTCGGGGCCAGCCTGCGCGAGCTCGCCAACCTCCAGCGGATCACCCGGGGCGACAAGGCCGAGGGCGCCACCACCGCGGTGACCGGCGAGCTGGCCCGGGCCACCACGGCCGAACAGGTCGCCCGCCAGGCGCACGCCTCGGCCGAGCGGCGTGCCACCGAGAAGAGCGCGGAGTACACCCGGGTCGAGACCGACCTGCACAAGCAGGAAGCCGCGCTGGTCAAGCTCCGCAGGGACAACGCCGCCAAGCTGCGCGAGATCGAGCGCCTCGAGGACGCCGCCGAGCAGCAGATCGGCAGCTCGTACGTCGTCAACCAGAGCGTCAGCGGGCGGGTCGCCGACCCGAGGGCGCTGGCCGCGGTGCGCTACGCCCTCGCCCAGCTCGGCGACCCCTACCTCTGGGCGGCCGAGGGGCCGGACCGGTTCGACTGCTCGGGCCTGGTGCTCGCCTCCTACCAGGCGGCCGGCTACCGCGGCCTGCCCCGCGTCTCCCGCGACCAGTACTACGCCACCCGCTCCCGCACGGTCGACCCCAACGCGCTCCTCCCCGGCGACCTGCTCTTCTTCGCCTCGGGCAGCAGTTGGACGAGCATCCACCACGTCACCATGTACATCGGCAACGGCAAGATGGTCGAGGCGCCGCGCACCGGCGACGTCGTCAAGATCTCCGTGGTCCGGTGGTCCCGGCTCTACGCGGCCACCCGGGTGATCGGCGCGGTCCCCGCCCCGGCCACCCCGGCGCCGGCCCCGACGGTGCCGACCACGCCGCCGACAACCCCGTCGAAGCCCAGCCCGACGCCCAAGCCCACGAAGACGGCCACGCCCAAGCCGACGAAGACGGCCACGCCGAAGCCGACGCCGAGCACGTCGAGCCCGACGCCCACCCCGTCGACCTCGCCGAGCACCACGCCGCCGACGACGCCGCCGCCGAGCCCGTCCGACTCGCCCACCTCGACGCCGCCGACCAGCACCGCGCCGTCCGGCGGCAGCGCGGACCCGACCGGCAGCACGGCCGAGAGCACCTCGGCGAGCCCGAGCGCCACCGACTGACCCAACCGTCCACTCCGGCTGTGCTCCCGGGCCGGAATGTGGCACGGTGAGACCCAGGCACGCCCGGCCGGTGCGACGGCCGGGGGCGAGCGTGGGCGCGGAGGGGCGAGATGGGCGAGCAGGACGTTCCGGCGGAGACGGTCCACCCCGGATCCGCGCCCGACGCCGCCGACCGGCCGGCCGGGCCCGCGGAGGAGCGACCGGGCCAGGACGGCCCGGTGGCCGTCGCCCGGGCCCGGGTGAGCGTCGCCGGCGCCGCGTCGCCGCCGGCCGATGAGCGGCCGAGCGCGCCGGCCACCGCCACCACGTACCGGGCGGGCGGCCCGGCGGAGTCGGTTCCGGAGCTGGATCGGCGCCAGCCCGGCGCCTCCGTTCCGCCGCCCTCGACCTGGTCCGCCTTCGCCGCCGCCGAGCGCGGCGGAGCGGAGGCGCCGGCTGCCGACGGCGACCGGCCGCAGGCCCCGAAGACCTCCGTGCCCGCTCAGGGGCAGGCCCGCGCCAGCGCGTCGGTCCCCGGGCTGACCCGGGCCTCGGCCGACGAGGTCGCCGCCGCGGTCGCCGGGACGTCCGGCAGCGCCAAGGTCTACCGCGCCGGCCCGGTCAACCCCGAGCCGCCCGAGCCGGCCCAGCCGCCGGAGCCGGCCCAGCCCCCGACGCCGCCCGTGCCCGAGCCCGAGCCGGCGCCGACCCCCGTGCCGGGTCCGACCCCGCCCTCGCCGGCGCCGCCCGTGCCGGCGCCGGAGCCCCCGTTCCGGCCGGTGCCGCCGGTGCCCGCACCGCCGCCGGGCCCGACCCCGCCGGGACCGGTGCCCCCGGTGCCGGGGCCACCGGCGCCGCCGCCGGGACCGCCGGTGCCCGCGCCTCCGCCGCCGCCCGGCCCGATGCCCGCGCCACCGTTCCCGCCGCCGCCCGCCATGGCCGGCGTACCGGGGTCGACGCCGTTCGCGGACGCCGGGCAGCCCGCTGCGCCCGCCGCGCCGTGGGCCTCGGGGCCGCTGACCGGCGCACCGGCGGTGCCCGCCCCGGCCCTGCCGACCTGGCCGCCGTCGACCAACCCCACCGCATACGGGTCCGGACCCGCCGGCAACCCCCCCGGCGCCCCGCCGAGCGGTCCCGCCGGCAGCGTGTACGGCGGCACCGAGGGGCCGGGCTTCGCCACCGTCTCCTTCCCGCAGGGCAACCCGCTGGAGAACTCCGGCTCGCTGACCGGGCACATCCTGGCCCAGGGCTGGACCGAGGACGCCCCGGCGACCCGGTCGAGCAACACCAAGGTCGTGATCGTGCTGGCCGGCGCGTTGGCGCTGCTGGTCGCGATCAGCCTGGTGGTGGTCTTCCTGGCCAACGACGCGCTCAGCGGGATCACCGGCGCCGCGCTGACCAGGTGACCGGGGTGAGCCCGCCCACTACGCCCTCGCGGCGCGGTGGCGGGTTCGCCGCGCCGCCGTACACTTGTGGGGATCACTGACCCGGCGCGCCCATTGCGCGCCCATGGGCGATCTTGCGGGCGAATCGGCGGCGTGACGAAGCCGCGGCGGCCATCGCGAAGATGCGCCCCGCTCGAAAGGCATTTCTTGACCACGTTCGCTGCCACCGGCACGTCCCCGTCCGCCGACCCCACCATCGACACCCCTGACTTCGCCGCCCTCGGCCTGCCCCGCCAGCTGGTCGAGGCGCTCGCCCGGCAGGGCATCACCACCCCGTTCGAGATCCAGCGGGCCACCCTGCCGGACGCCCTCGCCGGCCACGACGTGCTCGGCCGGGGCCAGACCGGCTCGGGCAAGACGCTCGCCTTCGGCCTGCCGGTGATCGCCCGCCTCGCGGAGCGCAACCGGGCCCGGCCGCTGCACCCGCGCGCCCTGGTCCTGGTGCCGACCCGCGAGCTGGCCATGCAGGTCAACGACGCGCTGATGCCGCTCGGCAAGGCCGTCGGCATCTTCCTGAAGACCGCCGTCGGCGGTGTCCCGTACGACCGGCAGATCGATGCGCTGCGCCGCGGCGTGGAGATCGTCGTGGCCACCCCGGGGCGGCTCGGCGACCTCATCGAGCGGGGTGTCTGCAACCTCGACGACGTCGAGATCACCGTGCTGGACGAGGCCGACCAGATGGCCGACATGGGCTTCCTGCCCGAGGTCACCCAGCTGCTGGCGAAGACGCCGGCGGACGCCCAGCGGCTGCTCTTCTCGGCCACCCTGGACAACGACGTCGACACCCTGGTCAAGCGGTTCATGACCGACCCGGTCACCCACTCGACCGCGCCGGCGACCGCTGCCGTGTCCACCATGGACCACCACCTGCTGCTGATCCCGCCGCACGACAAGTTCGCCGTGGCGGCGTCCATCGCGGCCCGCGAGGGCCGCACCATGCTCTTCGCGCGTACCCAGCTCGGTGTCGACCGGCTGGTCGAACAGCTCGGCGCCGTGGGTGTGCGGGCCGGCGGCCTGCACGGCGGCAAGACCCAGCGGATGCGCACCCGGACCCTGGCCGAGTTCCGCGAGGGCCGGGTGAACGTGCTGGTCGCCACCGACGTGGCGGCCCGGGGCATCCACGTCGACGGCGTGACGCTGGTGCTGCACATCGACCCGCCGAAGGACCCGAAGGACTACCTGCACCGGGCGGGTCGCACCGCGCGGGCCGGTGAGTCCGGCGCGGTGGCGACCCTGGTGCTGCCGAAGCAGCGCCGGACGACGCTCGCCATGCTGGAGAAGGCGGGCGTCGCGCCGGCCGAAACCCGGGTCCGCGCCGGCGACGCGGCGCTGGCCGAGCTGACCGGCGCCCGCGAGCCCAGCGGGGTGCCGGTCCGCGAGGAGCCGGAGCCGCGCCGGGGCGGCCCGCGCCGCTCGGGTGACCGCGACGGGCGCGGCGAGCGCCGCTTCGGCGACCGGCCGACCGGCCGGGGCTTCGACCGGGGCGACCGCCGCCACGACGACCGCCCGACCGGCGGCCGCGGCTACGACCGGCCCTCCGGCGAGCGGCGCTTCGACCGCGAGGGCTTCGGCGAGCGCCGCAGTGCCGACCGGGGCGGGTTCGACCGCGCCGACCGGGGCGGAGCCGACCGCGGCGACCGGCGCTTCGGGGACCGGGGTGAGCGGCGCGACGAGCGCGGCTCCGGCCGGCCCACCGGCGACCGCCACTTCGGCGACCGCGGCGGGCGCGACCAGCACCGGCCGACCGGCGCCGCTCGCGGCTACGACCGGGACGGCCACGGCGACCGGCGGCACGACGACCGGCCCACCGGCGGCCGATCCTTCGGCGACCGGCCCACGCAGGGCCGCGGCTACGGCGACCGGGACGGCGGCCGCGCCTACGGCGACCGGCCGACCGGCGGGCGCTCCTACGGCGACCGGCCGACCGCCGGTCACGGTGACCACGGCCGCCGCTACGAGGACCGCCCGCAGGGCGAGCGGCGCTACGGCGACCGCGACGGCCGGGGTGACCGGCGCTTCGGCGAGCGGGGCGAGTTCCGTCCGGCCGAGCACCGGGGCGGCTTCCGGCCGGAGCGGGGCCGCGAGGACCGCCCGCGCGACGACCGGCGCGGCTTCGGCGGCCGGCCGCCGGCCCGTACCCACTGACCCACCGCACCGCACGACCCCGGCCGCACCGGCCGGGCCCGCGAACACCGGCGCCGCCGTCGAGCCACCGCTCGGCGGCGGCGTTCGTGCATCCGCTGCCGGTGTCCGGCCGGTCGCGTAACGTCCGGTTCATGCCGACCATGCCGAAGTCGCTGTTCTGGACCCGGACCGACACTGCCGGCTCGGAGCACGTGCTGCTCGACGACCGGCAGGGCCTGACCGCGCAGGGCGTGGCCCTGGCCGTCGACCCGATCCCCTACACGTGCCGCTACCAGCTGACGCTGGGCGCGGACTGGTCGACCAGCCGGCTGGAGGTCACCGCGGAGGGCGCGGGCTGGACGCGGAGCGTACGCCTGGAACGGGCCGGGGACGGATGGCGGGTGCGCACCGGCGAGGAGGGTGACCTGGACGCGGCGTTGCGCGCGGCCGGGCATCCGCCGGCCGGGCTGCCGGGCACCGACGACCCGGACCGGCTGGCCGAGGCGCTCGACGTCGACCTGGGCGGCTCGCCGCTGACCAACACCCTGCCGGTCCGCCGGCTCGACCTGGGCCGGGCCCCGGCCGACCAGGCACGAACGATCACCGCGGCCTGGGTGCTGCTGCCCGGCCTCGCGGTGGTCCCCGCCGAGCAGGTCTACACCCCGCTCGGGCCGGGCCGGGTCCGCTACGCCAGCGGCTCCTTCACGGCCGACCTGGACGTGGACCAGGAGGGCTTCGTGGTGCGCTACCCGGGGCTGGCCGAGCGGATCGACCCGCGCTGACTCCTCAGGCCGGCCAGGCGCCGGTGGCCAGGAAGCGGTCGATGGTGGCCAGGTGCGGCGCGAGGTCGAGGCCCTGCCCGGCCACCCACTCGTCGTTGTAGTAGGTGTGTGCGTAACGGTCGCCCGGATCGCAGATCAGGGTGACCACCGAGCCGGTCCGGCCGGCGGCGAGCAGCTCCGCGATCAGCGCGAACGCACCCCAGAGGTTGGTGCCGGTGGAGCCGCCCACCCGGCGGCCGAGCACCGCCGAGCCGGCCCGCATGGCGGCCAGCGACGCCGCGTCCGGCACCTGCATCATCCGGTCCACCACGCTGGGCAGGAAGGACGCCTCGACACAGGGCCGGCCGATCCCCTCGATGCGGGAGCCCTTGTCGGTGCGGACCGACCAGTCGCCGGCCTGCCACGCCGGGTAGAACGCCGAGTTCTCCGGGTCGACCACGCAGAGCTTGGTGGGCAGCCGGCGGTAGCGGGCGTACCGGCCGATGGTGGCGCTGGTGCCGCCGGTGCCGGCGCCCACCACGATCCACGCCGGCACGGGGTGCCGTTCCAGGGCGAGCTGCGCGTAGATCGACTCGGCGATGTTGTTGTTGCCCCGCCAGTCGGTGGCCCGCTCGGCGTAGGTGAACTGGTCCATGTAGTGCCCGCCGCTGTCCTCGGCGAGCCAGCGCGCCTCGATGACCACCTTGGCGGGGTCGCGCACCAGGTGGCAGCGGCCGCCCTGGAACTCGATCTGGGCGATCTTCTCGGGCGAGGTGGAGGCGGGCATGACCGCGATGAACGGCAGCCCGAGCATCCGCGCGAAGTACGCCTCGGAGACCGCCGTCGAACCGGACGACGCCTCGACGATCGTGGTGTCCGGGCCGATCCAGCCGTTGCAGAGCCCGTACAGGAAGAGCGACCGGGCCAGCCGGTGCTTGAGCGAGCCGGTGGGGTGCACCGACTCGTCCTTGAGATAGAGGTCGATGCCCCACTCCCGGGGCAGCGGGAAGGGCAGGAGGTGGGTGTCGGCGGAGCGGTTGGCGTCCGCCTCGACCGTGGCGATGGCCTCGGTCACCCAGCTCCGGCTGGCCTCGTCACACCGGTCGAGATGAGTCACGCCGGCAACGTTACAAGCGAGGCCCGCTCGCCTCGGGACGGACCCGGCGCGCCTGCCGGCGCTGGCCGGCCCGGCCGGCGGCCCGGACCACCGGGGTGAGGGCCAGGGCGAGCCGGGGGAAGGCGTCCAGGAGCCGCACCTGGGCGCCGCGCCAGCGCGGCAGGCTGACCACCGGCCGGGGCCGCCGGGCCAGCCGCACGGCCCGCGCGGCGACCCGCTCCGGGGTCAGCAGCGACCCGGTGAAGGATGCCAGGGCACCGGGGTCGTCGAGCTTGTCGTGCAGCATCGGCGTCCAGATCCCGTCCGGGCAGAGGCACGACACGTGTACGCCTCGGACGCCGGCCATCCGCAGGTCGGCGAGGGTGCCGAGGCTGAACGCCAGGAGGGCGTGCTTGCTGGCCGCGTAGACGGTCTCGCCGGGGGCGGCGATCAGCCCGGCCAGCGAGACGACGTTGAGCACGTGGCCGTGGCCCTGCGCCCGCATCTCCGTCAGGGCCGCGTGGGTGCCGTTCATCGCACCGAGCGCGTTCACCTCGACGAGCCGGCGCCGGGCCCTAGCGTCGTGCGTCCAGGACGGCCCGGTGGCCAGGATGCCGGCGTTGTTGACCCAGAGTGTGAGCCCGCCCGGCGTCCCGGCCGCCTCGGCGGCCACCGTCGCGCAGGCCGCCTCGTCGCGGACGTCGAGGGGGCGGGACCAGCCACCGAGCGGTGCCGCCGCGGTGGCCACGGCCTCCGCGTCCACATCGGTGAGCAGGACCCGCCAGCCGTCGGCGTGCAGCGCGGCGGCGATCGCCCGGCCGAGGCCGCCGGCCGCCCCGGTCACCACGGCGGCGCCCCGCCCCGGAGTCGTCATCGGCGCACGGTAGCGCTCCGCGCCGGCCGGGACCAGAGCGAGACGGTCAGGAAGCGGCGGATTCGAGGGGCTGGGGACGGTTCTCCCACTTGGTCGACAGGGCGATGCCGGTGCGGGTGGAGGCCACCCCGGCGGTCCGGTTCAGCCGGACGATCAGCTGTTCCAGCTCGGCGATGGTGCCCACCCGGGCCTTCAGCAGGAACGATTCGACGCCCGCCATGAAATAGCAGGACTCGATCTCCGGCATCTGCCGGAACGCCTCCAGCACGTCGTCGGTGTCCGCGGTCGAGTCCTCCACGATGCCGATCAGCGCCGTGACGCCGAGCCCGATGGCCTCCGGCTCCACCTCGGCCCGGTAGGCCCGGATGACGCCGCCCGACTCCAGCTTGCCGACCCGCTCGTGCACCGCCGGGGCGGAGAGGCCGACCTGGCGGGCCAGCTCGGCGTACGACAGGCGGGCGTTGCCCCGCAACAGCTCCACGAGGCTCAGGTCGATCGCGTCCACGGAGAGTGACCCTATCCTTTCGGGCGTAACGCCCGACACGCGGCATCAGTTGAACATGACGTCACGTTGCCGTTCACAAACGTGCAGTCACGGGGGTTCTACACCGGTAGCATTTACTAACTTCTCACTGTGTGCGTTTTTCGCGTTTGGCGGACACGCCAGGTCGCTGGTGCTGTAATTGCCATACGTCCCTCATGACGGCTCTGGGCTCGCACCGGCCGGGGGCAGTGTGTTCAGCCGGGGGCTTCGTCGACGCGAGGAGGGGGCTGTGGACACTGGAGATCGCCTGCTGACACCTGGTGAGGTCGCCGCGCTGTTTCGGGTTGACCCGAAGACCGTCACCAGATGGGCAGCGGCCGGCCGGATCGGCAGCATCCGGACTCCAGGCGGGCATCGCCGGTTTCGGGAATCCGAGGTGCGAGCCCTGCTTGAGGGGGAGGGCATGCTGGACGAGGCGGAGGACATGGGCAAGGCACGCAACATGGGCCCGACCGCTTCGACCGGCCCAGGGCCGGCGAACGCCGGAATGTACTGAGGCGACACCGATCGGGACGCGGTCCGGCTCGGTCCGCGTCCCGATCCGCGCCGTCAGGTCGGGTCGGGGTCCCGGCGGGTGACGGCCAGCTCACCGGACCAGCGGCGGAACAGCGTGTGCGGCACGCCGAGCGCGTCCAGCACCTTCCCGGCCACGAAGTCGACAAGTTGCTGGGCGGAGGCCGCCGCCCCCGCCCCGTAGAAGCCGGGGCTCGCCGGCAGCACCACCGCGCCGGCGTCGTGCAGCGCGATGAGATGTTCCAGGTGGCTGCGGGTCACCGGGGTCTCCCGGGGGACCACCACCAGGGGCCGCCGCTCCTTGAGGTTCACCTCGGCGGCGCGCTGCAACAGATCCTTGGACAGCCCGATGGCGATGCCGGCGCAGGCCGCCGTGCTGGCCGGGACGACGGCCATGCCGCGTACCCGGTAGGAGCCGCTGCTCGGGCCGGCGGCCAGGTCACCGGCGGGCCAGTGTCGCAGGTCCGCGTCGGCGAGGTCGCGGCCCAGCCAGGCGGCCAGGTCCTCGGCCCAGTGCCCGTCCCGGAACGGCCGGCCGGTCTCGTCGAGAATGGTCAGCCGGGCGGCCCGGGAGACGATCAGGTCCACCGCCTGGCCGGCGTCGAGCAGGCCCCGGACGACCGCGGCCGCGTACGGGGTGCCGGAGGCACCGGACACGCCGACCACCCATGGTTCGCGCATGCGTCAAGACTGCCTGGTCGATCCGGGCGGCGGGCGGCCACCCCGGCGCTGTGTCCCGCTTGTCCCGCGACCAGTGGCGTTGTCCACCGGGTCGGCGGACGTGCCGGGAACGTGGGATTCTTCCGTCGGGGATCCACGTCCATGGAAGGGACCGGTCATGACGGCGGCGGTGCTGCGGGCGTTGCGGTCCGAGTGTCCGATCCCATCCCGGCTCTCCCCGCACGCCGACCGGGTGCAGGAGTGGCTCGTCGGCCAGCTCGACCGGCTCGGCCTGCCGCTGGACCCGGCCATGCGGGAGCGGCTGGCCCGCGCCGGCTTCGCCCGCTACGCCGGTCGCCTCTACCCGGGCGCCACCGAGCCCGACCTGCGGGCACTGGCCGCCCTGTTCACCTGGTTCTTCCTGGTGGACGACGCCTGTGAGGGGCCGGACCGGCTGGCCCCGACGCAGATCAGGGCGTTGCGCGACGGCGCGCTGGCCCTGCTCCGGGAGGGCCCCCGGGCCCGCCATCCCGGGTTCTCCGGCCCGCTGCGCCGGCTCCTGGTCCAGGCGTGGCGGGAGCCGCGGCGTCGGATGCCGGCCCGCTGGCGGCTGCGCTTCGCCGACGCCGTGGCCGACCACCTCGACGGCGCCTGGCGGGAGGCGGTCGCCACCGTCGCGGGGCGGCCACCGGGCGTCGCCGAGTACGTGCAGCTGCGGCGGGCCACCTCGGCGGCGTACGTGTCGTACCCCCTGATCGAGTTCGCCGCCGGGCGGCCGCTGCCCGACGCGGTCTACCACCATCCCGCGCTGCGCCGGCTCGCCGACCTGGCCAACGACCTGCTGTCCTGGTACAACGACCTGGCCTCGCTGGAGCGCGACCGGGCCGGCGCCGGGGGCCACAACCTGGTGCTGGCGGTGGCCGCCGAGCGGGGCGTGCCGGTGCCGGCCGCGGTCGACCTGGTCGCCGCGCGCTGGCGCGCGGAGATGGCCCGCTTCGTGGCCCTGCGCGCCGCGGTGCCGTCGTTCGGGCCGGCGCTGGACGAGTCGGTCACCGCCCACCTCGACGGGCTGGCCAACGCGGTCCGCGGCACGGTCGACTGGACGCTGGAGAGCGCCCGCTATCCGGTCGGGTGACGTCCCCTCAGGGGCGCAGGCCGAGCCGGACCACCAGGTCCAGCAGGGCGAAGACGAACAGCGCGATGCCGACGAAACCGTTGGCGGTGAAGAACGCCCGGTTGACCTTGCTCAGGTCGGTCGGGCTGACCACCAGGTGCTGGTAGCCGAAGGCGACAGCGGTGAACGCGAGCCCGATCCACCAGAGCCAGCCGAAGCCGACCAGCGCGCCGAACCAGATGAACAGCGCGAAGGTCACCACGTGCGCGACGGTGGAGGCGTGCAGCGCGAAGCGCCGGCCGTACCGGGCCGGGACGCTGTGCACCCCGATCTCCCGGTCGATCTCGGAGTCCTGGCACGCGTAGATGAGGTCGAAGCCGCCGATCCAGAGGCCGACTGCCGCGCCGAGCAGCCAGGCCGGCCAGGAGCCGGCGAGGGTGCCGGTGACGGCCAGCCAGGCGCCGACCGGGCCGACCGCCTGGGCGATCGCCAGGATGGCGTGCGGCCAGTTGGTGAACCGCTTGCCGTAGGGGTAGACGACCAGCGGCACCACGGCGAGCGGGGCGAGCACCAGGCAGAGCGGGTTGAGCAGGGCGGCGGCGGCCAGGAAGACCACCAGCGCGACGGCCGCGCCGGTCCAGGCCGTCCGCACGCTCACCGCCCCGGTCACCAGTTCCCGGTTGGCGGTACGCGGGTTCCGCGCGTCGATCCGCCGGTCGAGGATCCGGTTGGCGGCCATGGCGAACGTCCGCGCGCCGACCATCGCCACGGTGATCAGCAGCAGGTCGAGCCAGCGCACCCGGCCGCCGTCGACCTGCATGGCGGTCAGCGCCGACAGGTACGCGAACGGCAGCGCGAAGACCGAGTGCTCGATCGCGACCAGCTTGAGGAACGACTTGACCCGGCCCGGGCGCTCCACGGGGACCTCGGCGACGGTGGCCATCAGATGCCGTACTCCTTCCAGCGCTTGTCGACCAGCGAGACCACCTCGGGCGACATGGTCATCTCCTCGGGCCAGCCCCGGGTGTAGCCCTCGGTGGGCAGCTTGCGGGTCGCGTCGAGACCCGCCTTGCCGCCCCAGAACTGCTGGTACGAGGCGTGGTCCAGGTGGTCCACCGGGCCCTCGGTGACCAGCAGGTCCCGGGCGTAGTCGACGTTGCCGAAGGCCCGGAACGCGACCTCGTTGTAGTCGTGCACGTCGCAGTCCTCGTCGACGATCACGATGAGCTTGGTCAGCGACATGAGGTGCGCGCCCCAGATCGCGTTCATCACCTTCTGCGCGTGCTTCGGGTAGCGCTTGCGGATGGAGACGATCGCGCAGTTGTGGAAGACGCCGGCGGCCGGCAGGTCGTAGTCGACGATGTCGGGGATCATCATCTTGAGCAGCGGCAGGAAGATCCGCTCGGTGGCCTTGCCGAGGCCGTGGTCCTCCTGCGGCGGCTTCGAGGTGATGATCGAGTGGTAGACCGGGTCGCGCTGCATGGTCATGGTCTCGACGTGCAGCACGGGGAACGGCTCGACCGGCGTGTAGAAGCCGGTGTGGTCGCCGAACGGGCCCTCGGGCAGCCGCTCGCCCGGCTCCAGGTAGCCCTCCAGCACCACCTGGGCGTGCGCCGGCACCTGCAACGGCACGGTCAGGCAGTCGACCATCTCCACCCGCTCGCCGCGCAGGAAGCCCGCGAACAGGTACTCGTCGATGTCACCGGGGAGCGGCGCGGTCGCCGCGTACGAGACGACCGGGTCGCAGCCGATGGCGATGGCGACCGGGAGCCGCTGGCCGAGCCGCTCGGCGACCGCGTGGTGGGCCGTGGAGTCCTTGTGGATCTGCCAGTGCATGCCGAGGGTGTTCCGGCTGTGCTGCTGGAGCCGATAGAGGCCGAGGTTGCGCTTGCCGGTCTCCGGGTGCTTGGTGTGGGTCAACCCGAAGTTGTGGAAGATCCCGCCGTCGCCGGGCCACACCTGGAGGCCGGGCAGCCGGTTCAGGTCGACGTCGTCGCCCCGGTAGACCACCTGCTGGCAGGGCGCGGTCTTGACCTTGCGCGGCGGCAGCGACTTGAGCTGCATGACCTTGCCGAGGCCGTCGCGGATGCCGGACCAGCCGACCGGCAGCTCCGGCTTGATCATCGCGCCGATCCGCTCGCCGATCTCGTCGAGCGTCTCGACGCCGAGCGCCATGGCCATCCGCTTCTCGGTGCCGAACAGGTTGATCGCCACCGGCATCTCGCCGCGGGTGGGCCGCTCGAAGAGCAGCGCCGGGCCGCCGTCGCGGACGGTCCGCGTGACCACCTCGCTGATCTCCAGCGTGGGGTCGATCGGGACGCTCACCCGCCGCAGCTCGCCCGCGGCCTCCAGGGCCGCGAGGAAGTCCTTGAGATCGGTGTACGGGAAGCCACGAGCCGCCATGCCCGCCAGTCTCCCGCACGGCTTCCCGCACTGCCCACGCCGGGTCGGCGTGACGGCTGTGTGCCTGCCCACCCATCCGTGCGCCGGCCCGGCCGGTCAGGCGGCCGGCTCCCAGGCGTACGCGGCGAGCGGCGGGTCGAGCGGCGCCCCGGTCAGGCGGTTGGCGAAGGTCGAGATCGTGTACGTCCCGACGCCGAGCACCACGTCGAGCGCGTGCCGGGTCTGCCAGCCGGCGGCCAGGAAGGCGTCCAGCCCGTCGTCGGGGACGGCGCCCCGGTGGTCGAGCACGGCGACGGTGAACCGGCGCAGCGCCTCCAGGCGCGGGTCGGGCAGGGCGGCGCCAGCCCGGAGCGCCTCGATCAGTTCGGGCGCCGCGCCGTGCCGGGTGAGTGTCGCGGTGTGCATGGCCACGCAGAGGTGGCACTCGTTGCGGGTGGCGACGGTCAGCACCACCACCTCACGTGCCACCGGATCGAGGTCGGTGGACTCGAAGACGGCGTTCGCGGTGAGGAAGCCCTTGAGCAGTTCGGGCGACTCGGCCATGAGGGCCACCGCGCCGGGCAGGTGACCGAACTTGCGGTGGATGTTGGTCATCGTGGGGCGGGCGGCGGCGGGTGCGGTGTCGGGGGTGTGGGCGGTGAAGGCGGGCCGGGACATGACGGGTACCCCTCGCGTAAGATAGTCAACGTGGTTGACGAAACAGTAAACGAGGTTGTCGAACATGGCAACACCTGACCGCCCGGGCTTCGCGCTCCCGCTGCTCCTGCTCGCCGGCTTCCGCGCGCTCATCGACGACCTGCACGCCGAACTGGCCCGGCAGGGGCACCACGAACTGCGCCCGGCCCACGGCTTCGTGCTCCAGGCCGTCGGCCCCGCCGGCACCACCGCCTCCGACCTCGGGCAGCGCCTCGGCGTCTCGAAGCAGGCGGCCGGCAAGACCGTCGACCGCCTGGTCGCGCTCGGCTACCTGGAACGCGCCGACGACCCCGCCGACGCCCGGCGCAAGCTGGTCCGGATGACGGCCAGGGGCCACGACGGGCTCCGCCGCTCGGCGATCGTCTTCGACGAGCTGCGCGACCGCTGGGTGGCGACCCTCGGGGCCGACCGGGTCGCGGCGATCGAGGACGACCTGCGCCGGATGGTCCCGGCCGACGTCTTCCGCCTCGACGTCCCCGGCTGGTTCGGCGCGTGACAAACATCGTCGCGCCTTGACCTCTCACCAGGGTCGGCGACGACGATGACGGCATGGACGACGCGTACGTGGCGGGTGACCCGGACGGGCTCAGCCGCCTGCAGGCCGAGATCCGGGACGCGGTGGCCCGCGAACTGCACGCCCAGTTCGCGCTGCGGGCCGACCGCCTCGACCTGGCCGACCTCCCCGAGGTGGCCTACCAGATCACCCTGCGCGTCGACGGGGTGCTGACCGCCCGCCGGTCGGGGCGGGCGGGTCAGACGCCGGCGTAGGAGTGCAGGCCGGTGAAGAAGAAGTTCACCCCGAACAGGTTCATGAGCATGGTCAGGAAGCCCACCACCGAGATCCAGGTGGCCACGTTGCGCTTGACGCTCGGGGTGGCCCGGGCGTGCAGGTAGCCCGCGTAGACCACCCAGGAGATGAACGCCCAGGTCTCCTTCGGGTCCCAGCCCCAGGCCCGGCCCCAGGCCGCCTCGGCCCAGATCGCACCCGCGATCACCGCGAAGGTGAAGACGGGGAAGGCGAAGGCGTGCAGCGTGAAGGTCAGCCGCTCCAGGCCGGCCGCCGCCGGCAGCCGCCGGGCCAGGGTGTACGGGAAGCTCCGCTTCCCCTGCTCCCAGCCGGCCCGCATCAGGTAGCCCACGGCCGGCACCACGCCCAGCAGGAAGATGCCGGAGGCGAAGATGATCGTCGACACGTGGATGATGAACCAGTAGGACTGGAGCGCCGGCATCAGCGGCACGACCTGCACATAGAGCTTCAGCTCGGCGAACGCCAGCAGCAGCACCATGACCAGGGTCAGGAACAGCCCGAGCCGGCGCAGCGATGGCTGCTTCCAGAGCACCGCGAGCCAGGCCGCCGCCCCGATCCAGGTGACGGTCAGCACGAACTCGTACATGTTGCCCCAGGGCATCCGCTCCGCGGCGAGGCCGCGGGTGACCACCGCGCCCAGGTGCAGCGCGGCGGCGAGCACGGTGATCCAGGCGGCGATCCGCCCGGCCAGCGCGGCCCGGGCGGCGGAGCGGCCGGCACGGGCCGCGTCCGTGGTGGCCGGTCCGGCCGGCTCCTCGACCGTCCCGCCGGGGCCGCCGACGCCGGCGCCGACCAGCTCGCGAGCCGGGGCCGCCGCCGGCACCTTCCGGGCGTTGCCCAGGGCGAACTCGACGGCGTGGCTGATCATCGCGACCAGGTACGCCAGGATCGCGAACGTGACCAGCTGGTCGGAGAGTGCGGACATCACTCGTCTCCTTCTCGCGCCCGCCGGTCGTCCCGCCCGTCGTCGCTGACCGCGGCGACGAGCTGTGCGAACTCATCGGCGAACCCTGGGTGCTCGGTGCGCGGCAGCCCACCGGCCTCCACCAAACTACTACCGCTCGTCGGAGATCCACCCACCGGGGGCGAAACCCGGAACCAGACCCGCCGCCGCCGGGCGAAGAGCGAGCCCATGAGCCCGAGCAGCAACGTCCCGCAGGCGACCAGCATCATGGTCTGCCCGGGGGCGTGCCGGACCGAGACGGTGATGTACGGCTTCGTGCCGACGAACTCCAGCGTGCTGCCGTCGTCCAGGGTCCACTTCTCGCCGGGGCGCAGCAGCTTCTCACCGATCTGCTTGAGCTTGCCGTTGGCGACCTGCCCCTGGTCGAGCTTGTAGACCGAGCCGGGGATCCCGGCGTCCAGCCCCAGGTTGCCCCGGTACGCCGCCAGCACCACGGCGGGGTTCCGCTCCGCGGGGAACTGGGACGCGACGAACGGTGCGCTGTCCGGTGCGGTGGGCAGATAGAGCCCGTCGAAGGCGACCTGCTGGTCGGGGGCGCGCTTGCCGGTCTTCGGGTCGACGTTCGCGTCCGGGAAGGCGGCCACACCCTCCTCGGTGGCGTTCTGCTCACCGCTGCGCAGGAACGGCGCCGTGCTGGTCTGCGTACGGCCGTACCTGTCGGTGTACCTCAGGATCGGCGCGTACCCGTTGCCGAGCAGGTAGACGTTTGCCGAGTCGAGCCGCAACGGCGAGTTGACCGAGAAGCCGGCGGTCCGCGTCGACCCGTCCTCCAGGTGGTCCACGGTCACCGTGGCCCAGTAGCGGGAGGCCTGCCCGGACGCCAGGTAGTCCGCCTCGAACCGGTCGAGGGTGAGGCAGAACGGCGGCAGGTCGGCGCTGTCGACGCGCGGACCGAGCGACGCCTCGGCGTACTGCTGGCGGGTGTTGCAGAAGGCGTTGTCCGCGCCGGACACCAGGATCCGGTTGCCGTGCCAGCCGTACCAGGAGCCGAGCGCGACCCCGAGCAGGACGGCGACCAGCGAGACGTGGAAGAGCAGGTTGCCGGTCTCCTTGAGGTAGCCCTTCTCGGCGGAGACCTCGTTGCCGCGGACGGTGACCCGCCAGCGGCGGCGGCGCAGCACCGCCGCGATCGCCGCGGGGTCGGCGGCGGCCGGGGCCTCCAGCACGGCGTGCTGGGGCAGCCGCTCCAGGCGCTTCGGCGCGGCCGGCGGCCGCATCCGCAGGGCGCGGGCGTGGTCGCGGGCCCGGGGCAGGACGCAGCCGACCAGCGAGGTGAACAGCAGCAGGTAGATGGCGGAGAACCAGACCGAGCCGAAGACCTCGAACATGCCGATCTGGTCGAGCCGGGGCGCCAGGTCGGGGTGGTCGACGAAGTACTGGTTGACCTTCTCCGGGTTGACCCCGCGCTGCGGCAGCACCGAGCCGGGGATGGCGGCGATCGCGAGCAGGAAGAGCAGGATCAGCGCCGTACGCATGCTGGTGAGCTGCCGCCACGAGTTGCGCAGCAGGGCCAGCACGGGGTTGACCCGGCGCCGGGGCGCGCCGGCGGGCGGCGCGGCCGGCCGGTCGTCCACGGTCGTCATCAGATGCTCACCTCGCCCACGCCCACGTGCGTCTGCAACCAGATCACGAAGTCCTGCCAGCCGCCGGTGACCAGCGCCACGCCGATGAGGATCAGCAGCGCGCCGCCGATCCGGGTGACCCAGCGGCTGTTGCGCCGGACGGCGCGGAACACCCCGAGCAGGCGGTGGAAGCCCAGCCCGAAGACGACGAACGGTACCCCCAGCCCGAGGCAGTACGCCACGGCGAGCAGCACGGCCCGGTCGGTCCGCCCGTCGACGGTGGCCATGCCGAGCACCGCGCCGAGGGTCGGGCCGGTGCACGGCAGCCAGCTCAGCGCGAAGACCGCACCGAGGACGGGGGCGCCGAGCAGCCCGGCGGCGGGGAGCCGCCGGATGCGGAACTCGCGCTGCATTCCGGGGACCACGCCGAGGTAGCCGAGGCCGAGCACCACGACGAGGGCGCCGATGACGATCTCCAGCGTGCGCTCGTGCGCGAAGAGGAGCTTGCCGACGCCGGAGAAGAGGATCGCGGTGGCGGTGAAGACCGCGGTGAAGCCGGCGATGAAGAGCATGGTGCCGGCCAGCACCCGCCCCTTCACGGCGGCGACCGGGCGTGCCGCCGGGGGCGCCGCGACCGCCACGCCGCTCGCTCCGCCTGCGGCGTCAGCAGGGGCGGCCCCCTCCTCCACCGGAGGCGTTACCAGGGAGCCCTTCCTCTCCCGGCCCTCCAGGTCCGCCCCGGCCAGCCCGGTGACGTACGACAGGTAGCCGGGCATCAGCGGCAGAACGCACGGGGAGAGGAAGCTGACCAGCCCGGCGAGTGCCGCGGCCCCGACGGCCAGCAGCAGCGGGCCGGACTCGGCGAGCTGGCGGAAGGTCTCGCCCATCAGCGGGATCCGGCGTCGGGCTGCTCGGCCGCGATCCGCTCGACGACGGGCTGCAGCTCGTCCCGGGTGATCGCCCGGCGGATCACCACGGCGACCCGGCCGTCACGATCGAGGACGACGGTCGCCGGGGTGGTGTTCGGCGGGATGTCGAAGTTGAGCGCCTGCCGGCTGGCCGGGTCGAAGAGGCTCGGGTAGGTGACCCGCCCCTCCTCGAAGGCGATCGCCTTGTCCTTGCTGTCCTGCACGTTGATGCCGAGGAAGGTCACGCCGGACGCCTTGGTGGCCTGGTAGGCGGCCTCCAGGTCGTCGGCCTCCGCCCGGCAGGGCGCGCACCAGGAGCCCCAGAAGTTGACCACGACGACCTGGCCACGGGCCTCGGCGATGTCGTAGCTGCCTCCGGTCAGCAGCTCACCGCTCACCTTCGGGGTCTTCGACCGCTGCTCGGGGGCGCAGGTGATGGTGACGCCGTCGCTCGCGCAGCGGCTCTCCTCGCTGCCGGAGGAGCAGCCGACCAGCGCCGTCACGGCGGTGACGGCGGCGAGCAGGGCGGCGGCGAGCCTCCGGCTGGACATCAGGCTCCCTTGGCCGTCCGGGCGGTCGGCGAGATCGAGACCAGGTGGGCCGCGGGCTCGGAGTAGCCGATGCCGACGATCTTGGCACCGTCGAAGTGGAACGAGGTCAGGCTGGCCAGGCCGCACTGCCGCTTGCGCGGGTCGTGCCAGAGCCGCTTGCGCTCGACGTGGCGGCGCAGGGTCCAGATGGGGAGCTGGTGGGAGACGAGCACGGCCTCCCGCCCCTCGGCCGCGACCCGGGCGGCGTGCAGCGCCGCGAACATCCGCTCGGCGATCACCCGGTAGGCCTCGCCCCAGGACGGGGTGACCGGGTCGCGCAGCACCCACCAGTTACGCGGGTCGCGGAACGAGCCGTCGCCCGGGGAGACCTTCTTGCCCTCGAACCAGTTCGCGCTCTCGATCAGCCGCTCGTCCACCCCGACCGGCAGGCCGAACTGGGCGGCGATCGGCTCGGCGGTCTGCTGGGCCCGCTCGAGCGGGCTGGCCACCACGTGCACCACGGTGCGCTCGGCGAGCGCCTGGGCGGCCGCCTTGGCCATCTGGACGCCCAGCTCGGAGAGGCGGAAGCCGGGCAGCCGGCCGTAGAGGATGCCGTCCGGGTTGTGCACCTCGCCGTGCCGCAGCACGTGGACCACCGTCTCGCTCACTTGCTAACCCCCGTGTCCTGCCGCTGCCGCCGCGGTCGCCGCCTCCGGAAGGGCCGCGGCGATCTGCTCCAGCGCGGCGTCGTCGATCGCCGCTGACACGAACCACGACTCGAACGCGCTCGGCGGCAGGTAGACGCCGGCGGCCAGCATGGCGTGGAAGAACGCCTTGAACGCGGGCACCTGCTGGGTGCGGGCGCTGTCGTAGTCCGACACGTCGGCGTCGGTGAAGAAGATCGAGAACATGTTGCCCGCGTACGAGAGGCGGTGCGGGACCCCGGCGGCGGCCAGCGCCTCGGTGGCGAGCTTGCCCACCGCGGCGGCCGTCTCGTCGAGGCGGCGGTAGAGCGCGTCGTCGGCCAGCCGCAGCGTGGCCAGGCCGGCGGCGCACGCGAGGGGGTTACCGGAGAGGGTGCCGGCTTGGTAGACCGGGCCGGCCGGGGCCAGCTTCGCCATGATCTCCGTGCGCCCGCCGAACGCCGCGGCGGGCAGGCCACCACCCATGACCTTCCCGTACGTCCACAGGTCGGCGTCGGACGGGTCGAGGCCGTGCCAGCCGGCGCGGGAGACCCGGAACCCGGTCATCACCTCGTCGACGATCAGCAGCGCGCCGTGCGCGTGGGCGATGCGGGCGAGCTGCTGGTTGAAGTCGCCGCGCGGGGCGATGACGCCCATGTTGCCGGCGGCCGCCTCGGTGATGATCGCCGCGATGTGGGGGCCCTCGGCGGCGAAGGCCTCCTCGACCGCGCGCAGGTCGTTGTACGGCAGCACGATGGTGTCGCCGGCGGCGGCCCCGGTCACGCCGGGCGAGTCGGGCAGGCCGAGGGTGGCCACGCCCGAGCCGGCGGCGGCGAGCAGCGCGTCGGAGTGGCCGTGGTAGCAGCCGGAGAACTTCACGATCTTGGCGCGGCCGGTGAAGCCGCGGGCCAGCCGGATCGCCGACATGGTCGCCTCGGTGCCCGAGTTGACCATGCGGACCTGCTCGACCGGGGTCCGCGCGACGATCTCCGCGGCCAGGTCGACCTCGCCCGGGGTCGGGGTGCCGAAGCTGGTGCCGAGCGCGGCGGCCTCGCGCAGCGCCTCGACCACGGCCGGGTGGGCGTGACCGAGGATCAGCGGGCCCCAGGAGCAGACCAGGTCGACGTAGCGGCGACCGTCGGCGTCGAAGAGCCAGGGACCCTCCCCCCGGACCATGAAGCGCGGGGTGCCGCCGACGGCACGGAACGCGCGCACGGGGGAGTTGACCCCGCCGGGCACGATGGCCTTGGCGCGGTCGAACAGGGCCTCGGAGGCCGGGGCGTCGACCGGGTAGCGGCCGGATCCGGCGGAAAAGGTAGCGCTCACGATGCCGCCATTGTGTCAGCGCCGGGCGGCTGATCGGCAGGCACCCCGCGCCGAGGGTTACCGGGCTCACGCCCTCATCCGTTCGGCACGGGCCAGCGACCGGCGGGTCGCTCGACGGGCCCGTTGGTCGAGATCGCGATAGGCTGACCGGGTGGATCGTGCCGAACTGTCCATCACGCTACACCGGACGGGTGACGAAGCCGTGCTTCGCCTCGCCGGTGAGATCGACATGCTCACGGCCGCCCAGCTGTCGACGGTCGTCAACGAGGTGCTGGCCGAGCCCCCGCCGCGCGTCGTGCTCGACATGGGCGGGGTCACCTTCTGTGACAGCCAGGGCCTCGGCACCCTCGTGGTGCTCAGCCGCAAGGCCAGTCACGCCCAGAGCCTGCTGGTCCTGAGCAACGTCGGCGACTTCCTCCTGAGGGTCCTGGACATCACCGGCCTCCGCTCAGCCCTGATGATCCGCAACGAAACGGCCCCCTGACCCGCCCCCCTCTCGCGTTGATCATGAAGTTGACGGCGATGTGGATCTCCACAGGTGCCGCCAACTTCATGATCGACGAGGCGGGCGGTCAGGTGACCGGGACGTCGCGGCGGCGGAAGGTGGCCAGGCCGGCTGTTGCCAGGGCCAGGGCCACGATGGCCAGGGCCCACAGCGGGGTGGCGCTCCAGGTGTCGCGGAGCACCTGCGGGGTGTGCGTGAACGGGGACAGGTCCAGCAGCCACTGGTCGAGTTCGAGCACCGCGCCGAGCTGGCCGAGCAGCACGCAGACCGCCAGCACCGCCCAGGCCACCGGGGCGAGCCGGGGCAGCAGGCCGTAGAGCAGCACGGCGAGCCCGGCCAGCACCCAGGCGGCCGGCGCCTGGGCCACCCCGGCGCCGAGCATCCGGGGCAGCTCCCGCGGCACGTCGTGCACGCTCAGCCCATATGTCAGGCCGGTGGCCAGACCGGTCACGGCGAGTACCACGACCGGGCCGACCAGCGCGAACACCACGTGCGACAGCAGCCAGGTGGAGCGGTGCGTGCCGGTGGCCAGCACCGGTTCGGCGTGCCCGGCGGACTCCTCGGCGCGCATCCGCAGCGCGGCCTGGATGCCGTAGCCCGCCGCGGCCAGCCCGGCCAGGCTGAGCGTGGCGCCCAGGTAGGCGTCGGCCAGGCCGGACGCCCCGCCGATCCGCTCCATGATGTCCTCCAGCTGCTGGTTCCCCTCGACCGAGCGGCCGGCCGCCTGCGCGGCGCCACCGAGGATCAGCCCGAGCAGGCCGAAGCCGACCGACCACCAGAGGATCTGCCCGCGGTGCAGCCGCCAGGCCAGCCCGAAAGGACCGGCGAGCCCCCGGCCCGCGGTGGCCGGCCCGAGCCGGGGCGGCAGCACCCCCGCGCCCAGATCACGACGCACCGAGACCGGGTACGCGACGGCGGCGAGCAGCGCCGACGCGACCAGCGGCAGCGCCAGCACCCACCAGCGCTCCCCCTCGAACGGCCGGATCCGGGCCGCCCAGCCCAGCGGGGAGAGCCAGCTCGGCCAGTCGTTGGCGGCGGTGTCCCCGACCATCCGCAGCGCGAAGGAGGCGCCGAGGACGGCGATCCCGATCCCCCGTGCCCCGCCCGCGGTCTCGGTGAGCTGGGCGGTCAGCCCGCCGAGGGTGGCGAAGACCACGCCGGTGAGCGCCGTGCCGAGCCCGTACGCGTACGAGCCGGCGGCCGGCAGCCCGGTGGACGCCAGCCCGGCCGCGGTGAGCAGGCCGAGCAGCAGGTCGGCCACGTACGTGACGAGCAGCGCGGCGGTCAGCCCGGCGTGCCGGCCGAGCACCCCGCCACCGAGCAGTTCCCGCCGGCCGGCCTCCTCCTCCACCCGGGTGTGCCGGACGACGGTGAGCAGGCTGGCCAGCGCCACGATGACCAGCAGGAAGCCGCCGCGCTGGGCGGTCAGCGCGCCGACGCTCTCCCCGTAGACCGGGCCGAGCAGCGCGACGATCGAGGGGTTGCGGGCGGTGCCGGCGGCGTACGCGGCCCGCTCGGCGGCGGTCGGGAACAGCTCGAAGAAGCTTGTCGCGTAGGTCATCGGCAGCACGGCGAGGATCAGCACCCAGAGCGGGAGCAGGAGGCGGTCCCGGCGCAGGCCGAGCCGGGCCAGCTGCCACGTGCCGGCGAGCGTGCTCATCGGGTCAGCTCCTCGGGGACCGCCTCGTAGTGCCGCAGGAACAGCTCCTCCAGCGTCGGTGGCGTGCTGACCAGGCTGCGGACGCCCAGCTCGGTGAGGCGCCGCAGGGCGGTGTCCAGCGCGGCGGTGTCCACGTCGAACCGGACGCGGTTGCCGTCCACCCGCAGGTCGTGCACGCCGGCCAGGTCGGCCAGCCCGTTCAGCGGGGCGGTCACCTCGGCGTCGATCGAGGTGCGGTGCAGGTGGCGCAGCTCGGTGAGGGTGCCGGACTCGACGGCCCGGCCGTTCCGGATGATCGTCACCCGGTCGCAGAGCGCCTCCACCTCGGCCAGGATGTGGCTGGAGAGCAGCACGGTGCGGCCGTCCTGCTTGGCCCGGCGTACCCAGTGCTGGAAGACCTCCTCCATGAGCGGGTCGAGCCCGGAGGTGGGCTCGTCGAGGATGAGCAGCTCGACGTCGGAGGCGAGCGCGGCCACCAGGCCGACCTTCTGCCGGTTGCCCTTGGAGTAGGCCCGGCCCTTCTTGCGCGGGTCCAGCTCGAAGGACTCCAGCAGCTCGGCCCGGCGCTTCGGGTCGAGCCCGCCGCGCAGCCGGCCGAGCAGGTCGATCACCTCGCCGCCGCTCAGGTTCGGCCAGAGGGTGACGTCGCCGGGCACGTACGCGAGCCGGCGGTGCAGGGCGACGGCGTCCCGCCAGGGGTCGCCGCCGAGCAGTCGGACGGCCCCCGCGTCCGCCCGCAGCAGACCGAGCAGCACCCGGATGGTGGTCGACTTGCCGGAGCCGTTGGGCCCCAGGAAGCCGTGCACCTCGCCGGCGCGGACGGTCAGGTCGAGTCCGTCGAGCGCTCGGGTCCGGCCGAAGGTCTTCACCAGGCCGGACACCTCAATGGGAGTTTCCATACTTCGGAAGCTACGCTCGTTTCATAAACTTGTGAAGACAGTGAGATCTGAGAGACGATCGGATGCGATGAGCACCGAGGAGATGACGCCGATGACCCCACCCCGCCCGGACGAGGAAGAGGTCCACCTCTTCGTGGAACGGATGGCGATGGCCTTCGCGGACGTCGGCTTCCCCCGGATGGCCGGCCGGGTGCTCTTCACCGTGATGAGCGCGGACGAGCCGCTCACCGCCGCCGAGATCGGCGAGCGGCTGGGGGTCAGCGCGGCGGCCGTGTCCGGCGCCGTGCGCTACCTCACCCAGTTCGCCATGCTGGTCCGCGAGCCCGTCAAGGGGTCCCGACGGGACCGCTACCGGATGCCGGCCAACCCCTGGTACGAGGCCACCATCACCAAGACCGGCCTCTACAAGAACTTCATCGACATCGCCAACGGCGGGGTGGACGCCCTGCTCGGGCGGGACACCCCGGCGGGCGAGCGGGTGGCCGAGATGCGGGACTTCTTCCTCTTCGTACAGGAGGAGATCGACGCCCTCGGCGAACGGTGGCGGGCCCGGCGCGCCGCGACGGGACACGGCGACCGGGCCGACGCCTGAGCCCTCAGGAGTTGTTGCCCCAGCGGGCCTGCTCCAGCAGGTCCACCGCGCGCTCCCGGGACTCCGCGTCGTCCTCCGCGCGCAGCAGCGCGGTCGCCTCGTCCACCGCGTCGGTGAGCACCCGCCACTGGGCGTCGCGCTCCCGCACCAGGTCCGACTGGGCGGCGAGCTGCCGGGTCTTCACCCACAGCTCGACGAAGACCGACACCTTGGCCCGCAGCACCCACGGGTCGAACGGCTTGGTCAGGTAGTCGACCGCGCCGACCGCGTAGCCCCGCAGGGCCAGCTGGGCGTCCTTGTCGGCGGCGGTGAGGAAGATGATCGGCACGTGCCGCGTCCGCTCCCGCCGCTTGATGTGGGTGGCGGTCTCGAAGCCGTCCATGTCCGGCATCTGGGCGTCCAGGAGGATCACGGCGAAGTCGTCCACCAGGAGTTGCTTGAGCGCCGCCTCACCGCTCTCCACGGCGACCGACTGCACCGGCAGCCCCTGGAGGATCGCCTCCAGGGCCATCAGGTTCTCCCGCCGGTCGTCCACCAGCAGCGCCTTGGCCATCTGGGTCACGGAGTCTCCTCGCCTCGGCTCCGGCCGATCCAGGACGCCATCAGCTCGATCAGCTCGTCCAGGTCCACCGGCTTGGTGATGTAGTCGCTACCCCCGGCCGCGATCGCCGACTCCCGATCGCCGGGCATCGCCTTCGCGGTCAGGAACACGATCGGCAGGTCCGCGAAGCGGTGGTTGCGCCGGATCTGCGCGGTCGTCTCGTAGCCGTCCTGGTCCGGCATCATCGCGTCCATCAACACGATGTCCACCTCCGGATGCTCGGCCAGTTGGCGGACGCCGTCCGCCCCGTTGTCCGAGTACAACACGGTCATACCGTGAAGTTCCAACGCGGAGGTCAGCGCGAACACGTTCCGGACGTCGTCATCGATGATCAGAACGGTCACGCCCTCCAGCCGGCGGGTCGCCGGGGTCTCCTGCGGCTGCGGCAGCTCCATGGGCATGAGCAGGGACGACGGCAGGCCCGCGCGCTGCGGCGAGGGCGGGGCCGGCGCCACCACCGCGTCCGGCGCCAGCACATCGGGTACGAAGAGAGTGAACGTCGACCCCTGCCCGGGCGCGGAGGACACGGTGATCGTGCCGCCGAGCAGGCGGGCCAGATCCCGGCTGATCGACAGGCCCAGGCCCGTGCCGCCGTAGCGCCGGCTGGTGGTGCCGTCGGCCTGCTGGAACGCCTCGAAGATCAGCGAGAGCTTGTCGTCCGAGATGCCGATGCCGGTGTCGATCACCGTGAACGCGATGACCTGCCGGGCGTTGGTCAGCGCCGGCACGTCGAAGACCGCGTTCTCGGCGGCCGGCGCGATCCGCAGGGTCACCGCGCCGTTGTCGGTGAACTTCACCGCGTTGGAGAGCAGGTTGCGCAGGATCTGCTGCAACCGCTGGGCGTCGGTGACCAGCGCCGGCGGCAGGTCCTTGCTGATCCGCACCTGGAAGTCGAGGCCCTTCTCCTCGGCCTGCGGCGCGAACGCCTGCTCGACGTAGCCGCGGATCTCCGAGAAGTGGATGTCGGTCGGCTCCACGTCCATCCGGCCCGCCTCGATCTTCGACAGGTCGAGGATGTCGTCGATCAGCGAGAGCAGGTCCGACCCGGCGCTGTGGATGGTCCGGGCGAACTCGATCTGCTTCGCGCTCAGGTTCTGCTCCGGGTTCTCGGCGAGCAGCCGGGCCAGCAGGAGCAGCGAGTTCAGCGGCGTACGCAGCTCGTGGCTCATGTTGGCCAGGAACTCCGACTTGTACGCCGACGCCCGGGTGAGCTGCTGCGCCTTCTCCTCCAGGCCGAGCCGGGCCAGCTCGATCTCCCGGTTCTGCGTCTCGATGTTGGTCTTCTGCTCGGAGAGCAGCTTCGCCTTGTCCTCCAGCTCGGCGTTGGTGCGCTGGAGCTCCGCCGACTGCTCCTGCATCTCGTGCGCCAGCCGCTGCGACTGCGCGAGCAGTTCCTCCGTACGCCGGTTGGCCTGGATGGTGTTGACCGCCACGCCGATGGTGAGCACGAGCCGCTCCAGGAACGCCAGGTGCAGCTCGGAGAAGGTGGTCACGCCGGCGAACTCGATCACGCCGAGCAGTTCGCCCTCGAAGAGGACCGGCAGCACCACAAGGTCGGCCGGGGGCGTCTCGGCCAGGCCGGAGCGGAGCACCAGGCGCCCGTCGGGCTGGGTGTTGACCCGGATGGTCCGCCGGGACAGGGCGGCCTGCCCGACCAGCCCCTCGCCCGGCCCGAAGGTCACGTCGTGCCCGCGGGCCACGTAGCCGTAGGAGGCGGTGAGCCGCAGCCGCATGCTGCCCTCGGAGCTGTCCGCCAGGAAGAACGCGCCGAGCTGCGCGTCGACCAGCGGGGTCACCTCCATCATGATCATGCGGCAGACCTCGCCGAGGTCCCGCTGGCCCTGGAGCAGGCCGCCGATGCGGGCCAGGTTCGAGTCGAGCCAGCCCTGCTCGGCGTTCTTCTTGGTCGTCTCCCGGAGGGTGACGATCATCTGGTTGATGTTGTCCTTCAGCTCGGCGACCTCGCCCTGCGCCTTCACGCTGATCCGCTGGGTCAGGTCCCCCCGGGTCACCGAGGTCGAGACCTGGGAGATGGCCCGGAGCTGGGTGGTCAGGGTCGAGGCGAGCTGGTTGACGTTCTCGGTGAGGTCGCGCCAGGTGCCGCTGACCCCCTTCACCTGGGCCTGGCCGCCCAGCTTGCCCTCGATGCCGACCTCGCGGGCCACCCGGGTGACCTCGTCGGCGAACGACGAGAGCTGGTCGACCATGGTGTTCACGGTGTTCTTCAGCTCCAGGATCTCGCCCTGCGCGTCCACCGTGATCTTCTGCCCCAGGTCGCCCTTGGCGACGGCCGTGGTGACCGAGGCGATGTTCCGCACCTGGCTGGTCAGGTTCGACGCCATCGAGTTCACGTTGTCGGTCAGGTCCCGCCAGGTGCCGGAGACACCCTTCACCTGCGCCTGACCGCCCAGCTTGCCCTCGGTGCCCACCTCGCGGGCCACCCGCGTCACCTCGTCGGCGAACGACGACAGCTGGTCCACCATCGTGTTGACCGTCGACTTCAGCTCCAGGATCTCGCCCTGCGCGTCCACCGTGATCTTCTGCGACAGGTCACCCTTGGCCACCGCCGTCGACACCTGGGCGATGTTCCGCACCTGGGCGGTCAGGTTCGACGCCATCGAGTTCACGTTGTCGGTCAGGTCCCGCCAGGTGCCGGCGACGCCGCGCACCTGGGCCTGGCCGCCCAGCTTGCCCTCGGTGCCCACCTCACGGGCCACCCGCGTCACCTCGTCGGCGAACGACGACAGCTGGTCCACCATCGTGTTGACCGTCGACTTCAGCTCCAGGATCTCGCCCCGGGCGTCGACAGTGATCTTCTGGCTCAGGTCGCCCTTGGCGACGGCCGTGGTGACCGAGGCGATGTTCCGCACCTGGCTCGTCAGGTTCGACGCCATCGAGTTCACGTTGTCGGTCAGGTCCCGCCAGGTGCCGCTCACACCCTTCACCTGGGCCTGACCGCCGAGCTTGCCCTCGGTGCCCACCTCACGGGCCACCCGCGTCACCTCGTCGGCGAACGACGACAGCTGGTCGACCATGGTGTTCACGGTGTTCTTCAGCTCCAGGATCTCGCCCTGCGCGTCCACCGTGATCTTCTGCGACAGGTCACCCTTGGCCACCGCCGTGGACACCTGCGAGATGTTCCGTACCTGGCTGGTCAGGTTGCCGGCGAGCTGGTTCACGTTCTCCGTCAGGTCGCGCCAGGTGCCGGAGACCCCGCGCACCTGGGCCTGACCGCCCAGCTTGCCCTCGATGCCCACCTCACGGGCCACCCGCGTCACCTCGTCGGCGAACGACGACAGCTGGTCCACCATCGTGTTCACGGTGTCCTTCAGCTCCAGGATCTCGCCCTGCGCCGCCACGGTGATCTTCTGGGAGAGATCGCCGCGGGCCACCGCCGTGGACACCTGGGCGATGTTGCGGACCTGGCTGGTCAGGTTCGACGCCATCGAGTTGACGCTGTCGGTCAGGTCCTTCCACGTGCCGGCCACGTTCGGCACGTCGGCCTGGCCGCCGAGCTTGCCCTCGGTGCCCACCTCGCGGGCCACCCGGGTCACCTGCTCGGCGAAGAGCCGCAGCGTGTCGGTGAGATAGTTCATGGTGTCGGCCAGCTCGGCCACCTCGCCGCGCGCGCCCACCGTGATCTTCTGCGACAGGTCGCCCTTCGCCACCGCCGTCGCCACCTGCGAGATCGACCGCACCTGACCGGTGAGGTTCGACGCCATGGTGTTCACCGAGTCGGTGAGGTCCTTCCAGGTGCCGGCCACGCCGCGGACGTCCGCCTGGCCGCCCAGCTTCCCCTCGGTGCCCACCTCACGGGCCACCCGCGTCACCTCGTCGGCGAACGACGACAGCTGGTCGACCATCGTGTTCACGGTCCGGCCGATACGCAGGTACTCACCGCGAAGCGGCCGGCCGTCGATCTCCAGCGCCATGTGCTGGGACAGGTCGCCGTCGGCCACCGCCACGATCACCCGGGCGATCTCCGTGGTCGGGCGGCCCAGGTCGTCGATCAGCGAGTTGACCGCCCGCTGCCCCTCCGCCCACGAGCCGTCCAGGCCCTCGTCGTCGAGCCGCTCGGTGAGCCGGCCGTCGCGGCCGACCACCCGACTGATCCGGCGCAGGTCCAGGTGCTGCCGCTCCTGCAGCGACACCACGTCGTTGAAGGAGTCCGCCACCTCGCCGGCCAGGCCGGCGCGTCGGGGCAGGCGGACCCGGAGGTCGCCGCGACGGACCCGTCGCAGCGCCTCGACCAGCTCACCGAGGAGTACCTCGTGGTCGTCCCCGGCTACCGCTTGTTTCGCCGTGGTCATCAACTTCCTCGCTCAGCTCGGGGGCCATCAGGCTCGTGCCGACACGCGGCCATCAGACCATTCTGCCGCGTGTCACGTCGAGGCCACGGGCTCCGGCCGCACGCCACGCCCGATCCGTCCCGCGCCGACCGGATCGGCGGAGCGGCTTGGCACCCGGGGCGGCGGCGGTGGAGGATACGAAGGTGTCAGCGGAGGCGGGGCCGCCCATGAACGGCGGCGCGGACGAGCACATCCGGCGGGTCCGCCTCCCCGCCGACCGGCGCACGCCCGCGGCGGCCCGGGCGCTGGTGCGGTCCGCGCTCGCCGAGGCGGACCTGCACGAACTGCTCAACGAGGCACTGCTGCTCACCACCGAGCTCACCACCAACGCGGTGGAGCACGCGCGCACCGAACTGGACATCGAGGTCGAAGCCGACCCGGCCGGGCTCACCGTCACGGTCACCGACTTCGCCTCCGGCCCGGTCGACGAGCTGATGGTCGGCGTCCGGAACACCACCTCCGACATCGCCGAGGTGGCCGAACGCGGGCGCGGGCTGCTGCTGGTCGACCACTTCGCCAGCCGGTGGGGCACCACCTACCTGCCCACCGGGAAGGGCGTCTGGTTCCGGCTCGACCGGCCCGACCTCGACGCGGCCACCCGGCCGGCCGAGGCCCGTGCCCCGCTCACCACCTCCGCCCCCACCGGCGGGGGCACCCCGAGCGCCGCCGCGATGAGCGAGCTCATGCAGACCACCCCCGACCCGTACGCGGACGACCCGCTGCCCGAGTTCGCCGCCGGGCTGCTCACCCGGGTCGCCGAGATGGTCGGCGCGGCCGGCGGCGTGGTGCGGCTCGACCGCGGCGACGGGCAGGGCAGCCAGGTGCTCGCCCGCTACGGCCGGCAGCCCCGGGAGGGCAACGAACTGCTCCGCGTCCCGCTCGCCGTGCACCGCCCGTACGCCGGTGAGCTGGAGCTGGACGCGGCGCCCTCCGCGTACGCCCGGCCCCTCGCGGTGCTGGCCGCCGAACGGCTCTCCCTGCACCTGGAGAACGACCGGCTGCGCCGCGCCGACGTACGCCGGTCGGCCTGGCTGACCTTCCTGGCCGAGGCGAGCGAGCTGCTCGCCCAGTCGCTGGACGTCGAGCTGACCATGGCGCTCGTCCCGCAGCTCGTGGTGCCCCGGCTCGGCCAGTGGTGCGCGGTGCACACCAGCGACGAGTGGGGGCGGCTGCGGCTCGCCGCGGCCAGCCACGCCGACGAGGCGGTGCTGCCGCAGCTACACCGGGTGCTCCAGGAGACCGGGCCCGACTCGATCCAGGCCCGCCTGCGGGAGGCGTCCCGCAGTGCCGCGCAGGTGCCGCTGAGCGGGCCGATGGAGGGCTTCGCCGTACCCCTGATCGCCCGCGGGCAGCGGCTCGGCACCCTGGCCGTGGGCCGCCACCAGCGGCACCGGCACGACCCCGACGAGGTCTCGGTGCTGGAGGACGTCGCCCGGCGGGCCGCCCTGGCGATCGAGAACGCCCGGATCCACGCCGAGCGCCGGCGGGTCGCCCAGACCCTCCAGCAGTCGCTCCTGCCGCCGGTGCTCCCGGTGGTCGAGGGCATCGGCTTCGCCGCCGAGTACGTGCCCACCGGCGACGACGCCGAGGTCGGCGGCGACTTCTACGACGTGGTGCCGCTGTCGGACGGCCGGTGGCTCGTGGTGGTCGGCGACGTCTCCGGCAAGGGCGTCCAGGCGGCGGCCGTCACCGGGCTGGTCCGGGACGTGATCCGGGTGCTGGTCGGCGACGGCAAGCCGCTGCCGGAGGTGCTCGGCCGGCTCAACGAGACGCTGGTCGAGCGGGGCGGCGGCCGCTACTGCACGCTGGCGCTGGCGGCCGTCGGCCCGGGCGACGGCGACCAGCTCGACGTCTCCCTGCACCTGGCCGGGCACGACCGGCCGGTCCTGCTGCACGGCGGCGGTGGGGCGGGCTTCGTGGGCACCGGCGGCACGGCCCTCGGGCTGCTCGACTCGATCGCCACCCCGACCGCCGAGATCGCGCTGAAGCCGGGCGACGCGCTGATCTTCTACACCGACGGTGTCACCGAGCGGCGGCGCGGCCGGGAACTGTTCGGCACCGACCGCCTGCGCGAGGCCGCGGCACCCCTGGCCGGCTACTCGGCCGACGTGGTCGCCGCCCGCCTCCGCGCCACGGCCATCGCCTTCTCGGTGGAACCCCCACGCGACGACATAGCCGTCCTGGTCCTCCGCAACGACGCCCTGTAACTCGTCCCCACCGCCGCCCTCCCTGCCCGCCTCCTCCTGCTCCCTCTCCTCCTGCCCCCGTTGATCATGAAGTTATTGCCGATTCTTGTCCGATTCGTCGGCAATAACTTCATGATCAACGAGGCGGGCCCGGGGCATAGGGTGCCCGCTGCCACCGACGCGGTGTTGACCAAGAGGTTTGCGTCGGCGAGTGGTCGGATGGTGACGCAAACCTCTTGGTCGACACGGAGACGCGCGAGGAGACGGGAGACGCGCGGGCGAAACGCGCGGGGACGCTGGGGCGCGGGAGGACCTGCCGGGGGTGGGGTTACAGGCCGCCGGGGAGGCGGCCGGGGGACAGGCGGTGGTGGGGGTCGAGGTGGGCCTTGGCCGTGCGGAGGCGGGGCAGGGTGGGCAGTTCACCCCAGAGGTCGACGGCGCGGCGGACCGGCGCGGGAGCGGAGACCACCACGCAGCGGCCCTGGCGGGCCAGAAGCACGCCCCGGACGGCGGCGAGGATCGAGGCCACCCGCTCGGGCGGCAGCGAGCCGGGCAGCGCGGCGTGCACGGCGCCGATCCCGGCCGAGCCGCGGACCGGGACCGGGGTGCCGGCCGCGTCGCGCAGCGCGTAGACGGCGGCGTGCAGGTCGTTGATCGGCACCTCGATCCGCAGGGCGGTGTCGCCGGGGGCGAACGGGTAGCGGCCCCACCAATCGGGTGCGGCGTGGTTGATCACGGCCTCGGGGCCGAGCAGCGCGACGAGCCGATCGACGCGTTCCGCCACGTCGGCGGGGCCGCCCTCCAGGAGCACCACGAGGCTGCCCGCGGCGGCGGGCCGCCCCGGGCGCCCGGTCACCGCCGGGTGATCGGGCCGGTTGGCCACGGACGGGTGGGACGCGGGGATGCGCCGGCGCGGCAGCGACACCGGCACCGGCAGGTCCAGCTCGACGGCCGCCGGGTCGAGCCGGGCGGCGAGCACCGCCCGGACCAGGTCGTGCACCTCCAGCGGGGTCCACACGGGACGGGACACCCAGACCCGGCCGGCCGGCACGGCCTGCACCCGCATGGTGGCCGAGACCAGCACCCCGAGGCCGCCCTGCGAGCCGCAGAGCAGCCGGGCCACGTCGAGCCCCAGCACCTCGGCCGCGCCGAAGACGGCCGCCGCGCCACCCAACGCGGCACCGCCCGGCGCCGCACCAGCCAACTCCCCACCGCTCGGCGCGGCACCACCCAACGCCGCACCGCCCAACGCCGCACCACCCAACCCCGCACCACCCGACACCGCACCACCCAACCCCGCACCGCCCAACGCGGCGCCACCCGGTGCCGTGCCGCCCAGCGGCGGGCCGGCGCGGCCGAGCAGCGCGGTGCCGGGCTCCCCCACGCTGACCAGTTCGCCGTCGGCGTCGAGGTAGCGCACCCCGACAAGCTGGGCGCACGGGCTGCCGTGCCGGTGGCGCAGCGGGCCGGCCTCGTCGGCGGCCAGCACCCCGCCCAGCGTCGCCCCCGGGGAGGGCGCGTCGACCGGGAGGCGCCGGCCGGTGCGCTCCAGGGTGGCCTGCACGGCCCGCAGCGGGGTGCCGGCACCGATCTCGGCCACCGCGGAGGCCTGCGGCTCGTGCCAGATCCCCGCCAGCCGGCCGGTGTCGAGCATGATGTCGACCTGCGCCGGGGCGGCGCCCCAGTCGATCTTCGTGCCGGCGCCGCGCGGCACCACGGTCAGATCGTGCGCCGCGGCCAGCCGCAGCACCTCGGCCGCGGCGTGCGGGCCGCCCGGCACGGCCACCCAGCGGGCCGTGCGGCCGGCCACCTCGTCGGCCGGGCCGGCGAAACGTGCGAACGCCGGACCGCAGATCTCCGCCAGCTTCCGGGTGATGTCGAGGGCTCCGGGTCGATCGGTGGAACGCGCTGCAGCCGCCATGGCGGTTATCGTACACATGTTCGAAAGACTTGCCGGCGAGTCGCCGCAACTCGGCGGCGCACGGCCGCGGCGGCGGCCCGGCGGCCGGTAACGTGACGCCGTGACCACCAAGACCCGCGACCAGGAGCCGTCGCCCGTGCCCGTCGCCAAGCGCGTTCCGGCCGACCGGACCCACCACGGCGACACCGTCGTCGACGAGTACGCCTGGCTCGCCGCCAAGGACGACCCGGACACGATCGCCTACCTGACCGCGGAGAACGCGTACACGGAGGAGCGCACCGCCCACCTGGCGGGGCTGCGCGAGGAACTGTTCGAGGAGACCCGCCGGCGCACCCAGGAGACCGACCTGTCGGTGCCGACCCGCAAGGACGGCTACTGGTACTACACCCGCACGGTCGAGGGCCAGCAGTACGGCGTGCAGTGCCGCCGGGCCGTCCGCGACGGTGAGACCACCCCGCCGGTCAGCGCGGACGGCGCCCCGCTCGACGGCGAGGAGGTGCTGCTCGACGGCAACCGGCTCGCCGAGGGGCACGACTTCTTCTCCCTCGGCGCCTTCGACGTCAGCCCGGACGGGCGCTGGCTGGCCTACTCCACCGACTTCTCGGGCGACGAGCGCTTCACGCTGCGGATCAAGGATCTGCAGACCGGCGAGGTGCTGCCCGACGAGATCCCGGACACCTTCTACGGCACCGCCTGGGCGAGCGACGCCTCGACGCTGTTCTACGTGACGGTCGACGACGCCTGGCGGCCGAACCGGGTCTGGCGGCACGCGGTGGGCACCCCGTCGGGTGAGGACGTGGTGGTGCACCAGGAGGACGACGAGCGGTTCTGGGTGGGCGTCGAGCTGACCCGTTCCGAGCGCTTCGTGCTGATCGACATCCACAGCAAGGTCACCAGCGAGGTACGGGTCATCCCGGCCGGCAACCCCACGGGTGAGCCGGCCGTCGTGGCGCCGCGGCGGCAGGGCGTCGAGTACGCGGTGGAGCACCACGGGCACCGCTTCCTGATCCTGCACAACGACGGCGCGGAGGACTTCGCGCTGGCGTACACCTCGGCGGACGCGCCGGGCGACTGGACGCCGCTGATCCCGCACACCCCCGGCACCCGGCTGGAGGCCGTCGACGCGTTCGAGAACCACCTGGTCGTCTCGCTGCGCAGCAACGGGCTGACCGGGCTGCGGGTGCTGCCGGTCGGCGGTGGGGACAGCTTCGACATCGACTTTCCCGAGCCGCTCTACAGCGTCGGCCTCGACGCCAACCCGGAATACCGCACGGCGGAGGTGCGGCTGCGCTACACCTCGCTGGTCACCCCGGACTCGGTCTACGACTACGACCTGGTGACCCGGCAGATGGTGCTGCGCCGGCGGAAGCCGGTCCGGCCCGGCCCGGACGGGCGCGAGTACGACCCGGCCGACTACGAGCAGCACCGGGACTGGGCGCTCGCCGACGACGGCACGCGGGTGCCGATCTCGCTGGTCTGCCGCAGGGGCACCCCGCGCGACGGCTCCGCCCCCGCCGTCATCTACGGCTACGGGTCCTACGAGGCGAGCATGGACCCCTGGTTCTCCATCGCCCGGCTCAGCCTGCTCGACCGGGGCGTGATCTTCGCGGTGGCGCACATCCGCGGCGGCGGCGAGTTGGGCCGCCACTGGTACGACGAGGGCAAGCTGCTGGCCAAGAAGAACACCTTCACCGACTTCGTGGCCTGCGCCCGGCACCTGGTCAAGGCCAGCTGGACGGCGAGCGACCGGCTGGTCGCCCGGGGCGCCTCGGCCGGCGGCCTGCTGATGGGCGCGGTGGCCAACCTCGCCCCGGACGCGTTCGCCGGCATCGTCGCGCAGGTGCCGTTCGTGGACGCGCTCACCTCGATCCTCGACCCGTCGCTGCCGCTCACGGTCACCGAGTGGGAGGAGTGGGGCAACCCGCTCGACGACCCCGAGGTCTACGCGTACATGAAGTCGTACACGCCGTACGAGAACGTGACCGAGGTGGACTATCCGGCGATCCTCGCGGTGACCAGCCTCAACGACACCCGGGTGCTCTACCACGAGCCGGCCAAGTGGATCGCCCGGCTGCGGGCGGTCGCCCCGCAGGGCGACTACCTGCTCAAGACCGAGATGGGTGCCGGCCACGGTGGCCCGAGCGGCCGGTACGACGCCTGGCGCGAGGAGGCGTTCGTCAACGCCTGGACCCTGGACCGGGTGGGCCGCGCCTGACCCACTGGGCTGAGGGGCGCCGCCCCTCAGCCCAGCAGCGGGGCCAGCACGTGCGGGTCGGCGTTGCCGCCGGTGACCACGGCGACGGTGCGCCCCGCCGGCAGCTCGTCGCGGTGGAAGAGCCGGGCGGCCAGCGCGACGGCGCCGCTCGGCTCGGCCACCAGCCGGGCCTCGCCGAGCAGCCGTCCCATCGCGGCGACGATCTCGTCCTCGGTGACCGTGACGATGCCGTCGAGCCGGTCGCGCAGGTGGGCCAGGGTCAGCTCGGACAGGTTGGTGCGCAGCCCGTCCGCGCAGGTCCGGTAGGTGCGTTCGACCTCCCAGACCACCACCTCACCGGCGGCCAGGGAGTCGCGGGCGTCGGCGGCGAGCAGCGGCTCCACCCCGATCACGGCGGCCGACGGGCGCAGGGCCTTGACCGCGGTGGCCACGCCCGAGGAGAGCCCGCCGCCACCCACGGGCACCAGCACCACGTCGACGTCGGGCAGGTCCGCGACGATCTCCAGGCCGATCGTGCCCTGGCCGGCGATGATCCACGGGTGGTCGAAGGGCGGCACGAGCGCGGCCCCGGTGTCGGCCACGATCCGCTCGGCCTCGGCGACCCGGTGGGCCGGCGGGACGAGCCGCACGTCCGCGCCGAGCGCCCGCATCCGGTCCACCTTGATCCGCGGCGCGCCCTCCGGCACGACCACGGTGCACGGCACGCCGAAGGCCCGGGCCGCGTACGCGAGGGCCTGCCCGTGGTTGCCCGAGGAGTGCGTCACCACGCCCCGGGACCGGGCGGACGGGTCCAGCCGGGCGACCGCGTGGGTCGCCCCACGCAGCTTGAACGAGCCGACCGGTTGCAGGCTCTCCGGTTTGAGCCACAGCTCGTCGTCCCAGAGCGTCGGCAGCAGCGGGGTGCGCACCACGGTGCCCGCGACATCCTCGGCGGCGGCCCGGACGTCGGCGATCGAGACCAGCTCCATCGCCCCATCCTGCCGCGCGGAGGGACGGGCCGCCGCCCCGCGCCCGCCGCCTAGACTCACCCGGGTGAGCGAGGACGACCAGCGGGCGGACGGCGGGCCGGGGCCGGCCCGGCGCGCGCCCGTCTGGCTGATCCTCGGTGTCGTCACCTCCGCACTGCTGGTCTGCTGCTGCTCGGCGCTGATCGGCCTGGTCGTCGCCTGGTCGGCCGGGCTGTTCGGTCCGCGCTGACTCAGCGGGCCGGCGCCCCGCCGAGGAGCGCCGCCGCCTCGCCGGTGCGGACCATGCGCTGCCAGCGCAGCCGGTTGCCGACCACCGCGGTCACCACCGACTGCACCACCACCAGGTACATCACCTGCCGGTAGACGAGCTGCTGGAACGGCAGCGTCCAGAGTGGGCCGAACCGTTCCCGGTCCAGGCGCAGCGCGTACGCGGCGGTGCCGCCCTGGAGCAGGAGCAGGCCCAGCCAGGCCAGCGCCAGCTGGGACCAGGGCAGGAAGAGCAGCCCGTAGACGGCGAAGACGTCGACGGCCGGTGCGGCCAGCGGCAGCACGATCTGGAACACGGCCAGATAGGGCAGGCCGCGCCTTCCGAGCTTCCCGCCGGCGCCCGGCTCGCGCAGCGCGTGACGGTGCTTCCACATCGCCTGCATCGTGCCGTAGCACCAGCGGTAGCGCTGCCGCCACAGCTGGCGCAGCGACGAGGGCGCCTCGGTCCAGGCGATCGCGCTCTCCTCGTACACCACCCGCCAGCCGGCCCGGAGCACCTTCATGGTGAGGTCGGTGTCCTCGGCCAGCGTGTCGGCGGGCACGCCGCCGACCGCGAACAGCACCTGGCGGCGGAACGCCCCGATCGCGCCGGGGATGGTCGGCATGCACTCCAGCACGTCGTACATCCGGCGGTCGAGGTTGAAGCCGATCACGTACTCCAGGTGTTGCCACCGGCCGAGCAGGCGGCGCCCGTTGGCCACCTTGGTGTTGCCGCTGATCGCCCCCACGGTCGGGTCGGCGAAGCCCTGGACCAGCCGGTAGACGGTGTCCGGCTGGAAGACGGTGTCCCCGTCGACCAGCACCAGCAGGTCGGCGCGGGCGGCCCGGATCCCGGTGTTCAACGCGGCCGGCTTGCCGGCGTTGGCCTGCCTGATGACGCGTACCCCGCGCAGCCGCAGCCGTTCGACGATGTCGGCCGTCCCGTCGCTGGAGCCGTCGTCCACCACGATCACCTCCAGCGCCGGGTACGCGCTGGCGACCAGGGACCGCACGGTGGCGGCGATGTTCGCGGCCTCGTTGTACGCCGGCACGATCACCGACACCGGTGCGGTCACCTCGGGCCGCCGGTGCCGTGGCCGGCGTACCCGGCGGACGTGCCGGCGGGCGCAGACGACCTGGACGGCGAGGCGGACCACGCCGAGCACCAGGGCCAGCCCGAGCAGCAGGTTCATGGCCGAGGTCAGCCAGTCGGCGCCGGTCTGCGCCCAGCGCAGCGCGGTGCCGCTCAGCCGGGCGCCGGTGGTGGCCGGCACCATCGAGTCGGGCGCGCCGATCCCGGCGGAGACGGTGGTGAACCGGTAGCCCTGGGCGGTCAGCCGGGGCAGCAACTGGTCCAGGGCGGCGACGGTCTGAGCGCGGTCGCCGCCGCCGTCGTGCATCAGCACCACCGCGCCGGCGCCCCCGGGCGGGGTGGCCGCCCGCACGATGGCCGGCACGCCGGGACGCTGCCAGTCCTTGGCGTCCCGGTCGGCGAGCACCGCCACGTGACCGCTGCCGGCGGCCGCCCGCAGCATCCGGTACTGCGCGTCGGTGACGGCCGCCGGAGTGGACGAGAAGGGCGGCCGGAACAGCGTCACCTCGCGGCCGGTCACGCCGGCGATCGCGTTGCGGGTCCAGGAGAGCTCGGTCCCGGCCCGCCAGCCCGGCGCGGTGGTCAGGTCGGTGTGGGTGAAGGTGTGCGAGCCGATCTCGTGCCCCTCGGCGAGGATCCGCCGGACCAGGTCGGGGTACTCGTCCACCCGGGCGCCGACCTCGAAGAACGTGGCGTGGGCGTGGTGCTTGCGCAGCACGTCGAGGATCTGCGGCGTCCAGCGCGGGTCGGGGCCGTCGTCGAAGGTGAGCGCCAGGGTGCGCGCCGGCAGCCGCCGGCTGACCGGGGTGGGGCCGTCCAGCCGCAGCACCGGCCCGCCGGTGGCGACCGCGCGCGGCGGGGGCGAGGCGGGCGCCTGGTCCGGGCCGGCGCCGCCACCGACGGCGCTGACCAGGCCGTGGAGGCTCAGCGCGGCGAGCAGGGCGACGAGGCCCAGCAGGAGCAGCACCCAGTGGGCCCGGGGGTCGGGGCGGGCGACGTGTCTCGCCATGGTCAGGGCTTGCCCGGCGGCCGGCTCGGCTTGGCGCTGTGGCGCCGCTCGTCGCCCTGCCCCGGGACGGTGGCGGTCGGCCGGGGCGGCGGGGTGGCGGCCCGGGTGGGGGCGGTCGTGCGGCTGGCGGCCGGCGCGGGCGCCGACGGGCTGGTGCTGGTCACCGACGGCGGCCGAGGGTTCGGGCTGGTCGGCTTCGCGTCCCGGGGCGGGGCGTCGACCCCGGCCTCGATCGGGGGTGGCTTCGTGTCGGACCAGCCGGGCAGCGGCACCGTGGAGTCGAAGAACAGCCCGGCCAGGATCAGGCCGAGACTGGTCAGCAGGCCGAGGCCCATCGCCACGCCGGCGATCACGGTCAGCCGGCGGCGCCGGCCGGTCCGGTCGACGAACACCGGCGGCGCCGCGCCCGGGTGGTTCGGCATGGTGCTGGTCTCCCGCTGTCGCGCTCCCGCCGGCTGGTGCGCCGGCTCGGGGTGACCGCCCCCCGGGCCTCCCGTGGCAAACAGCGCCGGTGCCACCGGCCGCGTCACGTCAGGTCGCGCGCAGTTCCTCCACCGTCGTGCTGGCGCGCAGGAAGAGCAGGCCGACGCCGACGGTGAGCAGCACCGCCGCCAGCCCGCCGGCCGCGAACCAGGCCAGCTGCTCCCACGGTACGTGCGGGGGGACGGTCACCTCGGGCACCCATTCGGTGCGGGTGTAGCGGGCCCGGGTGTCCGGGTCCCCGCAGAGCCGCTCACCCGCGTCGCAGACCTCCTGCGCGTAGCCTCCGCCGGTCGGCGCGGGGGACATGCCCCGCACAAGCAGGTAGCCGACGGCCAGCGCCAGACCGATCGCGGGCACCGCCGGAGCGAGCGACTGCCAGAGCAGCGAGCGGCCGATGGTGGCGCGGGGCACCCCGGTCGCCACCAGCGCCGCGTACGCCCGGCGCCGCGTGGCGATGCCCTCGACGACCGCCACCAGCAGGCCACCGCCGGCGATCGCCACCGACACGGCGACGCCCAGGTCGACCAGGTCCATCGCGCCGAGGTAGAAGGAGTCCGGACCGGCGAGCCCCGCACCGGTCCGGCGGTTCAGCTCCATGGTGGCCAGGAAGTCGGCGCGGGTGCCGGCGGCGCCCGCGCCGAAGACCAGCGCGGCCAGCAGGGCGGCGAAGGTGCGGCTGCCCGCCCACGGGTCGGCGGTCAGCCGGCGCGCGGCGAGCAGCGCGGCCGGGCGACGGCCGTAGCGGTGCAGCAGGCGGCCGGCGGCGTGGGAGAGCCAACCGGTGCCGGCGATCACGCCGATCATGGCGGCCAGGGCGCCGAGGATCAGCAGCGCCGGCAGCAGCCAGGGCGGCGGTTCGGCGTGCCGACGCTCGTACCAGAGGCCGACCGGCCGGAACGCGGCGAACAGGGCCAGGCCCACCAGGATCAGCAGGCCGGGCCACGGCCAGGGCGCCCGGGTGCGGACCCGACGGACCACGCCGAACGGGGTGGTGGTGACCCGGCGCAGCAGGACCGCGCTGACCAGGGCGGCGAGCAGCGGCAGGCCGAGCACCACGGCCAGCATGGCCGGCGGGGCCGGGTGGACGTCGGTGGGCAGCGGCAGCCGCCCGTCGGCGCCGGGCCGGTGCAGCAGCCGGTGGCCGGCCAGGAAGGCGGCGAGGCCGCCGACGGTGCCGAGCAGGCCGGCCAGCCCGGTCTCGGCGGCCGCGATCCGGGTGACCTGGTGCGGGGTCGCCCCGGCCAACCGGAACGCGGCCAGGCGGCGGTCGCGGGCCGGCGCGCCGAGCCGGGCGCACTGCCCGGCCAGCCCGAGCACCGGCACGACGAGCAGCAGCAGGCCGAGCGCCAAGCCGCCACGCAGGCCCGGCTCGCGCAGCAGCTCGTTGGTGTACTGGAGGGACCAGCGGACGCCGTTGTCGTCGGTGGTGGGCGGGGTGGGTATGGCGAGCACGGTCAGCGCGGCCAGCCCGACCAGCGTGGCCAGCGCGGCGCTCAGCGCGGTCAGCGCGACCCGGGCCGTGTCGGTCCGGGTGCCGGCCCGGGCGAGCTGGAACAGGGTGCCCGGGCTCACCGGTGGCCGCCGGACACCGGCGCGTCGAGGCCGAGGCCCGACTGGTCGACCGCCCCGTCGCGCAGGGTCACCTCGCGGTCGGCGTACGCGGCGATCCGCGGCTCGTGGGTGACCAGCACGACGGCGGTGCGCTGCTCGCGGGCGAGCCGGACGAGTTGCGTGAGCACCTGCTCGCCGGTGAGCGTGTCCAGCGCGCCGGTGGGCTCGTCGGCGAAGAGCACCCGCGGCTCGGTGACCAGGGCCCGGGCCAGGGCACAGCGCTGCTGCTGCCCGCCGGACATCTCGCCCGGCGGGACGTCGGCGACCTCGGCCACGCCGAGCCGCTCCAGCCAGGTGAGCGCCGCCGTCCGCGCTTCTCGCCGCCCCGTGCCGGCGAGAAGCAGCGGAAGGGCGACGTTCTCCGCGGCGGTCAGCTCGGCGACGAGCTGGCCGAACTGGAAGAGCACCCCGAACTCGGTGCGCCGCAGCCGGGACCGGGCCGCCTCCGGCCACTCGTCGATCCGCTCACCGCGCCAGGTGACCTGCCCGGCGTCGGGGCGCAGGATGCCGGCGAGGCAGTGCAGCAGGGTGGACTTGCCGCAGCCGCTCGGGCCGGTGACGGCGAGGATCTCGCCCTCGGCCAGGTCGAGCGTCACGCCGCGCAGGGCCGGCGTCCTCCCGTACGCCCGGACCACGCCGCGCGCCTCAAGGAAACTCACGAGTGCACCTCCCGGTGCCAGTCGGCGACCCGTTCGAGGGTGGTGTGCAGCCACCGCAGGTCGGCGTCGAGATGGGCGATGGCGAAGTCGGCCGCGATCACGTCGTCGAGGCCGGCCCCGGGTGCGGTCTTCACGGCGGTCAGCTCGCGCAGCCGCTCGGTGTGCGCCCGCCGCTGGGCGACCAGGTAGGCGCGGGCCCGCTCGACGTCGGCCACCATGAGCGCGACGACCACCTTGGCGAAGAGGGTGCTCGCCACGTACGGCATCGGTGGCTCGACGGTGGCCAACCACCGGTCGAGCGCGGCCCGCCCCTCCCCGGTGAGCGCGTAGGAGGTGCGGTCGGGCCCGCCCTCGCGGTCCTGGCCGGCCGGAGTCACCAGGCCGTCCCGCTGGAGCCGGGCCAGGGTGGCGTAGACCTGCCCGAAGGCGAGTGGCCGGGCCCGGGGCAGCCGCTCGTCGTGGGCGCGCTTCAGCTCGTAGCCGTGCCGGGGGCCGCGCGCGAGCAGCCCGAGCAGTACGTGCTGAGTGGACACGCCCACACTATTCAATGAGTGAATAGTGGTGTCAAGAGCGGCCCGCGCGGCGGGTCGCCGCACGGGCCGGTCGGGTCAGGGGGTCCAGGCGGGGTCGCGGCCGGTCCGGCCGAGCAGGGCGTCCAGCGTGGTGGGCTCGGCGCTCGTCGGGACGGGCTCGCCGAAGGCGCCCATCTTCTGCCCGGTGTCGCCCATCCGGTCCATGAAGCCGTGCCCCGCCGCGAGCACGGCCGGGTCGACCTCCAGCCGCCGGCCGGTCGCCCGGGCCAGGTCCCAGCCGTGCACGGTGAGGTCGATGAGCGCCATGTCGCCCACGGTCTCCTGCGGCAACCCCATGCCGGGCGAGACGCCCTCCAGCGCCGCCGGGTCCGACCAGGCCCGCGTCAGGCGGTCGGCCTCGGTGGCGAACCGGTCGCGCCAGCCCTCGGTCAGGTGGTCGGTCTTGGCCGCCCAGTCGACCTCCCGCCGGCGGGCCAGGTCCTGGAAGTTCACCACCACGTCGAAGAGGTGGTTGAGCAGGTCGCGCACCGTGTAGTCGGGGCACGGGGTGGGCAGGCCGAGCTGGTCGTCGGAGATGCCCTGGACCACCGCCGCCGTCCGGGGCGCGGCAACGGCCAGCAGTTCACTAGTCTTCGTGGTCATAGGACCAGCGTATGAGGGCGGTCTTGAAGAAATGCGACACGAACCGCGGCGGGACAGCAGGGGGATTCTCGACCCCGGCCGGCTGCTGCGGCGGGTCCGCTTCCGGCGCCTGCTGCCAGCCCCGGCGCTGCATCCGTGGGTCGAGCACTACTGGCTGGTCGACTGGACGCTGACCGAGCCGTTCGACCAGCGGATCGTCCCGCACCCGGCGGTCAACGTGGTGTTCCAGGCCCAGGCCGGCGGGCCGGAGCACGGCGAGCTCACCGGGGTGGACACCGGCCTGTTCACGGTCACCCTGCACGGCACCGGCAGGGTGACCGCCGTCAAGTTCCGTCCGGGCGGCTTCCGCCCCTTCTGGCGCCGCCCGGTCTCCGAGCTGACCGGCCGGCGCCTCCCGCTGCCCGCCGGGCCACCACCGGCCGGTGCGGCCCCCACCGGACCGTTCGCCGCCGGGCCGGTCTGCCCCGGCACGGACGAGGAGCGGTGCCGCCGGCTCGACGACCTGCTCACCGCCTGGCAGCCGGCGCCGGACCCGCTCACCGCCGAGGCCACCGCCCTGGTCGAGGAGATCCGCGCCGACCGGGCGGTCCTGCGCGTCGACGACTTCGCCCGCCGGCACGGGGTCTCCACCCGGCGCCTCCAGCGGCTGTTCCTGGACCACGTCGGCGTCGGTCCGAAGTGGGTGATCCGCCGCTACCGGCTCCAGGAGGCCATCGAGCAGGCCGCCGCCGGGCCGCTGGACTGGTCGCGGGTCGCCGCCGACCTGGGGTACGCCGACCAGGCCCACCTGGTCCGCGAGTTCACCGCGGTGGCCGGGGTGTCGCCGGCCGCGTACGCCCGCTCGCTGGCGGCCTCGCGCGGCGGGTGACCCCGGCGGCTCAACGGCGGCGGACGGCGACCACCGCGATGTCGTCGTGGATCTCCGGCGGCGCCAGCTCGACCAGCAGCCGCTGGCAGAACTGGTCGAGGTCGTCGTCGATCCGGGCGGCGACCGCGGCGAGCGCCGCCATGCCCTCGTCGATGGTGGCGTCGCGCCGCTCGATCAGCCCGTCGGTGTAGAGGACCAGGGTGGCCCCGGCCGGCAGCACGAACTCCAGGTCCGGCGGGCGGGGCGCGCGCACCCCGAGCAGCGGCGCGGAGTGCTGCACGAAGTCGGTGCGCCCGTTGCTGCTGATCAGGGCCGGCAGGTGACCGGCGCTGGCCAGCCGGATCAGCCCGCTGCCCGGGTCGAGCAGCAGCACGCAGATGGTGGCCAGCTCGGTGGGCAGGAGGGTGCGCATCAGCTCGTTGACCCGGTCCAGGATCACCCCCGGCGGATGCCCCTCGACCGCGTACGCGCGCACCGCGTGCCGCAGCTCCGCCATCACCGTGGCGGCGTGCAGGGAGTGCCCGGCCACGTCGCCGATCGCCACCAGCAGGTGCCCGTCGAGCATCACCAGCTCGTAGAAGTCACCGCCCACCTCGGTCTGGGCGCTCGCCGGCTCGTAGCGGACGGCCAGGTCGAGGCCGGCGATGTCGGGCAGCCGGCGGGGCAGCAGGCTGCGCTGGAGGGTCACCGCGATGCGGTGCTCCTGGTCGAACGAGCGCTGGGCCTCGACCGCCGAGGCGACCGCCTGGGCGAGCTGCACGAGCACCGGGGTGCGTACGGTCTGGGTGGCGGTCGGCACCACCACGTAGAGCGCGGCCCGGTCCTCCCGGAGCCGGGCGGCGGCCACGGTCACCGTGTCGCCGTCGGGCCAGGCGGTCAGGTCCCAGGCGCCCGGTTCGTCGATCCGGACCCGGGTGCCGATCGGCTGGCCGGTGTCGTCCACCGTCCACGGCACGATCACCGGCGGCGCCTCCGGCCCGACGGTCACCCCGGCCAGGCAGTCCCCGTCGAACGTCTCCGCGACGACGGCCGCCGGGCTCTTGAAGATCCGCGCGGCGCCGGCCGCCGCCGCCTCCAGCAGCCGGACGAAGTTCGGCGCCGCGTGCATCTCGACGGTGGCGTCGGCCAGGGCGGCCAGCCGCTCGGCGAGCAGTTCGGCCCGCTGCCGGGCCTGGTAGTAGCGGAGCACCGCGTGCGCGGTGGCGACCAGTTCCTCCGGCTCGATCGGCTCGGCCAGGTACGCGTCCGCGCCGCGGGTCAGCCCCTGGGCCCGGTCCACCACGTCCACCGCGTGCGCGGAGACGTGGATGACCGGGGTCGACGGCCGGTACTCCTTGATCAGCTCGCAGACCTCGAAGCCGCTCATGTCCGGCAGCCGGACGTCGAGCACCACGAGGTCGACCCGGTCCTTGCGCACCCGGTCCAGCGCCTCGGCGCCGTTCTGCGCCTCCAGGGTGGTGAAGCCCGCCCGGGTCAGCCAGTGCACCAGCAGGTACCGCTTCGGACTGCTGTCGTCGACCACCAGCACGGTCGCCGGACCGCCCTCCACCGTCAGGCTCCGCCCACGGGAAGGATCACGGTGAAGCTGCTCCCCCGGCCCGGTTCGCTGGCCAGCTCCAGCCTCCCGCCGAGCAGCGTGACCAGCCGCCGCGCGTACGGCAGGCCGAGGCCGGTGCCGCCGACCCGGGTGGTGCCGGGCACCTGGTAGAACTCCTCGAAGATCCGTTCGTGCAGCTCCGGTGGGATGCCCGCGCCGGTGTCGGTGACCGACAGCGACCAGAGGTCGCCGTGGCGTTCCGCCCGCAGCCGCACCTCACCCCGCTCGGTGAACTTGAGCCCGTTGTGCAGCAGGTTGCGCAGCACCTGGGCGAGCAGCACCTCGTCCGAGCGGACGGCCGTCGGGGCCGGCGGCTCCTCCACCACGAGCTCCACGCCCGGCCGGGTCGCCAGCGCCCGCAGCGTGCCGCGGAGCTGCCCGAAAAGCGCGCGCAGGTCCACCTCGGCCCAGTTCGGTTCGAGCCGGCCGGATTCGGCCTTGGCCAGGTCGAGCAGCTCGTTGACCAGGCCGAGCAGGTCGGCCGCGGACGACCGGATCAACCCCACCTGCCGGGCCTGCTCGCCGGTGAGCGGGTCGGACGCGGAGTCGCCGAGCAGTCGGGCCAGCCCGATGATCGCGGTCACCGGGGCCCGCAGCTCGTGGCTCACGTTGGCCAGGAACCGGCTCTTCGACTCGCTGGCGGCGCGGAGCTGGGCGGACTTCTCGTCCAGCTCGGCGTAGAGCGCCACCACGCCGCGGTTGGTCTCCTCCAGCTCCTCGGTGAGCTGGTTGTAGAGCGCCATCACGCCCCGGTTGGTCTCCTGGAGCTCGGAGTTGAGCACCTCAAGCTCGTCGCGATGGCTGCGCACCTCGTCGAGGGCGGCGATGAGCTGCGTGTTCTGCGCGGCCAACTCGTCCAGCGCGGTGCCCGGAGCGCTGCTGGCCAGCTCGGTCCGGAGCTGGTCGAGGCGCTCCGGCGTGAGCGGTGGCGCCGGTGCTGGGACTCGTCGGGACATTCTCACGACGGTATCGCCCCCGTCGGTCACCGTGCCCAGCATGTCCACGAGACGCGCCACCGCGCCGGACTGCGGCTCGTAGCGGCCGCCGGGCAGCGGGCGGACCGGGGCCAGGTCGACCCGGAGGGACCGCTGGCCGGTGTGGGCGTCGACGACGACCGCGAAGGTGACCTCCGCGCCGCCGACGGAGCGCAGCAGGTCCCGGGCCACCTCGCTGAGCGCCGTGGCCAGGCGTACCTGGTCCTGGTGCTCCAGCCCGACCGCGGCAGCCACCTCCCGGCCGCGCTGCCGGACCAGGAAGATGTCCTGTTCCACTCGGAGCGCCATCTGCAGCAGCGGGTCCGGTGCGCCCGGGCGGGTCACGGCTCCGCCCGGGCGACCAGGACGCAGGCGTCGTCGCGGCGGATCCCGGCGTCGCGAAGCAGGGTGGCGGCGACCAGCAGCGGCGCGCGGCCGCCCAGGCCGGGGTAGTCGGCCAGGTCCCAGCGGTCCACCACACCGTCGCTGTGCATCACCAGGGTCGCGCCGGACGGGAACGGGTAGTCGTACTCCCGCACCGAGGGGCGCTGGTGTCCGGCGATGCCGGGCAGCGAGACGAGGGCCCGCCGCCGCTCGCCCGCGGCCACGATCATGGCTGCGATGTTGCCGAGCCCGGCGTACCGCAGCAAGCCCGACACGGGGTCCGGCTCGGCCACCGCCAGCGCGGCGCCACGGGTGTGCGACATGGCCCGGTGCAGGTGCTGCACCACGGTGGCCGGCGACCCGGCCGGCGCCGTCCGGAACGCGGCCAGCGCGGCCCCGGTGGCGGCGGCGGCCAGCGGGCCGTGCCCGAGACCGTCGGAGACCAGCACCTGCCGCCGGCCGTCGGCCACCCGCACCGCGTACCCGTCGCCGCTGACCTCCTCGCCGGTGATCGGCCGGGCCAGCGCGCCGGCCCAGTCCGGCTCGGGGGCCGGACCGTCCCAGACCTGGACGGTCAGCACGGTGCCCCGGCCGGGCATCGAGTAGCCGTCGAACCGGCTCGCCTGCCGGACGATGGCGCCGAGGCCGATGCCGAGGGTGCCGGTGGTGGAGTGCCCGTCCGCCGAGGAGAGGGCGAGGTCGGCCATGCCGGGGCCCGAGTCGATGGCCACCAGCTCCACCCCGGCCCGCCCGCTCCGGCGCACCGGGCGGAGCAGCAGGGTGCCCTCCTGGGCGTGCTTCACCAGGTTGCTGGTGATCTCGGCGGTGACGATGGCCAGGTCGGCGACGCGCGGCTCGCCGAGTTCCACCTGCCGGCCGAGCCGCTCGGCGGCCCGCCGCACGCTGCTCGCCGCGGCGCCGCTCTCCACCCGGAACCAGAGACCGTGGTCGGCGACCACGTCGCCGATCATCGGGACCACTTGGTGACGGTGATCCGGGTGCCCTCACCCACGGCGGTCCAGATGTCGAAGTCGTCGACCAGCCGGCGGGCGCCGCTGAGCCCCAGGCCCAGGCCGCCCCCGGTGGTGAAACCGTCGGTGAAGGCCTCGTCGAGGTCGGGGATGCCCGGCCCCTGGTCGGCGAAGACGATGCGGACCCCGCGCCGGCGACCGTCCTCCACGGTGGTCACCTCGGCGCTGCCCCCGCCGCCGTAGATCAACGTGTTGCGGGCCAGCTCGCTGGCGGCGGTGACCAGCTTGGTCTGGTCGACCAGCGAGAGCTTGACGGCGACGGCGGTGGTACGCACCAGCTGCCGCACCCGGACCACGTCCTCGTCACTGCGGATCGCCTGGGTCGCCGGCACCCCCAGGTCGACGCCGGCGGTCATGGCGTGGCCGTCGTCTCGGCGTCCTCGTCGTCCGCCTCGTCCCACTCGTCGCCCCGGCTCGCCGCGATCAGCTCCATGCCGCGCTCGACGTTCAGCGCGGTGCGGATGCCGTTGAGCGACAGCCCGAGCTCGACCAGGGTGATGGCGACGGCGGGCCGCATGCCGACCACCACCGTCTCGGCGTCCAGCACCTTGGAGATGGACGCGATGGTGGAGAGCATCCGGCCGACGAAGGAGTCGACGATGTCCAGCGCCGTGATGTCGATGATCACGCCGTGCGTTCCGGTGGCGACGATCCGCTCGGCGAGGTCCTCCTGGAGCTGGATCGCCGTCTGGTCGGACATGTCGAGCTGGATGGAGACCAGCAGGATGTCACCGATCTTGAGGATCGGCACCCGCTCCATCAGGACTCCCGGCGGGCGCGGCGGGCGGTGGTCTCGACGCCGGTCAGGCGCAGCACGTGACGCAGCGCGTCCGCCAGGCTCGCCTTGGTGGCGATGTCGCCGAACTCGATGCCGAGGGCCACGATCGTCTGGGCGATCTGCGGCCGGATGCCGGAGATGATGCAGTCGGCGCCCATCAGCCGGGCGGCCACCACGGTCTTGAGGATGTGCTGGGCGACCTGGGTGTCCACCGCCGGCACGCCGGTGATGTCGATGATCGCGTAGGGCGAGCCGGTGTCGACCAGGGTCTGGAGCAGCCGCTCCATCACCACCTGGGCGCGGGCCGAGTCGAGGGTGCCGACCAGCGGGACGGCGACCACGCCCTCCCACAGCTTCACCACCGGCGTGGACAGCTCCAGCAGCTGCTCCGCCTGGTCGGCGATCAGGCCCTCGCGGGTGCGCACGAAGCTCTCGAAGGTGAACAGCCCCATCTGGTCGATCAGGGCGGAGAAGGCGACGAAGTCACGGAGGGTGCCCACCTCCTGGTCCTGCTCCATGAGCTCCAGCAGCGCGTCCTTGAGCGCGAACACGCTGATCGCGGTCTCGGTGGCGCTGAAGCCCTGCCGGGCCCGGCTGGCGGAGAGCTCGGCCAGCACGGCCCGCAGCTCGCCGCCGTGCTCGTCGGCCAGGTCGGTGAGACCGTGCTGCCCGGCGTCGATGATGCTGCGGTGCAACTCGCGCGCCTGCCGCGCCAGCTCCGCCTGGCTGAGCCGGCCGCGCAGCGAGGCGGCGACGATCTCCGTCCAGCGCGCGGTCAGCCGGTCGGCGTGCTCGGTCAGCAGGCGGGCGAGCCGACCACTCTGTTCGGCGCTCAACGCCATGATGACCTCCCTGAACTCTGGACGGGCGGACTCTATCACCGGGGTCTGCGGCACTAGTTGTCGCGGAGCAAAGGAATGATCGGCGGCACCCTTCTCGGCTCCCGTTCTGCACGCTGCCAGCTTCGTGGGATACCGTTCCACCGAACACAGGAGGTCGGCGAATGTCCTTGACGGTGCACACGGAACAGCGCGGCGACGTGGTCGTCGTGTCGGTCGCGGGCGAGCTGGACATGGCGACGGCACCGCAGCTCCAGGACCAGATCACGGACCTGCTCGACAAGGGGCGCAACCGCCTCGTGTTCGACCTGGCCGAGGTGTCGTTCTGCGACTCCACCGGGCTGTCGGTGTTCGTGCGCGCCAAGAACAGCTGCGACGAGGCCGGCGGCGTGGTCCGGCTGGCCGCCCCGCAGCGCGGCGTGCTCCGCATCCTCGAGGTGAGCGGCCTGGTCGAGGTGCTGCACACCTACCCCACGGTGGAGCAGGCCGTGGCGGGCGACCCCACGCCGGCCTCCTCCTGACCGTTTCCCCTCAGCGCTCGTCCTCGATGTGCCGGGGACGGGCGATCACCATGCCCGCCGCCGTCTGCACGGCGAGCGCCACCAGCAGGAAGCCGATCGGCGCGGTCCAGCCCCCGGTCGCCTCGTAGAGGATGCCGACCAGCAGCGGGCCGAGCGCGGCGATCAGGTAGCCGGTGCTCTGCGCGAAGGCGGAGAGCGCGACGGTGCCCTCGGCGGTCCGGGCGCGCAGCCCGATCGTGGTCAGGATCAGCGGGAACGCGCCCTGGCCGAAGGCCAGCAGCAGCACCCAGAGCGGCGCGAGGCCGTGCGGCGCGAGCGCCAGGCCGACGTACGCGGCCGTGGAGAAGGCGGTCAGCGACAGCACCAGCGGGCGCAGCGTGGGCAGCCGGCCGGCCAGGGTCGGCATCATGAGCGCCACCGGCACGCCGAGCGCGGTCACCCCGGCGAGCAGCAGGCCGGCCGCCTCCGGCGCGTAGCCGGCGTCCCGGAAGAGCTGGGCCAGCCAGCCCATGATCGCGTACCCGCTAAGGGACTGCGCCCCGAAGTACACCGCCATGGCCCAGCCGAGCCGGGTGCGCGCCGGCCGTACCCGCGCCGGCCCGGCGGCGGCCACCGCCGGAGTCGCCGTGCGTCGCGCGGCGCGGGTGCGCAGCGCCAGCGGCACCCACGGGAGTACGGCGACCGCGGCCAGCGCGGCCCACACGCCGAGGCCGGCCCGCCAGGAGCCGAAGGCGTGGGCGATCGGCACCGCCGAGGCGGCGGCCACCGTCGTGCCCACGGTCAGCGCCATCGTGTACGCCCCGGTGACCAGCCCGGTGCGGTGCGGGAAGTGCTGCTTGACCAGCATCGGCAGCAGGATGTTCGCGACCGCGATGCCGGCCAGCGCGAGCGCGCTGGTGAGCACGAAGACCGCCGTCGAGTCGGTGACCACGCGGAGCACCTGCCCGACGGTCAGCGCGACCATGGCCACCACCAGGACCCGGGCGGCGGGCCAGCGGCGGACCAGCCACGGGGTGAGCGCGCCGAGCCCGGCGAAGGCGATGGTGGGCAGTGTGGTGACCAGGCCGGCCGTCGCGCCGGAGAGGCCCAGGCCGTCGCGGATCTCGTCGAGCAGGGCGCCCAGGCTGGTCACCGCGGCGCGCAGGTTGACCGCCACGAGCAGCATGCCGACCAGGACCAGCAGGCCGCCGCGGGCCGGGGTGGCCTGCGGCGCGGGGGCGGCGGCCGGGGCCGGCCCGGGGGTCACGTCGGTGGTGGGCGCGTCGGTGACGGGGGCCCCGGTGGGCGGGGGTGGCGGGGTCATGACCTCGAACCTACAATCATGGGATGAATTTCGGCAGAAGGTGTAACCGGTGACACCCGCCGTCGATTCCGTCGCCGTGCCGCCGCGCGGCCACCGGGTGCGCCAGACCATCGAGCAGCTCCGGGGCCGGATCCTCGGCGGCGAGTGGCCGGTGGGCGCGAAGATCCCCACCGAGCCGCAGCTCGTCGCCGCGCTGGGCGTCGGGCGGAACACGGTCCGCGAGGCGGTCCGGGCGCTGGTGCACGCCGGGGTGCTGGAGTGCCGGCAGGGCTCCGGGACCTACGTGGTGTCGACCGACGAGCTGGCCCCGGTGGTGGCCCGCCGGCTCACCGACGACCGGATGGCCGAGGTCATCGAGGTCCGGCGCGCCTTCGAGGTGGAGGCGGCGCGGCTCGCCGCCCTGCGGCGTACCCCCGAGGACCTGGCGGCGCTCGACCGCGCCCTCGCCGCCCGGGAGGCCGCCTGGCGCTCCGGCCGGGTCGGTGGGTTCGTCGAGGCCGACGCCGCGCTGCACACGGCGGTGGTGGCCGCCGCGCACAACGCCATGCTGGCCGAGCTCTACGCCTCGGTCGGCGCCGCGCTGCGCAGCACCGTCGCGCAGGCGATGGGCGAGACCCTGGAACCCGAGCGGTACGTGGACCACAGCCGGCTGGTCGAGGCCATCCGGGACGGGGACCCCGCCCGGGCGGCGATCGAGGCCGGCGCTTTTCTCGAAGCTCCCTCCCGGGCATAGGTTGTCCCGGACGGAAATTCGGACAGCACGGGAGTGCGGATGCTCAAGGGCTTCAAAGACTTCATCATGCGCGGCAACGTCGTCGACCTGGCGGTCGGTGTCGTCATCGGTGCCGCCTTCACCGGGGTGGTCACCCAGCTCACCAAGTCGTTCCTGGAACCGCTGGTACGGGTGTTCATCGCGCTGATCACCGGCAGTGAGGACGGTCTCAGCGGCTCCACCCCGAAGTTCCGCGGCATCCCGTTCGACTGGGTGGCCTTCGTCAACGCCGCGATCACCTTCCTGCTCACCGCGGCGGCGCTGTATTTCCTGGTCGTCTACCCGATGAACCGGCTCGCCGAGCGGCGCCGGCGCGGCGAGGAGCCGCCGCCGAAGGCCCCCAGCGAGGAGATCAAGCTGCTCACCGAGATCCGGGACGCGCTGCTCGCCGGCAACCACGGCACGCCGGCCCAGCGCGGCGCGCTGGACGACGTGCTCGGCCGCCGGCAGGAGCCCCCGGCCGCACGCTGACCCCATAGCCGATCGGCCCCCGTGGGAATCCCGCGGGGGCCGACGTGTGTCGAACACATGTTCGATAGAGTCCGGGCATGGAGCAGCGCAGGCACTGGTGGAACGGGAAATGGGGGCGGCTGGCCCGGCGAGACGTCTTCCTCCGGGTCGACGGCGACCGCTGGCATGTCGAGCAGCGCGCCGGCGGCGCCGAGGGGGTCTCCCAGTTCTACGAGTACGCCAGCGTCGAGGAGGCCGAGGAGACGGTCCGGGCGCTGCTGGAGGGGCCGGACACCTGGCGCGAGCTGTCCCCGCGCCCGCCGAGCGGCTGGGCCCCGCCCGTTTAGCGCCCGCGCGCCTCGGGAACCGCGCCTGTATGAGCCAGCAGCAGGACAGCGTCTCCCGGGTCACGACCGGCATGCGGGTGGTCGACTCCACCGGCGTCGAGGTGGGCACCGTGGATCTCGTCCAGCGCGGCGACCCGGCCGCCGTGACCGTGCAGGCGCCCGCCCCCGTCGACCCGGGCAGCAGCCTGGACGAGCTGATCGGGTCGGCGGCCGCCGAGGAGCCGGACGTCCCGGCCGACCTGGCCGCCCGGCTGCTGCGCGAGGGCTACCTCAAGGTCTCCACCGAACTGGCCCGCACGGGCGCGGTCTACGTGCTGGCCGACCGGATCGCGGCGGTCACCGACGACGGCGTACGCCTCACCGTCCCCGCCGGTGAGCTCCCCCCGGAGGAGTGACTCCCCGCCTAGGGTGGGCGGCATGTGGATGGTGATCGGGGAGCAGGGCGGCACGCCGACCGACGCGGCGGCACGGGCCGCCCAGTTCGCGCACATGGCCGAGGTGACCCGGCAGAGCCCGGGCTTCGTCCGGGGCTGGTGGGGCGCGGACGAGGACGAGTCCGGCCTCGGCCACGCGCTGGTCGTGCTCGACACGCTGGAGCACGCGCGGGCGCTGAAGCGGATGGTCGAGGAGAACGTCACCGGCGTGCGCCTGCGGATCATGGAGATCGGCGCCGAGGCGGAAGGCGCCGCCTGATCAGCCCACCCGGACCGGGACGGCCGGCTCGGGTTCCGGCTCGGTCACCGACGCGGTGGTGGCGCGACGGCGGCGGAACAGCAGGAGCATCAGCCAGCCGGCGACGAGCCCCCAGAACGCGCCGCCCACGCCGAGCAGGCTCACCCCGGAGGCGGTGACCACGAGGGTGACCACGGCGGCCTCCCGGGCGTCCGGCTCGGCGACCGCCGCCGCGACCGCGCCGGCCAGCGCGCCGAGCAGCGCGAGCCCGGCCACCGCCTCGACCAGGACCGGCGGGGAGAGCAGCACGAGGGCGGTTGCCACGCCGGCGCCCAGGCCGAGCAGCGCCAGCCCGATTCCCGCGGTGACCGAGGCGATCCAGCGCCGCTCCGGGTCGGGGTGGGCGTCCGGGCCGGCCGCCAGCGCGGCGGTGATCGCGGCCAGGTTCACCGCGTGCCCGCCGGCCGCCGCGCCGAGCGCGGTGGCGAGCCCGGTTACGCGGAGCGCGGAGCCCAGCGGGGCCCGGTAGCCGTAGCCGGCCAGCACGGCCGTGCCCGGCACGTTCTGCGCGGCCATGGTGACCAGGAACAGCGGCAGCGCCAGCCCGACGATCGCGGGCAGCGTCCAGGCGGGCGCGGTCAGCGCGACGGCGGGGGCGGCGTCGATCCGGGCCGGCCCGGACGCGGTCAGCGCGATCGCCACGACGGCCACGGCGAGCGCGCCGGGCACCGCCCAGCGGCGGGCGAACCGGTGCAGCAGGAGCCAGGCGAGCACCACCGGCCCGGCCAGCCGGGGCACCTCGACCAGGGCCCGGACGGGCGCGGTGCAGAGCGGCAGCAGCACCCCGGCGAGCATGGCGCTGGCGATCGGGCCGGGGATCGCGGCGACGGCCCGGCCGAGCGCGGGAACGAGCCCGGCCGCGACGATCAGCAGGCCGGTGAGCAGGAAGGCGCCGACCGCCGCCGGCCACCCGCCGGGCACCGGCCCGGTGGCGACGAGCAGGGCGGCGCCCGGGGTGGACCAGGCGATGGCCAGCGGCAGCCGGTGCCGCAGGCCGAGCCAGACGGCGCAGCAGCCGCTGGCGACACAGAGGGCGAGCAGCCCGGAGGCGGCCTGCGCCTGGTCCGCGCCCACCGCGCGCAGCCCGGCGAGCACGACCGTGAACGAGCTGGCGAAGCCGACCAGGGCGGTCACCACGCCGGCCAGGACGGGTTGTAGTCGACCGGCCATGCTCTCCCCCTCACCGCCGTTCCGTTTACGGAACGGACCGATGTAGCACGATAGCCCCATGGCAGCTGCCCCACCAGCCGGTGACCGGACCGCCGAAGCCGTCGGCCGGCGGATCCGCGCCCTCCGCGAGGAGCGGGAGATGTCCCTATCCACGCTCGCCCGGCTGGCCGGCGTCGGGAAGGCCACCCTCTCCGGGCTGGAGAACGGCACCCGCAACCCCACCCTGGAGACCCTGTACGCGATCACCGCGCAGCTCGGCGTGCCGCTCACCGCCGTGCTCTCCGGTGCGGCGGAGACGCCGACCGTCCGCGGCGCCGCCGTGGGGGCCACCCTGCTGGAGGTCTTCAGCGACACCGACGCGACCTACGAGCTCTACCGGATGCGGGTCAGCCCGGGCCCGGCGCAGCTCTCCCCCGCGCACCAGGCCGGCGTCACCGAACACGTCACCGTCTTCTCCGGCGTGCTCCGCGCCGGCCCGGTCGGCGCCCCGCAGACCGCCGGCCCCGGGGAATACCTCCGCTGGGTCTCCGACGTGCCGCACAGCTACGCCGCGGTCGGCGACGAGGAGGTCCGGGCGAGCCTGCTGCTGCGCTACCCGCGAAAGGCCACAATGGATGGTTGATGCATACCGGGTGTGCAAGCCGGCGACATTTCTTTCAGCAGACCCAGCAATGCGTAGAGACGCGGAGCCGATGTTCTTGGCAAGCTTGTCCCCATGACGCTGATCCTCCGCTCGGCCATCCTGAACGACGTCGGCCTCGTCCGGACCAACAACGAGGACTCCGCCCTCGCCGGTGACCGCCTCGTGGCGGTGGCCGACGGCATGGGCGGCCTCCCCGCCGGCGAGGTGGCCAGCGAGATCGTCATCCGCATCCTGGACGAGCTGACCCCGCCGACCGCCCCGGACGAGGCCGCCGACGCCCTGCGCGCCGTGGTGAGCACCGCCAACCAGCGCATCCGCGCGGCCATCACGGTCGACCCGGCGCGCGACGGCATGGGTACGACGCTGACCGCCGCCCTGCTCGCCGGAGACACCCTGGTCCTCGCCCAGGTCGGCGACTCCCGCTGCTACCTGCTGCGGGACACCGAGCTGAGCCAGCTCACCCGGGACGACACCTTCGTGCAGGCGCTCGTCGACCAGGGCGCGCTCTCCCCCGACCAGGCCCGCCACCACCCGCAACGCTCGCTCGTCACCCGGGCGGTGCAGGGCTCGGACGCGCCGCCGGCCGTCGGGGTGCTCACCGTGTTCGCCGGCGACCGGCTGCTGCTGTGCAGCGACGGCCTCTCCGACTACGTAGAGGACGCCGCCATCGCCTCGGCGCTGGTCACCTACGGGGACCGGCAGCAGTGCGGCGAGCAGCTCGTGAAGCTCGCCCACCAGGCCGGCGCGCCGGACAACGTCACCGTGGTGGTCTCCGACGTCACCGAGGCCTGAGCCGGCCGCCCGTCGCAGCACGGGCGGCCCGCCACCGCGTCGGCGCGGTTGCGGCGGCGCCGCCACGTCCGGCACCTGCCGGTGACCTGACCGGCTTTCCGGTTGCGGCGGCGGGAGGGACCGGTTGGGATGGGCGGATGCGCATTCGCCGCTTGGCCACCGAGGAACGCCTCACCACCAGCTTCCCGCTCCAGGCGTACGCCTTCGAGACATCCCCGATGGCCGTGTCGCGGACCGAGGAGTTCCGCGCGTACCTGCCGTACAACGCGGGCAACCGGACACTGGTAGTCGAGGAGGACCGCGTCACCACGGCCGCCGTCTCGGCGGTCCCGATGCGGCAGAACCTGCGCGGGGCCGTGCTGCCGATGGCCGGCGTCGCCGGGGTGGCCACCCACCCGCTGGCCCGCCGGCGCGGGCACGTGCGCACGCTGCTGCATCAGCTCCTCGACGAGATGCGGGACGAGGGAAACCAGCTGACCGCGCTCTACCCGTTCCGCGCCTCGTTCTACGAGCGCTTCGGCTACGTCGGGCTGCCCCGGCGGCGTACCGCGGTCTTCTCGCCCGCGGACCTGGCCCCGCTGCTCCGCGGCGAGCTGCCCGGCGAGGTGGTGTGGGAGCGGGTCGGCGCCGGCTACGAGCGGTGGCGGGCGTACACCGAACGCTGCCTGCGCGAGCGGCACGGGTTCGCGGTCTTCCCGGACTTCCGGGCGGTCGGGCTGCGCGACCGGGACGACCGATGGCTGCTCACCGCCGTCCGGGACGGCGAGACGGTCGGCGCGGTCACCTACCGGATCGACGACCACGGCGGCACGCTGATCGCCGACGACCTGCTGGCCAGCGACCCGTACGCCCGGGCGTCGCTGCTCCAGTTCTTCGCCCGCCACGTCGACCAGGTGGAGCGGATCAGCGTCGAGCTGCCCGCCGACGAGCTGCCCGAGCTGTGGCTCACCGACCTCGCCGTGCACGTCGAGGCGCGGGTGTCCCGGCCCGGCTCGCCCGCCCCGATGGCCCGGCTGCTCAGCCTGGACGCGCTCGCCGACCAGCCGGTCGGGACCGGCCGGGTCACCGTCGAACTGGTCGGCGACCGCTGGCTGGCCGGCACCCACCTGCTCGACGGCGCCACCGGCACGCTGGAGGTGCTGCCCGGGGACGCCGCCGCCGCGGGCACCGTGCCGGCCGCGCGGCTCACCGCCGCCGGGCTCTCCGCCCTGGCGTACGGGGTGCTCGACCCGGCCGAGGTGGCCGTGCGCGGGCTCGGCGAGGTGCCGGTCGACGCGGCCGCCGAGCTGCGCCGGATCTTCCCGCGGGCGCTGCCCTACCTGTTCGCCGACTTCTGAGGCCGTTTCCGATTCCGGGCCGGGGGTAGGGTCCTGCGGGTGCCGGAGTGGTTGGAAGCGGGATTCTGGGGACTGCTGGCCGGGTCGGCCCTGCTGATCGGGGCGGCCGTCGGGTTCTTCGCACGGGTGCCGCGCCGGGTCATCGCCTCGGTCATGGCGTTCGGCGCGGGCGTGCTGCTCTCCGCCGTCTCGTTCGAGCTGATCGCCGAGGCGCACCAGCAGGGCGGGCTGCGGCCGGTCGCGATCGGCTCGACGTGCGGGGCGCTCGCCTACACGGGCGCGAACATCCTGCTGGCCCGGCGCGGGGCGCGGCACCGCAAGCGCTCCGGCGACGAGCAGCCCACCGAGCAGGAGCAGCCCGGCTCGGGCTCGGCCATCGCGGTCGGGGCGCTGCTGGACGGCGTACCCGAATCGGTGGTGATCGGGGCGAGCCTGCTGGCCGGCGGCCCGGTCAGCCTGGTCACGGTGCTCGCCGTCTTCCTCAGCAACGTGCCCGAGGGCCTGTCCAGCGCGGCCGGCATGCGCCAGGCGGGCCGGACCCGCCGCTACGTGTTCCTGCTCTGGACGGCGATCGCCCTGGTCTCCGGCGTGGCAGCCCTGGCCGGGTACACGCTGCTCGGCGGCGCCCCGCCCGCGGTGCTGGCCGGCATCACGGCGCTCGCGGCCGGCGCGATCCTCGCGATGATCACCGACACCATGGTTCCGGAGGCGTACGAGGACGCCCACCTGCTCGTCGGCCTGATCACGGTCCTCGGCTTCCTGGTCGCGTTCGCCCTGTCCCACGCCTGACGGGAAGCGCCACGGCGGGCGGGTGGCTTAGCGGCGGGTTAAGGATCCCGCGCGGAGTCGTGCGGCGGCGGGCCGCCCTCCTAGCATCGGGCGGTGCGTGTGAAGCCCGCTGTCACCCTCCTCGCCCTCGGTCTCGCCACCGCGACGCTGCCCGCCTGCGGAGGTGACCAGCCGGCGGGCTCGCCCGCGCCGGTCGCCGCCACGGGCACCGCCGCCGGCCCGACGCCGCCCCCGACCGGCGACCCGAGCGCCCGGGCCGGTCTCGGCACCGCCAAGCCCAGCGCCGCTCCCTCGGCGGCCGCGTCCCGGGCCGGCAACCCGGACGGGCACGCCGCCGTCCCCGCCGAGGCGCGGGCCGTGGACACGTCCCGCCCGACCCGCACGGTCGGCACCGGCACCCCGGCGAGCTGCACCTCGGCGGCGGTGGTGAAGGCCGTGGCGGCCGGGGGGATCATCACGTTCGACTGCGGCCCGGCCCCGGTGACCATCCGGATGAAGGCGACCGCCAAGGTGGTCAACTCGCACGGCCCGCGGGTCGTGCTGGACGGCGGCGGCAAGGTCACCCTGAGCGGCGGCGGCGAGCGCCGGATCCTCTACCAGAACACCTGCGACCAGGCCCAGGGCTGGACCACCTCGCACTGCCAGAACCAGGACCACCCGCAGCTCACCGTGCAGAACCTGACCTTCGCCGACGGCAACTCCACCGGCGACCGGACCGAGGGCGGCGGGGGCGGCGCGATCTTCGTACGCGGTGGCCGGCTCAAGGTGGTCAACACGCGCTTCGTGGACAACCGCTGCGACCGGACCGGCCCGGACCTGGGCGGCGCCGCGCTGCGCGTGCTCAGCCAGCACGACAACAAACCGGTGTACGTGGTGAACAGCACCTTCACCGGCGGGGTCTGCGCGAACGGGGCGGCGACCAGCAGCATCGGCGTCTCCTGGACCGTGCTGAACAGCGTCTTCCGCGACAACCGGGCGGTGGGCAGCGGCGCGAACCCGTCCCGGGCCGGCACCCCCGGCGGCGGCAGCGGCGGGGCCATCTACTGCGACGGCAACGAGTTCACCGTCCGCATCGCCGGCACGATCATCGAGAACAACACGGCGAACGAGGGCGGCGGCGCCGTCTTCTTCGTCAGCAACAACCGCACCGGCACCATGAAGATCGAAAGCTCGACCCTCCGCCGCAACCAAAGCAAGGGCTTCGAAACAAGGGGCTACCCCGGCATCTTCTTCCTGGGCGCCCACCCACCCACGGTGTCCGGCTCCCGCCTCTCCTGACCCGCCTCGCTGGACCCGCCCTGTTGATCATGAAGTTATTGCCACCGTCGTCGGCGTGTCGGGGCAACAACTTCATGGTCACGAGCGGCACCCGTCGGGGCCGTGACCGGCGCGGGCCTGGTCAGTAGGGGTTGGGGTGGCCGGGGAGGCGGGCCTTCAGGAGAGCCTTCGGGCGGCCGGGAAGGGTCGGGTCCGCCGACATCGGCGGTGAGGTGGTGCCGGTGCGGCTCGACATGCCGTCGAACAGCTCCTTCAGCGCCGTGACGCTGTCGACCTTCGGGGTCCAGCCGAGTTCCCGCTCGGCGCGCTCGCTGGACATGAGCGGGGCGTTCAACGCCAGGTCGACCCAGCCGGTGTCGACCGGTTGCAACCGCGCCCGCCAGGTCAGCGCCGCCGCCGCGCGCAGCACCGGGGTGGCCACCGGCACCGTCCAGCCGTGGAAGTGCCGGGCCAGCAGCTCCGGGGTCAGCACCGGGTCCGCGGCCACGTTGAAGGCGCCGCGAGCATCACCCAGCACCGCCCGGGCGTACGCGTCGGCCACGTCGTCGGCGTGCACCGCCTGCATGCGCAGCCGCCGGTTCGCCGGGACCAGCGGAATCCGGCCGTACCGGAGCAGCCGGACCGGCGCCAGCGGCCCCATGAAGTAGCGGCGGATCTCCGTGCCGGCGTCCCGTTGGAAGGTCAGCCCCGGCCGCAGCCGGACCACCCGCAGCTCCGGCCGCTCCCGCTGGATGCCGTCCAGCAGCGCCTCCACCTCGGCCTTGTCCCGGCTGTACGACGACGTCTCCACCCCGGTCGCCGGCCAGTTCTCACTCACCGGGTGATCCTTCGGCCCGGGCGCGTAGGCGCCGACCGACGAGGCGTGCACGATGGCGGGAACGCCGGCCCGAACGGTCGCCTCGAACACGGCACGGCTGCCGCCGACGTTGGTCCGGTGCAGGGTGCGCTGGTCGTGGCTGGGCTGGATCTGCCAGGCCAGGTGCACCACGGCCCGCGCCCCGGCGAAGGCCACGGCCAGCGTCTCCACCGCGTCCGGCGCCGCGACGTCGCAGGAATACCACTCCACCCCGTCGTACGGCTCACCGGCGTCCGGCCCCGGCAGCCGGCGCGCCACCCCGACCAGTTCCGCCCCGGACTCCCGCCGCAGCCGGCGTAGCAGCGCCGTCCCCACGTTGCCGGTGGCCCCCACGATCACGATGCGCATACCGGTGCCCTACCCGCTGAAGCGGACAGCAACCGCTCACGGACGGGGGTTCGTCCGCGCCCAGCTCTTCTCGCCCTCACGCCGGCCCTGCGTGGCGGCCAGGCAGCGGGGGCAGACGTAGCCCTCGGGATCGGCCTCGGTGAGCACGTCCGTGTTCGAGTAGTCGAAGGGCACGTGGGGAAAGCGGCGCAGGCGGGTACGGCTGAGCTGGAGCCCGCAGACCGTCTGGTTCTGGCCCGGCAACCAGGCGTGGACCTCGCCACCGGGCCGGCGTACCCCGTCGTCCCCGGCCACCTCGCTGGACGCCGCCACCGCGGCCGCGCTCACCCTCATGCCTGTCCCGGTTCCCCAGGTGGGCGTCGCCATGCCCCGCCGGCCAACGCGGAGTCTGAAGATCGACAGGTGGGGAAGGCGGAAGGCCCGCGCGGACGGGTTCCGGTAGCCTGGTCGGACGGGCCGCTAGCTCAATGGCAGAGCTGTGGACTTTTAATCCATAGGTTCAGGGTTCGAGTCCCTGGCGGCCCACTCCTCCGCAGGTCAGCGGTCCCGTCCGGGGCCGCTGTTGCCATGATCGGGGCCGGTACAGCAGTGAAGCAACCGCCAGCCTGACTCCCGTGTCGGGGATGCGCTCCGAAGCGGCGGCGGACCGAACAGCTGGAGGGCGGACGATGACGGACGGACCGCTCGTGCGCAATTCGCGGCTGCTCGTCCCTGCGATTCGGTCGTCGGGTTGCTGGTTGCCCAACGGCTGCGCCTTGCCGGCCCAAGTACGGGGACGGGGTGGCGGGAAGCCGGAGACAGCAGGCGACCGGCCCACCTAGACGGTGGGCCGGCGCTGAGGTGCTGACCGGGCGTTCAGCAGTTGGTGTAGCTGCCGCTGCTGCCCCAGGAGCAGGAGTCGATCGAGCTGCCGGCGGAGTTGCGCAGGTAGGCGGTGTCGCCGGTGTTGTTCCAGATGTACGCGCCGGAGCCCCAGTAGAGGTTGCTGCTGGTGTTGGTGCCCTTGCCGGTGTGGATCACGACGCTGGCGCCGGCCTTGAGGTACCAGTTGATGGTGAACTTGTAGACGTGGTTCGACTTGTCGCGCAGAGTCCAGTACTTGAGGTTGATGGTGGAGCTGCGCTTGTTGGTCAGCCGGACATACTCGGCGTTCAGGCTGGTGTTCGACCCGGTGTCGCTGCCCGGCGAGTTGTAGTAGGCCTTCGTGATCATGACGGCCGGGGTGGCGGCCTGCGCCGGGGCGGCGGCGGCCAGCGACCCGCCGACGGCGATGGCGAGCGCCGAGACGAACCCGATAAGCCTGTTCTTCAAGTGGTCCCCCTGGACTTGAACGTGGCCGGTGACATGAGCACCGGTGAGCTGCCTTGATCGCAGCACATGCGCGCGAGATCGTAACGACACTGGGCGACCGGTTCGGGGGCGGCAACGCCGACCTGCCTAAGTCCTGGCCGAACGGTAGGCAGTTGCTGTTCCTTCGGTCCTGGCCGCGATGGGCGCACCGGCGACCAGAGCGCCTACTCGTCGGCGCTACCTAGACGACTGGTTGAGCATGTGGAGCCGTCCCTGGCGCAGAAGATCAACGCCGCCCTGGTCGGGATGTGACCCGGGAACGGCTGCCAGTCAGTCGTTGCGCTCCGACGGGGTGGGCCTGGGGCGCCGGCGGAACGGCTGTCGACAGCAGCGCTGACAGCAACGCCGCCGGACGGCAGCACACTGGCGAGTGCTGGCACGCACGAAACTCCGAGCGTGCAGTCGTTGCCGGACGTGTGCGGACGCGGTGCACAGAGCTTGTAAGCGAGTCGTCCGGGTTCGGCGCTGCGTTAGCGAGAGTCCCCGTGCCTGCCGCGAGCCTTACTGCTTGGCCCAGTGGCGAAAGATCTCCTGCACCGCGGTGTGCCAGGCGACCCCGCCGTCGTCGTAGCCCTTGCCCGGGGCCCCGGTTGTCGAGTTGACAACGAGGGCTGCGAGCGATGGTTCACCGGCGTCGATACACAGGTCCGAAAGCTTGTCCAGCACTCGGCCCATGTGGGTGCTGAGGGCCACTCCCGTCATGCCGATCGCTAGACCCAGCTCCTTGTACGTCACCAGCGAGCGACGGCGAGCTGCCAGAATTAGCGCCGCTCGCGCTTGAAGGGCCTGCTGTTCTGTCTCTGTCGATGCCACATGGACATACTGCCGCCGTGACCTTCGCATCGGAAGGGGTGGTCAGGGGATCCATGGCCAAGATCCGGACTGCGCGGAATGATCTAGGGTGTCAGGGAATGGCTGGTTGGCCTTTTGCTGCTCAAGGCACCTTTGCTCAACGCAGCGCAACTGACTTCCTAATCCGGGTGCTGCCGAAGGGGTGATCCGAGGGTGGACACGTGGGAGAGCCGCGCAGTGCCGGTGCGGCCTTCTACAACAAGATGGTTGAGGAGATCAGTGAGAGTCGACATGTCCGGCCGGCCGGCCCGCTGACCGAGGCGGCGGCGACCGCGCCCGGCGGTAGCTGGCCGGATTTAATCCCCCACGGCAGGCCCGGGTGCTGCGGTAGAACCGTGGAGTGAGCCGAACCCGGCTGGAGGTATTCAGTGATGCAGTCTTCGCGGTCGCGATCACGCTACTCGCGCTGAACCTGGCGGTCGCCGGGCCGGGTCATGGCCCCCTCATGCATCAAATCGGGGACCACTGGCCCTCATTTGTCGCCTACCTGATCAGCTTCGCCACGATCGGGCTCATCTGGGTCAACCATCACGCCCTCATCGGGAACCTCGCCGTCGTCGACCGGACCTTGGCCCTCCTCAACCTGATCCTGATGCTGTTCGTCGTCCTCATCCCGGTAGACACGGCGACAGTGTCCGAGTACCTCGTGTCGGGCGGGGAGGACGCCCGGGTGGCGGTGATTCTGTATGCGGCTGCGTTCCTGGGGATGGGGTTCAGCTTCGCAGGGATCTTCGAATGGACCTTGCGTCCGGGGCGGCTCCAGCAGGCAGTGCCCGAGCGGGACCGTTGGAAGGCGCGGCTGCGATTCGGGGTGGCGTCGTTTTTGTATCTGACCGCGGTCGTCGTCGCCTTCTTCAGCCCGCCGGTGGCACTGGCCATCATCGGCGTCGTCCCCGTCTACTACATCTTCGAACGCAACCTGGCGGTCGGCTCTCCTGCCGACGTGCGGCAGCAATCAGGCAGCGAGGCAGCGAGAAGGCAGCGCGGGCCCTGATGCGGGCCGGAGCCGAACGTCAACCGATGAAGCCCAACGCCTGCTCGTCGACATGGATCGTCATCAAATGGCAGCAGCCGACAGCCTGAGACCGTATCCCCCCACCGGGGGTCGCCGAGGTTGCGTCAGCGGCCGACGCGGATGCGATCGCCGGCGTACAGCTCACGGGAGCCATCGGCGCGGAAGATCACGATGACCGGAATACCCTCGCCCATCTCCAGCTCGCGCCGTTCGACAGGGGTAGGCATCCGAGCGGTGGCGGTATCGCCCTTGAGGAGAGTCACCGTTTCGGTCGGTTCGACGGCGCGGACGAACGTGCCGCGCGGCGGTTCCACGATCACGAGCCCTTCCGACCGAAGCAGTGCTACCGCTTGTCGGACGCTCGTGCGACTCAGCCCGTACTCCTGGGCCAACCGCAGCTCGCTGGGAAGTGAAGCCCCAGGCGCGAGGTCGCCAGACGTGATCCGGTCTCGCAGGAGGTCTGCGAGCTGCCGGAACACGGCGCGATCCGCACTGGGGTCGATCACGGCAGTGACGCTACGTGTCCAACAGTTCTACATCTTATTGTATCTACAGTCCTACGTCGTTACGGTGACGTGAGCTGCGACCTCGCGTCGTGAGCCGCTCCGGGGCATGCCCGAGACCTTGACCCACATCCGAAGGGAGACCCGGTGCCTCGCGTCTCGTACGAGGAGTACCTGATAGCCGTCGCGCTCACTCTGGCCAGGCGACACCGGCCGGTCTGGTCATGGGAGCGGTGGCGGAAGGTCTGCCGATGCGGAAGCGAGCTGCCCTGCCGCACAACGCATCGGATCCCGATCAATCGAGGCCATTGGCCTTCAGAGGACGACCGGCGAGGTGCCCGACCAGCGGACCAGCCGACCCCGAGGGAGATGCCGAGATGACCACCCATCTCCCGATCACACCGGCTTGGGCCTGCGGCGGTTGTGGTGCCGACTGGCCATGCCAGACCCGAAGGCGGGAGCTGCGAGCCGAGTACGATGGCGCCCCCGTGTCGCTGGCCCTCTACCTGGCGGCGCAACTCGTCGACGCCGCCCAGGACCTGGCCCACGTCCCCGCCGGCCACCTGCACCACCGATTCCTCGGCTGGACCCGATGAGCATCCTTCGACCCGGCGACGAGAAGTTCCACTACAGCGATGGCTCGCATAGGTGGGTTCCGCCTGACTACGACCAGGAGGTCTGGGACGAGCAGGTCCGCCAGCACAAGCTAGGCCACCTCCGGAACGAGCAGCCCAAGGTGCGTATCCAGCGTCTCGTCTGATGCCAGCAGTACAGCAGCGAAGTACAGCAACCGTGCAACCGAACCGGGCCGAGAAGCGCGCCAGCAGGCCGCATGACCTCGTACCGCACCCGCTCCGACCCGCTCGCCGGCAATCCATAGGTTCAGGGTTCGAGCCCCTGGCGGCCCACTCCTCCGCAGCTCAGCGACCCCCACCGGGCCTCGGAGCGCGGTGATCACGGCGCGATTCGGGCCGCCACCGGCAGGTGGTCGCTGCCGGTGGCCGGCAGCACCCACGAGCTCTCCGGCTTCACGCCTCTCACCAGGATCTGGTCGATCCGCACCACCGGGAACTGCGCCGGCCAGGTGAAGCCGAAGCCGTTCCCGGCCTCGTCCTGGGCCGAGCGCAGCTCCGAGGTGATGCCGGCGAACGCGCGGTCGTCCATGGCGCCGTTCAGGTCACCGAGCAGCACCACCCGCTCGTTCTGCTCGGCGGCGATGGCCTCGCCGAGCGCCTGCGCGTTCCTGTCCCGGTGGGTCGTCCAGAAGCCCGCACGGGGGTTCACCCGCGCGGATCCCAGGTGGGCTACATACACCGCCACCGGGCCCTGGCTCGTGGTCACCGTGGTGCGCAGCGCCCGGTTGTAGGCCATCTTGACGTCGAGCGGCTTGGTGTCCGCGAGCGGCCCGTAGTCCATCTTGGTGTCGACCGGCTGGGTCTCCGACAGCGGCAGCTTGCTCCACAGCCCGACTGTGCCCTCCACCGCGTGGTACGGGTACGCCTTCGCCAGCTCGTTCTCGTAGGTGCCCCGGGCCTGCTCGGTCACCTCCACCAGGGCCAGCACGTCGGCCCCGGAGGCGGCCAGGTCGCGAGCGGTGCGGGCCGGGTCGGGATTGCCGGCGCCGACATTGTGCTCGGCCACGGTGAGGCCGCTGCCCGGCTGGGACTTGTCGCCGAGCAGCCCGCCGAAGAGGTTCAGCCACACCAGGACCGGCAACAGCAGCGCGGCCACCGCGGAGGCGGAGCGGCGCCACAGCGCCCCGACCAGCAGTACGGGGATGAACAGCCCGAACCACGGCAGGAAGGTCTCCACCAGGCTGCCGAGGTTCCCGATCCGGTTCGGGACCTCGGCGTGCAGCAGCATGAGCAGCCCGAGCAGCAGCGCCAGCGCCGCGAGCACCCGGCCGCGCTTCCACGGGTCCGGCCGGGAGGCGGCGGTCAGCGCCCGGCGGATGCGCGCGTGCCAGGTCCGGGCGTCGGTGTCCCGGCGGCCGGCGCCGCCCTGCCCGGTCTCCGCCGTGCCCACCGGCGTCATCGTCGTCTGTCCTCGCTCACTGCCGCTCACTGCGGCATCCTCGGGTCCTGGACGGGTCGGCATACATTCTCGGGCAGATTGCACTCGCACCTGGGCGATGTCGTCAGGAACCGTCCCTGAGTTGGGCCAGCAGACCGGCTCTATCGATCTGGATCCAGTACTCGGTGATCAGTCCGTCCTCGACGTGATAGACGACCGAGTTGATCTGGCGGACGGTTCGGCCGGTCGGTGCAAGGCCATCCAGCGGCGCGAGATGATGGCCCACCTGGGCCAGCCGGACATGCGCTCGCGCACCGTCAACCAGGAATTCTTCGATCGTGAGGTCGAACGCGCCCCAGGTGGCCGTCATCTCCCGGACGTGCTCGGCGTAGTCGTCCGGGGTCCGTTCAACCGTGGACAGGTCCTCGGACTGCACCTGGTGGGCACGCACCGTCGATGCCATGAACTCCGCCGCTCGCTGCGGCTCTTGGCCGGAGCGTACGAAGCGGAGGAAGTCGCCCACGACGCGGCGCGTCACCGCACTGTCAATCATGACGTCACCCTGGCAGCCGGGAACCGGGACGGAAAGCCTGCTGGCGGGTGGGCTCACTCACCTCCGGGGAGAGAAAGCCGCTACCGGGAAGCCGGTTCAGGCGCAGCTGTCGCGGGCTGCGCCGACGAAGGCGTCCCGCGACATGATCTTCATCGTGTCGTGGTCGGTCGGCGCCAGCACCTTGTCCGGGGTGATCCGCGCGAAGTCCGAAACGGTGAAGGGTACGGAGATCGCGCTGCGGTGGCTCGATCCGGAGAGGCTGTACCTGACTCCAGGCTTCAGCTCGGTGAGCGGTTCGGTCTTCACGGCGACGCCTGCCTCCGAGGCAGGGAGGTCGCGGCTCTCGCGCACCTTCCAACCCTCGGGCGGCTGGCCGAGAAGGTGGACCTCGACGGTTTCGCTCGTCGGCGTGCCATCGACCGCCCAGCTGATCAGCGTGTGGTCGCCCTGGTCGTTCCCGGCATCGTTCTCGAACACACTGAGCTGGGAGAACGAGTCACCGTCGCAGGTGACGAGGACACCGACCGGCTGACCATCCTGGACAGCCAGGGCGACGATCGGCTCGTCAGGTGGGGTGCAGGCCGCCAGGAGCCCCAGCAGCGGAATCAGAATCCACGGAGCTGACTGTCTGCGCATGGCCGCATCGTGCCAGGGCGACATCACGCGACGGTCCCTCAACGGTCACGATCGGCCGACCCGCGGGCCAAGGGCGTCACGCTGGTAGGTTGACGCGTCTTCCGCGAGAGGTGGAGTCTGCCCGGTGCTCAGGATGGTGCGGCGTGGGTCAGCCGCTGTGGTGGCCGTCTGCATGGTGACCGCGTGCGGTCCTTCAACGGCTCACAACGCCGACCGATCGGCGGGCGAAACGATCCCCTCCACGGCGCGGGCGACGGGCTCGGCCACCGCCACGAAGCCAGCCTCCCCGGAGGTTCCGGCGACCGGCGGAGCCGGCTACTCGGCGGCGCTGTCCGCACGCCTGCTGGCCGCGGACTCGGTGCCGCCCGGATTCGCTGTGGATATCGCGGCCGTGATGGCGGCGGATGCTGGGGATCGGCGCTCAGATGTCGGCGTGTCCTGTTCGGACAGCATGATTCCGCTCCTGTCGGCCGCGCGGCTGACCGGGACGCCGTCAGCGATGGCCGCAGCCACCATCAGCTATGACGCGGATCCCGATGGCTGGGGGTGGGTGGGTACCGAGGTCCTCAGGACCTATGCCGATGACGGTGCACGGCGAGCAATGACCGACCTGCGAACCTTCATCGGCCGTTGCCCCACCGTCGTCGTGTCGTCCGGGGCCGGCGTCGGCGACAGGTACCGCTTCGCGGTGGCGCCAGGGCCGCGGCTGGGCGATGACAGTGTCCACGTCAGTTGCAGGACGTTCGGGTCTGAGCCGTTGGAGTGGGACAGCATCGTCATCCGGACCGGAACCACGTTGGTGGCCGTCAAGGAGCAGGGCAACCAACCCGGCGGCGACAGATACCTCACCCAGCTCGCTGAAGCCGCGCTCCGCAGGTTCCAGGCCACCGGCTCCTGAGCGTCCTACGGTTGACGATCAACGGTTGTCGCGGCGACCGTCGTGGTGACGACGTTCGGCCTTCCAGCGACACACCGCCCGTCGTGTCCGTGATCCGGTTGTCGGCGCCGTTCACCTGGTACGACGGTGGGACCAGCCGAGCCGAGGAGGTACCGATGACCAGTGGACGGGAGACCGTGGAGGTCGACCCGGTGGTGTTCCGCGCCGTCTACGACTCACCCGCCTCGCTGCCGGGCCGGCACCGCTGGACCACGCCGGAGTCGGACGTGCGCCGGCTGGAGAAGCTGCTGAACATGCCGGCGCGGAGCATCGGCGCCCCGCTGTGGGTGAGCGGCGACGAGCCGGACTGCCCGAAGTGCGGTCGCCGGGTGAACTGGTACGACATCGTCTCCTCCGCGCTGCACGGGGTGCACGACCGCGGGATGATCGCGCGGGTCGTCCTCGGCGAACGCAAGTACGTCAACACCGAGGTGCCGGAGGCCATCCCGGGCGTGCACTGCGCCGACTGCCGCACCCCGATCGAGGGGCTGCGCAGCTTCAAGTGCCACAACTGGGCGTACGCCTTCGAGGAGCTGGAGGAGATCGTCGGGCGGATGTCGGGCGTGCCGAGTCAGCCGGCGCCGCCCACCTCCGCCTGAGCGCGGCGGGCCGGCCGGCGGCCGGGTGGTGACGGCGGCTCGGGCCCGGGGTCCGGCACGGGCGGCATGGGCCGGGTCGCCGGTGCCACCCCGGTCACCCGGAGCCGTTCGCCGGCGTGCCACAGCTCGACCGCGTCGGCCGGGCCACCGTCGGGCAGCTCGTAGCGGGCCGAGTCCGGGGTCAGCGTGATCCGCAGCCGGTGCCCGTGCCAGCGCAGGTGGAAGGCGAGCCGGGTGATCCGGCGCGGCAGCCGCGGGTCGAACGCAAGCACGCCCCGGTCGTCACGCAGGCCGCTGAAGCCCTGCGCCACCACCAGCCAGGCGCCGGCCAGCGAGGCCAGGTGCAGCCCGTCGGCGGTCTTGTCGCCGAGGTCCTCGAGATCCTGCAACGCGGTCTCGGCGAACAGGTCGTACGCCAGGTCCAGGTGGCCGACCTCGGCGGCGAGGATCGCCTGCACGGACGCCGACAGCGACGAGTCCCGGACGGTCCGGGCCTCGTAGTACGCGAAGTTGCGGGCCTTCTCCTCGGCGGTGAACTCGCCGGGGCAGCACAGCATGGCCAGCACGAGGTCGGCCTGCTTGATCACCTGCCGGCGGTACAGCTCCAGGTAGGGGAAGTGCAGCAGCAGCGGGTAGTCGTCCGCGCGGGTGTTCGCGAAGTCCCACTCGGGCTGCTCGGTGAAGCCGGCCGACTGCTGGTGCACTCCCCGCTTGCCGTCGTAGGGGACGTGCATCGCGTCGGCGGCGGCCCGCCAGGCGGCCACCTCGGCCGGGTCCACGCCGAGCCGGGCGGCCGCCTCGGGGAAGCGCTCGGCGGCGTCGGCCGCACCGCGCAGGTTGCGCCGGACCATCAGGTTGGTGAAGAGGTTGTCGTCGACCAGCGCGGAGTACTCGTCGGGGCCGGTGAGCCCGGTCAGGTGGAAGGTGCCGGTGTCGGACCAGTGGCCGTACCGGTGCCAGAGCCGGGCGGTCTCCACCAGCAGCTCGACGCCGCACTCGGCGAGGAACTCCGCGTCTCCGGTGGCTGCGACGTAGCGCTGCACCGCGTCGGCGATGTCGGCGTTGACGTGCAGCCCGGCGGTGCCGGCCGGCCAGTAGCCGGAGCATTCCCGGCCGCCGAGGGTCCGCCACGGGAAGGTGGCCCCGGCCAGGCACAGCTCGGCCGCGCGGTCCCGGGCCTCGGGCAGGTGCGCGTGCCGCCAGCGCAGCGCCGAGCGGGCCAGCCCGGGCGCCAGGTACGTGAGCGCCGGCAGCACGTAGCCCTCGGTGTCCCAGAGCACGTGGCCGTCGTAGCCGTTGCCGGTCAGCCCCTTCGCCGGGATGGTCCGGTCGCCGTCAGCGCGGCCGGACTGGAGCAGGTGGAACACGGCGAACCGGACGGCCTGCTGGAGTTCCGGATCGCCGTCGAGCTCGACGTCGCCGGTGGCCCAGGCGGCGTCGAGGGCGGCCCGCTGCGCGTCGAGCAGGGCGGCGAACCCCTCGGCCCGGGCCGCTTCGGCCTCCGCGACGACGAGGTCGGCCAGCTCGTCGGCCGGGGTGCCGTCGACGTGCGCGCACTCGTACGCGGCGAACTTCGTGACCCGGATCCGCTCGCCGGGGCGCAGCGGGCCGGTGACCGCCAGCCGGAACCGGTCGGCGGTCAGTTCGCTGTCGGTCCCGACGGTTCCCGGCGCGTCGACCAGGTGGGCGACCGCGACGGCGACCCGCTGGGCGCTGCGCTCGGTGCGGTGCACCAGCACCCCGTCGGTGCCGCCGTGCCGGCCGGTCTCGGGGATGAGCGGATCGTGGATCACCGAGGCGGCGCGCGGGTCGTCGGCGCGTTCCGGCACCCGCTCGTTGGCGAGCAGGTCGGCGTCGACCCGCACGTCGACCGGCCCGTCCAGCGGCTCGACCTGGTAGTCGACCGCGGCGACCGGCCGGCGGGGCAGCGAGACCAGCCGGGTGCTGCGGACCCGTACGCCCCGGCCGCCCGGCGAGATCCACTCGGTCTCCCGGCGGACCACCCCGGCGCGCAGGTCGAGGACCCGCTCGTGCCGCCGGACCGTGCCGGTCCGCAGGTCCAGCGGCTCGTCGGCGACCCAGAGCCGGACCAGGCCGGCGTTCGGGGCGCTGATCACGGTGTCGCTGTGCTGGGGGAAGGCGTACCCGCTCTCGGGGTAGTTCACCTCGCGCTGCTCGTGGAACCCGTTGAGGTAGGTGCCCGGCATCTCGTACGGCTCACCCTCGTCGAGCGTGCCGCGCCAGCCCACCCAGCCGTTGCCCAGCGCGAAGATCGACTCGGTCTCGCCGAGCCGGTCCAGGTCCGCCGCGGTGCGGCGGATCCGCCAGCTCTCGTCGCCCTGGGGGCTGTGCGGCACGGGTCCTCCCGAGGTCGGTACGTCGTGGCCACCCGATCAGACCCGGCTGAGAGGCGGCTGAGACTTCGGTGCCCCGACTGTCATTCCCCCGCCACCCTCAAGGTGAACGGAGTATGAACGGTTGGAGAGGTGATTCATGACCGAGGCCCTGGTGACAGACGTTCCCGAGGTGAGTGCCGACTGGTACCACGACATCGTCGAGTTCGCCGACCGCACACCGGAACCGGTGCACTGGTTCGCGCTGCACTTCACCGAGGGGGCGATCGTCCTGCTCGGGGTCCTGCTGGTGCTGGCCGCGCTGGCCCGGCTGGTCGGCCGCGACCTCCGGGGCCGGGCGCTGGCCCTGGCCGCCCCGGTCGCGGTGGTCTGCGCGTACGCCTCCAGCGAGGGGTTGAAGACCCTGATCGCCGAGGACCGGCCCTGTCGTAGCCCGGCCGACCTGGTCATCGTGGCCGGGCACTGCCCGCCCGCCGGCGACTGGTCGTTCCCGAGCAACCACGCCACGATCGCGGGCGCGCTGGCCGCCGCCACGCTGCTGCTGCACCGCCGGATCGGCCTGGTGGCCGTCCCGCTCGCCGTGCTGGCCGCGTTCTCCCGCACCTTCGTGGGCGTGCACTACCCGCACGACGTGGCCGCCGGACTGCTGCTCGGCGTCCTGGTCGGCACGCTGCTCACGCCGGTGCTGGCCCGCCCGGTGGCCGAGGTCCTGCGCCGCCGGATCCGCCGCGCCGCCGCCCGCCCGGCGGTCCGGCCCGCGCGGCGCTGACCCGCTCGCCGCCGCCGGCGCTCACGTCGTCAGCACGAGGGTGACGGCGGTGCCGAGGATGAGGAACGGGCCGAACGGCAGGTGGCTGGACCAGCGGACCCGGCGGGCCGCCAGCAGCGCCAGGCCGGCCCCCGCCGACAGCATGACCGCGAGCACCAGCCCGGCCACCAGCGGCGGCCAGCCGTACCAGCCGAGCAACGCCCCGGCACCCAGCGCCAGCTTCGCGTCGCCGAGACCGAACCCGCGCCGGCCGAGCAGCAGGGTGGTCGCGGCGAAGCCCGCGCCGAGGGCGAGCCCGGCCGCGGTGGCTCGCAGCCAGGGCGCCGGGCCGGGCCCGGCCAGCGCGGCCACCCCGAGCAGCACCCACGCCCCGGCCGCCGCCGGCCAGGTCAGCCGGTCCGGCAGCCGGTGCACCGCCGCGTCGATCACGGCCAGCGGCACGGCCCAGGCGAGCCACCAGGCGACCGCCACCCGCGCGCCGGCCGGCCCGCCGGTGAGCGCCACCGCCGCCACCGCCGCGACCAGGACCACCTCCACCACCACCGGCGCCGCGCCCACCCGCGCCCGGCAGGACGCGCAGCGGGCCGCCGGCCCGAGCGCCGGCACCGGCCGGTCCAGGCTGATCGGCGCGCCGCAGCCGTCGCACCCCACCCGGTCGGGCGACCCCGGTGGTACGGCGTACCGCGCGACCGCCAGCCGCAGCAGCGGTACGACCGCCAGGGTGGCCAGCAGCCGGACGCCCGGCCGGCGGGCGGGGGCCGTCGGTGCGGTGACACGGACCTGTTCGGCGGTCACGCCGGCTCCCCCGAACGGTCGCGCATGGTTCCAATCTGGAGCACGCAGAGTGAATCCGGGCCCATCGCCGTGTCACGGATGGCGCGGAAAACGGCGTACCGCCGGCGGGTGACCGGGGCCGGGTGGGCGGCGGCCGGTGGCCGGTGGGCGGCCCGGGGGCCGGGGGGACGGATCGGACCAGAGGGACGCTTGCCCCCCATTCCACCGCCCGGTGACCCGTGCCCGGGACACCGGATGTCGCGTGCGGGTGAACGCACTCCTGCCACCGGCCGACCGGGCCGGAGGTCGTTCGTCGTCGTCCGGACACCCACCGGTCGCCACCACCTGTCATCACGCAGAGTGTTCGAGTGAATTGCCTCTGTTGCATCGGCGGACGTCAGCCTATGCTCGCCCCTTGGGTACGACGCAACCCCCGAACAATTGGCGTCGGAGGCCGACCGGAGACATCAGGTTTCGAATTCGTTAAAGATCCGTACAGGTAAATGCAGCGGTAGCAGTAGTGGCCCGGCCGCACACATCCGGGCGCGCTTCCGCATGCCCGGAGTGCGTTGACGCGACCGCTCCGGGTCGCCACCGAGGAGGGCCCGGCGTTGCGCACACGGCAATCCCGCCGATGGGAAATCTGCCTGCTCAGCCTTGCTCTGCTGGCCGCGACCGCCGGTTGCGGCGGCGAGCCCGAGGCGACGGCCGGCCCGTTGACTCCGGGCGCGGCGGCGCCCGCGGCGCATTCCACCGCCGAGGAGGAGGCGGCCGGAAAAGCCGCTCTCGCCGCCTATTCCGGCTATCTCGACGCGTCCCGAGCGGCGAGCGCACGCAGCGATCCCGGGCATCCCGCACTGGCCCGATTCGTGGCGGATCCGCTGCTGACCCGGGTGCGGGTGGCAATTCGTGACGCGAAGGAGCATGGCGCGATGCGTACCGGAAAACTGGTTTCCGACCCGACCGTGGTCGCGGTCGACCTGGCCGCCGATCCGCCCAGCGTGGAGATCCAGGACTGCCTGGACGCCACCGGCTACCGGCTCGTCTACGCCAAGGACCGCCGGGTCGTGCCCGGCACCCGCGGCGGGCGCTACCTGGCGACCGCCACGGCCACCCGCTACCCGGACGGCCGGTGGCTGATCAGCGCCGGCGCCGGACACCAGGACCAGCCGTGTTGACCTGGGGAGGAAGGGGTGTCCCGGCCCGCCCGACCCGGGCCGGGACACCCCGGCGACTGCTGCTCACCGCCGGCCTGGCGCTGCTGCTCGCGCTGACCGGCGCGCCCGCGCTGCTGCTGACCGGCGCGCCGGCCCGGGCCGGCGACCCCGGCGGCGAATGCCCGCCCGGGCAGAACGACTGCAACGTCTGGGACGACGAGCCCGGCACACCGGGCGGGCCGGGCGGCGGCGGCAACCCCGGCGGTGGCGGCGGGGACGGCGGCGGGGCCGCCGCGAAGTGCCAGTGGAACGGCCGGGTCATCCCCTGCTACGACGACCTGCTCGGCTGGTTCAACAACGGCGACGGCTGCTACTACAAGCTGGCCGAACCCCAGCCCACGGCACCCGAGGGCAAGCAGTGGTACGTGCAGACCTGCAACGGCGGTGACCTGGGCGCGCAGAGCGTCGTGCTGCGCGACGGGCCGCCACCCGGTTACGGCGCGCCGCCCGACCCGGAGGAACTGGCCCGCCGCGCGCTGGCCTCGATCTCGCTGCTGCCGCCCCGGGTCGCGGTGGCGCCCCGGCGCAGCAAGGGCCCCGGCCTCGTGGGGCTGCCGGTCTGGATGTGGGCGAGCGGCGGAGCCTCCTACTTCGGGCCGCTGCACGCCTCCGCGTCGGACCGCGGGCTGACCGTCCGCATCACCGCGAGGGTGACCCGGATCGTCTGGGACATGGGCGACGGCACGAAGGTCACCTGCACGGGGCCGGGCACGCCCTACACGGCCGACGGCCCGCGGGCCGGCGGGACCTCGCCCGACTGCGGCCTCGACACCGGCTACGCCCGGGCCGCCACCTACCGGGTCAGCGCCACGACCTTCTGGAACGTCCACTGGGTCGCCGGCGACGACGGTCCGAGCGGCGACATCGCCCAGAGCCGGGTCAGCGGCACCGTTCCGGTCCAGATCAACGAACTTCAGGTGGTGACACGGTGAGCGCGAGGAGTGAGCCGGGTTTGCGAGCCCCGCAGTCGCGAACGGAGGTGGCGCAGTGAGTGTGGCTACGCGGAACGGGACTCCCCTGGACGCGCCGGTGGCACCGCCCAAGGTGGTCCGGCAGCGGCGGATCCGCCCCGGCCTGCTCGGCCTGGCGGTGCTGCTGATCGCCCTGGGCGGCCTCGGCGCGGCCTTCGCGGTCACCTCGGTCCGGTCCACCGGCAGCTACCTCGCGGTGGCCCGGCCGGTCGAGGTCGGCCGGCAGCTCAGCGCCGACGACCTGGTCCCGGTGCGGGTGTCCGGCGGGCGGGAACTCCAGCCGGTACGGGCCGACCGGATCAAGGAGGTGCTGGGCCTGCGGGCGGCCGTCCGGCTCACCCCGGGCACGCTGCTGACCCCCGCCCAGCTCACCGACGCCCCGCTGCTCGGCCCCGGGCAGCAGCAGCTCGCGCTGGGGCTGGAGCCGAGCCAGGTGCCCGCCCGCAGGCTGCACCCCGGCGACCGGGTGCTCCTGGTCAGCACCCCGGACAGCAGCGCCGGCAGCAGCAGCGCGACGCGCGGCGGCGGCACCCGGTTCGAGGCCACGGTGATCGACACCGCCGCGCCGGAGAACGACGACGTGGTCGTCTACCTGGCGCTGTCCGTCCGGGACGTGCCGGCCGTGGTGGCGCTGGCCGCGGACGACCGGATCGCGCTCGTGCTCACCGGGGCGGCCTGATGGCGGTCATCGCCCTGGTCTCGGCGAAGGGCTCGCCCGGCGTCACCACGGCCGCGCTGGCCGCCGCGCTGAGCTGGCACCGGCGGCTCGTGCTGGCCGAGTGCGACCCGGCGGGCGGCTCGGTCCTGGCCGGCTACCTGGGCGGGGCGCTCGACGGCCCGCGCGGCCTCGGCGAGCTGGCCGTCGGGGAGCTGCGGGACGGCAACCTGGAGAGCGCGTTCTGGTCCCAGCTCGTCGACCTGGACGCGCCGAAGCGGGAACGGCTGCTGCTGCCCGGCGTGGTCGACCCGGCCCAGGCGGGCAGCGTCACCCCGCTCTGGCAGCGCTTCGCGGATTTCTTCACGACCCTGGAGCGGGGCGTCCCGCCGTACGACGTGCTGGTCGACTGTGGCCGGTTGCAGGTCGGCGGTCCACCGTGGCCGGTGCTGCGGGCCGCGGCCGTGGTGCTGCTGGTGACCCGGGCGCACCTGCCCGACCTGTCCGCCACCCGCGCCACGGTCAAGGCCATCGAGCGGGACTTCGCCGAGCACCGGGTCCCCCCGGGCACCCTGCGCCTGCTGGTGATCGGGGACGGGCACGGCAGCAGCGAGATCAGCAAGGCGCTGCGGCTGCCGGTGATCGCCCGGCTGCCGCTCGACCCGCGTACCGCAGCGGTGCTCGGGCACGGCGGCACCGTACGCGCCAACCGGCCCCTCATGCGCGCGGCCGGCCAGCTGGAGGTGCCGGTCCGGGCGCTGCTGGACCGGCGGCGGGCCCGCCTGGCCTGGCCGGGCGCACCGGCCCCGCACGCGGTGACCGCGCCGAGCACGCCGGGGGTGTCCGGTGCGGTTTGAGCCGGTCTCCCACGACCCGCGCGGGCAGCAGCCCGGCGCCACGTCGACGGTGCCGCCGCTGGTCCCGCCGAACGGGCGGCACCACGTGCCCCCGCCGCCCGCCGCACCGGCCGCGCCGGCGCCTCCGCCGCCCCGACCCCGGGTCGACTTCGCGGTGGTCCGCGAGCTGCGCCGGGAACTCAGCGAACGGCTCACCCTCTGGCAGCGCGGCCGGGAGTTCGACGCCGACGCCGAGGAGGTCGAGCGGGCCCGGCTGGCCGTCGCGGTGGTCTCCGCGTACGCGGACTCGGTGCGCCGGGCCGGCACGCCGATGGCCGCCGACGAGGAGCGGCTGCTGCTCGACCAGGTGACCGCCGAGCTGGTCGGTCTGGGCCGGCTCCAGACGCTGCTGGTCGACGACACCATCGAGGAGGTGCACATCCTCGGCTGCGACCAGGTGCGCATCACCCGGCACGGCGGCGGCGTCGACTGGGCCGAGCCGATCGCCGACAGCGACGACGAACTGGTCGAGATCCTCCAGGCGGCGGCCCGCCGGGCCGGGGCGACCGAGCGCTCGCTCTCCACCTCGAAGCCGACGCTCGACCTGCAACTGCCCGACGGCAGCCGGCTCGCCGCGGTCTTCCTGGTCAGCCACCGCCCGTACGCGGTGATCCGCAAGCACAACACGCTCGCGGTGAGCCTGGAGGACATCGCCGGTGGCCGGCCCGACCTGGACGAGATGATCGACCCGCTGCTGCGCGACTTCCTCCGCGCCGCCATGCGGGCCGGGCTGAACATCATGGTCGCCGGGCTCGCCGGGGCCGGGAAGACCACGGTCATCCGGGCCCTGATGGACGAGATCCCGGCCGACGAGCCGTACGTGCTGCTGGAGGAGAGCCGGGAGCTGTTGCCGACCCGCCGCGCGCACAAGCACCGGGCGGTGATGAGCTTCGAGTCCCGGGAGGGGCACGGCGAGCGCGGGCTGGACGGTCGCCCGGCCGGTGAGGTCAGCATCGCCGACCTGATCCCGGTATCGCTGCGGATGGGCGTGCTGCGGATCATCGTCGGCGAGGTGCGGTCCCGGGAGATCGTGCCGATGCTCCAGGCGATGACCACCAGCCGCGGGTCGATGTGCACGATCCACGCGCGTACCCCGGCCGGTGTGGGCGAACGGATCATCGAGCTGGCGCTGGCCCACGGCCGGGAGATGACGGTCGACCAGGCCCGCCGGATGGCCGGCAACGCGCTGGACCTGATCGTCTACGTCACGGTCGAGGACGAGACCGCGATCGGCGGCCGCAAGCACCGCTTCGTGTCGCACGTCGAGGAGGTCATCGGCGTGGGCGAGGGCAACCGCATCACCACCACGAGCGTCTTCGGCCCGGGACCGGACGGCCGGGCGGTGCCCCGCCACCTCCCCGAGCGGATCCGCGACCAGCTGCTGCGGGTCGGCTACGACGCCCGGCTGCTCACCCGGTTCATCGAGGCCGGCACGGGCGCCTGGCGGCGTCCCCGGCACACCCGGCTCGGACGGCGGTGAACCCGTGGCGACGATCGAGCTGATCGCGCTGGTCTCCGGGGCGGCGTGCGTGGCCGGGTTGGTGCTCGCGGTGGTCGCGCTGGTCGGCACCCGCCGGCCGGCCGGGTCGGGCCCGGGCGCCGGGCCGGGGCTGAGCCGCCTCTGGACCGGCTCCGGGGCCAGCCGTCGGGAGCAGCACCGCTACCAGCTGCTGCTCGGCGCGGCCGTGGTGGTCGGCGCGCTGGCCTTCCTGCTCACCGGGCTGCCGGTGGTCGGCCTGCTGGTGGCGCTGGCGGTGCCCGGGGTGCCGTGGCTGTTCGCGGTGGGCCGGGCCGAGCAGCGGGCCATCGCCCGGATCGAGGCGGTCGGCGAGTGGACCCGGCGGCTCAAGGACATCTCCGGCACCGGGCAGGGCCTCCAGCAGGCCATCATCGGCACGATCGCCACCGCGCCGGAGGAGATCCAGGAGGAGGTACGCACCCTGGCGGCCCGCCTCCAGGCCGGCTGGCTGGCGAGGTCCGCCCTGCTCGCCTTCGCCGACGAGATCGCCGACCCGGTCTGCGACCAGGTGGTCGCGGCGCTCATCCTGCACCTCACCGACCGGGGCGAACGCCTCGGCGACGTGCTCGGCTCGATCGCCACCGCCGCCTCGGCCGAGGTGGCCACCCGGCGGGAGGTCGAGGCGAAGCGGACGCAGCCCCGGTTCGCGGTCCGCTTCCTCACCGGGATGACCCTGGCCACGCTCGCGTACGGGCTGGTCAACAGCGACTACGTGCGGCCGTACGGGACGGTCTTCGGGCAACTGATCATGGCGGTGCTCGGTGCGACCTTCGTCGGGCTGCTGGTCTGGGTGCGGTCGATGAGCCAGCCGCCCCGCCCGGCGCGCTTCCTGCCGGCGCCCGACCCGGAGGAGGCGATCGCGTGAGCGCGAGGAGTGCGCTTGCGAGCCCCGCAGTCGCGAACGAAAGGCGGGCGCGATGATGGTGAACTGGCAGCTGGCCGTCGCCGTGCTGGGCGGGGCGGCGGTCGGGCTGGGCCTGTTCCTGGTGGTCCGCGAGGCGCTGCCGGCCACCCCGGCGCTCGGTCCGGCGCTGCGCCGGCTGCACCAGCCGCCCGGCCAGGCTCCGGTGGCCGGGAGCGGGCCGGACTGGCTCGGCGGTGTCTCCCGCTGGCTGCGGCCGCCGCACCGGCAGCTCGCCCTGCTCGACCGGACCCCCGAGCAGTACGCCCTGTCCGTGCTGCTCTCCGCGCTGGTCGGGTTCGCCACCCCAGCGGTCGCCTCGGCCGTCCTCTTCCTGGGCGGGGTGGCGCTGCCGCTGGTCGTACCGGTGCTCGGAAGCCTGGGTCTGGCGCTGGTCACCGGCCTGCTCGCGCACCGGGCGGTGCTGGCCCGGGCGGACGCCGCGCGGGACGAGTTCCGCCAGGCGGTCTGCACCTACCTGGACCTGGTGGCGTTGCAGCTCTCCGCCGCGCACGGCCCGGTGCAGTCGTTGGAACGCGCGGCGGCGGTCTGCGACGGCTGGGTCTTCGACCGCATCCGGGAGGCGCTGCGGATCGCCCAGCTCCAGATGCACTCCCCCTGGGACGAGCTCCAGGAGCTGGCCGACCGGATCGGCATCCCGGAGCTTGGCGACGTGGGGGCCATCATGCGCTCCTCCGGAAGCGAGGGCGCCCAGGTCCACGAGACCCTGCGCAGCCGCGCCGACTCGCTGCGCGACCAGATCCGCACCGACAACCTGGCCCGGGCCGAGGGGGTGACCAGCCGGCTGGACATCCCCGGCTCGCTGCTGGTCTTCGTCCTGCTCGGCTTCGCCGTCTACCCGTTCCTCGCCCGCCTGTGAACCCACCCCGAGAAGGAGAAGCCCATGCACCTCTACACCTATCTCTACGCCGCGGTGAGCAGCCGCCTGGCCGAGCTGCGGCGCGACGGCGAGCGGGGCGACAGCCCGGTGCCGACCGCGGTGATCATCTTCGGCCTGGTCGCGGTGGCCATGGCGGTCACCGGGCTCGCCCTGGCCAAGGCCAACAACTGGATGAACGCCATCCCCAACAACACGGCGCCGAAGGCCCCGTGATGCCCCGCCCCGCCCGTACGGACCGGAGCCGGCCGGCGCCCGCCGGCCGGCCCACCGGCCGGTGCGGCCCGGGGCGCATCACCACGGTCCTGCGAGGACGCCTCGCCGCGGGCGGGTCCGAGCGGGGCGCCAACCCGGTCGAGCTGGCGGTGGTGATGCCGGCGATCCTGGTGCTGCTCTTCGCCTCGATCCAGCTCGCCGTCTGGTTCGTCGCCCGGTCCACCGCCCTCAACGCGGCGCAGAGCGGGGTGAACGCCCAGCGGGCGCTCCAGGCCCCGCCGGACGCGGGCCGGGACCGGGCCACGAACTTCCTGCACGCCGCCGGGGACTGGCTGGTCGGCTGGCAGAACCCGGGCCCCGCCTGCGAGGTGATCGCCACCGGGGGCACCCCCACCGAGGTCACCTGCACCGTCAGCGGGCGCTCCCTGTCGGTGATCCCGGGGGTCCACTTCCCGGTGCGGCAGACCGCGCACGGCACCGCCGAACGCTGGACGACGGGGTGAGGGGGATGGCGCGGGACCGCGGTTCCGTCTCGATCGAGGTGGCGGTGCTCGCCCCCGCCTTCATCGGGTTGATGGTGCTGGCCGGGGTGGCCGGCCGGACGGCCGTCGCCGACGAGGCGGTGGAATCGGCCGCGCACGACGCGGCCCGCGCCGCCTCGATCGCCCGGGACGCCCGGACCGGCCGGACCGCCGCCACGGACGCCGCGCGGCGCCAGCTCGACTGGTCGGGGCTGCACTGCACGGCCCCGCCGGCGTTGACCTTCCGGGGCTCGGTGGGAGGCGAGGAGACCAGCTTCCGGAACGCGTACCGCGGCGCGCCCGGGGTGCCGGCGACCGTCACGGTCACGGTGACCTGCACGGTCTCCTTCGACGACCTGCGGGCCCGCGGGCTGCCCCTGACGCTGGACGGCAAGACCGTATCGGCGAGCTTCACCTCCCCGCTGGACACCTACCGGAGCCGCGGATGACCGGGCGGCGGGCGGCGGAGAGCGGCCGGGTGAGCCTCTTCCTGGCCGTGGCGATGACCGGCGTACTCGTGATCATCAGCCTGGCGTACGACGGCGCCGGGCAGCTCCGCTCCTTGCAGCGCGCGGACAACCTGGCCGCCGAGGCGGCCCGCAGCGGCGGCCAGATGATCGACCGGGCGCGCGCCATCGAGGGCGGCCCGAAGCAGATCGACGAGGTGGCCGCCCGGAAGGCCGTCGCGGACTACCTGAGCGCCGCGGGCGGGGTCCGCGACCACGCCGTCAGCTTCCCGGTGGTCGCCGGCGAGCGGCAGATCCAGGTACGCGTCCGCATCACCTACCGCCGGGACCTGCTCGGTCTCTTCGGCTTCCAGAACACCGTCACCGTCACCGGTGAGGCCACCGCGCGGGCGCTCACCGGACCCCCGTAGGAAGGGAAGGCAGCCATGGGTGCATCGCAACGCTCGGCCGTCCGGCGGACCGGCCAGGTCCTCACCGGGTTCGGCGCCCTCGTCGTGCTCTGCGCGGTGCTGGCCGGTGGGCCCGTCGCGCTCCTGGCCTTCGCCGGCAACCCCCTCCCCGACCACCTGCCCACCCTGGCCGAGGTGGGCACGGCGTTGACCAGCCGCGACGACGGGCAGCTCTTTCTGCGGGCGCTGGCCGTGGTGGGCTGGTTCGGCTGGGCGACGTTCGCCTTCTCCGTACTCGTGGAACTCCTCGCGGCGACGCTGCGCCGGCCGGCGCCCCGGCTGCCGGGGATGCGCCGCCAGCAGCGGGCCGCGGCCGCGCTGGTCGGCTCGGTGGCGCTGATCCTGGCGGCCAGCCCGGCCGCGGCGAGCGCCGCGGCCGTGGCCGCGCCGCAGCCGGTCGCCGCCGCGCCGGCGTTGGTCGCCCCGCAGGCCGGCCCCACGCTCGCCGCGCCGCCCGTCCGGTCCGCCTCGGTGACCACCGACCCGGCGGTGTACCGGGTGGCGAAGGGCGACTACCTGGGCGAGGTGGCCGACCGCTACCTGGACGACTTCGACCGGTACCGCGAGGTGGCCCGGCTCAACCGGCTCGCCGACCCGGACCGGATCCGCCCGGGGCAGCTGCTCAAGCTGCCCGAGGGATCGGTGGACGCGGGCGCCCGCCGGCACGCGACCGGCCGGCTCGTGGTCACCTCGACCAGCCCGTCCAGGACGGCTCCCGGCACGGCGGCGACGCCGGGCGGCGGCGGCTCGTCCGCCACGACGCCGAAGGGCAGGCCCTCCCCGCACCCGACCGGGCGGGACACCACGCCCACGGTCGAGGCGCCGACCGGGCAACCGCCGGCGATGTCGGCGGGCGCCTCCCGGGCCACCCCGGAGGACGGGATCAACCGGCCGCTGGCCATCTCGGCGGTGCTCGCGGTGGCCGCCATCGTGGGCGCACAGATCGGCGCGGTCCTCGGCCTGCGGCGACGGCCGCCGGGCCGGGCCGGCGTCCGGGCCCTCGTGACAGGCCGCCACCGCCGGGACTGACCGGGGCGATCGTGGACGGCAGCGGCCCCGGGGCCGCTGCCGTCGAAGATCCCACCGCCGGTCAGGGGAGGCGGGCCTCCAGGCGGCCGTTGACCACCCGGGTGGGGAGGACGACCTGGTCGTTGCCGGACGGGCCGTGCACGACCTCCCCGCCGTTGAGGCGGAAGGTGCTGCCGTGCCACGGGCAGACCACGCAGGCGTGGCCGTCGATCTCCTGCACCTCACCGTCACCGAGCGGGCCGCTCTGGTGCGGGCAGCGCTCCAGCATCACGGTGACGTCGTCGCCGTGCCGGTAGAGGATCACCGAGACGTCGTCGATCTCCCGGGTGAGGAGCTGCCGCTGCGGCAGGCTCGACATGTCGCCGAGCGGGTGCCAGCCCTCGCTGACCAGGTGCAGCTCGGAGATGCTCTGGCTGACCTGCGCGCCCTGCTTGTACGCGAGGTGCCCACCCAGGTAAGCCCCGGCGCTCGCCGCCGACAGCCCCAGGTAGGCCAGCGCCCGGCCCATGTTGTGCCGCCCGTTGAGCCGGGCCGCCAGCGAGCTGGCGTAGAGGGCCACGCCGATGGTGTTCGCGGCGGCGTGCACGAGGCCGATCCGCCGCTGGTCCCGGGACAGGGCCGCCCAGTCGTTGAGCCCGGCCACGGCCGCCGGCAGCGCGCTGACCGTACCGACGCCGACGAGCGCGGTCGCCGCCCGGCGCTGACCGGGCATCAGGTCCACGACGGCGGCCGAGATCCAGGCGCCGACCGGCACCTGCACCATCGCCGGATGCAGCGGATGCCCCAGCCAGACGCCGTGCAGGAAGTCCCGGATCCGCTGCGGGCGCAGGGTGCCCTGGACGGCGCGCTGCAACCGGTCGCCCACCCGGTCGAGCGCCGAGTTCTGTTCGATCTTCGTCAGTAGTTCGCGCACGTGGTTCGACTTCCCGGCAGGAGAGGTCCCAAACCGGGCGGCGACGGCGGATCACCCCATCGGGTGGTTCTCGTCCGCCCGCCAGCGGTCGGCGTGCAGGGCGGCGGCGAGTGGTCGGGGCGTACGCCAGCCGTGCCGCACCAGGTCGGGGACGGTCTGCAGGCGGCTCACCGGGCCCACGCAGAGCCACGCCACCGGCCGGATGCCGGGCGGGATGCCGAGCAGGTCGGCCAGGAACGGCTCCCGGTAGAAGGAGACCCAGCCGACGCCGAGCCCCTCGGCGGTGGCGGCCAGCCAGAGGTTCTGGATGGCCAGGCAGACCGAGTAGAGGCCGGCGTCGGCGATGGCGTGCCGGCCGAGCACCGTCGGCCCACCCCGCTGCGGGTCGTACGTGACCACGACTGACAGCGTCGACTCCAACACCCCGTCGATCTTGATGCGGGCGAACCGCTCGGCCGCCGCACCGTCCAGCGTGGCGGCGAAGGTGTCCCGCTCGACCTGGACGTGCGCGTGGAACCGGCGCCGGGTCTCGCGGTCACGCACCAGGACGAAGTCCCAGGGCTGCGAGTTCCCGACGCTCGGGGCGGCGTGCGCGGCGGTGAGGATCCGCTCCAGGACGTCGTCCGGCACCGGTTCCCCGGTGAACTCGGCGCGCACGTCGCGGCGGCGGTGGATGGCGTCGTACAGGTCCACAGGCAGGCTCCCGCTGCACTCGGCCCACGGTCAGGTGGGCGACTGAACGCGAGGCCGGTCTTCGGACTCCCGGATCGACGCCTGACCGTCCGCCTTCCCGGCCGTACGGCCAGTGGCTGCGCGTGACGCGCGTGGACGGGGACTCCCCGGTCACCGCGGCGGGCCCGTGCCGGATTTCCACCGGCTTCCCGATTCTCCCCGCACAGGCGGGGCACCTCGCCCGATCGTTGCCGCCGCCGATGCTATCGACGGTGGGAGCCGTCAGCGTGAGGGGTGGCCCGGGTCAGGCGGGCGGGGCGAGGGCGCGCAGCACCTCGCTGAGCCGGTCGATGCGGGACTGGGCCTCGGTGCGTAGTCGCCCGGCGAGCGCATCCCAGTCCTCCGAGGTCGGCGCCTGCCCCGGTGGCAGCGCCGCGAGCGCCCGGCCCACCTCGGCCAGGGTGAGGCCGACCCGCTGGCACGCTTCGATCATCGCCAGGCGGCACATCACGTCGGCGTGGTAGCGGCGCTGGTTGCCGGCCGTGCGGTCGCTGCTGATCAGGCCCTGCGCCTCGTAGAACCGGATCGCCGACGCGGCGACGCCGCTGCGTTGCGCCACCTGACCGATCGTCAGGCCGGGCTCGTGCCAGTCGAAGGACGTGTCCTGCTTCACGCCCCGAGTATGCCCATCGGACGTTGACCTCAACAATTGTTGAGGTTCTACGGTCGGCTCCATCGAGTTCCCGAGAAATTCCCTGGAGGCGACGATGATCCTGGTGACCGGTGCGACGGGCAACGTCGGGCGGCGCGTGGTCGAGCGGCTGGCCGTCGCGGGTCACGGCGTACGGGCCGTCACCCGCGACCCGAGCCGCGCGAACCTGCCGGCGGGTGTGGAGGTGGTGGCCGCCGACCTGGCCGATCCGGAGACGGTGCGCCCGCACCTGGACGGTGTCCGGGCCGTGTTCCTGATCTGGCCGTTCGTCGACCCGGCCGCGACGGCGCAGCTCGCCCCGCGCGTCGCCGCCGCGCTCGCCGGTGCCGGGTCGCCCCGGGTGGTGTACGTGTCGGCCGCCTCCGCCGAGGCCGACCCCGGCTCGTTCTGGGCCCTGGTGGAACGGGCCATCGTCGCGTCCGGCCTGCCCTGGACGATGCTGCGTCCCACCGGCATCGCCACGAACACGCTGGGATGGGCGGAGCCGATCCGCGCCGAGGGCGTGGTGCGCTGGCCGTACGGCGCGGCGGCTCGTTCGATGGTCCACGAGGACGACATCGCGGCGGTGGCGGTCGAGGCGCTGACCACCGACCGGCACGACCGGCGGACCTACGTGCTCACCGGCCCGCGGACGGTCACGCAGGCCGAGCAGGTGCGCATCATCGGTAAGGCGATCGGCCGCGAGGTGCTGTGGGAGGACGTGCCCGCCGAGGCGGTGCGCCCCATGCTGGCCGCGGCGATGGGCAGCGCCGCGTTCGCGGATGCGGCGCTGGCCGGCTGGGCGGCCATGGCGGAGACGCCGGAGCAGGTGACCGGCGACGTGGCGGCGGTACTGGGCCGCCCCGCCCGGACATTCGCCGACTGGGCCGCCGACCACGCGGCCGACTTCGCCTGACCCGCGCGGGAGCGAGCCGGTGCGGCACCGATAGCTGGCGCGGCGGGCGTCGTCGAGGGCATGCTGACCCGATGGGGGTACGCGTCGAGCACGCCGGACCGGTGACCACGGTGATCCTGGACCGGCCGGAGGCCCGCAACGCCGTCGACGGGCCGACCGCCCGGGCCCTGGCCGACGCGTTCCGCGCCTTCGAGGCGGACCCGGACGCGGCGGTCGCCGTGCTGTGGGGCGCGGGCGGCACGTTCTGCGCCGGCGCCGACCTGAAGGCCATCGGCACGCCGCGCGGCAACCGGGTCGAACCCGAGGGCGACGGCCCGATGGGCCCGACCCGGATGCGCCTGTCCAAGCCGGTGCTCGCCGCGATCTCCGGGTACGCGGTGGCGGGCGGCCTGGAGCTGGCGCTCTGGTGCGACCTGCGGATCGCCGAGTCCGACGCGACGCTCGGGGTGTTCTGTCGGCGGTGGGGCGTGCCGCTGATCGACGGCGGGACGGTGCGGCTGCCCCGGCTGATCGGCGAGAGCCGCGCCATGGACCTGATCCTCACCGGCCGCCCGGTCCCGGCCGACGAGGCGTACGCGATGGGTCTGGTGAACCGGGTGGTCGCGCCGGGTGCGGCCCGGGCGGAGGCCGAGCGGCTGGCCGCGGAGATCGCCCGGCACCCGCAGACCTGCCTGCGCAACGACCGGGCCGCGGTGCTGGCGGGCGCCGGCCTGCCCGAGCCCGAGGCGCTGGCCACCGAGCTGGCCTTCGGCATGGAGTCCCTGGTCACCGACGGGATGCACGGCGCGAACCGGTTCACCGCCGGTGCCGGCCGGCACGGCGCGCCGGCCGACTGACGGTCACTTCAGGTTGCGCAGGGCGTCCTCGATGGCGCGGTGGAAGGTCGGGTACGCGTAGATCATGTGCCGGAGCTGGCTGACCGGGACGGCCGCGTGCACCGCCACGACCAGCGCGGAGAGCACCTCGCCGCCGGCCGGGCCGACCGAGGTCGCGCCGATCAGCACGCCCTGGTCGGCGTCGGCGACAAGCTTGATGAACCCCGCGTTGCCGGCCTTGTGGATCCACCCGCGGGTGGACGAGGTGAGATCGGTGTAGCCGACCTGGACGTTGACGCCGCGGTCGCGGGCCTGCTGCTCGGTGAGGCCGACCGCGCCCACCTCGGGGTCGGTGAAGGTGACCCGGGGCAGCGCGCGGTAGTCGGCGACCGGCACGCTGCCCGGCGCGGCGGCCGAGCCGCCCGTGCTCATGGCACCGCCGACCGCGCTGACCACGCCGGCCGCGCCGCCGACCACGCTGGCGGTGCCGCTGGCGTCCGGCCCGCCCCGGGTGCGCCGCATGTGGTCGAGCACGTCGGCGACGACGATGCCCGCCTGGTACATGGCGATGTGGGTGAACGCGCCCTCGCCGGTGAGGTCGCCGACCGCCCAGATCCCGTCGGTGACGTGCATCCGCTCGTTCACCGGCAGGTAGCGCTGCGCGGCGTCCACCTGCACGGTCTCCAGGCCCAGCTCGTCGAGGTGCGCCCGGCGGCCGGTCACCACCAGCAGCTTCTCACCGCCGAACGCGCGGTCTCCGGCGTGGACGGTGAAGCTCGTGCCGTCGTGCGTGACCCGCTCGGCCCGGACGCCAGTGTGGATCTCCACCCCGTCGGCGCGCAGCGCACCGGCGACGATGTCGGAGGCCTCCGGCTCCTCGAGGGCGAGCACCCGGTCGGCCGCCTCGACCACGGTCACCCGGACCCCGAACCGGGCGAAGACCTGGGCCAGCTCCAGGCCGATCGCGCCACCGCCCAGCACCAGCAGCGACCCCGGCAGCTCCTCGACCTCGATGGCCTGGTGGTTGGTCCAGTACGGCGTGTCGGCCAAGCCGTCGATCGGCGGGACCGAGGGGCGGGTGCCGGTGCCGAGGACCACTCCGTACCGGGCCTCGAACACCTGGTCGCCGACGCGGACCCGGTTCGGGCCGTCGAGCCGGCCACTGCCCCGGACGAACCGGCCGCCCTTGCCGGTGAACCGGTCCACCGCGACCTTGTCGTCCCAGGTGTCGGTGGCCTCCTCGCGGATGCGCTTCGCGACCGGCGCCCAGTCAGGTCGCACCTCGGCGCTGCCGGCCAGCTCGTTGACCCGGCGCGCCTCGGCGAGGGCGTTGGCCGCCCGGATCATCATCTTGCTCGGGATGCAGCCCCAGTAGGGGCACTCGCCGCCGACCAGGTCGCGCTCGATCCCGACCACGGTGAGGCCGGCCTCGGCGAGTCGCCCGGCCACCTCCTCGCCGCCGACGCCCAGCCCGACCACGACCACGTCCACCAGTTCCGGCTCCGCCACCCCGCCAGCATTCCGCACCGCCGGGCCACCGGCCACCACGTCGGGCCGGAATTCCCGCGCAGGTGATCATCCCCACCGCCTACCGTGGCCGGATGCAGGCACGCTTCGCCCCCGTCCGGGACTGCTTCCACGACCTGTTCGCGACCGGCCGGGAGACCGGCGCGGCGCTGGCCGTCTGGTACGACGGCGCGCCGGTGCTCGACCTGGTCGGCGGCACCCGCGCGGCAGTCCAGCCCGGCGTGACCGTCCCGGCCGTCGGGGCCGAGGCGGCGTGGCGGCCGGACACCCTGGTGAACGTCTACTCGGTGGGCAAGCCGGTGGTCGCGCTCTGCCTCCTGCTCCTCGTCGACCGGGGCCGGGTCGACCTCGACGCGCCGGTGTCCGCCTACTGGCCGGAGTTCCGCGCCCCGGCAACGGTGCGGCAGGTGCTCGCCCACACCGCCGGGCTGCCCGGGTTCCCGGTGCCCCGGCCCGCCGCGGCGATCCCCGACTGGGGGCTGCTCTGCGCCGACCTGGCCTCCGCCGACCCCGAGTGGCCGCCGGGCAGCGTCGCGGGCGAGCACGCCTGGACGTACGGCCACCTGGTCGGCGAGCTGGTCCGCCGGGTGGACGGGCGGCCGGTGGGGCGGTTCCTGGCCGAGGAGATCGCCGGGCCGTGGCGCCTCGACCTGGCCTTCGGGCTCGACGCGGCGGACCAGCGGCGCTGCGCCGACCTGTCGTACGCCGACTCCGGCTGGCCGGTGCGGATGCTGGGCGAGCCGGGGTCGCTCCGCGCCCGGGCGTTGGGAAACCCGGCCGGCGGCCTGGACGTGGCGGTGGTGAACAGCCCGTTCTGGCGCGGCACGGAGTTTCCCGCGGTCAACCTGCACGCCACCGCGTCCGCCCTGGCCCGCCTCTACGCCGGCCTGCTCGCCGGCGGCACCCTCGACGGGGTACGCCGGTTCAGCCCCGAGCTGGTGGCCGAGGCGACCCGGGTGCAGTACGACGGGCCGGACCTGGTGCTGGACCGGCGGGCGTCCTGGACGTTGGGCATGCAGTGGGAGCCGGACGGGAGCTGGGGCATGGGCGGGATCGGCGGCAGCAGCGCCTGGGCCGATCCGGAACGCGGCTACACCTTCGCGTACGCGACCGCGCGGCTGGCCGACCACGACCGGGTGGAGGACCTGGTCGAGGCGTTGCACTCCTGCCTCTGACGGGAAGCGGACTGCTCGACACGCGTGGCAACTCTGTCACGCTGTGTCACGCGCCGCTACGCTCCGGTCCTCGTGGAGAACGAAGCACCCGCGCCGGCCGCCCGGCTGAAGGAGCACTCCGGGGTGGCGGCCAACGTGGTCTCCGCCGTGGCGGGGCTCGTCGCCCTGGTGCAGGCCATCCGCTCCGACCCGCTGTGGATCGTGCTGGGCCTGGTCGCGCTGGCCGCGCTGGTGGCGTACCAGGGGTGGCGCCGGCGCTGGCGGGCGGCCGGGCTGGCCGCCGTGGCGCTGCTGGTGCTCGGCGTCGCCGGTTGGGGGCTGCACCAGGACGGGCGGGAGGCCACGCCGGCCGCCGGCCCCACCACACCGGCCGGCACGACGACCACGCTGCCCGCCCCGGCCACGACCGCCGCCGCCACGCCGGCCGGCGCGCCGAACGGCTCGACCCCGGGCGGCGGCACCGGCGCGCCCGCGGGCACGCCCGCGGCCGTGGTCTTCAGCGACGTCGTGCAGCTCGACCAGAAGACCGGGGTGGACGTGGACGAGGGCCGGGCCGTGAAGCGGTACGCGCAGGACGCGACGGTCGACCTCTACCTGGACTGGGGCTACATCCTCTATTCGAGCGCCCGGCACAGCGCCTTGTACGACGACACCTACGCCGGCCCGGAGGAGGGCGCCGATGCCCGCTGCGCGACCTACCGGGAGGCGCGCCGGACGAGCGCGCCGCACCACTACGTCGGCAGCGGCCAGCAGTTCTGCTTCACCACCTCCGATGGGCACCCCGGCTGGTTGCAGGTGGTCAACCAGGCGGGCGACGGCGGCGCCGTGATCAAGCTGACCGTCTGGCGGGACTGAGCCCGCACCGGGCCCGGACCGGGGTCACGCGGCCAGGGCCGCCCGGAGCGCCGGGCCGGGGACCCGCACCGGCACGCCGGGCGGGGTGACCAGCGCCTGCGCGGCCACCGCCATCCGCCGCCGCCGGGGTACGCGGGCCCGCCGGGTGAACACGTCGAAGTCCTGGGCGGCCACCTCGTCGAGGATGCCGCCGTAGAGCGCGTACGCGGTGCGCATGCAGGCCTGCGACGCCGGGGCGAGCAGCGGGATGCCCGGCGCGGCGGCGGCGTAGTGGTCCTGTGCGCGGGTCACCTCATACTCGATCAGCTCGCGGAGCCGCGGGGTGGTGCGGCCGGCGGCCCGGGCGGCGAGGAGGTCCTCCCGGGTGACGTCGAACGCGGCCAGGTCCTCGTCGGGCAGGTAGGTGCGCCCGCGGTCCAGGTCCTCGGCGACGTCCCGGATGAAATTGGTGAGCTGGAAGGCGAAGCCGAGTTGGCGGGCCGGCTCCCGGGCGGCGGCCGGGTCGGAGCTGCCCAGGATCGGCAGCATCATGGTGCCGATGACCGCCGCGGACCCCTCCATGTAGTCGAGGAGGTCGTGGTAGGTCGGGTACGACAGCACGGTCAGGTCCATCGTCATGCTGCGCAGGAACGACGCGAAGTCGTCGCGGTCCAGGTCGAAGACGGCGATGGTGTGCAGCACGGCGGGGAGCAGCGGGTCGTCGACGGGCGAGCCGTGCAGGCCGGCGACGAAGCGGTCGGACCACTCCGCGAGCCGGGCCGCGCGCTCGGCCGGCGGCAGTTCCTCGGTGCGGTCGACGATCTCGTCGGCGTAGCGCGTGAAGCCGTACAGGGCGTGCACATGCCGCCGTTTCCAGGCGGGCAGCAGCCGGGTGGCGAGATAGTAGGTATGGCCGTGACGCCGGTGCAGCTCGCGGCAGCGCTCGTAGGCAGCGGTGAGATCCGTGTCCACCGGCCCTCCTCAGATTCGACGCAGCAATCGACGCAACTCGTAACCCTAGGGTACGCTCCCGCGCATGGCCAACGACGCAGTTGCCGGCAGTCCGCCCCGCTTCGTCGCGCCGGCACAGCCCGGGGCGACAGACGATCCGGTCCGCGACGTGCTGGCCGCGTTCACACAGGACCTGGTGACGGGCGTCGACGAGACGCTGACGGCGTTCCTGGCGGCCGAGGTCGACGCGCTCGCCGGGATCGACACGGCGATGGGCGGGTTCGCCGCGACGGCCCGCGACTGCGTGCTGGCCGCCGGCAAGCGGGTCCGGCCGACCTTCGCGTACTGGGGCTGGCGCGGGGTGGTCGGCGGCGACGCGCCGCTGCCCTCGGTGCTGCCGGCCCTCGCCGCGCTCGAACTGCTGCACACCTTCGCGCTGGTGCACGACGACGTGATGGACGCCTCCGACACCCGGCGCGGCCGGCCCACCGCGCACCGGGCCGCCGCCCTGCGGCACCGGGCGGCCGGGCACACCGGCGACCCGGAGCGCTACGGCGAGGCCGTCGCCGTCCTCATTGGCGACCTCTGCCTGGTCTGGGCCGACCGGCTCATGGCGCACGCCGCCGTGCCGCCGGCCCGCCTGCTCGACGTGCGCCGCTGCTACGACCAGATGCGGGTGGAGACCGTCGCCGGGCAGTTCCTCGACGTGCTCGGCGAGCACGACGCGGCGAACTGGTCGGTCGACCGGGCGCTGCGGGTGGCCCGCTACAAGACGGCCGGCTACACCGTCCAGCGACCGTTGCTCTTCGGCGCCGCCCTGGCCGGTGCCGAGGCGGACACCCCGCTGATCACCGCCTACACCCGCTACGGGCTGGCCGTCGGCGAGGCGTTCCAGCTCCGCGACGACCTGCTAGGCGTCTACGGTGACCCGACCGCCACCGGCAAGCCGGCCGGGGACGACCTGCGGACCGGCAAGCCGACCGTGCTGCTGATGCTGGCCCGGCAGCTCGGCACGCCGGCCCAGCGCCGCGCCCTGGAGCGGGCCGGCACGGTCACCGGGGCGGGCGAGGTGGCCCGGCTGGCCGACCTGGTCCGCGACACCGGGGCGGTGGCCCGGGTGGAACGGATGATCGCCGACCGGGTGACCGAGGCGCAGGTGGCGCTCGACGGCGCGCCGATCGACGGCACCGCGCGGACCGCGCTGACCGGCCTGGCCACCGCCGCCACCACGCGGCGGGCATGATGGGCAACTTCGCGAGGAGGGGGGCCGGGATGCGCACCGTGAGCGGGCGTACCGACCGGGTGGTGGTCGTCGGCGCGGGGCTGGGCGGGTTGGCCTGCGCGCTGCACCTGGCCGGCAGCGGCCGGCAGGTGACCGTGCTGGAACGGGAGCCGGTGCCGGGCGGGCGCGCCGGCCGGCTCGGCGTCGACGGGTACGAGTTCGACACCGGGCCGACCGTGCTCACCATGCCCGACCTGATCGCCGAGGCGCTCGGCGCGGTCGGCGAGGAGCTGACCGACTGGCTCGACCTGACCCCGCTCGACCCGGCCTACCGGGCCTGGTACCCGGACGGGTCGACCCTGGACGTCATCACCGACACCACCCGGATGGCAGCCGAGATCGCCCGGGTCTGCGGGCCTCGCGAGGCGGACGGCTACCTGCGCTTCGTCGACTACGCGCGCGACCTGTGGCGCTGGGAGCGGGCGGACTTCATCGAGCGCAACCTGGACGCGCCGACCGACCTGCTCACCGGCAACCTGCTCCGGCTGCTGGCCAACGGCGCGTTCCGGCGACTCCAGACGAAGATCAACCAGTTCTTCCGGGACCCGCGTACCCAGCGGATCTTCTCCTTCCAGGCCATGTACGCCGGCCTCGCACCGCACGACGCGTTGGCCATCTACGCGGTCATCGCGTACCTCGACTCGGTGGCCGGGGTGTGCTTCCCGCGCGGCGGCATCCACGCGGTCTCCCGGGGGATGGCCGGCGCGGTGGAGAAGCACGGCGTGCAGATCCGGTACGGCACCACGGTGACCCGGGTCGAGACCGCGCACGGCCGCGCCACCGGCGTGGTCACCGCCGACGGCGAGTTCGTCCCCGCGGACGTCGTGGTCCTCAACCCGGACCTGCCGGTCGCCTACCGGGACCTGCTGCCGGCCAGCCGGCAGCGCAAGCTCACCTACTCGCCCTCGTGCGTGGTGCTGCACGTCGGATCGACGCAGGGCTACGGCCGGATCGCCCACCACAACATTCACTTCGGGCGGTCCTGGAAGGGCACGTTCGACGAGGTGATCCGGCGCGGCGAGCTGATGAGCGACCCGTCGCTGCTGGTGACCAACCCGAGCCGGACCGACCCGTCGGTGGCCCCGGCCGGTAAGCACACCTACTACGTGCTCGCCCCGGTGCCCAACCTCGACCGGGCGCCGCTGCACTGGCCGGGCGACCTGACCCGCCGCTACGCCGACCAGCTCGTGGCGACGCTGGAGGAGCGGGGCTACATCGGCTTCGGCGACGGCATCGAGGTGCTGCGCACGGTGACCCCGGCCGACTGGGCGGCGCAGGGCATGGCCGCCGGCACGCCGTTCGCCGCCGCGCACAGCCTCTTCCAGACCGGCCCGTTCCGCCCGCCGAACCTGCACCGCACGCTGGGCAACGTGGTCTTCGTCGGCTCCGGCACCCAGCCCGGGGTGGGCGTGCCGATGGTCCTCATCAGCGGCAAGCTCGCCGCCTCGCGGATCACCGGGAGGGTGTCTTGACGGCCCGGGAGAAGCACCTCGTCGAGCTGGTCGACGACGACGGGCGCGTGCTCGGCGAGACCACCGTGGCCGCCGCCCACCAGCCACCCGGCCGGCTGCACCGGGCCTTCTCGGTGCTGCTGGTCGACCCGCGGGGGCGGGTCCTGCTCCAGCAGCGGGCCGCCGTCAAGACCCGGTTCCCGCTGCGCTGGGCCAACGCCTGCTGCGGACACCCCCTGCCCGGCCAGTCACTGGTCGAGGCCGCCAACCGCCGGCTCGCCGAGGAACTCGGCGTCGACCCGGTCGACCTCACCGAGGTCGGGGTCTACCTCTACTACGCCGAGGACCCGGCCACCGGTCGGGTCGAGTTCGAGTACGACCACGTGCTGCGCGCCGACGTACCGGCCGACCTGCCGATCCGGCCCGACCCGGACGAGGTGGCCACCCTGCGCTGGGTCGACCCGCGCGAGCTGGAGGCCGACCTGGACGCCGACCCCCGCGCGTACGCGCCCTGGCTGGGCGGGGTGGTGAACCGGCTGCTGCGGCCGGCCCGTCCCGCCGCCGACGTGGCCCGGGCGGGTGCGCCGGCCGACGAGGCAGCGGAGCGGTCGGGTGGCGGATGAGGCGCTGAGCGCGGGAGCCGTCGCGCGGCGGCTGGGGGTCGCCGTCACCACGCTGCGCACCTGGCACCAGCGCTACGGCCTCGGTCCCAGCGAGCACGTGCCGGGGCACCACCGGCGCTACACGCCGGCCGACCTCGCGCGCCTGGAGATCATGCGGCGGCTCACCGCGGAGGGTGTCGCCCCCGCCGAGGCCGCCCGCTGGGCCCGGCAGGCACCGGCCGTCCTCCCGCCCGAGCAGCTCGGGCTGAACGGGCGGACCACGGCGGTCCGGGACGGCGGCGGGACGACCATCCCGGTCGGCCGCGCCGGACCGGTGGCCCGCGGCGTGGCCCGCGCCGCCATGCGGCTGGACTCGGTGGCGATCGGCGAGACCATCGCGCACGCCCTCGCCACCGACGGCGTGGTGCACACCTGGGACGGGCTGCTGCGGCCGGTGCTCGCCGGCATCGGCGAACGGCACGCCGCCACCGCCGGGCTGATCGAGGTGGAGCACCTGATGTCCCGGTGCGTCTCCGAGGCATTCGCCACCGTGGCCCGGGCGCACCCGGTCGCCGGGCCGGCCCGGATCCTGCTCGCCTGCGCCGATGAGGAACAACACACGCTGCCGCTGGAGGCGCTGGGTGCCGCCCTGACCGAGGTCGGGGTGGGCTACCGGATGCTGGGTGCCCGGGTGCCGGTGGCCGCCCTCGTCGAGGCGGTCGACCGCACCGGGCCGGCGGCCGTGGTGCTCTGGTCGCACACCCGGCTCACGGCCGGTCCGGAGCAGCTCACCGCGCTGCTCGCCGCCCCGCGCCGCCCGCTGCTGGTGCTGGCCGCCGGGCCGGGCTGGCGGGCCGACACGCTCCCGGCCGGGGTGGTGCGGCCGGTGAGCCTCGCCGAGGCGGTCTCGCTGGCGGTGGCCGTACGGGATTCGCTGGACCAGTCGACGACGGGCTGAGGGGGCCCCTCCCGATCCGGCGCGACGTCCACTACGGTCGGAAGTCCGCCCGACCCCGACCCCCTCTCGGGAGCGACGATGCGTCCACGCGCCGTGCTGGCGCTCGCCCTCGGCCTGGCCTTCCTCCTGGCCGGCTGCGGCGAGCCCGGCAAGACCCCGACCCGGGCCGGCGCCTCACCGTCCGCCACGGCCGCCCCGACGCCGGCGCCCCCGCCCACCCCACGGCCCAGCCCGAGCCGCACCACCCCGCCGAAGCCGAAGCTGCGCCCACTGCCGAAGAGCCTGCCCGCCGGGCTGCACCGCTCCAGCGGGGACCGGGGCGTCGCCCTCACCTTCGACGACGGTCCGGACCCCCGGTTCACGCCGCAGATCCTCGACCAGCTCCGGGCGGCCCACGTCACGGCGACCTTCTGCCTGGTCGGCAAGCAGGCCAAGCGCTACCCGCAGCTGGTGGCCCGGATCGTCCGCGAGGGGCACCAGATCTGCAACCACAGCTGGCGCCACGACCTCAACCTCGGCCGCCGGCCGCTCGCCGAGATCCGGGCCGACCTGGTCCGCACCAACCAGGCCATCCGGGCGGCCGCGCCGCGCGCCCCGATCACCTGGTTCCGCCAGCCGGGCGGCCGCTGGACCGCGGAGGAGCTCACGGTGGCCCGCCAGCTCGGGCTGCGCCCGCTGCACTGGAGCGTCGACCCGCAGGACTGGGACCACCCGCCGGCGAAGACGATCATCAAGCGGGTGACGGGCGCGACCCACCACGGCTCGATCGTGCTCATGCACGACGCGGGCGGCGACCGGACCCAGACGATCGCCGCCTGCCGGCACCTGATTCCGGACCTCAAGCGGCGGTACGGGATCTCCCGGCTCCGGTGACACCGCCTCTGACCTGCGGTTTCGCCGGTCGCTGCGCCCTTGGGTATACCGGTTTGGCCGGCCGAGGAGGCATGGCATATGCTTCTCATGCCTCCGGCGGGGCCGGATGGGAGCAAGTCCGCTTGAAGTTGCGAGTGTGCAATGATGGCGGGGCCGCCCTCATCGTCTAGCGGCCCAGGACGCCGCCCTTTCAAGGCGGTAGCACGGGTTCGAATCCCGTTGGGGGCACGGTCCGGCTCAGGCCGGATGCAACACCAGCTAGGTCCTGTGGAGCAGTTGGAGTGCTCGCCGCCCTGTCAAGGCGGAGGTCGCGGGTTCAAGTCCCGTCAGGACCGCAAGCGCTGACGCCGCGCCCTTCATGCGCGGCGTTCTGCGTATCGGCCTGTGCGGTAGCATGAGCCGAGCAGCACGGCCAGGTAGCTCAGTTGGTACGAGCGTCCGACTGAAAATCGGAAGGTCGGCGGTTCGACCCCGCCCCTGGCCACATAGCCTTTCGCCGGGCTACAGGAGCGCCGACCAGCGGAAACGCCGGTCGGCGTTCTACTTTTCGCCCCGGGAGTCTGTCTGTCCGGTCTGGCCCTCGTTGACCCCGGAATCCCGCTGCTGGCCGCTCCTTATCGCACGTAGATCGCACGGCCGGACTTCCTGCTGGTAGGGCGTCCGGCGTGGCGACCGGGGGATTATGAGATCAAGTTGCCCGCTCCGACGACCTGGGCACTCCGGGGGGCCTAGCAGCGGAAGCGCCTCTCGACACCTCACACCACTCCCCCGCTGTCCCCCGGCCTCCTGCGGACTGGATGCGGTCCGCTGACCCCCTGATCCATAGCCTCGGCCGAACTGTCCGGCTCGGTGCAAGAGGGTCATCAACTACTGATGGCTGCGCTCTACTCGTCCGTTGCTGCGTCGGTCCGTCCAGCGCCGTTGTCATCCGGCCTGAGGAGGTGCCGGCGTCGTCGCCCGGTTCGGCCGGACGACCCCGCCGAACATCGGCGGATCATGGGTTGACCGGTATCGGCAAGCCTCGCTAGAGTCGGCCGGCTATTGATCATGGAAACGCGCCCACTTCAGGGGTGGGGTACGGGCGAAGACGGAGGCGACCGTGGGTGCCGAGAAGGCAAGACAGCGGCTGATCGCGACGGCGTCGCCGTTCCTGCAGGAGGGCGAGCGTGTCGAGGTGGCCAGTGTGGCGATCGTTGGCTCTGTCTCGACAAAGGACCAGGTCGCCATGGGGGTAGCGACAGCCGTCTTGTCCGGCGGCCTGTTCACGGCGTTCTCTGTCGCGGTGAAGCAGTATGTGCTGTTGACTGATAGGCGTCTGCTGTTCTTTGCAATGAACCAAGTGACTGGCCGACCGACCCAGAACGTGCTCGGTGAGGTGCCGCGTCCTATCCTGCGTGCGTCCGATGTTCGCGGTCGGCTGACCCGTGTTGTCGTCTTGACGGCAGATGGTGAAGCGGCGGATCTCAAGCTGCGCTTTCCGTTGCCTGCACGTCGCGATGCGGAGGCCCTAGCCGCCGCGCTGACGGCGCCCGCGAGCACTGGCGGTGGTCCGGCCACCGGAGACTAGTCTCCGGCTGGTTGCGGGTTCCGAGTGTGCTCAACAATCGCCGCGCCGGTAGTGAAAATGCGTTCGGTGTGGAACCGGATCTCCTCGTCGGGCAGTCTCCAACCATCCAGCCTCCCCGGACGGGGACCAAGGTGGAGCGTCCAACCGGATGAGCCTCAATGACGCTTGTCAAGCGTCGGCGTGGACGCCGGCGGCGGGAGGGCCTGAGGTTTAGAAGAAGATCGGAGTGGGCTGTTAGGGGAGCCGTTCTCCTGCTCAGCCCGTCCGTCAGTGTCGGATGTCGTCGGCGTTGGCTGACTGTCTGGGCTGTACGGATGGCTGTACGACACGCGGCTGCTGACCATCTGATCCGTAGATTCCCAAGCGCGCTCCGCAGCCGTTCGGCAACGTCCGCCTCGCCCTGGTCGCCGCGCCCTCGGCAACTGGATCGGTCCGGGCTCGTCCGGCTCCGTTTCGCCCCGGTGGCTCCCGGCCATGACTCCCACCGTCAGTAGCCCACCAGCGGCAGGGTGTCCTTCGCAGTTGCTTTACAGGCCGTCGCTTACCAGTCACTATCATCTCGCACCTACTGACCCAGGCCCCCGCCGACCATAACCCTTCACCAACGCCTTCGGTTCTGTCATGGACTGACGGCTTCTGGAGGTAGAGCTTGTTCTTCAAAGCCGTCGTTACGGTGCTGATGATTATTGCGGGGTTGACTGCCATAATCTGGGTTGCCAACTGGCCCTTCAACACCCCCTGGGAGAAGGACCTCACTGCCGAGCAACGTCGTATTCAAGTCGCACACAATCGGCGTCATCATCGGGGTGTGGCGCGCATTTTGCTGCCCGGCCTTGCCGTCATCTTCGGAATTGCATCGGTGGAAATTTTGTCAGGCCCGAAAAGTGATCCGTTCGCAGCGGTAGTCATGGGCGTCTGTTCGGTTGTGTGCGTCGGCGTGTTCGGTGCTCTGATCAAGAGGGGGCGCAGGCGGCGCACCTCGACACGGCGATGAACTCTCTGGACGGGATAAGGCGGAGCGCCCTCGCAGAGGACACGGCGACCGAGGGATTACAAGATCAAACTGCCCGCCCCCTCGACCTGGGCACATGGCGGTCTAGCAGCGGGAACGCCTCCCAACATCTCCCAGCGGTCCCCCGCCGTTTGCCGGCCTCTTGCGGACTGGATGCGGACCGCCGCGCAGGCGCGGTCAGTTCGGGGCGCGCCAAGCACCTTCCGCCCTTGCGCTCCACCGGGCGGGGCCGAACAATCTTGCCGTGCCCGATGGCTTAGGTCCGTTCCTATGCGTCCTGACTCTGCTGGGCGTGTGGTCCAGCGTGATCAGCGCACTGCTCGGCCGCCTGAACTCGTGGGAGGCGGTACCAGGGGCGTCGCCGTGGCGGTTCTGGGGACCGGGCATTCTCGCGTGGTCATGGCCCATTGTCGTGGTCGCATGCTTCCTCCTTGGGTTCATCACCCCTTGGGCCGTTGACCTCCTGGCCCTGGCCCCACTGGCGCTCTTGACCGCAACCGCACTGACTGTGGTGGAGTTCCGACGTCGACATGCTGAGGACCTTGTGGCGGAGACGCCTCGGCGCATCAAGGACTGACATGAGAACCCGCCTCCGCCGAGGCGATGAACGGCGCACCGTCAGCTTGGAAGCGCGTGGTCAGCGGGACCCAGTGCCCCGAAATGCCTGTTCGCGGTGGCTGCCGTCGGCCCGGTCGTGCCCGCTCGTGACCCAGGGATGACGCTGTTACTGGCCCGTCGATGGCCCACGCAGCTGCGACCGGTGCGGTGCCGTCGTACGTCAGTCGTGAGGGTGGAGTTCGACAAGCTGGTACAGCATCCGGGCTGGCAGGTGCCTGCCACACAGCGGGCAAGCCACGCGACCCCTCGACTCGATCATCACCGAGCCGTCTGCCGGACAGTGCCAACTCCCTCCCCAGCGGAAGAAAGCCGATGGACCAGATGGACCGGCTTCCGACGCGACAAGCTGGACCAGGGCGTCGCGCATGACAGGTGACAGCTCCATGCCTCCAACCGGACACGTTAGGTAGCCGTCGACCGTCTCCATCGCGTGGCCGCATCGGGGGCAATGCACAGGGGCGACCATAACCCCGAGCCGCCAGTCTGGTCCCGGCTGTTGCCGTGTTCGGTGAATGGGCGTGGCGCTGGAACGGTGGCGGATCTCCTCGTCGGGCAGTAGTAGACCTTCCAGCCTCCCCGGACGGGGACAAGGTGGAGCGCCCTACCGGACGAACGACCTTGGCCCCGCCCGGGGAGGCTGGTAGCCCTTGTGGTGCCCGGCGAGGGGATCCGCCCGGCCGATCTCTGAGGAGGGTCGGGGTTCGGGGCAGCGCCCCGAGGTCTTCATGGTCCTGGTCGTCCCCAAGTGTGGCCGGCCGGCCCGGCCGATGCCGGCCGGAGGTCGCCAGCAGGCCGGGGCCGGCCGGCGCGGCCCGCTTGCGGGCCGCCAAGTATAGTAAAAGTGTTATTTAAGAGATAAAGGGTGTGGGGGAGAGTG
>NZ_JBEXYR010000021.1:0-92068 GCF_040631005.1 Micromonospora sp. NPDC005707
CAGGCGGCGTCGATTTTGGGTTTGAGGACGGTGTGGATGTGCTCCGGGGTGAGGGTGGTGAGGGTGGCGTCGTGCAGGGTGCCGGCGGTGTGGAACACGGCGGTGAGGGGGTGTTCGGTGGGGATGGCGGCGAGGAGTGATTGCAGCTGGTGGGGGTCGGTGGTGTCGCAGGCGACGGTGGTGACGGTGGCGCCGAAGTTTTGAAGGCGGGTGGCGAGTTCGGGGGCTCCGGGGGCGTGGGGGCCGCGGCGGCTGGTGAGGAGGAGGTGTCGGGTGCGGCCGGTGGTGGTGAGGTGTTCGGCGAGCAGGGCGCCGAGGGTGCCGGTGCCGCCGGTGATCAGCACCGTCCCCTGCGGATCCAGGGCCGGGACGGGCCCCTCCGGCGTACCCGCCCGGGCCAGGCGCGGCACGAGCAGCCTGCCGTCGCGGACGGCGAGCTGCGGCTCCCCGATCGCCAGCGCCGCCGCGAGCGAGCCGCTGCCGTCCCCGTCGACCAGGACGAACCGGTCCGGGTGCTCGACCTGGGCGCTGCGAAGCAGCCCCCACAGCGCCGACGCGGCCAGGTCGGTGACGTCCTCCTCCGGGCCGGCCGCGATCGCACCCGAGGTGAGCACGACGAGGCGGGCGGCGTCGTACCGCTCGTCGGCCAGCCACGCCTGGAGCGCCTCGGTGGTCCGGGTGACCAGGTCGTGGGTCGCCGCCGGTCCGCCGTCGGTCCCGCCGCCGGGCGCCAGGATCACCAGCCCCGGGGTGGCGTCCGAGGCGAGCAGGTCGGTGAGGCCGGCCAGGTCGAGCACCGGCGGCACGTCCACCGCCGCCCCGGCCGGCGCGTCGATCGGGGTCCAGCGGACCCGGTACAGCGGGTCACCGCCGCGCGGGCCGGCGCTGAGCTGCTTCCCGGCGAGCGGCCGGACGGTCAGCTCCCCGATGGTGACCACCGGCTGGCCGAGCGGGTCGGTGGTGTGCACGACGACCGAGTCCGGGCCGGTACGGGTCACCCGCACCCGCAGCCGGGTCGCCCCGACGGCGTGCAGGGTGATCCCGCTCCAGGCGAAGGGCAGGCGTACGCCGTCTTCGCCGGCCGTGAGCGCCATCGGGTGCAGAGCGGCGTCGAGCAGGGCGGGGTGGATGCCGTGGCCGGTGGTGTCCTGGTCGTCGGGCAGGTGGATGTCGGCGTACAGGGTGTCGCCGTGGCGCCATACCTCGTGGACGCCCTGGAAAGCCGGGCCGTACTGGAGGCCGGTGGTGGCCAGGGTGTCGTAGAAGCCGGTGAGGTCGACGGGGGTGGCGCCGGGCGGTGGCCATTCGGTGTCGGCGGCGGATTGGTGAGCCGGTGCCGTACGGGTGAGGGTGCCGGTGGCGTGTCGGGTCCAGGTGTCGTGCTGATGGCTGTGGATGGTGATGGGCCGGTGTCCCGCCTCCTCTTCGGCGCCGACCTCGACCCGCAATTGCAGGTCGCTGTCCGTGTCGAGGGTGAGCGGCGCCTCGATGGTCAGCTCGTCCAGATAGGGGTGTCCGGTGTGGTGGCCGGCGTGCAGGGCGAGGTCGACGTAGGCGGTGCCGGGGAGCAGCACGGTGCCGGTGACGGCGTGGTCGCCGATCCAGGGTTGCCGGTCAAGGGTGAGCCGGCCGGTGAAGAGGTGTCCCTGCTGGTCGGGCAGTTCGATGGCGGCGGCGAGGAGGGGGTGTTCGGCGGAGGTTTGGCCGAGGTCGGCGGCGTCGCTGATGGTGGCGGGTGCGTGCAGCCAGTAGCGCTGCCGTTGGAAGGCGTAGGTGGGCAGGTCGACCAGGGTTGCCTGCGCCGGCAGCAGCGGTGACCAGTCGACGGGCAGCCCTCGGGTGTGTGCGGTGGCCAGGGCGGTGGTGAGCTGGTCGGTGGTGTCGCGGCGCAGGGTGGGCAGGGCGATGATGTCGCGCTGGTCGGCGGTGTCCTCGATCGGCTGGATGAGCACCGGGTGGGGGCTGACCTCGATGAACGTGGCGTAGCCGTCACGCAGCAGGGCTTCCGTTGCCGTCTGGAATTGGACCGGGTGGCGCAGGTTGTCGTACCAGTAGTCGGCGGTCAACGTGTCGGCCTGGATGCGGTCGCCGGTGAACGTCGAGTAGAAGGCGACGTCGGTGGGGGCTGGGGTGATGCCGTCGAGAGCGGCGAGGATCTCGTCGCGGAGGGCTTCGACGTGGGGGGTGTGGGAGGCGTAGCCGACGGGGAGCACGCGGGCGGGGATGTCGCGGTCCTTGCAGTGGGCCACGATCGCCGCCACTGCCTCCGGGTCGCCGGCAATCACGGTGGCGTTGGGTCCGTTGACGGTGGCGATGTAGGCCTGGGGGGTGGTGTCGAGGCCGTTGACGGTGGCGCGGTGTGCCCGGACATCGGGTCCGCTGTCGCTGCCGTTGCCGTTGCGGTTTCCGTTACGGCTGTCGCTGTCGCTGTCGCTGTCGTGGGCGGGTCGGCCGTCGTCGGTCGGGGTCGGCTTGTTGGCTTGCAGGGTGGTGAGGAGTTCGGTGACCTGGTCGGCGGGTAGGGCGAGGGAGGCCATGTCACCCCGCCCGATCAGCGCCCGCAGGGCTTGGGCGCGCAGCGCGACGATCTTCGCCGCGTCCGCCAGGGGCAGGGCTCCGGCGGCGCAGGCGGCGGCGATTTCGCCTTGGGAGTGGCCGATGACGGCGTCGGGGGTGATGCCGTGGTGCCGCCACACGGCGGCGAGTCCGGTCATGACGGCGAACAGCACCGGCTGGACCACGTCCACCCGGGTGAGCCAGTCGGGGTCGTCGTCGTGCAGCACGGCGTGCAGGTCCCAGTCCACGTAGGGCCGCAGCGCCTCCGCGCAGGCGTCCAGGTGGGCGGCGAAGACCTCGCTCTGGGCGGCCAGTTCGCGGCCCATGCCGAGCCATTGCCCGCCCTGGCCGGGGAAGACGAACACGGTCCGGCCGGTGTGCGCGGCGGTGTGCCGGAGCAGGGCCGGGTGCGGCCGGTCCTCGGCCAGGGCCCGCAGCGCCTCGGTCGGGTCCGGGGTCGGCAGCACGGCGGCGCGGTGTGCGAACGCCGCCCGGGACGTGGCCAGCGCCGCGGTCAGCGCCCCCGAGGACAGGTCGGGTCGCGCGTCGACCAACTCGGCCAGGCGGGCCGCCTGCTCCCGCAACGCGGCCGGCGCCTTGGCCGACAGCAGCCACGGCAGGGCCACCACCGGCTCGGCCGCCGGCCCGGCCTCCGCCTCCGGGGCCTGCTCCAGGATGACGTGCGCGTTCGTGCCGCTGACGCCGAACGAGGAGACGCCCGCCCGGCGGGGGCGGCCGTGCTCCGGCCAGGGCCGGGCCTCGGTCAGCAGGGCCACCGCCCCGGCGGACCAGTCGACGTGCGGGCTGGGCTCCTCCACGTGCAGCGTCCTGGGCAGCGTGCCGTGCCGGAGCGCCTGGACCATCTTGATGATGCCGGCGACGCCGGCCGCGGCCTGGGTGTGGCCGATGTTCGACTTGACCGACCCGAGCCACAACGGCTCCTCGCGCTCCTGCCCGTACGTGGCGAGCAGCGCCTGCGCCTCGATCGGGTCGCCGAGGACGGTGCCGGTGCCGTGCGCCTCGACGGCGTCCACGTCGGCCGTGCTCAGGCCGGCCGCGGCCAGGGCCTGGTGGATGAGGCGTTCCTGGGACGGCCCGTTCGGCGCGGTGAGGCCGTTGCTGGCCCCGTCCTGGTTCACCGCCGACCCGCGGATCACCGCGAGCACCCGGTGGCCGTTGCGCCGGGCGTCGGAGAGGCGTTCCAGCACCAGCAGGCCGACGCCCTCGCCCCAGCCCGTGCCGTCGGCGCCCGCCGCGAAGGACTTGCACCGGCCGTCCGGGGCCAGCCCGCGCTGCCGGCTGAACTCGATGAACGTGGTCGGGGTGGCCATCACCGTCACGCCGCCGGCCAGCGCCAGGGTGCACTCGCCCTTGCGCAGGGCCTGCATGGCCAGGTGGGTGGCGACCAGCGACGACGAGCAGGCGGTGTCGACGGTCAGCGCCGGCCCCTCCAACCCCAGGGTGTACGCGAGCCGCCCCGACGCCACGCTGCCGGCGCTGCCGTTGCCGAGGTAGCCCTCGTAGCCGGCGGGCACCTGGTGCTGCAACCGGCTGGCGTAGTCGTTGTACATGACGCCGGTGAAGACACCGGTGAGGCTGGAACGCAGCCCCTGCGGGTTGATGCCGGCCCGCTCCAGGGCCTCCCAGGCGGTCTCCAGCAGCAGCCGCTGCTGCGGATCCGTGGCCGCCGCCTCGCGTGGGCTGATGCCGAAGAAGTCGGCGTCGAACTCGTCCGCCTCGTGCAGGAAACCGCCGTGCCGGGTGTACGCGGTACCCGGGTGGTCCGGGTCCGGGTGGTACAGGCCGGCCAGGTCCCAGCCCCGGCCGGTGGGGAAGTCCCCGATCGCGTCGACGCCCTCGGCGACCACCCGCCACAGCGCCTCCGGCGAGTCGACCCCGCCCGGATAGCGGCAGGCCATCCCGACGATGGCGATCGGCTCGTCCGACGGCCCGCCCGCCACCGGGGACGGCCGGGCGGTCGCCACCGCGTCCTCGGGCACCAGCCGGCCGCGCACGTACCGGGCGAGCGCCTGCGCGTTCGGGTGGTCGAAGACCAGCGTGGCCGGCAGCCGCAGGCCGGTCGCCGTGTTCAGCCGGTTGCGCAGCTCCACGGCGGTGAGCGAGTCGAAGCCCAGGTCCTTGAAGGACCGCTGCGGCTCGATCAGCTCCGGGCTGCCGTGCCCGAGCACCGCCGCCACCTGGGTGCGGACCAGGTCCAGCAGCAGCCGCTGCCGTTCGCCGTCGCCGAGCCCGGCGAGCCGGCCGGCCAGACCGCTGTCCACCGCCGCGCCCGCCGCGCCCGCCGCGGTGCGCCGTGCCGCGAGGGTACGGACCAGGCCGCGCAGGATGGCCGGGACGGTGTCGGCCCGGCGCAGCGCGGCGAGGTCGAGCAGCACCGGCACCGGCGCTGGGTCGTGCCCAGCGAGCGCGGCGTCCAGCATCCGCAGCGCGGGCGCGCTTTCCAGCGGCAGCACCCCGTCGCGGGCCATCCGGGCCCGCTCGCCCGGGTCCAGGTGGCCGGTCATGCCGCTGGCCTCGGCCCAGAAACCCCAGGCGATCGAGGTGCCGGCCAGCCCGTACGCGGCGCGGTGCTGGGCGAGCGCGTCGAGGAAGGTGTTGCCGGCGGCGTAGTTCGCCTGCCCGGCGCTGCCCAGCACGCCCGCCGCGGAGGAGTAGAGCACGAACGCGGCCAGGTCGAGGTCCAGGGTGGCCCGGTGCAGGTGCCAGGCGGCGTCGACCTTGGGGCGCAGCACGGTGTGGATCTGTTCGGGGGTGAGGGTGTGCACGGCGGCGTCGTCCAGCACCCCGGCGGTGTGGAACACGGCGGTGAGCGGGTGGGCGGTGGGGATGCCGGCGACCAGTTCGGCGACGGCGTCGGGGTCGGCGGTGTCGCAGGCGACCACGGTGGTGGTGGCGCCCAGTTCGGTGAGCCGGTCGACCAGGTCGGTTGCTCCCGGTGCGTCGGCGCCGCGTCGGCTGACCAGTAGCAGGTGCCGGGCCCGGCCGGTGTGGGCCAGGTGCTCGGCGAGCAGCGCGCCGAGGGTGCCGGTGCCGCCGGTGATCAGCACCGTACCGTCGGGGTCGAGCGGCCGCCGCGCGTCCGGGTCCGGTCGCCCGGCGCGGGCCAGCCGGGGCACCAGCACCCGGCCGGCGCGTACGGCGACCTGCGGCTCACCCGTCGCGACCGTCGCGCCGAGCGCCGCCACGCTGGCCGGGGCGCCGTCGGAGTCGACCAGGACGAACCGGTCCGGGTGCTCGGACTGGGCGCAGCGCACCAGCCCCCACAGGGCGGCAGCCGGCAGGTCGGTGACGTTCTCCTCCGGGCCGGTGCCGACGGCGTCGCCGGTCAGCACCACGAGGCGGCTCGCGGCGTACCGCTCGTCGGCGAGCCAGTCCTGCAGCAGGCGGGCGACCTGCTCGGTCAGCCGGTGGGTGGCGGCCACCACGTCGCCGCCGGAGGCCGGTACGCCGAGCACGACCAGCGGCGGCGCGGGCGCGTCGCCGGCCAGCAGGTCGGCCAGCCCGGAGGGGTCGACCGGGTACGGCAGCTCCGCCGGGCCGCCCACCGGCACCGGCGTCCAGTCGACCCGGTACGAGGGGTCGGCACCGGTGGCGACCGGGAGCTGACCGGCCGGCAGCGGCCGTACGGTGAGCGAGCCGATGGTGGCGACGGGCGCGCCGGTCGGGTCGGCGGCGGTCACGGTGACCGCGTCCGGACCGTCGACGGTGAGGCGTACCCGCAGGGCTCGGGCGCCGGTGGCGTGCAGGCCCACCGCCGACCAGGCGAAGGGGAGCCGGACGGTCTCGGCGCCGGCGGCGAGGGTGATCACGTGGAGGGCGGCGTCGAGCAGGGCGGGGTGGATGCCGTACCCGGCGTGGTCGACCTCGTCCGGCAGCCGCACCTCGGCCCAGAGGTCCCGGCCGGCGCGCCAGGCGCGGTGCAGGCCCTGGAAGGCCCGCCCGTAGCCGAGGCCGGTGGCGGCCAGTTCGGGGTAGAACCCGTCGAGGTCGACCGGGATGGCGTCGGCGGGCGGCCAGGCGCTGAGGTCCGCGGCCGGCGGCGCCGCCGTCGCCCCCAGCGCGCCGGTGGCGTGCCGCAGCCACTCGCCGTCCTGCCCGGCGCGGGAGCGGATGGTGACCGGCCGGTGGTCGGTGGCGTCGGGGGCGCCCACCTCGACCTGGACCTGGACCGGCCCGGTGCCGGTCAGGGCCAGCGGCGCCTCGATGGTGAGGTCGTCCAGGTGCGGGTGTCCGGTGTGGTGGCCGGCGTGCAGGGCGAGCTCCACGAACGCCGTGCCGGGCAGCAGGACGGTGCCGGTGACGGCGTGGTCGGCGATCCACGGCTGGCTGGTGGTGGTGAGCCGGCCGGTGAACAGGTGGCCCTGCTGGTCGGGCAGCTCGATCGCGGCGGCCAGCAGCGGGTGGTCGGCGCCGCCGAGGCCCAGGTCCGCCGGCTCGCTGAGCGCGTCCCGGGTGGTGAGCCAGTAGCGCTGGTGCTGGAAGGCGTACGTGGGCAGCGGCACCGGCGGGGTCGCCGCGGGCAGCAGCGGCGACCAGTCGACCGGCAGCCCCCGGAGGTACGCGGTGGCCAGGGCGGTGGCGAGCTGGCCGGTGGTGTCGCGGCGCAGGGTGGGCAGGGCGACGATGTCGCGCTGGTCGGCGGTGTCCTCGATGGGTTGGATGAGGACGGGGTGGGGGCTGAGTTCGAGGAAGGTGGTGTGGCCGTCGCGCAGGAGTGCTTCGGTGGCGGTCTGGAACTGCACGGGGTGGCGGAGGTTGTCGTACCAGTAGTCGGCGCTCAACGTGTCGGCCTGGATGCGGTCGCCGGTGAACGTCGAGTAGAAGGCGACGTCGGTGGGGGTGGGGGTGATTCCGTCGAGGGCGGCGAGGATCTCGTCGCGGAGGGCTTCGACGTGGGGGGTGTGGGAGGCGTAGCCGACGGGGAGCACGCGGGCGGGGATGTCGCGGTCCTTGCAGTGGGCCACGATCGCCGCGACGGCGTCGGGGTCGCCCGCGATCACGGTGGCGTTGGGTCCGTTGACGGTGGCGATGTAGGCCCGAGGGGTGGCGCCGGGTCCGCCCGCGGTGGTGGCGGGTCCGCCGGCGGTGGCGGCGGATCCGTCGGCGGTGGCGGTGGGTTCGTTGACGGTGGTGAGGTGGGCTTTTCCGCGTCGCGCGGCGCGGCCCTTCGTGCGGTCGTCGCCGGCGGTCGTGATGGTGTGCAGGAGTTCGGTGACCTGGTCGGCGGGCAGGGCGAGGGAGGCCATGTCACCGTGTCCGATGAGCGCCCTCAGCGATCGGGCGCGTAGGGCGACGATCTTGGCGGCGTCGGCCAGGGAGAGGGCTCCGGCGGCGTGGGCGGCGGCGATCTCGCCCTGGGAGTGGCCGATCACGGCGTCGGGGACGATCCCGTGGTGCCGCCATACGGCGGCCAGCCCGGTCATGACGGCGAACAGGACGGGTTGGACCACGTCCACCCGGGTCAACCAGTCCGGGTCGTCGTCATCCAGCACCTCACGCAGGTCCCAGTCGACGTAGGGGCGCAGCGCCTCCGCGCAGGCGTCGAGGTGGGCGGCGAACACCTCGCTCTGTTCGGCGAGTTCGCGGCCCATGCCGAGCCATTGGCCGCCCTGGCCGGGGAAGACGAACACGGTCCGGCCGGTGTGGGTGGCGGTGTGCTGGAGCAGCGCGGGGTGTGGGCGGTCCTCGGCGAGCGCGCGCAGGGCGTCGACCGGATCCGGGCCGGGCAGCACCGCCGCGCGCTGCGCGAACGCGGTGCGGGTGGTGAGCAGGGCGGCGGCGACCGCGCCCCGGTCCAGATCCGGGTGCTGGTCGACGTGGGCGGCGAGGTTGGCGGCCTGGTCCCGCAGCGCGGCGGGCGTCTTCGCCGACAGCAGCCACGGCAGCCCGACGACCGCTCCCGCGTCCACCGCGGGCGCTGCTTCCCCGTTGGCTGCGGCCGTCGTTTCCCCGTTCACCGTGGGCGCCGCGGCCGGGGCCTGTTCGATGATGAGGTGGGCGTTGGTGCCGCTGATGCCGAAGGAGGAGACGCCGGCGCGGCGGGGCCGGTCGTGATCCGGCCACGCGGTGTTCTCCGTGAGCAGGGCGACGTCCCCGGCCGACCAGTCCACGTGCGACGAGGGGGCATCGGTGTGCAACGTCTTCGGCAGGACGCCGTGGCGGAGGGCCTGGACCATTTTGATGATGCCGGCGACGCCGGCGGCGGCCTGGGTGTGCCCGATGTTCGACTTGATCGAGCCGAGCCAGAGGGGCTCGTCGCGGTTCTGCCCGTAGGTGGCGAGCAGGGCCTGGGCTTCGATGGGGTCGCCGAGGGTGGTGCCGGTGCCGTGGGCTTCGACGGCGTCGACGTCGGTGGGGGTGAGTCCGGCGTTGGCCAGGGCCTGCTGGATCACGCGCTGCTGGGAGGGCCCGTTCGGTGCGGTCAGCCCGTTGCTGGCGCCGTCCTGGTTGACCGCCGATCCACGGATGACGGCGAGTACCCGGTGGCCGTTGCGGCGGGCGTCCGACAGGCGTTCCAGCAGGATCAGCCCCGAGCCCTCGCCCCAACCGGTGCCGTCGGCGGCCTCGGCGAACGGCTTGCACCGGCCGTCCGGAGCAAGCCCGCGCTGCCGGCTGAACTCGACGAAGATGCCCGGGGTGGCCATGATCGTGGCGCCGCCGGCCAGCGCCAGGGTGCAGTCGCCGCTGCGTAGGGCCTGCACCGCCAGGTGCGTCGCGACCAGCGACGACGAGCACGCCGTGTCCACCGTGATCGCGGGGCCGACCAGCCCCAGCGCGTACGCGATCCGGCCGGAGGCGACGCTCGTGGCGTTGCCGGCGAGCAGGAAACCCTCCAGCTCCCGCGGCTTCTGCCCGGCACGCGGCGCGTACTCCTGGGAGATCACGCCGGTGAAGACGCCGGTCGGGGTGGTCTTCAGGGTGGTCGGGTCGATGCCGGCGCGTTCCAGGGCCTCCCAGGCGGTTTCGAGGAGGATCCGCTGCTGCGGGTCGGTCGCCAGGGCCTCGCGGGGGCTGATGCCGAAGAAGTCGGCGTCGAACGCGTCCGCGTCGTGGACGAAGCCGCCCTCCCGGGCGTACGTGCGGCCCGGCTGGTCGGGCCGGGGGTCGTAGAGCCCGTCGAGGTCCCAGCCCCGCCCGGTCGGGAAGCCGCTGACCGTGTCCACCCCGTCGACCAGCAGCTGCCACAGCTGCTCCGGGGTGTCCGCCTCCCCCGGGTAGCGGCAGGCCATGCCGACGATGGCGATCGGCTCGTCGGCCGCGGCGATCACCGTGGTCGGGGCCGCCGCCCCGGCCGACCCGGTGCCGGCGACCTCGACCCCGATCCGGTCGGCCAGCGCGGCCGGCGTCGGGTGGTCGAAGATGATCGTGGTGGGCAGCCGCAGCTCGGTGGCCGCGTTGAGCCGGTTGCGCAGCTCGACGGCGGTGAGCGAGTCGAAGCCCAGGTCCTTGAACGCGCGGTCCGGGCCGATGCCGTCCACGTCGGCGTGCCCGAGCACCAGGGCGACCTGCGCGCGGACCAGGTCGAGCAGCAGCCGGGCGCGGTCGGCGTCGCCGAGCCCGGCGAGCTGCCGGCCCAGGGAGGAGGTGGCCCGCCCGGCGGACGCGCCGGCCGAGCGTCGCCGGGGGCTCCGCACCAGGCCGCGCAGGATCGCCGGCACGCCGACCTCGGCGGCCTGGGCCCGGAGCCGGGCCAGGTCCAGCGTGGTCGGCACCAGGGCCGGCCGGTCCTGGGCGAGTGCCGCGTCGAGCAGGGCGAGCGCGTGCTCGCTGGCCAGCGGCACCAGCCCGGTACGGGCGATCCGCGCCTGGTCGGCCCGGTCGAGGTGACCGGTGATGCCGCTGGTCTGCGCCCAGAAGCCCCAGGCCAGGGCGGTGGCCGGCAGGCCGTGCGCCCGCCGGTGGTGGGCCAGCGCGTCGAGGTAGGTGTTGGCGGCGGCGTAGTTGCCCTGCCCGCCGGTGCCGAGCGTGCCGGCCACCGAGGAGTAGAGCACGAACGCGGCCAGCGGCAGGTGGGCGGTGGCCGCGTGCAGGTGCCAGGCGGCGTCCACCTTGGGCCGCAGCACGGTGTGGATCTGCTCGGGGGTGAGGGTGTGCACGGCGGCGTCGTCGACCACGCCGGCGGTGTGGAACACGGCGGTGAGGGGGTGGGCGGTGGGGATGCCGGCGATGAGGTGGGCGACGGCGTCGGGGTCGGCGGTGTCGCAGGCGACCACGGTGGTGGTGGCGCCCAGTTCGGTGAGCCGGTCGACCAGGTCGGTTGCTCCCGGTGCGTCGGGGCCGCGTCGGCTGACCAGTAGCAGGTGCCGGGCCCGGCCGGTGTGGGCCAGGTGCTCGGCGAGCAGCGCGCCGAGGGTGCCCGTGCCGCCGGTGATCAGCACCGTACCGTCCGGGTCCACCGCGGCCGGACCAGCGGCCGGCGTCGCGGCGCGGGCCAGCCGCGGGGCGAGCGCCGCGCCGTCGCGGAGGGCGAGCTGGGGCTCCCCGCCGGCCACGGCGGCCGGCAGCAGGTCGAGGCTGCCCGGGGCGCCGTCGTGGTCGGCGACCACGATCCGGTCCGGGTGTTCGGACTGCGCCGACCGGAGCAGACCCCAGAGCGGGGCGGCGGCGAGGTCCTGGACGTCCTCGTCCGGGCGGGTGCCGATCGCCCGGCGGGTCAGCACCACGAGCCGGGACGACCCGGTCCGCTCGTCGCCGAGCCAGGCGGTGAGCAGCGCCGCCGTGCGCTCCACCAGGGCGTGCGCGCCCGCGACGCCGGGTTCCGGCGCGACCGGTGCGACCACCAGCACGTCGGGTACGGCGGCGGCCGTCCCGAGCAGCTCGACGGCCCCGTCGAGGGTGCTGACCGGCCAGGGGTCGGTGTGCGCCGCGACGGTCGGCACCGGCACCCAGTCGACCTGGTACAGCGCATCGTCGGCGCGGGCCGGCGCCGGCGTGCCGCGCTCGACCGGGGTGAGGGTGAGCGCGTCGACGGTCACCACGCGCCCGCCGGCCGGGTCGGCCGCGTCGAGGCGGTACGTCCCCGCGTCGCCCGGCGTCAGGCGTACCCGCAGGTCGGTGGCGCCGCCGGCGGGCAGTGCGACGCCCCGCCAGGCCGACGCCACCCGGGCGGCCGGCGCCGGGTCGGCGAGGGCGACCACGTGCAGCGTCGCGTCGAGCAGGGCGGGGTGGATGCCGTACCCGGTGGGGTCGACGTCGTCGGGGAGCCGGACCTCCGCGTAGAGGTCGTCGCCGGAGCGCCAGGCGGCGGTGAGGGTCTGGTACGCGGGCCCGCAGGCCAGGCCGGTGTCGGCGAGGTCGGTGTAGCAGTTCGTCGTGTCCAGCGGCACCGCTCCGGGCGGCGGCCACGCGGCCGGCTCCGGCTCCGGACCGCCGGCCGGCGCGGCGGTGAGGCGCCCGGCGGCCAGCTCGGTCCACCGGTCGGCGGCCCAGTCGTCGTCCGCGCCCTCCGACGGCCGGGAGTGCACGGCCACCGGCCGGTGCCCGTCCGGCCCGGCCCCGCCGATCTCCACCTGGAGGTGGACGGAGGCGCCGGCGGCCAGCGCCAGCGGCGCCCGCACGTCGAGTTCCGCCAGGTACGGCAGGCCGACCTGTTCGCCGGCCTGCAGGGCCAGCTCGACCAGGGCCGCTGAGGGCAGCAGCACGTGGCCGTCGACGGTCTGGTCGGCCAGCCACGGGTGGGTGCCGGTGGCGAGGCGGCCGGTGAACAGGTAGCTGTCGTGGTGCGCCAGCCGGGTGGCGGCGGCGAGCACCGGGTGGCCGCTGGCGTGCAACCCGGCGGCGCTCACGTCGGCGCTGTTGCCGGCGTGGAGCCAGAAGCGCTGGTGCTGGAAGGGGTAGGTGGGCAGCGGCACCGGTGCGGGGGCGGGCACCGGGTGCAGCGGCGACCAGTCCACGGGCAGGCCGCCGGCGTGCAGTGCGGCCAGGGCGGCGAGCAGCGTGTCGGTCGGCTGCTGCCCGCGTCGCTGGGTGGCGGTGGCGCGGGCGTGCCCGGGCAGCGTCTCGTGGGTCAGCGTGGTGAGCGTGCCGTCGGGGCCCAGTTCGACGAAGTGGGTGACGCCCAGCTCGTGCAGCCGCCGGGTCCCGTCGGCGTAGCGGACGGCGTGCCGGATGTGCCGGGCCCAGTAGTCGGGGTCGGCCAGTTCCTCGTCGGTGGCGAGCGCGCCGGTGAGGTTGGAGACGATCGGGATCCGGGCGGGGTGGAAGGTGACTGCGGCGGCGGCCTGCCGGAACTCGTCCAGGATGCCGTCGGTGTGCGCGGAGTGGAACGCGTGCGCCACGTGCAGCCGCCGGCCGTCGTGGCCCTGTTCGCGCAGGGCCGCGGCGAGCGCGTCGATCTCCACGGGGTCGCCGGCGAGGACCAGCGAGCCGGGGCTGTTGTGCGCGGCGAGGCCGACCCCCGGGTGCCCGGCGAGCAGCGGGGCGACCTCGTCGAGGGTGGCCGCCACGCTGAGCATGGCGCCCGGCGGCATGGCGTTCATGAGCGCGGCCCTCGTGGTGATCAGGGCGGCCGCGTCCGCCAGGGTGAGCACCCCGGCGAGGTGGGCGGCGGTCAGCTCGCCGATCGAGTGGCCGATCAGGTGGTCGGGGGCGATTCCGAAGCTGCCCAGCAGCCGGAACATGGCGGTCTCGAAGGCGAACAGCGCCGGCTGGGTGTAGCGGGTCTGCCCGAGCAGGTCGGTGTGCCGGCCGGACATCACCTCGCGCAGCGGGTGTTCCAGGTGCGGGTCGACGGCGGCGCACACCTCGTCCAGGGCGGCCGCGAAGACTCCGAACCGCTCGGCCAGCTCCGCGCCCATCCCGGGGTACTGGGCGCCCTGGCCGGTGAGCAGGAACGCCACCGGGCCGACCGGCACGGCCGTGTCCCGCACCACGGTGGGGTGTGGCTCCCCGGCGGCCAGGGCCCGCAGGCCGGGCAGCACGTCGCCACCGGCCAGGACGGCCGCCCGGTGCTCGAACGTCGCCCGGGTGGTGGCCAGCGCGTAGCCGACCCCGGCCGGGGCGCACCCCGGCTCCTCCTCGACGTGCGCCACCATTTGCGCGGCCTGGGCGCGCAGCGCGGCGGGCGTCTTCGCCGACAGCAGCCAGGGCAGCGCGACCTGGGCGACCGGCGGCTCCGGGGTGGCGGCCGGCGGGGCCGCGGTCGGTGGGGCCTGTTCGATGATGAGGTGGGCGTTGGTGCCGCTGATCCCGAAGGAGGAGACGCCGGCGCGGCGGGGCCGGTCATGGTCGGGCCACGCGGTGTTCTCGGTGAGCAGCGCGACGTCCCCGGTGTCCCAGTCCACGTGCGACGAAGGCGTGTCGACGTGCAGGGTCTTCGGCAGCGTTCCGTGGCGGATGGCCTGGACCATTTTGATGATGCCGGCGACGCCGGCCGCGGCCTGGGTGTGCCCGATGTTCGACTTGATCGACCCCAGCCACAACGGCTCGTCGCGGTTCTGCCCGTAGGTCGATAGCAGCGCCTGAGCTTCGATGGGGTCGCCCAGGGCCGTGCCGGTGCCGTGGGCTTCGACCGCGTCGATGTCGGTGGGGGTGAGGCCGGCGTTGGCCAGGGCCTGCTGGATCACCCGCTGCTGGGAGGGTCCGTTCGGTGCGGTCAGCCCGTTGCTGGCGCCGTCCTGGTTGACCGCGGAGCCACGGATGACGGCGAGCACCTGGTGGCCGTTGCGACGGGCGTCCGAGAGCCGTTCCAGCACGAGCAGCCCCGAGCCCTCGCCCCAGCCCGTGCCGTCCGCGCCGTCGGCGAACGACCGGCAGCGCCCGTCGGGCGAGAGCCCCCGCTGGCGGCTGAACTCCACGAAGATGCTCGGCGAGGCCATGACGGTCACGCCGCCGGCCAGCGCCAGGGTGCACTCGCCGTTGCGCAGCGCCTGCACGGCCAGGTGGGTGGCCACCAGCGACGACGAGCAACCGGTGTCGATGGTGATGGCCGGCCCCTCCAGACCGAGGGTGTACGCCAGCCGCCCGGATGCCACGCTTGTCGTGTTGCCGGCGAGCAGGAAGCCCTCGACCTCGTGGTGGCGCTGCCCGGCGCGGGGCGCGTACTCCTGGGAGATCACGCCGGTGAAGACGCCGGTCGGGGTGGTCTTCAGGGTGGTCGGGTCGATGCCGGCGCGTTCCAGGGCCTCCCAGGCGGTTTCGAGGAGGATCCGCTGCTGCGGGTCGGTCGCCAGGGCCTCCCGCGGGCTGATCCCGAAGAACTGCGCGTCGAAGGCGTCGGCGTCGTGCAGGAAACCGCCGCGCCGGGCGTACGTGCGGCCGGGCTCGTCGGGGCTCGGGTGGTAGAGCGCCTCCAGGTCCCAGCCCCGGTTGACCGGGAAGTCGCTGGTGGCGTCGGCCCCGTCGAGCACGAGCCGCCACAGGTCCTCCGGGGTCCGGGCGTCGCCCGGATAGCGGCAGGCCATGCCGACGATGGCGATGGGGTCGTCGGCGGCCGAGGCCCGGGGGCGGGGCGCCGGCCCGGTGCTCACCGGGGCGCCGAGCAGTTCGGTGCGCAACCGGTCCACGACGGACTGCGGGTTCGGATGGTCGAAGACGACGGTGGCGGGCAGCCGCAGCCCGGTGGCCGCGTTGAGCCGGTTGCGCAGCTCGACCGCCGTGAGCGAGTCGAAGCCGAGGTCCTTGAAGGTCCGGTGCGGCTCGACCGCCTCCGCGCTGCGGTGCCCGAGGACGACCGCCACCTGCGCGCGGACCAGGTCGAGCAGCATCCGGTCCCGGTCGGCGCCCGCCAGGCCGGCGACCTGCTGCGCCAGGTCCGAACCGGCGACCACCGCCGCGGCCGCCGCGCGGCGGGTCGGCGTGCGGACCAGCCCGCGCAGCACCGCGGGTACGCCGGCGCCGCCGGTGTTGCCGCGCAGCACCGCCAGGTCCAGGGCCAGCGGCACGAGGGCCGGCCGGTCTCCGGCGACCGCGACGTCGAGCAGGGCCAGCGCGTCGTCGGTGGGCAGTGGGCGCAGCCCGGCGCGGGCCATCCGGGCCTGGTCGGTCTCGTCGAGGTGCCCGGTCATGCCGCTGGCCTGCGCCCAGTAGCCCCAGGCGAGGCTGGTGGCGGGCAGGCCGTGCGCGTGCCGGTGCTGGGCGAGCGCGTCGAGGAAGGTGTTGGCGGCGGCGTAGTTGCCCTGACCGGGGCTGCCCAGGATGCCGGCGGCCGAGGAATAGAGCACGAACGCGGCCAGGGGCAGGTGGGCGGTGGCCCGGTGCAGGTGCCAGGCGGCGTCCACCTTGGCCCGCAGCACGGTGTGCAACTGTTCCGCGGTCAGGGTGTGCAGCGTGGCGTCGTGCAGCACGCCGGCGGTGTGGAAGACAGCGGTGAGCGGGTGGGCGGACGGTACGCCGTCGACCAGGGCGCGGACCGCGTCCGGGTCCGCGGTGTCGCAGGCGACGACACGCACGGTCGCGCCGAGTGCCTCCAGCCGGGCGGTCAGCGCCGGTGCCTCCGGTGCGGCCGGGCCGCGGCGGCCGGCCAGCAGCAGGTGCCGGGCCTGGCCGGTGCGGACCAGGTGCTCGGCGAGCAGCGCGCCGAGCGTGCCGGTGCCGCCGGTGACCAGGACGGTGCCCGACGGGTCCAGCGGCGAGGCGGTGGGCTCGGACGGCGTCCGGAGACGGGTGAGCCGCGGCGCGAGCAGGGTGCCGGCCCGGAGGGCGAGCTGGGGTTCGCCGGTGGCGACGGCCGCCGCGACGAGCCGCGGGTCGGCCTCGTCCGCGTCGATGACGGTCACCCGGTCCGGGTGTTCGGACTGGGCCGAGCGGACGAGCCCCCACAGGGCAGCGGCGGGCAGGTCGGTGACGTCGTCGTCGGCCCGGGCGGCGACGGCCCCGCGGGTCAGCACCACCAGCCGGCTGCCGTGCAGCCGCTCGTTGGTCAGCCAGTCGCGCAGGGCGGCGGCCACCCGGCCGGCCAGCTCGTGGGTCGCCGCGGCCACGTCGTCCGTCGGTGCGGTCACCTCGACGACGACCACCTCGGGCGGGGGCTCCTCCCCGGCGAGCAGCGTGTCGAGGCCGGTCAGGTCGGTCACCGGCCAGGGCCGACGGGCCGGTGCGGCGTTCACCGGCCGCCACTCGACCTGGTGCAGCGAGTCCCGGGCGGAGCCGGCGCCGGCTCCGGCCGTGACGGGGGCCAGGGTCAGCGCGTCGACGGTCACCACGGGGGCGCCGGCCGGGTCGGCGGCGGCCAGGGTGACGGTGTCCGGGCCGGTGCGGGCGATCCGCACCCGCAGGGCGCGGGCGTCCACCGCGTGCAGGGTGACCCCGGTCCAGGCGCGGGGGAGTTGCGGCAGCGCGGGGTCGCCGTCGACGGCCAGGGCGTGCAGGGCGGCGTCGAGCAGCGCGGGGTGGATGCCGTAGCCGCCGGCGTCCACCTCCTCGGGCAGGTGGAGCTCGGCGTACGTGGTGTCACCGGCGCGCCAGACCGCTCGGACCGCGCGGAACGCCGGGCCGTACTCCCGGCCGGCCCGCGCGAGGTCGGGGTAGAGCCGGTCGGCGTCGAGCGGCTCGGCGTCGGCGGGCGGCCAGGTCGCCCGCCCGGCGTCGGGGCCGGTGCCCGGCGCCGCGCCGGCGCTGAGCCGGCCGGTGGCGTGGTGGGTCCACTCGGTGCCGGGGCTGATGCCGGTACGGGAGTGGATGGTGATCGGCCGCCGGCCGGACTCGTCGTCCTCGCCGACCTCGATCTGGATGTGCACGGCCCCGTGCTCGGGGAAGGTGAGTGCCGTCTCGACGGTCAGCTCGTCGAGGCGGGCGTACCCGACGTGGCTGCCGGCGTGCAGGCTCAGCTCGACGAAGGTGGCGGCCGGTACGACGGTGCCCGCGGCGACCACGCTGTCGGCCAGCCAGGGGTGGGCGTGCAGGGACAGCCAGCCGGTGAGCAGGTAACCCTCCCCGTCGGCGAGTTCGACGGTCGCGCCGAGCAGCGGGTGGTCCGCGCCGCTGAGGCCCAGCTCGGCGGGTTCCCCGCCCCGGGTGCCGGCCTGCAGCCAGAACCGCTGGTGCTCGAAGGGGTAGGTGGGCAGCTCGACCGGCGGCGCCGCCGGCAGCAGCGGCCGCCAGTCGACGGGCAGGCCGTGGGTGTGCGCGGTGGCCAGGGCGGCGGCGAGCTGGCCGGTGGTGTCGCGGCGCAGGGTGGGCAGGGCGACGATGTCCTGCCCGTCGGCGGTCTCTTCGATGGGTTGGATGAGGACGGGGTGGGGGCTGACCTCGATGAAGGTGGTGTGGCCGTCGCGCAGGAGTGCTTCGGTGGCGGTCTGGAACTGCACGGGGTGGCGCAGGTTGTCGTACCAGTAGTCGGCGCTCAACGTGTCGGCCTGGATGCGGTCGCCGGTGAACGTCGAGTAGAAGGCGACGTCGGTGGGGGTGGGGGCGATGCCGTCGAGGGCGGCGAGGATCTCCTCGCGCAACGCCTCCACGTGGGGGGTGTGGGAGGCGTAGCCGACGGGCAGGACGCGGGCGGGGATGTCCCGCTCCTTGCAGTGGGCCACGGCGACGGCGACGGAGTCGGGGTCGCCGGCGATGACCGTCGCGTTCGGGCCGTTGACCGTGGCGATGAATGCCCGGGCCGTGCCACGGTCGCCGTCAGCCGGGGCCGGCTCGCCGGCGTCGAGCGCGGCGAGGAGGTCGGTGACCTGGTCGGCGGGTAGGGCCAGGGAGGCCATGTCACCGTGGCCGATGAGCGCGCGTAGCGCCTGGGCGCGCAGCGCCACGATCCTGGCGGCGTCGTCCAGGGCCAGGGCTCCGGCGGCGCAGGCGGCGGCGATCTCGCCCTGGGAGTGGCCGATGACGGCGTCGGGGGTGATGCCGTGGTGCCGCCACACGGCGGCGAGTCCGGTCATGACGGCGAACAGCACCGGCTGGACCACGTCCACCCGCGTCAGCCAGTCCGGGTCGTCGTCGTGCAGCACGGCGTGCAGGTCCCAGTCGACGTAGGGCCGCAGCGCCTCCGCGCAGGCGTCCAGGTGGGCGGCGAAGACCTCGCTCCGCGCGGCGAGTTCGCGGCCCATGCCGAGCCACTGCCCGCCCTGGCCGGGGAACACGAACACCGTCCGGCCGGTGTGGGAGGCGGTGTGCTGGAGCAGGGCCAGGTGCGGCCGGTCCTCGGCGAGGGCCCGCAGCGCCTCGACCGGGTCGTCGTCGGGCAGCACGGCGGCCCGGTGGTGGAAGGTCGCGCGGCTGCCGATCAGGGTCGCCGCCACCCGGTCGTGGTCCAGGTCCGGGCGTTCCTGCGCGTACCCGGCGAGGTTGGCCGCCTGCGCGCGCAGCGCCGCCGGGGTCTTCGCCGACAGCAGCCACGGCAGCGGCACGGCGGGCTGCGCGTCAGCGCTGCCGGCCTGCTCGTCCTGGCCGGCCGGCTCGTCCGGGGCCGGATCCTCGCCGGCCGCGTCGGCCACCGGGGACTGTTCCAGGATCAGGTGCGCGTTGGTGCCGCTGATGCCGAACGAGGAGACCCCGGCCCGGCGCGGCCGGTCCCGCTCGGGCCAGGGGGTCGGCTCGGTCAGCAGGGCCACCGCGCCGGCCGACCAGTCCACGTGCGAGCTGGGCGCGTCGACGTGCAGGGTGCGCGGCAGCAGGCCGTGGCGCATCGCCTGGACCATCTTGATCACCCCGGCGACGCCCGCGGCGGCCTGGGTGTGACCGAGGTTCGACTTGACCGACCCCAGCCACAGCGGCCGGTCCGCGGGCCGGTCCTGCCCGTACGTGGCCAGCAGCGCCTGCGCCTCGATCGGGTCGCCCAGCCGGGTGCCGGTGCCGTGCGCCTCGACCGCGTCGACGTCCGCACCGCCGAGGCCGGACGCGGCGAGCGCCTGCCGGATGAGCCGCTCCTGGGACGGCCCGTTCGGTGCGGTGAGGCCGTTGCTGGCGCCGTCCTGGTTCACCGCCGAGCCGCGGATCACGGCGAGCACCTGGTGGCCGTTGCGGTGCGCGTCCGACAGCCGCTCCAGCAGGACCAGGCCGACGCCCTCGCCCCACGCGGTGCCGTCGGCGGCCTCGGCGAACGGCTTGCACCGCGCGTCCGGCGCCAGCCCGCGCTGCCGGCTGAACTCGACGAACATGCCCGGCGTGGCCATCACGGTGACGCCGCCGGCCAGCGCCATGGTGCACTCGCCCTGCCGCAGCGCCTGGGCGGCGAGGTGGATCGCCACCAGCGAGGAGGAGCAGGCGGTGTCCACGGTCACCGCCGGGCCCTCGAAGCCCATCGTGTACGCCAGCCGGCCCGAGGCGACGCTGGTGGTGCTGCCGGTCAGCAGGAAGCCCTCGTAGCCCTCCGGCGCCTGGTGCAGCCGGGGCCCGTAGTCGAGGAACGTCGCACCGACGAAGACGCCGGCGCGGGAGCCGCGCAGCCCGGTCGGGTCGATGCCGGCGCGTTCCAGGGTCTCCCAGGCGGTCTCCAGCAGCAGCCGCTGCTGCGGGTCCATCGCCGCCGCCTCACGCGGGCTGATCCCGAAGAAGCCCGGGTCGAAGTCGCCGGCGCCGTAGAGGAAGCCGCCCTCGCGGACGTAGCTGGTGCCGCCGCGCTCGGCGCTCGGGTCGTAGAGCGCGTCCAGGTTCCAGCCCCGGTCGGTGGGGAAGCCGGAGATCGCGTCGACCTCCTCGGTGAGCAGCCGCCACAGCTCGGTCGGCGACTCGGCTCCGCCCGGGTAGCGGCACGCCATGGAGACGATCGCGACGGGTTCGTCGGTCACCGCGGCCGGGGCGTCGGCCGCGCCGGCCGGCACGGCGCCGACGAGCCGGGTACGCAGGTGCGCCGCGAGCGCCTCCGGGGTCGGGTGGTCGTAGAGCAGCCCCACCGGCAGGCTCAGTCCGGCGGCGGCGGCCAGCCGGTCCCGCAGCTCCACCGAGAGCAGCGAGTCGAAGCCCAGCTCCTTGAAGGTGCGGCCGTCCGCGACCGTCTGGGCGGTGACGTGCCCGAGGACGATCGCGACGTGGGTGCGGACCAGGTCGAGCAGCACGCGCTGCCGGTCCGCCTCGGCGAGCCCGGCGAGCCGGTCGGCCAGCGGGTTCCCCGGCGCGCCCCCGGACGGCGCGGCCGGCGCGGGTGCCACCGCGGCCGGCGTGGCGGCCGGCTCGGTCCGGGCCGGGGTGGCCACCCCGTCCAGCCAGTACCGGCGGCGCTGGAACGCGTAGGTGGGCAGCGGCACCCGGCGCGGCGCCGGGCCGCCCGGCCAGGCCAGCACCGCCGGCCAGTCGACCGGTACGCCCCGCACGTACGCGGCGGCCAGGGCCAGCAGGACGGAGCGGGTCTCCGGCAGCCGGGGCCGGAGCAGGGGCACGAAGGTGCCCCCGCCCTCGGGCAGGCAGTCCCGGCCCAGGCCGGACAGCACCCCGTCCGGGCCCACCTCGACGAAGGTCCGCACGCCCTGTTCGTGCAGGGTCCGTACGCCGTCGACGAAGCGGACCGCCCGGCGGACGTGCCGCACCCAGTAGTCCGGGTCGGTGAGCTCGGCCGGCTCCGCCACGGCGCCGGTCAGGTTGGACACGATCGGGATGGTGGGCGGGGCGAAGCTGAGCCGTTCCGCCACGGCGCGGAAGTCGTCGAGCATGGCGTCCATGTGGGGCGAGTGGAACGCGTGGCTGACCCGCAGCCGCTTGGTCCGCCGGCCCCGGTCGCGCCACTGCCCGGCGAGGGCGAGGACGGCGTCCTCGTCGCCGGCCACCACCGTCGAGGTGGGACCGTTGAGGGCGGCCACGTCGACCCGTCCGCCGGCGGGCAGGCTCGCCCGGACCTCGTCCTCGGTGGCCTGCACCGCCACCATGGCGCCGCGCTCGGTGAGCGCCTGCATGAGGCTGCCGCGCGCGGCCACCAGCGCGCAGGCGTCCGGCAGCGACAGGACGCCCGCCACGTGCGCGGCGGCCAGCTCGCCGACAGAATGGCCGAGCAGCAGGTCCGGGGTGAGCCCCGACTGTTCGGCCAGCCGGTACAGCGCCACCTCGACTGCGAAGAGCGCCGGCTGGGTGAAACCGGTCCGGTCGAGCAACGCGGCGTCGGCGGAGCCCTCCGGCGCGGCGAGCAGCTCGCCCAGCGGCCGGGGCAGGTGCGGGTCCAGCTCGGCGAGGACCTCGTCCAGGGCCCGGGCGAAGGCCGGAACGGCGGCCCGCAGCTCCTGGCCCATCCGCACCCGCTGGCTGCCCTGCCCGGAGAAGAGGAAGGCGACCCGGCCGGGGTCGGTGGCCGTGCCCCGTACGACGCTCGCGGTGGGCTCGCCGTCGGCCAGCGCGGCCAGCCCGGCCCGCAGCGTCTCCGGGTCGCCGTCGTCGGCCACCACCACGGCCCGGTGCGGGAACGCGGCCCGGGTGGTGACCAGCGAGTACGCCACGTCGCGCGGCGCGTCCCCGGAGCCGTCGGCCAGCCGGTCGAGCAGCCGCCGGGCCTGCCCGCCCAGCGCGGCGTCGTCCCGCGCGGAGAGCACGTACGCGTTCGCGGCGAACGCCGGCGGGCGCCCGCGCTTTCCCGGGCGCCCGGCCGTGCCCCGCCGCGCCCGGTCCGGACCGGCGGCCCGGTCCCCGGACGCGGGCGGCTCGGTCAGCACCACGTGGCAGTTGGTGCCGCCCATGCCGAAGGAGCTGACCCCGGCGACCAGCGGCGCCGCCGGGTGGGGCCAGTCGCCCAGCTCGGTCTGCACCCGCAGGCGCAGCTCGTCCAGGGGGATGTCCGGGTTCGGGGTCGCGAAGTTGAGGCTCGGTGGCAGCTGCCGGTGCCGGATGCTCAGCGCCGCCTTGATCAGGCCGACCACCCCGGCCGCGCCCTCCAGGTGGCCGACGTTCGTCTTGGCCGAGCCGACGGCCAGCGGTGTCCCGGTACGCCCCGACCCGAGCGCGGCGCCCAACGCCGCCGCCTCGATCGGGTCGCCGACCCGGGTGCCGGTGCCGTGCAGCTCGACGTACTGCACCGTGGCCGGGTCGACGCCCGCGTTCGCGTACGCGTCGCCGAGCACCCGTCGCTGGGCATCCACGCTGGGCACCGTGAGCCCCTCGGTGGCGCCGTCGTTGTTGACGGCGCTGCCGCGGATCACGCAGTAGATCGGGTCGCCGTCGGCCAGCGCGTCGGCCAGCCGCTTCAGCACGACCACCGCGCCGCCCTCGCCCCGCACGTAGCCGTTGGCCCGGGCGTCGAAGGTGAAGCACCGGCCGTCGGGGGAGAGGCCGCCGAACCGCGCCGACCGGATGGTGCTCTCCGGAACGATCATCAGGTTCGCGCCGCCGGCCAGAGCCAGCGAGGACTCGCCGCTGCGCAGGCTGGCGCTGGCCATGTGCACGGCGACCAGGGAGGACGACTGGGCCGCGTCGATGGTGAGGCTCGGCCCGTGCAGCCCGAGGGTGTACGAGACCCGGTTGGCGATGATGCTGCGGTGCGTGCCGGTGACGCTGTGCTGGCCGATCACCTCGGTGCCCTGCCGGGACAGCAGGGTGGCGTAGTCGTCCCAGATCGCGCCCACGAAGACGCCCGTCCGGCTGCCGCGCAGGGTGCCCGGCACGATGCCGGTGTCCTCCAGCGCCTCCCAGGCCAGCTCCAGCACGAGTCGCTGCTGCGGGTCCATGGCGCTGGCCTCGCGGGGCGAGATGCCGAAGAAGTCGGCGTCGAACTCGTCCACCCGCTCCAGGAAGCCGCCGTGCCGGACCGCGCCCGGGTCGTCCCAGCGGTCCGCCGGTGTCTCGCCGATGGCGCTGCGCCCGTCGCGCAGCAGCCGCCAGAACGCCGACGGGTCGGGGGCCAGGGGGAGGCGGCAGGACATGCCGATCACGGCGATCGCCGGCCCGCCCGCGTCGACCGGCTCCGGGACGACCGGGTCGTGGTCATGCTTCATGCGGATCACTGCCCCTCACTCGACCTCGTGCGGACGCCACCGGCGCACCCCTCGGGATGGCACCCACGCCCGGCGCGCTCGACAGCGTGACCAGAGCCCCCAACGGCGGCCTTGTCGGTCGTTAAAGCCGTTCCTGACCGGTGCGGGCCGGGCCGGGCAGCTTTGCCTCCCCTTTAGCCGCCGCGCCGACGATGGCGGGATGACGCCGTCACCCGAGCTGAAGTCGAAACCCCCGAGCCTGACCGACGCCCCGGTCCTGGGGCGCACCGCGCCGGTGCGGCAGATCGCCCTCCCGCACGGCGCTCTCGCCTGGCTGATCACCAACGGAGACGAGGTCCGTCACGCGCTCGCGCACCCGCACCTGATCAAGGACGGCCCGCTGGAGGGCGGCTTTCCCGGCCTGCCGCCGGAGCTGGCCCTGGCGATGAGCAGCGACGTCCTGCACAGCAACCCGCCCGACCACGGGCGGCTGCGCAAGCTGGTCAGCGCCGCCTTCACCCGCCGGCGGACCGAGGCGCTGGCGCCGCGGATCCAGGAGCTGACCGACGATCTGCTGGACGCGTTCGCCGACCGGGACCAGGTCGACCTGGTGCCCGCGCTGACCTTCCCGCTGCCGTTCAAGGTCATCGCCGAGCTGCTCGGCGTGCCCGCCGAGGACTCGGAGATCTTCCAGGGCTGGGCCAACACCATCACCCAGGGCACCCTGGCCCGCCCCGAGGAGTTCATCGGCGCCGCCACCAGGCTGGTCGAGTACGCGCGCACGCTGATCGAGTTGAAGCGCCGGGAGCCGGCCGACGACCTGCTCTCCGGGCTGGTCGGGGTCAGCGACGGCGGCGACCGGCTCAGCGAGGACGAGCTGACCTCGATGGTGTTCCTGATGCTGATCGCCGGGCACGCCACCACCACCAACCTGATCGGCAACGGGGTGCACGACCTGCTCACCCACCCCGAGACGCTGGCCGCCGTGCGGGCCGACCCGGAGCGGCTGCCCACCGCGATCGAGGAGTTCCTCCGCTACGAGGCGCCCCTGCGGATGGCCACCCCACGCCGGGCCGCCGAGGACGTGTCGATCGGCGGGGCCACCATCCCGCGCGGGGACATGGTGTTCATCTCGCTGGTCGCGGCCAACCACGACCCGGCGCTGTTCGCCGAGCCGGAGCGGTTCGACATCGGCCGGGAGAAGAACGCCCACCTCTCCTTCGGGCACGGGCTGCACCACTGCATGGGCGCCCCGCTGGCCCGGTTGGAGGCGCGGATCGCCATCGGCACGCTGCTCGCCCGGTTCCCGAAGCTGCGGCTGGCCGTGCCGCCGGAGCAGTTGACGCGGCAGACGAGCATCCTGATGAACGGGTGGGAGTCGTTGCCGGTCGCGCTGCGCTGACCGTCCCCGTACCGCCGGAGAAGCCCGGCCCGGACATCCGGGCCGGGCTCTCGCGTGGTTCAGGCGTTCGGGACGGGGGCCCGCAGCGTCCCCAGGTACGGGTGCCACAGGTGGTCGGGGTTGTTCTCCACGGCCGCCACCGCCTCCCGCATGGCCACCAGCGCCTTCGGCTCCTCGTCGTCGTAGACGTCGCCCTGGAGCATCTTCAGCACGTCGATGCGGTAGCGCGGGTCCTGGACGAAGGCGGTGAAGAGCACGTTGAGCCGGTAGTAGATGGAGATGAACTCGTACCAGTAGCGGACGCCCCGGCGCAGCTTCCGCTCGTACTCGCCGAAGCGGGCCCGCGAGTAGTCGCCGGCCGCGTGGGCGGCGATGATGTCCTTCGCCGCGATCCGGGCGCTGTTCAGCGCGACGCTCACCCCGCTGGAGAAGATCGGGTCGACGAACCGGGCGGCGTCCCCGATGAGCACGAACCGGTCGCCGCAGATCTCCTTCATCGAGTAGCTGTAGTCGCCCTCGGCCTTGAATGGGCGGACCTGCCGCGCGTCCTGCAACGCCTTGTGCAGGTCGGGCCGGCTGGACAGGAACTCCCAGAAGAATGCCTCGCGGTCGGTGTTGGCCTCGGCGAAGAGCTTCTTCTGGGTGACCACGCCGACGCTGGTGATGGTGTCGGTGATCGGGATCTGCCACACCCAGGTGTCCTGGATCGGCAGGAAGTGGACGAAGATGTAGTCCTGCTTCTCCGCCGACGGCGCCACCGCCGCCCGGTCCAGGTCCTCGAACCAGGTGTGCACGGCGTACTGGTTGAAGACCGGGTCGGAGACCTTGTACTTCAGCTGCCGGCCGAGCAGCGTGCTCCGGCCGGAGGCGTCCACCACCATCCCCACCCGGAACGGCACCTCCCGGGGGCCGAACCGGACCGTCAGCTCCACCGCCTCCGGGTCGTCGAAGTCCACCTTGAGCACCCGCGCACCGGAGAAGACCTTGGCGCCGCGGCCCTCCGCGTGCTTGAGCAGGATCAGGTCGAACTTGCCCCGGTCGACGTGGAACGTGTAGTCCCGGTCGACGCCGGGCTGATCCCGCTCGACGAACATCACCTCGGCGGCCCGGAAGTCGTGGTCCAGGCCGGTGAAGCCGTTGTGCGGCACGTTGCGCGACTCGGCCGACGTCCAGGCCGCGCCGTACTTGCGGGGGAAGCCGGCCGCCTCGATGTCGTCCAGCACGCCGATCTCGGACAGCACCGGGGTGGTGGCCGGCACCAGCGACTCGCCGACGTGCTCCCGGGGGAACAGCTCGCTCTCGAACAGCACGACCGACAGGCCGGCCCCGGCCAGGTAGGAGGCGACGGTCGAGCCGGCGGGCCCGCCGCCGATCACCGCCACGTCATAGTCCACGCTCATGCCGGCCCCCTCAGTTCCGTGTGCTCGTCAGGCCGCCGACGAGCGCGGCGATGGTCCGGATGCTCCGGAAGTTGGCCGCGTCGATCAGCTGCGGCGGCACCGGGGTGCCGAGCCCGTCGCGGATGTAGTTGAGCAGCATCGCCGTCTTCAGCGAGTCGAGGATGCCCAGCTCCAGCAGCGGGGTGTCCTCGTCGATGTCGTACGGCGCGTCCTGCGCGAGGTTCTCCTTGATGAAGGTCGTCAACGCGGCGCTGACGTCGTCCTCGGACACGGTTCTCTCCTCTCCTGGTGGTGCCGGTCGCGCCCCGGTGGGGGCGGGTCGGGGATCGGGGGCGGTCACGGCTGGGCGCCGGCGGGGGCGGCGGTGAGCGCGTCGACCAGGTGCTCGGCGATCGCGGAGACGGTGGGCTGGTTCCACAGCAGGGTGGCCGGCAGCGGGCGGCCGAACCGCTTCTCCAGCCGCCGCCGGATCACCAGGGTCATCACCGAGTCGAGCCCCTGCTCCAGCAGGGACCGGCGGGTGTCCAGGTCGGACACCGGCAGCCGCATCTCGGCCGCGATCTGGGCGCCCACCTCGCTCTGCACGGTGGCCCGCAGCTCCTCCGGCGGCAGGTCGGCGAGCCGGGCCGCCGGCGCCTGCTCGGCCGCGGCCTCCCCGGCGTCCTCCCCGCTGGGCAGCTGGGCCAGCAGCGGCGGGCGGTCCGTGGCCGGACCGGCCGCCAGCACCCGCAGCACCGGCAGGTGACCGCCGCCGTGGCGGTGGGCGTGCTGCCAGGCGGCGAACGCCTGCTCGGGCTCGATGGCGGCCACGGCCCGGGCCTTCAGCTCGTTGTCCACCACGGCGTTGACCGCCATGCCCTGCCCCTGCCAGGAGGTCCACCCGAAGCTGGTGGTGTCGTCGGCGCCGAGCGTGCGGCGATGGGTGGCGAGCGCGTCGAGGAACGCGTTCGCCGCGCCGTAGCTGGCCTGTCCGGCCAGCCCGAGCAGCTGGCCGCAGGAGGAGAAGAGGGTCAGGAAGTCGACGCTGCCGGGCGGGAAGAGCCGGTGCAGCGCCCACGCCCCGTCGACCTTGGGACGCAGCACCCGGCGCAGCGACGCCTCGTCCAGGCCGGCGGCGAACCGGTTGTCCAGCACGCCGGCGGCGTGCACGACGCCGCACACCGGGGGCAGGCCCAGCGTGTCCGGGTCGAGCTGCCGCCGGACCGCCTCCGCGTCGGCGATGTCGACCGCGAGCACGCGTACGGTCACCCCGCGCGCCTCCAGCGCGCGGACCCGGGCGATCCGGTCGCGGGTGGCCGCGTCCGGGCCGCCGTCGCCCGCCGGCCGGTCCCAGCGGCCCCGCGGCGGCAGCCCGGCCCGCCCGGCCAGCACGAGGCGGCGGGCCCCCTGGTCGGCCAGCCAGTCGGCCACCGCCAGGCCCAGGGTGCCCAGCCCGCCGGTGATCAGGTACGTCCCGTCCGGCCGGCAGCGCAGCGGCGGTCGCACCGGGGGCCGGTCCAGCGGGACCAGCCGGGCCACCGACGTGCCGGTGCCGCGCGGGGCGAGCACGTCGTCCGGCGTGGCGGCGCCCAGCAGGCCGGGCAGCGCGTCCAGCCCGCCCTCGTCGGCCGGGTCCAGGTCGACCAGGCCGCCCCACAGCTCGGGATGTTCGGTGGCGAGCACCCGGCCCAGCCCCCACAGCGGCGCGTCGGCCAGCGCCGCCGGGTCGGCGGACTCCCGCACGCCCCGGGTCACCGCCCACAACCGCGGGAAGGCGTTCCGGTCGCCGGCCGCGAGGACGTGCGTGACCTCGGTGAGCAGCCAGGCCTGCCGGGCGGCCGCGGCCGGCACGTCGGCGTCGTCGCCGGGCAGGACCAGCACCGCGCCGGACGGGTCCGGCGGCGGGTCGAGCCCGGCCAGTCCGGCGGCGTCGGCCACGGCACGCAGCGGTACGCCGGCGCCGCTGATCCGCCCGCGGATCGCCGCCGCCAGCGGCCCCGCGCCGCCGACGAGCACCACCTCGCGGGGTGCCCGGTGGTCCGCCGGGGGCGCCGGGCGCGGCGTCCAGGCGATCTCGTACACGAGGTGTTCGGGGCGCACGGGCGCGGTGACCGGCCCGTCGAGCACGCCGAAGCGCACCCCGCGCAGCCGGGCCAGCACCGTGCCGGCGGGATCGGCGACGGTGACGTCGGCACGGTCCGGGACGCTGCCGTCGACCCGCACGTCGACGACCACCTCGGCCGGCGGTTCACCGTCCACCGTCACCTCGTCGACGCCGGCCACGACGCGCAGGACCGGCGGGCCGCCGAAGGCGGCGGGCGCGGCGGAGAGCGCGGCGTCGAACACCGGCGCCCAGGTCGGCGCGGGGGCGGGCTGGTCGACCCGGACCAGGGCGCGCAGCACGCCGTCGCCCTGGGACAGCTCGCGCACCTGCCACGGGAAGGCCATCGACGGTACGCCGACGGCGGCGAGGTGGTCGGTGACCAGGCTCGCCGCGCGGGGCGCCAGGTCGTACCCGGCCGGCGCCGGCCCGGCGGGCCTGGGCGCGGCGGCCGGGCGCAGCGCCGCCGAGGCGTGCTGCTGCCAGGCCGCGTCATCGGCGGCGAGGGTCCGGGAGGCGAGTCGTACCGTGCCGTCCTCGGCGACGACCTGGATCTCCCGGGGGTCGGCCGTGGGCAGCGGGACGCGCAGCGCCACGTCGGTGAGCACCGGCGGGAGACCCTGCTCGGCGCCCGCACGCAGGAACGTGCTCAGCAGCACGGCCGCCGGCACCACCTCGGTGCCGTGGATGGTGTGGTGGCCGGGGTAGGGACGGCTCTCGTCGTCGAGCCGGGTACGCCACAACCCCAGCCCGGCGCCGGCCACGCTGACCGGCGTGCCGACCAGGGTGTGGCTGTCCGGGTCGTGGCCCATGCCGCCGCCCGGCCCGCCGGACGGCGCGTCACGCCAGTGCCGGCGGTGCTGCCAGGGGGTCAGCGGCAGGTCGACCAGCGTGCCGGACGGCTGCAGCCGGGTCCAGTCCACCGGGACCCCGTGGCAGTGCGCCGCGCCCAGGTTGGTGAGGAAGGTGGCCCGCTCGGGGTAGTTGCGCCGCAGCGTCGACCCGACGTACGTCCGGTCCAGGTCGGCGAGGGTCTCGCCGATCGAGTGCGCCACCACCGGGTGCGCCGAGATCTCCACGAACGCCCGGTGGCCGTCCTCCGCGGCCGCCGCCACGGCGTCGCCGAGGCGCACCGGGTTGCGCAGGTTGCCGGCCCAGTAGGCGCCGTCCAGGGGCGCGGCGCCTCGCGGGTCGGCCAGCGAGGTGCGGTACATCGGCACCACCGGCACGGCGGGGGAGAGGTCGCCGAGGGCGGCGGCCAGGTCCGGGCAGAGCGGGTCCATCTGCGGGCTGTGGAACGCCACGTCCGAATTGACCTGCCGGACCAGCACCCCCTCGGCCTGCCAGCGTTCCCGCACCTCGGCCACGGCTTCCGGGTCCCCGGCGACCACGGTGGACGCCGGCGAGGCGGCGATCGCGGCCACCACGTCGGTCCGGCCGGCCAGCCGCCGCGCCGCCTCGTCGAACGGGATGGCAGCCATGGCCATGGCGCCCGCCCCGGCGACCCGGCGCAGCAGGATCGACCGCCGGCAGCTCAGCCGCGCCCCGTCGGCGAGGCTGAGCCCGCCGCAGGCCACCGCCGCCGCGATCTCGCCGACCGAGTGGCCGATCACCGCGGCCGGGGTCACCCCGTATGCCCGCCAAACGGCGGCCAGGCCGACCTGGGTCGCGAAGATCATCGTCTGGATCCGGTCCACCGCGCCCAGGTCGCCGGAGGTGAGCACCTCGCGCGGCGTGAAGCCGATCTCGGCCTGGAAGACCGGGGCCAGCTCGTCCATGACGGCGGCGAACGCCGGCTCGTCGGCGAGCAGCCCCTGCCCCATGCCGGGCCACTGGGAGCCGTGACCGGAGAAGACCCAGACCGGACGCCGGTCGTGCTCGCCGGACCCGGGCAGCGCCCGCCCGGTCGCGACGTGCTGCGCCTGCTCGCCCCGGGCCACGTGGCGTAGCCGGGCGACCAGCTCGGCCCGGTCGGTGGCCACCACCGCGGCCCGGTGCTCCAGGTGGGCGCGGCGCCGGGACAGGGTGTGCCCGAGGTCGGCCGGCGACAGCCCCTCCGCCGACTCCAGCAGCTCGACCAGGTCACCGGCGTGCCGGCGCAGCGTCTCCGGCGACCCGGCGGAGAGCGGGAAGAGCAGCCCGGCCGGGCCGGCCGGCGCCGGCGGCGCGTCGGGCGCCTGTTCGAGCAGGACGTGCGCGATGGTGCCGCCGTAGCCGAAGCCGGAGACACCGGCCCGGCGGGGGCCCGGTCGCCGCGGCCACGGCCGGTGCTCGGTGACCACCCGCAGTCCGGCGTTGGCCCAGTCGATCGCGGGGTTCGGGGTTTCGAGGTTGAGGCTGCGCGGGATCTCCGCGTACCGCAGCGCGAGGATCGCCTTGATCAGGCTGGCCACCCCGGCGGCGGCCTCCAGGTGGCCGATGCTGGCCTTGACCGACCCGATCAGGCACGGCTCGCCGGGCTGCCGGCCGGCGCCGTAGACCGCGCCGAGCGCGCCCGCCTCCAGCGGGTCGCCCAACCGGGTGCCCGTGCCGTGCGCCTCGACGTAGTCCACCGAGGTCGGCGCGACGCCCGCCTGCCGGCAGGCGCGCACCAGGAGTTGCTCCTGCGCGTCCCGGCTGGGGGCCATGATGCCGTTGGTCCGCCCGTCCTGCTGCACAGCGCTGCCACGGATCACCGCCAGCACCCGGTCGCCGTCGCGTTGCGCGTCGGCCAGCCGCTTGAGCACCAGCACGCCGCAACCCTCACCGCGGCCGTAGCCGTCGGCGGCAGCGTCGAACGACTTGCACCGCCCGTCCGGCGAGGTCGCCCCGGCGGCGTCCAGGGTGAGGGTGAGGCCGGGCGCGAGGATCAGGTTGACCCCGGCGGCGATCGCCAGCGAGCTCTCCCCGGTGCGCAGGCTCTGGCAGGCCAGGTGCACCGCGACCAGCGAGGCGGAGCAGGCGGTGTCCACCGCGAGGCTGGGCCCACGCAGGTCCAGCGCGTACGAGATGCGGTTGGCGACCGCGCACATGGCCGCGCCGATGCCGGTCCACGCCTCGATCCGGGGCAGGTCCTCCAGCAGCCGCCGGCCGTAGTCGTCGGACCCGACGCCCACGAAGACGCCGGTGTCGCCGCCGGCGAGGCGGCGGGCCGGGATGCCGGCGTGTTCCAGCGCGTTCCAGGTGACCTCCAGCAGGATCCGCTGCTGCGGGTCCATCAGCTCCGCCTCGCGGGGCGTCACGCCGAAGAACTCGGCGTCGAAGCCCTCGACGTCGCGCAGGAACGCGCCGTGCCGGGTGGCCCGGCGCAGCGCGGCGGCGAACTCCGGCCCCAGGTCGCGGTAGTGGTCCCAGCGCTGCTCGGGCAGCTCGCCGATGCCGTCCCGGCCGTCGCGTAGCAACGCCCAGAAGCTGTCCGGGGAGTCCACGTCGCCGGCCAACCGGCAGCCCATCCCGACCACGGCGACGGCCGCGGGCCGCGTGCCGCTGTTCGCATCGAACACCGGATTGCTCTCCTTCGGGGTGGACCGGTCGGCGGCGTCGGTCACGGCCAGGCCGGTGGGTGGATGATCTGGACGACGGCGCAGGAGACGGTGACGCCCGGCCCGACGCCGAGCATCAGCAGGTGGTCCCCGGGGCCGAGCTGTCCGGTGGTGACCAGGTGCTCCAGGGCGACGACCTGGTCGCTGGCGCCCAGATGCCCGAGGCCGCGCCCCCAGTCCCAGGTGGACGCCGACAGCGGCAGGCCGAGGGCGGAGGTGCACCGCTGCTCGACGATCTCCCGGGAGTAGTTCATGTAGGCGACCCGGGTGACGTCGCCGATGTCGATGCCCGCCTCCGCGAGGGTGCGGTCGACGACCTGGAGCGTCTGCCGCTGGATGTCCATCAGCACGGCGGTGCCGGCGCCGTCGCGCAGGGCGGCCCGGCGGAACTCGGCGCTGCGGGCGGTGAAGTCCAGGGGCCGGGCGGCGGTCGGCCCGGGCGGGAACAGCGCCTCCCCGGCCCGGTGCAGCTCCTCGGCGAGGGCGACGGTGACCGAGCCGACGGCGAGCAGCCGGGCGAAGCCGGGCCGGGCGGTGAGCACCAGGGCGCTGCCCGCGTCGCCCATCAGGTACCCGGGGCCGCCCAGCCAGCGGTCGATCATGGGGGTGCCGAAGTTGTCGGCGGCGACGAGTAGGGCGGTGTGTCGGTCGGGGTGGGCGGTGAGGTAGCTGGCGGCGAGTTCGAGGGCGGTGAACATGCCGTTGCAGCCGTGGTGGAGTTCGACGGCGAGGCAGGTGCCGCCGGTGAGGTGGTGTTGCAGGTAGTACTGGGGTTGCCAGCCGTCGGGTCCTTGGTGCCAGCTGTCGGCGTAGAGGAGCAGGTCGACGTGGGTGGGTGGGTGTTCGGCGCGGGTGAGGGCCTGGGTGGCGGCGTGCAGGGCCATGTGGGGGGCGGGGGTGTCGCCGGCGACGGCGGCGCCGGTGAGGCCGTGCAGGTCGACCTGGTCGGCGGGGTAGTGGCCGTCGGCGACGGCCCTCTCGACGCTGACGATGTCGGGCAGCCAGACCCCGATTCCGCTGATGAACGTCTCCGGCGTACGCACCGTCCGGTCCCTCCCTGCGCCGTTCGTCGGTCGTGTCCGGCCCGGTGCCGTCGGCACCGGGCCGCGGGGTCAGTCGCGGCCCGGCCGCAGCCGGTCGGCCAGCCGGGCGGCCCGGGCCAGCCCGCCGACCAGCACCCGTCGGGGCCCGCGCTGGCCGCGCAGCCGCAGCAGCGAGGAGAGCGTCCAGAGCTGGGAGCTGACCACGTGCCGGGGCGAGCCGTGGGTGTCGTCGTTCTCGACCAGGTGCAGCCGGCGCAGCCGCTGGGGCAGCCGGGCCGCCTCGGCCGGTGGGATGATCTCGTCACGCCGGCTGGCCAGGTACGCCACCGGGATCCCGACGGCGGCCAGCTGGGCGTCGGTGAGCGCCCAGGCGTCGAGCCCGGCGACCAGCTCGGCCCGCTTCGTGCCGGTCAGGTGGGCGAGGGTGTCCATGGTGACGTCCGGCACCCGGGCCTGCCAGGCCTGGTCGGTGAAGAACTCCCGCACCGGCGCCCCGGCGGTCACGATGCCGGCGAGCCGCGGGTCCTCGGCGGCGGCGCGCAGCGCCAGATGCCCTGCGAAGCTGAACGCGATGGCGTACGTGCGCGACACGTCGGCCCGGTCGGAGATTCGGTCGAGCAGGTCGGGCAGCATCCGCCAGCTCTCCGGGCCGTAGCGCAGGGTGTTCTCCCCGGCCCCGGGCAGCTCGGTGCCGACGGCGGCGAACCCCAGCTTCGCGAAGAGCGGCAGGGTGGGGGCCCACTGCTCCTTGACGCTGACGATGCCGCCCAGCACCAGCAGCAGCGGCCGGCGCCCGGCGCCGTCCAGCCCGGCCGTCCAGCAGCCGACCCGGCCGCCGGGCAGCTCCAGGTCGAGCCGCTCGACGCCCCCGTCGTCCTCGCGCCAGCGGTCGAAGGCCGCCACGCAGCGGCGCAGGGCCTCCGCGCGGGCCGGGCCGTCGACGTACGGGAAGCGGGCCATGGCGAAGTGCCGGGCGGCGTCGAGCGGCCGGCCCTCCCGCTCCAGCCGGTCGCCCCGGTCGCTCCACTCCCGGACCCAGGAGCCCGGCTCGTCCCCGGCGTCGGTGCGGATCCGGGCCAGCAGCGCCGGCAGGTCGGGGATCCGCTGGCCGCGGGCGTGCACGGTGATGTAGCGCTTCAGTTCGTCCAGGTCGTTCATGCCCGCTCCAGGTCCGGCTCGCGTGTCGGGTCGGCTTCGTGCGCCGGCGCGTCGCCGGTTGGTGCCGCCGCCGGCCCGGCGCCGAAGCTCTCCAGGCCGGTCTTGATCTCGGTGAGTACGTCGGCCGCCTCGGCGCCGTCGATCACGCGGTGGTCGAAGGCGAGGCTGAGCCGCATGAGCGGGGCGATGGCCAGTTCGCCGCCGCGGACCACCGGCCGGTCGGCGATCTGTCCGACCCCGAGGGTGACCGTGGTGCCGCCCACCGAGTGGAAGCTGTCCACCGGGCGGTGGCCCAGCGAGGTGACCGCGAAGGTGCCGAAGGCGTCGCCGCGCCGGCGCAACGGCCGGGTGCCGAGCCGGAACACCGCCCGGCCGAGCAGCGAGGGCGCCTGGTGCAGCTTGCGGAGCGTGGCGAACTCCGGCATCCGGTCCGGGTCGCCGTCGCGGTAGTGGTCCACCTGGCGCTGGATCTCGTCCAGGGTCGCGGTGTGCAGGTCCGGCAGGACCGCCGCGAGCACCACCCGCTGGCCGTCGACGGTCTTGTCCAGGGTGAGCTTGCCGTTCACCCGGTCGTAGCGGGCCACCCGGGCGCGCAGCCGGCCGCTGATCGCGGCGTTGGCGTCCGGGTGCGCGGCGAGCACCCGGCCGGTCACCCGCAGCAGGTACGTCACCACCGAGTACCGGCGGCCGTCCGCGCGCGCCTCGGCCCGGTGCCGGCCCACCGCCGTCATGTCCACCTCGGTGTCGAGGAAGACCGGCGAGAAGTCCCGGATCTGGTCGAGGAAGAAGAACGTGTGCCGGCGCTGCCGGGCGACGGGGGTGATCCTCATGCCGTCACCGCCAGGTCGTAGATGTCGGCGAGGCTGCGGGCTTCCAGCACGTCGGGCAGCGCGAGGGTCCGCCCGGTCCGCTGCTCCAGCACGGTGAGCAGGGTGAGCAGGTGCACCGAGTCCCAGCCGGCGACCTGGTCGAGGTCGCCGCGGGCGTCCTCGGCGCTGACCGGGATGCCCACCTCGTCGGTGACGAGGTGGAGGAAGTCGTCGAGGCTGTTCATGCGGCGTCCACTCCAATGCGGTCGGTCAGGCGGATGTGCTCGGGCACCGCGGGGATGTCGTGCAGGTCGTGGCGGAAGGTGGTGGCGCCGGCGTCCTCGCCGAGGGGCGTGAAGCCGTACCGGGGCCACAGGTCCGCGACGATCCGGTTCTTGGCGGTCGGCCGGTAGCTCGCCAGCACGGCCGAGGCCCCGCCGGCCCGGGCGTGGCGCAGCACCGCGGCCAGGCACGCCTGCTCGATCCCACGGCCGAAGACCCGGCAGCTGAGCAGGAAGTTCTCGATCCGTTCCAGGTCGCCGTCGCGGCGCAGGAACAGCGCGCCGACCAGCCCGTTCTCGCCGAACCGGTCCCGGCTGCGCACGGTGAGCACCCGGGCGTACGGGTCGTCGAGCAGGTCGCTGACGTCCCGCGGCTGCAAGCGCCAGGTGGTCGGGTTGAACTGGTTGGTGCGCAGCGACAGCTGGGACACCCGGGGCACCTGCTCCGGCCCGGCCTCGCCCAGCTCCACCTCCACGGCCAACTCGGCCAGGTAGTCGGTGAGCGAGGAGAACGACCGGCGGAAGTCCTGCCGGGCCAGCTCGTCGCGGTAGCCGGCGGCCCGGTCCCGGTCCTCGGCGGTGAGCTGGCGGGTGGTGAACCAGCCGTCACGCAGGAGCTTCACCACGTGCAGCGCCGGTTCGTCGTCGACCTGGACCACGGCGGTGCCGGGCAGGGCGTGCCGGATCAGCCCGCACTCGAAGGGGCTGTCGTCGACGAAGACGAAGCTGTCCGGGTGCAGGTTGAGTGCCTGCGCCAGCTCGGTGAGGTTGTCGTGCTTGGGCCGCCAGTTGGCCACCACCCGGACGAAGTCGTCCTCGCGCAGCGTCATGCCGGGGTGCTCGCGCAGCACCTGCTCGACGGCGCTCGCCTCGTTCTTGCTCACCGCGGTGAGCAGCACCCCCTGCGCGCCGAGCTGCCGGGCGACCCGCTGGAAGGCGCGGTGCGCCTCGCCGCGGTAGCTCTCGGCCACCTCGATGCCGTCGATGCCGTCGTCGCCGAGGATCCCGCCCCACACCGTGCCGTCCAGGTCCAGGGCCAGGCACTTCTTGGTCTGCCCGGTCAGGTTCCGGGCCAGGTGGCCGACCTCCCGGGCGTACCCGGCGAGCAGCGGCTCGGACAGGTGCGCCTTGGCGTACACGGTCAGCCGGGGGTCGCAGGCGGGGGACCCCTCCGCGAGTAGGGGGTCGAGGTCGACCACCACGAGGGCGGGGTTCGCCGCGGCCAGGCGCAGCAGCCGGGCGTTGGCCTCCCGCCAGAGCGCGCCCAGCTCGGCCCGGGAGGTCAGGTCGAGGAGCTGGGCGGTGTGCCGCCGCGCCAGCGGCAGCGTGTTCAACACGAGGGTGCCGCGCGAGGTGGACCGGAAGGTGGCGGCGAGCCGCTCGACGAGGTCGACCTTCTCGGCGAGCACGCGGGCCACGTCGGCGGGCCGCCACGGCACCGGCACCTCGTCGAAGACGACCATCGGGTCGAGCACGCAGAGCACCAGGTCCGGCGCCGCCCGGTACAGCTCGCTGCCGGGGTCGGCCAGGTCGAAGACGTACGAGTCGAACGGGGACAGCCGGGCGCGCAGCAGCAGGCCGTGCCGGGCCAGCTCGGCGGTGAGCGCGGGCAGCAGCGGGGCGAGCGTGCCGTGGCCGGTCACCGCCACGGCGACCGTGGGGATGTTCGGGTGTGCGGCGCGTACCTCGTCGGGGTCGAGGCGGGCGAGCAGCCGGCCGGCGCGGGCGAGCTCGTCGTCGTCCAGCCCGTCGAGCAGGGCGCGGACCTCCGGGTAGCGCGTCACCAGCTGCCCCGACCGGTGCAGGTCGAGCAGCGTCCCGGCGGCGGGGGTCGGGGTGTCCACTCAGACCGCCTCCAGCGCGAACCCGGCCTCGATCCACTTGCTGGACTCGATGGCCACGCCGACCGCGCGGTCGCCCGCCGCCATCTTCGGCAGCACCTGTTCGAGCTGGAAGAAGGGGAGCGCGTTGCCGGTGTTGCCGATGTCGGCCACGCAGCTCACCTCACACGCGCCGGTCAGCCCGAGGGCCGCGGTGATCCTGGTGGTCATCCGCCCGGACAACTGCGGTGGGAGCAGGTAGTCGACCTCGTCGTCCGGCCAGTCCAGCTCGTCCAGCACCCGTCGCAGGGTCCGCTGGGCCATCGGCGGCACCGACTCCTCGATCGCCTTGTAGTCCTCGACGACGGGCGCGGTGGGCGGGCCGTCGCCCGCGCCGAACCACTCGACCACCTGGCCCGGCGCCCGGCCCCGGCCGACCAGGCGCAGCTCCACGTGGCGCACCTCGAGCGCGCCGGGCGCCGGGTCGGTCCCCAGCACGGCGGCGCCCGCGCCGTCGCCGAAGAGCACGCCGTTGACCTGCTCGGCCGGGTCCGCCCCGCTGGTGTCCGCGTGCACGTCCAGGTGCTTGGCGCAGCTGTCCGCGCCGAGCACCAGGGCGGTGCGGTAGGGCCCGACCAGGAGCAGCTTGTGCGCCACGTCGAGGGCCTGCACCGCGCCGGTGCAGCCGGACTGCATCTGGTACGTGGGGACGCCGTCGATGCCCAGCCGGTCGGCGACCATGTTGACCGTCGCCGGCATCAGCCGGTCCGGCGAGGAGGTGCCCAGCACCACCAGGTCGACCTCGTCGGGGCCGACCCCGGCGGCGGCCAGGGCCCGGGCGCCGGCGGTCTCGCAGAGGTCGGTGAGGGAGTAGCGGACCTCGCCGGTGTCCAGATCCCGGGCCAGGTGCCGGTTGCGGGTGCCGATGAAGGTGTCCACCCACTGCTCCCAGACGCCGGGCAGACCGAACCGCCGGGCCAGGTGGGCGTTCGACAGGGCCGGCCCGGGCAGCGCGGTGCCGACGGCGAGGAGGTAGGCGGCACGGCCGTCCATGGGGGTCCTTTCTGCAGCGGCGATCCGGCGGCCATCATCGGCACGCCGGCTAAAGCGAGGCTTTCCCCCGGCCGACATTTCCCGTGGTCCGCCGCATTGGCCGGGGCGGATCGGTACCCCGGTCACCGGGGTATAGGGGTTGGCCCGCCCACGGTTGTGGGGTTGGCCCCCCATCCGCCGGTGGATATCTTTCTGCCGAGCCGATTCGGCGGGGGACGACAGGGACCGTCGCCAGCCCGACCAGCAATTTCCGGATCGCCGGTTCCCGGTGTGCGGAATTGGTCAGCCGAATTGGTGCTCGTCGGTGCCGTGTCCGGGGGAGGGCCGTCGACCCGCCCCTGCGTCGCGCCGCCGGCCATGACGAAGAGGTGAACGCATGACGCTGTCCTCCACCCTGGCGACATCGACGTACCGTCCGGTCGTCGACGTCAGCGCGATCCGCTACGGCCTGCTCGGGCCGTTGCGGGTGTTCGGCGGCGCGGGTGACACCACCATCGGTGCCCGCAAGATCCAGATCCTGCTCTGCGTGCTCCTGATCCGGTCCGGCCAGGTGGTCTCCATCGACCAGTTGACCGCGGAGCTGTGGGGCGACAACGCGCCGCGGCGCTCGACGGCCGCGCTCCAGGTCTACGTCTCCCAGTTGCGCAAGTTCCTGCAGCGTCCGGAGGACGCGCAGAACCCGATCGTCACCCGGCTGCCCGGGTACGTGCTCAACGCCGGCGCCGAGCAGGTCGACGTGCACGTCTTCCAGAACCTGGTGCGCCAGGGCCGGCAGGCGGCCCGCGGCCACGACCACGAGGCCGCGGTGGCACTGTTCGAGGAAGGGCTGGCGCTGTGGCGCGGGCCCGCCCTGATGGGCCTGCGGGACAGCCCCGCGGTCAGCGTCTTCGCCACCTGGCTCGACGAGTTCTACCTGGAGTGCGTCGAGGCGATGGTCGAGTCGAACCTCGCTCTCGGCCGGCACCGCGACCTCATCGGCACGCTCCAGGCCCTCGCTGCGGAACATCCGCTGCGGGAGGCGTTCTACCGCCAGCTCATGCTGGCCCTGTACCGCTCCGAACGGCAGGCCGACGCGCTGCGGGTCTACCAGAACGCACGCGCCGTGCTCAGTGACGAACTGGGCCTGGAGCCGTGTCGGGGCCTGCGCGATCTCCAGGCGGCGATCCTCTCCGCCGACGACCGGCTGGACTTCCGGCCGGCCGCGTGATCGCGCGATTCCGCACCCCCTCGCAAGGAGGCTCCATGACCGATCTCGACAGCTCGGTGACCGGCCTGCCCGTCACCCGGCGCTGCCCCTTCGACCCGCCGGAGGAACTGGCGGCCCTGCGGACCCGGGAACCGATCACCCGGATGCGCTACCCGGACGGCCACGACGGCTGGTTGGTGACCGGGCACGCGCTGGCCCGGGCCGTGCTGGCCGATCCGCGGTTCAGCGCCCGGCACGAGCTACGGCACTCGCCGGTGCCCACCCCCGCGAAGCCGATGGCGGCGATGCCGGGCGTGTTCATCGGGATGGATGCACCGGACCACACCCGGTACCGGCAGCTGATCAACCGGCACTTCACCGTCCGGCGGGTCCGTGAGCTGGAACCGATGATCGAGCGGGTGGTGGCGCACCGGCTCGACGCCATGGCCGCCGCGGGCCCCACGGTCGACCTCATGCGGGCCTTCGCCCTGCCGGTTCCGGCGCAGATCATCTGCGAGCTGCTCGGCGTGCCGGAGGAGAGCCACGAGGAGATCCAGCGGCACCGGATGGCCACCGTGGACCCGGAGTCCAACCCCCAGGCGGCCATGGCCGCCACCCGCGCGACCATGGCGTTCATGCTGGAACTGGCCCGCCGCAAGCGCGCCGAGCCCGGCGACGACCTGCTCAGCGGGCTGATCGCCGACGGCGGGCTCGACGACCAGGAGCTGGCGGGCATCGCCCTGCTGATGCTCATCGCGGGTCACGAGACCACCGCCAACATGCTGGGGCTCGGGGTGTACCTGCTGGTGGAGCGGCCGGATCTGGCGGAGGGGATCCGTGGCCGTGACGGCGCGCTGACCGAGACCGCGGTCGACGAGTTGCTGCGGCACCTCGCCGTGGTGCAGTTCGCCTCCCGCGCGGCGCTCACCGACGTCGAGCTCGACGGGGTCACCGTCCGGGCGGGGGAGACGGTCACCGTCTCGCTCTCCGCCGCCAACCGGGACGCGGCGCGGTTCGACGACCCGGAGGAGTTCCGGGCGGACCGCCCGAGCGGCGGGCACCTCTCCTTCGGCCACGGCGCCCACCAGTGCCTGGGCCAGCACCTGACCCGCGCCGAGCTGCGCATCGGGCTCTCCGCGCTGCTGCGGCGCTTCCCCGGCCTGCGGCTGGCCGTCTCCCCGGCGGAGATCGCCTTCCGCGAGGCGGTGCCGACCGTCGGGGTGACCAGGTTGCCGGTGAGCTGGTAGCCGTCCGGCGACCTGCCGGTCAGACGCGGTGGACGGGAGCCACCGCGTCTGACCGTGCGCCCAGCCCGGCCGCCACGGCCGCCCCGGAGCGCACGGCCGTCCGGGGCCGCAGCCCGAGCACGGCGCGCAGGATGGCGAAGAACTCGGCGGGTGCGTCCCGGACGAAGAAGTGACCGCCCGGCACCCGGTGCAGCCGGAACCGCCCGTCGGTGTACCGCACCCAGCCGGCGGCCTCGGCCAGGGCCATCAGCGGGTCGCTGTCGCCCGCGAAGGCGTGCAGGTCGCAGGGGATCGGCACCGGTCCGGGCGTGTAGCTGTGGCAGACCAGCAGGTCGTCGCGGGTCAGCCCGGTGGCCGCGTCCCGCCAGGCGGGGTAGCGCAGCACCAGCTCGGACATCCCGCCGATGCGCCGCAGCAGCCGGGTCAGGTCCTCCGGTGACATGTCCGGCACCTCGCGGATGAAGCGGTGCTGGTCCGGCGCCGGATACGCCCCGACCAGCACCGCCTCCGGGAGGGCGCGGCCGCGGGCGTGCAACGCCTCGGTCAGCGCGTACGCCACCAGCGCGCCCATGCTGTGCCCGTAGAACGCGTACGGCGGGCGCAGGTCTCCACCGAGCTCGGCGATCAGCTGGGCGACCAGGGTGTCCATCCGGCGCAGCCGGGGCTCGCCGATCCGGCCCTCCCGACCGGGCAGCTGGATCGGCAGCAGGTCCACCTCGTCGCCCAGCGCCCCGGCCCAGTCCGCGTACGCCGACGCGGCGCCGCCGGCGTGGTGCAGGCAGAACAGGCGCAGCCGGCGATCGGGCGCCGGGGCCCTGGTCAGACAGCCGGTCAACACAGCACGATCGTCACGTCGTAGCGGGGCGACTCGTCGTCGCCCTCGGTGAGCACCAGCGTGCGGAAGCCGGCCCGGCCCGCGTACCGGCCGCTGATCCCGGTGACCGGGATGGTGGCGGTGAGGCCCTGCACGATGGACGTGGCGTCGACCACCCCGACCGCTTCGAGGCTGCCGTCCGGGAGCTCCGTCACGTTGCGGTGCAGCTGCCACATGTGCGGCATCATGTCGAGCACGACGGCCCGCCCGGTGATCGTGCCGACCCGGCGGCCCTCCGCGTCGAGCAGCGCGTCGGTGTACTCGGCGATCGTGCCAGGGCCGGGCCCCGCCTCGCCGGCGTGGATGACCATCTTCTCCACGACCTCGGTGAGCCCCTCCAGGACGACGCACTCGGCCAGCACGTCCGCGCCGGCCACCTCGTGCGGCTGGATCCGGCCGGCTGCCAGCGCCGCGGCGGTGGCCAGCGCGCGGATGCTGATCGGGTTGGCGTCGGACTCCTTCTCCTGCTCCTTCGCCAGCTCGGCGCGGATGTCGGTCAGTTCGGTCTCGGGCATCGCGCGGTTCCTTCCGCCGGAGCCGGCCGTGGTCGACCGGCCGCGCCGCCAGCCGGCGCGAGCCCATGGTCGGCGGGCGTCCCAAAGCCGGCCCAAACTCCGGCCGCCGTCCGATGTGGGCCGCTCGTGGCCTTGTGCCCGACGCGTGACGTTGGTGCCGCCTTGTCGGCGGTTCAGCCGGAACTGCTGCGCTGGCCCTCCCTCGCAGCCGCCCCGACCGAGAGGAGCCTCCCGTGCGCGTCCTGTTCCTGCCGATGGCCTGGCCCAGCCACTACTACCCGATGGTGCCGCTGGCCTGGGCATTCCGCGGCGCCGGTCATGACGTCCGGGTCGCGGTCCAGCCCACCGCGGCCGCGTCGGTCACCGCCTCCGGGCTCACCGCCGTCCCGGTCGGCGGCTCGTACGACCTGATGGCCGGGCTGGCCCAGGTCAACGAGGCGGTACGCCGCCAGGGCGGCCAGTTGCCGTCGAGCTTCGAGGCGTTGCGGGCGCTGCCCCCGGCCGAGCTGCGCCGCTTCGTCGAGCTGCGCACCGCCCCGCACGTGCACGCGGCCGAGGCGATGGCCGACGATCTGGCGGCGCTGATCCGGGTGTGGCGCCCCGACCTGGTGGTCGCCGATCCGATGGTGATGGTGGCGCCCCTGGTCGCCGAGCTGGCCGGCGCGCCGCTGGTCCGGCATCTGTGGGGTCCGCAGGTGCCGTCGCTGCTCGGGTCGCCGGGGGCCGGGGCGCCGGTCGACCAGTGGCCGGAGGACCTGCGCAAGCTCTTCGACCGGTTCGGTGCCGAGGTACGCGAGGAGTACGGCTCGCGCACAGTCGACCCCACCCCGTCCAGCCTGCAGAGCCAGACCGTGCCGCAGCGGCTGGCCACCCGGTACGTGCCGTACAACGGCCCGGGGGAGCTGCCCGGCTGGCTGCTGCGCCCCGCCGAGCGGCCCCGCATCGGCATGTCCTGGACCACGTCCAACCGGGTGCAGCTCGGTGCCGGGCACTCGCCCGTGCGCGACGCCGTCCTCGCCCTGTCCGCGCTCGACGCGGAGATCGTGCTGACGGTGCCCGCGGCGTCCCGGCCGGGGCTGGGCGAGCTGCCGGAGCGGGTACGCGTGGTGGAGGAGGTGCCGCTGCAGCTGCTGATGCCCAGTTGTGTGGTGACGGTGCACCACGGCGGGGCGGGTTCCATGCTCACCGCGGCCTGCTTCGGCGTGCCCCAGGTGATCGTCCCGCAGGCGCCCGACCAGATGCTCAACGCCGAGCGCCTCGCCGCGGCGGGCGCGGGGGTGACCCTGCCCGCCGAGGCGGCCGCGCCGGAGGCGGTGCTGGCCGCCGTGGAGGGGATGCTGACCGACGACCACTGGGCCGCCGGGGCGGCCCGGCTCTGCGACGAGATCGCCGGCCAGCCGTCGCCCGCCGAGGTCGTCGCGGAGCTGTCTGCCGGCCGCTGAGCCGGCGCGTCGTCCCTGCTCAGAGCCCGTCGGCGCGCGGATTTGTCAGCTAAGGTTGACGCCGCGCGCCGGCGCTCCTAAGCTGGAGGCATGGAAGTCACTCGGCTGGTGAGTCTCGTGAACGCCACCGACGACGACGACCCCCGGGTCGCCCTCGCCGCCACCGCGGAGGCGGCGAAGGAGTTCGAGCGGATCCAGACGGTCCTGGTCCGCCGGGCGCGGGCGCAGGGCGTGACCTGGGCGGAGATCGCCGCCGCGCTCGGCGTCAGCAAGCAGGCGGTGCACAAGAAATACGGCGGCCGGGGGCTGTTCCGCAAGGAGGACTGAATTCCGGTCCCGCCCATCATTCGTCGACACTTCACCTGAAATTGTCCTGAACGACGTCGTGCCCATGTGCGAATCGTCGTTGTAACAACCTGTCAATAAATTGACGATTCCTCGCTGCCCGAAGGATGGCAGGGGCGGCAATTCCTGCCCGGAATCAGGCCGTACCGGTGGGTCGTGACTATGACGAGGAGCAATGCGATGGGAAAGCTGTCGGTGGTACGAGAGGCGGTCGCCGTGGCGGTCTCGGCGAACCTGCCGGTGATCCTGTGGGGTTCCCCCGGCACCGGCAAGACCTCGTCCGTGCTTGCCCTGGGTGAATCGCTCGGCCTGCCCGTCGAGGTCGTGGTCGGCTCCATCCGGGAACCCAGCGACTTCGCCGGGCTGCCGGTGCTGCGCGACGGGCACACCTGGTTCGCCCCGCCGCGCTGGGCCGAGCGGCTCGCCGCCACCGGCTCCGGGCTGCTCTTCCTCGACGAGCTGACCACCGCGCCGCCCGCCGTGCAGGCGGCCATGCTCCGGGTCGTGCTCGAACGCACGGTGGGAGACCTGGTCCTCCCCGCCGACGTGCGGATCGTCGCCGCGGCCAACCCCCCGGCCGAGGCCGCGGACGGATGGGATCTCTCCGCACCCCTGGCCAACCGCCTGATCCACCTGCACTGGGAGGTCGACGCCACCGCGATCGCGGAGGGCTTCACCCACGGATTCGGCGTGCCCGAGCTGGCCCACAAGGAACCGCCGGGCACCGACGAGATCGCCCGGGCGCGGGCCCTGGTCGGCGCCTTCCTGCGCATCCGGCCGGAGCTGCTGCTGGTGGTCCCGTCCACACCCGACCAGGCCGGCCGGAGCTGGCCCAGCCCGCGTACCTGGGAACTGGCCGCGGTGGCGCTCGCCGCCTGCGCGGCCGCCGGGGTCGACGACGCGGTCCGCGCCCAGCTGGTCGTCGGCGCGGTCGGGGAGGCGGCCGGCTTCGAGCTGCTCACCTGGATCCGCAACCTGGACCTGCCGGACCCGGCCACCCTGCTGGCTGATCCGTCGGCGCCGCTGCCGTCCCGGATGGACCAGCTGCACGCGCTGCTCGGGGCGGTCGTGGCGTACGTCCGGGCCGACGGCACCGCGCAGACCTGGCAGCAGGCCTGGACGGTGGTGGCCCGGGTGGCCGGCACCGCCCCGGACGTGGCGGCCAGCGCGGCCAAGGGGCTGGCCCGCTGCCGCCCCACCGGGACCAGCCTGCCGACCACGATGCTCGACCTGGTCCCGATCCTCAGAGCCGCGGGACTGCTGCGGTGAGCCGGCCCGTCGCCCCGTACAGCGAGGAGTTGGCCACCCGCCTCGCGGCGGCCCGGGTCTGGGCCGCGCACCGGGCGCCGTACCTGGCGAACGCGGTGTTCTCGCTGGTGATGGAACCGCTCGCGCCGAGCACGGCGGAACGCACCGGGGAGCTGGTCGCCGATCCGGAGTTCGCCGCGTTCCCCACCGACACCCGCTGGGTGATGCACGTCGACCCGGGCACCGCGCTGACCACCCCGGTCGAGGAGACCGGCTGGTGGATCCTGCACCAGATCGGGCACCTCGTCCGCGGTCACGCCCAGCGCTCGCCGGTCCGGCCGGCCTCCGGACCCGACGCCCCGCTGCACGCGGTCGGCTACGCCGGCGCCCGGGACGAGGACGCCCACCGGTGGAACCAGGCCGCCGACGCCGAGATCAACGACGACCTCGAAGCGGAGGAGCTGGCCGGGCCGGCCGGGGTGATCTCCCCACCGGCGCTGGGCCTGCCGTCGAACCGGCTCGCCGAGGAGTACCTGCCGATGCTCGACGAGCTGGTGGAGCTGCTGCGTGGCACCGGCCGGGACCTCTCCGCCGGGCTGGACTGCGGCAGCGGCGCCGACGGTATCGACCGGCGCTGGGATTCCACCGGCGCCGGCGGGCTCGGCGAGCTGGAGCGGGAACTGCTGGAACGCTCGGTCGCGGTGGGCATCCAGGAGCGGGTCAGCGCCCGCAGCGAGGTGCCCATGGGATGGCAGCGGTGGGCCGAGGAGCGGCTGCGGCCGCGGGTCGACTGGCGCGCGCGGGTCGGCTCGCTGGTCCGCAAGGCCGCCAACCGCAGCTCCGGCCGGGTCGACTACAGCTACCGCCGGCCGTCGCGGCGCTCCGCCGGGCACCCCGACATCATCACCCCGCAGCTGGTCCGCCCGGTGCCCGACACCGTCCTGGTGCTGGACACCTCGGGCAGCGTACGACGCCCGCAACTGGACCAGCTGGTCGCCGAGGTCGCCGAGATCCTGGCGAAGGTCGGCCGGCGGCGACTCCGGGTCATCTGCTGCGACCTGCAGGCACATCCGGTGCAGGAGATCCGCCGCGTCGAGGAGCTGCGCATCGTCGGCGGGGGCGGCACCGACATGCGGGCCGGCCTCGCCGCCGCGACGGAGCTGCGTCCCCGACCCGACCTGGTGGTGGTGCTGACCGACGGGCACACACCCTGGCCCGACCGCCGGCCGCCCTTCGAGTCACTGGTCTGCCTGGTGGGTGACGGCGGCGAGGCGCCGGACTGGGCGTCGTCCGTGCACATCCCCGAGATGGGAGCGACATCATGACCGTGTTCGCCACGGGCGAGGAGGAGCCCCGCCCCAACCCTCTGCGTGAGTGGCTCGACCGGGGATTCACCCTGGCCGAGGCCCGCCGCTGGCGGGAGGCCGGTTTCGCGCCGCAGGGCGCCGAGCGGTGGCGGGAGGCGGGCGTGTACCGGCCGCGGACCGCCGCGGAGTGGCGTACGGCGGGAGCGACGCCGGCCACCGTGGACACCTGGATCCGAGCCGGCATGTCCCCCCGGGACGCGGTGCGCTGGCGCGAGTTCGGGGTGTCGCCCGAGGACGCGGTGCAGCGGTACCTCGCCGGTGAGGAACCGGGCCTGCGCAGTTTCGTCTCCCGGGTGCTGCGGCACCGCTCCGTGCGCGCCGCGGGGCGAGCCCTGGAGCCGAAGAAGTCCGAGGCGATCCGGCGGCTGCTCAAGGCCGGGGTCAGCGCCGAGACGGCCCGGGGGTACGTGGAGAGCGGCTGGGACGGCAAGACGGCCCTGGAGTGGGCCCGGCGCGGCGTGGCGCCGGTGGACGCGGCGGTCCTGCACGCGCTCGGCTTCACCGCCGCCGAGGCGCAGCGGGTGCTGGCCGACGACGTCCCGGCCACCGAGGTGATGACCACCTGGTGGCGTGCGGGCGTCCCGATCGACGAGGTCGCGGCCTGGTGTGCGGCGGGTTTCACCGCCGAGGAGGCGGCCGAGCAGCGCCGACAGGGCGCGGACGTGGAACGGGCCAAGGTGCTGCGGGCCCTGACCGAGGACGAGCAGTGAGCAGTTCCGACAGATCCGACCGGCGAGCAGAAGGAGCAACCATGAGCACGGCACCGCAGCCGGCGGCCGGTGCGCCGCAGGCGTCGATAGGCAAGCTGGCCCTCGTCATCCTGCTGGGCGGCGTCATCGTCCAGCTCGACTCGACGATGACCAACGTCGCGATCAACACGTTCATCCAGGACTTCCACTCCACCATCTCCACCATCCAGTGGGTCGGCACCGGCTACCTGCTGGCCATGACCCTGGCCATCCCGGCCACCGGGTGGGCGATGGAGCGGTTCGGTCCGCGTACCCTCTGGACCGCCACCGTGCTGGTGTTCCTGCTCGGCTCGGTCCTGGCCGGCTTCGCCTGGTCGGCGGAGAGCCTGATCATCTTCCGGATCCTGCAGGGCCTCGGTGGCGGCATGATCGTGCCGATCGCCCAGGCGGTGCTCGCCCAGGCCGCCGGGCCGGACCGGCTCGGCCGGCTCATGGCGGTGATCGCGGTCCCCGCCATGCTCGCCCCCGTGCTCGGGCCGGTGATCGGCGGCTGGCTGGTCACCGATGTCAGCTGGCGCTGGATCTTCTTCATCAACGTGCCGATCTGCCTGCTCACCATCGCGCTCGCCTGGCGGTACATGTCGGGGGCGAAAGCGGTCGTCAACGGCCGGCTGTCCCGCCTGGACTGGATGGGTCTCGCCCTGCTCTCACCGGCCTGCGCCGCGGTGGTCTACGGCCTGGCCCGAGCCGGCAACAAGGGCACCTTCGGCGAGTCCGGCGTCATCGCCTTCGTGATCGCCGGGGTCGTGCTGCTCATCGGTTTCGTGCTGCACGCGCTGCGGGACGACGAGCCGCTGCTGGACCTGCGGCTGTTCCGGGCCCGCAGCTTCGCCGCCTCGGCGTCGGTGGTGTTCCTGTCCGGCATCGTGCTCTTCGGCGCGATCATCCTGCTGCCGCTCTACTACCAGCAGGTGGCCGGGCTGACCCCGCTGCGGGCCGGCCTGCTGCTCGCGCCGCAGGGCCTCGGCATGGCGATCGCGCTGATCATCGCGGGCCGGCTCAGCGACAAGATCGGCCCGCGGCCGATCGTGCTGGTCGGCATCGCCCTGGCCGCGGCGGGTGCGCTCGTCTTCACCCAGGTCGAGGCCGACACCAGCCGGTGGCTGCTGAGCGTGGCGCTGGGCGTCAGCGGCGCGGGGCTCGGCGCGGCGACCGTGCCGGTCCTGGTCGGCGCGTACCGGGGACTGCGGCAGGAGCAGATCCCGCGGGCGACCACCGCGATCCGGATCTTCCAGCAGCTCGGCGGAGCCTTCGCCGGCGCCGTGCTGGCGGTGGTGCTCCAGCACGCCAGCGCCAGCGCGGCGACCGCCGGCCGGGGCGTACGGCCGGACCCGTCGGCGCTGGCCGACGCGTACGGGCAGACGTTCTGGTGGGTGCTCGGCTTCGCCGCCGTCGCGCTCATCCCGGCGCTGCTGCTGCCCGGCAGCCCGCCGGAGAAGCGGACCCCGCCGCAGACCCCGGCCGCGGAGGAGACGCCGGTCGCCAGTTGACCCGGCCACCCGCCCGCCGGCGGCCCCGCGACCGCCCCTCCGGTCGCGGGGCCGTCGGCGTACCAAGCCGGCACAAATGCGGGCTTGGTACCGCTTAAGCCGCCCGGCTCACAGTGGGCGGACCTGAGCGGGAGGAGACGTGGTGCGTACGCCGGAGACGTTCATCAGCGGAATCGGGGTCTGGCTGCCCGACATCGTCAGCGTCGAGAGGGCCGTCGCCGACGGCCACTACCCCGCCGACCAGGTCGACCTGCATGGCCTCACCGGCGCCGCCGTCGCCGGCGACACCCCCGCCCCCCACATGGCCCTGCACGCCGCCACCGAGGCCCTCACCCGCGCCGAACACCCACCCACCCAGGTCGACCTGCTCCTCTACGCCGACAGCTGGCACCAAGGACCCGACGGCTGGCAACCCCAGTACTACCTGCAACACCACCTCACCGGCGGCACCTGCCTCGCCGTCGAACTCCACCACGGCTGCAACGGCATGTTCACCGCCCTCGAACTCGCCGCCAGCTACCTCACCGCCCACCCCGACCGACACACCGCCCTACTCGTCGCCGCCGACAACTTCGGCACCCCCATGATGGACCGCTGGCGGTCCGGGCACGAACACCTGATCGGGGACGCCGGCAGCGCGGTCGTGCTCACCACCCGGCCGGGCTTCGCCCGGCTGCTGGCGGTGGGGGCGGTCGCCGTACCGGAGGCGGAGGAGCTGCACCGGGCCGGCGAGCCGCTGTTCCCGCCCGGGGCGACGCTCGGCCGGACCGTCGACTTCGTGGCCCGGGGCGAGGCGTTCCAGAAGCAGCTGGCGGACAGCCCGGACGCCGCGGCGATGGCGAAGATCGGTGGCAACCTGGTGGCGCTGATCCACCGGACGCTGGACGAGGCGGGCCTGGGCATGGGCGACGTCACCCGGGTCGCGCCGATGAACTTCTCCCGGGCGCTGATCGAGCGTCTGATGGGCGGGCTCGGCCTGACCATGGCGCACTCCACCTGGGACTGGGGCAGCACGGTCGGCCACCTTGGCGCCAGCGACCAGGTGGTGGCTCTGGACCACCTGCTCGCCACCGGCGGGCTCGGCCCCGGGGACCACCTGCTCATGCTCGGCATCGGGCCCGGCGTCACCCTCTCCTGCGCGGTGGTCGGCATCGAGAGTCTCCCCGGGTGGCTGCCGTGACCGAGGCCGGGACGGCGACCCTCGCCGCGACCGCCCCGGTCCCCGTGATCCCCGCTCACAGCCTGCTCGTCTTCCTCCTCGGGCTGGGCGTGCTGCTGCTCGTGGCGCTGCTGCTCGGCCGGCTCGCCCAGCGGTGCGGCCTGCCCGCCGTGGTGGGGGAGCTGACCACCGGGATCCTGCTCGGGCCCACCGTGCTGGGTGCCGTGGCCCCCGGCGTGTCCGACTGGTTCCTGCCCCGGCAGGCGGAGCAGTTCCACCTGCTCGACGCCGTCGGGCAGGTCGGCGTGCTGCTGCTCGTCGGGCTGACCGGGGTGGAGGTCGACCTCGCGTTCGTCCGCCGGCGGGGCGGCGCCGCCGCCCGGATCAGCCTCGCCGGCCTGCTGCTGCCGCTCGGGCTCGGCATCGCGACCGCGTACCTGCTGCCGGGGTCGCTGCTCGGCGCCGACACCGACCGTGACGTCTTCGCGCTCTTCCTCGGTGTGGCGATGTGCGTCAGCGCGATTCCGGTCATCGCCAAGACGCTGCTCGACATGAAGCTGCTGCACCGCAACATCGGTCAGCTCACCCTGGCCGCGGGCGTCATCGACGACATCTGCGGCTGGCTGCTGCTCTCGGTCGTCTCGGCGCTCGCCACCACGGGGGTGCGGGCGGGAACGGTGCTCTTCTCGGTCTGCGCGGTGATCGGCTTCGTCGTCTTCGCGGCGCTGGTCGGCCGGCCGGCCGGCGCCGCGGCGCTGCGGGCCGCCGGGCGCGCCGAGGGCTCCGGGCCGCTGGTCGCGACCACGGTGGTGCTGATCCTGCTCGGCGCGGCGCTCACCCAGTCGCTGGGTCTGGAGGCGGTGTTCGGCGCGTTCGTGGTCGGCTTCGTGATCGGCTCGGTCCCGGGGCTCGACCGGGCGCGGCTCGCCCCGCTGCGCACCACCGTGCTGGCCGTGCTGGCGCCGATCTTCTTCGCCAGCGCGGGCCTGCGGATGGACCTGACCGCGCTGGCCGACGCGCCGGTGCTGGCCGCCGCGCTGGCCGTCATCGCCGTGGCGATCCTGGGAAAGTTCACAGGTGCGTTCCTCGGCGCCTGGAGCAGCCGGCTGAACCGGTGGGAGGCGCTGGCGCTGGGCGCCGGGATGAACGCCCGGGGCGTCATCGAGGTGGTGGTGGCCACCGTCGGCCTCCGGCTCGGTGTGCTCAACACGGCGACGTACACCATCGTGGTGCTGGTCGCCGTGGTCACCTCGGTGATGGCGCCACCGATCCTGCGCCGGGCCATGAGCCGGGTCGAGCAGACCGCCGAGGAGGAGCTGCGCCGGCTCGGCGCCGGCGACCGCTCCGGCGTGGCCGACCTGCGCGGCGGCTGAGCGCCGCGAATCCTGGGAGGATCCCAGGAACCTCGGGACCGTGTCCAGCTTCGCCGGGAAGGCTGTTGCCGTGATCGAGACGACCCACCTGACCAAGCGGTACGGCCCGACGACGGCCGTCGACGACCTGACCTTCGAGGTACGCCCCGGGCTGGTCACCGGCTTCCTGGGGCCCAACGGCGCGGGCAAGTCGACCACCATGCGGCTGATCCTCGGCCTGGACGCCCCGACCAGCGGCTCCGCCCGGGTCGACGGGCGGCGCTACACGGACCTGCCGGCGCCCATGCGGCACGTCGGCGCCCTGCTCGACGCCCGGGCGGTCTACGGTGGCCGGACCGCGCACCAGCATCTGCTCTGCCTGGCCCGGAGCAACGGCATCCCGCGCTCCCGGGTCGCCGAGGTGCTCGGCCTGGCCGGGCTCGAGGCGGCGGCCGACCGGCAGGTGGGCGGCTTCTCGCTCGGCATGAGCCAGCGGCTGGGCATCGCAGCGGCCCTGCTCGGTGACCCGGCGGTGCTCATGTTCGACGAGCCGGTGAACGGCCTGGACCCGGAGGGGATCGTCTGGATCCGCTCGCTGATCCGGAACCTGGCCGCCGAGGGGCGCACGGTGCTCGTCTCCAGCCACCTGATGAGCGAGATGGCGCTCACCGCCGACCACCTGATCATCATCGGCCGCGGCCGGTTGATCGCCGACACCGGCGTCGACGCGTTCCTGCGGTCGCACACCGAGCAGAGCGTGCTGGTGCGGACCGAGCGCGGCGAGGAACTGGCCGCGCTGCTGGTCGAGGCGGGCGCGAGCGTCCGGACGGGCACTGAGGGCGCCCTGCTGGTCTCCGGACTGGACAGCGCCACCGTCGGCCTGGTGGCCGCCGGCCGGTCGATCCCGCTGATCGAGCTGACTCCGCAGCGTACGTCGCTGGAGGAGGCGTTCATGTCGCTGACCCGGGACAGCGCCGAGTTCAGCTCGGCCCGTACGGAGGAGCTGGTCTGATGAGCACCGACACCGATTTCGCCGCCCCGCGGCCGACCACCGTCGCACCGGAGCGGCGACCGACCTTCGCCGACGTGGTCCGTTCCGAGTGGACGAAGTTCCACACCATGCGCTCCACCCGCGTCGTCGTCATCGCCGTGGTGGTGGCGATGGTCGGGCTGGGCGCGGTGATCAGCGCCGGCACGGCCCGCGGGTTCGTCCGGCTCACCCCCGAGGAGCAGGCCGCGTTCGACCCGACGCTCGTCAGCCTCCGCGCCTACTTTCCCGTGCAGTGGCTCGTCGGTGTGCTCGGCGCGCTGGTGATGACCGTCGAGTACCGCACCGGCATGATCCGGTCCACCCTGGCCGCCGTACCCCGGCGTGGCCGGCTGCTGGCGGCGAAGGCCCTGGTGTACGGCGTGGTGGTGGCCGTCCTCGGCCAGGCGGTCGCGTTCGGCGCGTTCCTGGTCGGCCAGCCGATGCTGGCCGCCCAGAATGCGCCGACGGCCGCCCTCGGCGACCCCGGGGTGACCCGGGCGGTCTGCGGCGCCGGGCTCTACCTGGCCGGGATCGGGCTGCTCGGGCTGGCCCTCGGCACCCTGGTCCGGGCCACCGTCGGCGCGTTCGCCATCCTGGTCGCGCTGCCCCTGCTGCCCACCGTGCTGCCGTTGCTGCCCGCCGGGATCGGCGAGGACATCGCCGAGTACTGGCCGACGGTGGCCGGTGAGCGGGTGATGTTCGTGGTGGACATCGACGGGGGACTGGCCCCCTGGCCCGGTCTGGCCCTGTTCCTGGGCTTCGTCGCGGTGGTCCACGTCGCCGCCTACGCGGCGCTGCGCGTCCGGGACGCCTGAAACCCGGGTCCCGCCACTACGGTGGGGACGAAGCCTCGACGGTCGGGACGGTGGTGCGGGTGACCCAGCCGGAGCGCGGCGCCGGCCAGCCGGCGGAACGGCTGCTGGTGGTCGACGACGAGCCGACGCTGCGCGAGCTGCTCTCCGCGACGCTGCGCTTCGCCGGCTTCGAGGTGACGTCGGTGGCCACCGGCGCCGAGGCCATCGAGGCGGCGCGCAGCCGGCAGCCGGACCTGGTCCTGCTCGACGTGATGCTGCCCGACCTCGACGGGTTCGAGGTGGCCCGCCGGCTGCGCGCCGGTGCCCGGGGCGCCGGCGCGCACCTGCCGCTGCTCTTCCTCACCGCCCGGGACACCACCGAAGACAAGATCAACGGCTTGACGCTGGGCGGCGACGACTACGTGACCAAGCCGTTCGACCTGCACGAGCTGATCGCCCGGATCCGGGCGGTGCTGCGCCGCTCCGGCGCTGCCGTGCCGGGCCGGCTGCTGGTCGGCGACCTGGAGCTCGACGTGCCCGCGCAGCGGGTGTCCCGCGGCGGCCGGCCGGTCCGCCTGTCCCCGACGGAGTTCCGCCTCCTGCACCACCTGATGGCCAACGCCGGCCGGGTGGTGCCCAAGGCGGAGATCCTCGCCCACGTCTGGCGGTACGACTTCGGCGGCGACCTGAGCATCGTCGAGACCTACATCAGCTACCTGCGGCGCAAGCTCGACACCGGCCGCCCGAAGCTGATCACGACGGTGCACGGCGTGGGCTACGTGCTGCGCGCGCCCGGGCCGTGATCCCCCGGCCGGGGCGGCTCTCGCTGGCCGCCCGACTGCTGCTGATCACGGTCACCCTGCTGGCGGTCGGGCTGGCGGTCGGTGGCGGCGTGGTGCTGCACACCCTGCGCGACCACCTCGTCGGCCAGGTCGACGCGCGGCTGGAACCGATCGCGCAGGCGGTCTCCCGGCTGCCGTCGGTGCCGGCCGGCGAGGCCGGCGCGCAGGTCGGTGCCGGCCGGCTGGACCTGGCCCGGGATCTGCACCTCATCTACCTGGACGGCGGTGGCCGGACCACCCGGGTGGTCACCCTCGGCCCGGGCGGGAGCGCCCCGGCCGTCGGGGCGACGGCGCTGGCCCACCGGGACGGCCGCCCGTTCGAGCTGCGGCAGGGCGGCCACGACTGGCGGGTGGTGGCGCTGCCGCATCCGGCCGGCGGCGACCCGCACGACACGGTCGCGGTCGCCGCCTCGCTGGACGACGTGACCGCCACGGTCGGGCAGAGCAGCCGGGTCGCCCTGCTGACCGGGCTGGGTCTGCTCGTGCTGCTCGCCGTGACCAGCTGGGCGGCCATCCGGGGGAGCCTGCGGCCGCTGCGCCGGGTCGAGCAGACCGCGGCGGCGATCGCCGCCGGTCACCTGTCGCGCCGGGTGCCGGAGGTGGGCGGCCCGCGTACCGAGGTGGGGCGGCTGGTGGCCGCGCTCAACGGGATGCTGGGCCAGATCGAACGGGCGTTCACCGCCCGGGCCGAGTCGGAGGCGCGGATGCGCCGGTTCGTCGCCGACGTCAGCCACGAGCTGCGGACCCCGCTCTTCGGGATCACCGGCTTCACCGACCTCTACCGGATGGGCGGCCTGCCCGAACCGGCCGACGTGGACCGGACCATGGCCCACATCGCCGCCGAGGCCAGCCGGCTGGCCCGGCTGGTGGAGGACCTGCTCCTGCTCGCCCGGCTGGACGAGTCGCTCGGCCGGTCCACCGGGGACGGCGGCGACCACGGCCTGCCCGTGCGGGCGGCGCCGATGGACCTGCGTACCCTCGCCGCCGACGCCCGCCACGATCTGACCGCGCTCGACCCCGGGCGGCCGATCACGTTGACCGGGCCCGGCGGCGGGCCGGTCGGCAGCGCACCGGCGCTGGGGGACGAGGCCCGCCTGCGCCAGGTGGTGCTCAACCTGGTCGGCAACGTCGTGGCCCACACCCCGCCGGGCACTCCGGTGCGCATCGGGGTCGGCACCGTCGGCGGCGAGGCGGTGATCGAGGTCGCCGACCGGGGACCGGGGCTCTCCGCCGAGCAGGCGGCGCGGGTGTTCGAGCGGTTCTACCGCGCGGACAGCTCGCGCAGCCGGGCCGGCGGCGCGGGCGCCGGGCTGGGGCTCGCGATCGTCGACTCGCTGGTGCGCGCGCACGGCGGCCGGGTGGAGCTGGCGACCGTGCCGGGCGAGGGGGCCACGTTCCGGGTCGTGCTGCCGGTGCCGGCGACCTGACCCCCGCCACGGGACGGGCGCCTTGCCGGCGCCCCCGCGGCGGGGGTCAGCGGATCCGCCGTCAGCTCCCGACCGCGGCGACGGCGGTCGCGGCCGGGCCGAACCAGGTGGCGAGGGCGCGCCGCAGTCCCTCGGTCGGTTCCGTCCGGTCCGCGCCGGCCGGCTGCGCCCAGGCCACCCGCCCGTCCGGGCGGAGCAGCACCAGGCCCGCGTCGATCTCCTCGGACCCCGCCGCGGCCACCACGTCGACCCGGTCGGCCCACCCGGGCAGCGCCACGGGCTCCGCCTCGCCGCCCAGGTCGAGCAGGATTCCCCGGCCGGGGTGCAGCAGCTCGGCCAGCGAGGTCTCCCCGGCGGCGGTCCGCAGCGGCACGTCCGGCAGCCGCCGGCCCAGCAGCGGATGCGTCTCGCCGGCCACCTCCTCGGCCGGGATCTGATAGTCCACGTCGAGCGCGTACGCCAGCTTGACCAGGAACTCGTTGACCTGGTCCAGCTCCACCATCTCGGTCAGCAGCTCGCGCAGCGGAGCGACGTGCCCGAGCGGGTGCAGCAGCACCATCTGGGCCAGCGTGGTGCGGCCGGCCCGGGCGCCCACCGGGTACCGCTCCGCCTCGTAGGTGTCGAGCAGCCCGGTGGGGGCGTGGCCGCGGATCGTGGCGGCGAGCTTCCAGCCGAGGTTCACCGCGTCCTCGATGCCGGTGCTCATCGACTGCCCGCCCAGCGGGAAGTGCACGTGCGCCGCGTCGCCGGCGAGCAGCACGTTGCCCTCCCGGTACCGGTCGGCCTGCCGGGTCGCCGCGTCCCACCGGCCCAGCCAGCGCGGTGTGGCGTCGCCGAGTTCCGCGCCGTCCAACCGCCGGATGCTGTCACGCAGCTCGTCCACGGTGACCGGTGCGGTCCGGTCCGGCGGGCGCAGGTCGAACTCGGCGGTGGCTATCCGTACCACGCCGGGCTCCAGCGGGCCGACCGTGAGGAGGCCACCGGGGAACTCGCCGGCACCGAGGTACGCCAGCAGCGGGTGGTCCTCGCCCACCTCCAGGTCACCGACGATGCCGAGGAACGGCAGGTCCTGGCCGGGGAAGTCGATCCCCGCCAGCCGCCGGACGCTGCTGTCCGGGCCGTCGCAGCCGACCAGGTAGCGGCCCGCGAGCACGTCCTGCCCGCCGTCCGGGGCGCGGACGGTGACCCGTACGCCCGCGGCGTCCTGGGCGAGGTCGACCACCTCCCGCTCCCAGCGGATCTCCGCGCCCTGCTTGGCGGCCCGCTCGGCGAGCACCCGCACCAGGTTGGTCTGGCTGATCACGAAGTTGTAGCCGTGCCGGCCCGGCACGCGCACCGGGTCCAGCCAGATCTGCGCGAAGTGGGCGCGGGGGAACTCGAAGCCGTACTCGCCGACGTGCTCCATCAGCCCGCGCTGGTGCAACAGGTCGACGACGGTGGCGTTGATGGCCATGCCGGGCAGGGCGTCCGTCGGCCCCGACCGCCGCTCGACCACGACCACCGGCACCCGTTGCAGGGCCAGCTCGTGGGCCAGCATCAGGCCGGTGGGGCCCGCGCCGGCGATGATGACGGTGTCGGTCATGAGGAACTCCCTGTCGGTTGTGGTGTCCGGTCGGATCCGGTGGTCTCGTCGCGCAGCAGGGTGCTGAGGTGCCGGGCCAGGTCCAGCGGGGTGGGGTGGTCGTAGAAGAACGCCGGTTCCAGCCGCAGGCCCAGCGCCTCCAGCCGGTTGCTCAGCTCCAGCACGGTGAACGACGAGAACCCCAGCTCCAGGAAGTTGCCCGCCGGGTCGATCGGCTCGGCGTCGTCGTACCCGAGCACCAGCGCCGCCTCCCGGCGCAGCAGGTCGAGCAGCACGGTGTGCTCCTCCCCGGGCGGCGCGGCGGCCAGCCGGTCGCGCAGCGCGGCGAGCGCGTGGCCGCCGTCCGCCTCCTCGACCGGGCCGGCCGCCGCGTCCGCCGGCACGCACGGGCCGGACCGTCGGCGGTGCCAGCCGGCCAGCGACGGCAGCACCGCGTGCAACGCCGCCCGCGCCTCCTCGTCCGCGCCCAGGAGGGTGGCCAGGGCAGCCGTGTCGGCGTTCTCCACCGCCGTCCAGAACGCGGCCTCCTCCCCGGTGCGGGCCGGGCCGGTCGCCGCGGCGGGCTGGTCCGGCCAGAAGCGGACCCGTTCGAACGGGTACGTCGGCAGGTCCGCCACCGGTGCCCGGCTCGGGCGCAGCGGCGACCAGTCCACCGGCGCGCCGGCCACGTGCAGCCTGGCCAGCCCGGTCAACAACGTCCGGACGGCCGGCCTGCGCCGGGCCGCGAGCGGCACCAGCGGCGGGGAGTCGTCCGGCGCGTGCGCGCGCAGCCACTCCTGGGTGAGGGTGGTGAGGGTGGCGTCGGGGCCGAGTTCGACGTACCCGGTGGCCCCGAGCCGGTGCAGCGCCGCGGTGCCGTCGGTGTACCGGACGGTGTGCCGGATGTGCCGGGTCCAGTAGTCCGGGTCGGACAGTTCCGCGTCGGAGGCGACCTGGCCGGTGAGGTTGGAGACGATCGGGAGTCGTGCCGGGTGGTAGGTCACCGTGGCGGCGACCTCCCGGAACCGGTCGAGGATCGGCGCGGTGTGCGCCGAGTGGAAGGCGTGCGGCACGTGCAGCCGCCGGGTCCGCACGCCGTCCTCGGCGAGCCGGGCCGCGACGGCGTCCAGGGCCGCCGGGTCGCCGGCGAGGACCAGCGAGGCCGGGCTGTTGTGGGCGGCCAGGTCCACCTCGGGGTGGTCGGCCAGGACCGGCTCGACCCGGTCCAGGGGCGCGGTGACCGCGAGCATCGCGCCGGCCGGCATCTCGTGCATCAGCCGGGCCCGGGTGGTGATCAGCCGGGCCGCGTCGGCCAGGTCGAGCACCCCGGCCACGTGGGCGGCGGTCAGCTCCCCGACGGAGTGGCCGATCAGCAGGTCCGGGCGGATGCCGAAGCCGGCGAGCAGGGCGTGCATGGCGGTCTCGTACGCGAACAGGGCCGGCTGGATGTAGGTGGTCTCGCCGAGCAGGTCGCCGTGCCGGCCGGACATCACCTCCCACAGCGGCCGGTCCAGGTGCGGATCCAGCTCCGCGCAGGCGGCGTCGAGGGCGGCCGCGAAGACCGGGAAGCGCTCGTACAGGTCGGCGCCCATGCCGGGGTGCTGCGCGCCCTGTCCGGTGTAGAGGAAGGCGAGCTTCCCGCCGGTGGTGGCCCGGCCCACCACCACGCTGCTGGCCGCCTCACCCCGGGCGAGGAAGCCGAGCCGCTGGCGGGCCTCGGTCCGGTCGTCGGCGATCACCACCGCGCGGTGCGCATGCAGGGCGCGGCGGCCGGCCAGCGTGTCCGCCACCGCCGACGGGTCCAGACCGGGATGCCGGTCGAGGTGGTCGGCGAGCCGGGCGGCCTGGGCGCGCAGCGCCGTCGGCGTCTTCGCCGACAGCAGCCAGGGCAGCGGTACGGCGGGCGCGGTCCCGCCGTCCGGCGCGTCCTCCGCCGGGGTGTCCGCCGGCGCCTGCTCGACGATCAGGTGTGCGTTGGTGCCGCTGATCCCGAACGAGGAAACCGCGGCCCGGCGCGGCGCGCCCTCCCGCTGCGGCCACGGCCGCGCCTCGGTGAGCAGGCCGACCGCCCCGCTGCTCCAGTCGACGTGCGGGCTGGGCTGCTCGGCGTGCAGCGTCTTCGGCAGCACCCCGTGGCGCAGCGCCTCGACCATCTTGATGATGCCGGCCACGCCGGCGGCGGCCTGGGTGTGCCCGATGTTCGACTTGATCGAACCGAGCCACAACGGCTCGTCGCGGTTCTGCCCGTACGTGGCGAGCAGCGCCTGGGCTTCGATGGGGTCGCCGAGGGTGGTGCCGGTGCCGTGCGCCTCGACCGCGTCGACGTCCGCCGGGGTCAGGCCGGCGGAGGCGAGGGCCGCCCGGATGAGCCGCTCCTGCGACGGCCCGTTCGGGGCGGTCAGCCCGTTGCTGGCGCCGTCCTGGTTCACCGCCGACCCGCTGATCACGGCGAGCACCCGGTGGCCGTTGCGCCGGGCGTCGGAGAGCTTCTCCAGCACCAGCAGGCCGACACCCTCGCCCCAACCCGCGCCGTCCGCGCCGGCGCCGAACGACTTGCAGCGGCCGTCCGGGGCGAGCCCGCGCTGGCGGCTGAACTCGACGAACACCCCCGGGGTGGCCATCACGGTCACCCCGCCGGCCAGCGCGAGGGTGCACTCGCCGGCGCGCAGCGCCTGCGCCGCCAGGTGGGTGGCGACCAGCGACGACGAGCAGGCGGTGTCCACCGTCACCGCCGGCCCTTCCAGGCCCAGCTCGTACGAGATCCGCCCGGACGCCACGCTGCCGGCGCTGCCGGTGCCCACCTGCCCCTCCAGCCCGGCCGGAGCCAGGAACCGCAGCCGCGCGCCGTAGTCCCCGTACATCACCCCGACGAAGACGCCGGTGCGGCTGCCGGCCAGCCGGTCCGGGTTCAGCCCGGCGTGTTCCAGCGCCTCCCAGCTCGCCTCCAGCAGCAGCCGCTGCTGCGGGTCGATCGCCAGCGCCTCGCGCGGCCCGATGCCGAAGAAGCGGGCGTCGAAGTGGTGAGCGTCGTAGACGAAGCCGCCGGTGCGCGCGTAGCTCGTCCCCTCCCGCGCCGGGTCGGGATCGTAGAGTTCCGCCACGTTCCAGCCCCGGTCGGTGGGGAACTCGTCGATCGCGTCGGTGCCGGTGCTGACCAGCTCCCACAGGTCCTCCGGCGACCGCACGCCACCGGGGTAGCGGCAGCCCATCCCCACGATGGCGATGGGCTCGTGGCCGGCCGACTCGACCTCGCGCAGCCGCTGGCGGGTCTTGTGCAGATCAGCCGTGACCCACTTCAGGTAGTCGATCAGCTTCTCTTCGTTCGTCATGTCGGCACACTTTCCGTGAGCTGCGGCAGGGTCAGCCTCGACCCAGGTCGTTGTCGATGAAGGCGAAGATCTCGTCGGCGCTGGCGGCGTCCAGGCGCTCCCGCACGTCGGCCGCCGCGGGCCGGTCCGCGCCGTCCAGCCGCGCCAGCAGCGCGCGCAGCCGGCCGGCGATCGTCACCCGGTCGTCGTCGGCGGGCCCGCCCCCGGTGGCCAGCACGGCCGTCTCCAGCTCGTCGAGGTGGCGCAGCGCCGCGGCGGCGCCGCCGTCGCCCGGTCCGGCGGTCCGCGCCACCAGGTGCTCCACGAGCGCGGACACGGTCGGGTGGTCGAAGACCAGCGCGGCCGGCAGGCGCAGTCCGGTGGCCGCGGCCAACCGGTTGCGCAGCTCGACGGCGGTGAGCGAGTCGAAGCCGAGGGTCCGGAACGCCCGGTCGGGCGCCACCTGGTCGGCGTCCGCGTGACCGAGGACGGCGGCCACGTGGCCCCGTACCAGGCCGGTCAGCACCCGCCGGCGCTCCGCCTCGGCCAGCCCGGTGAGGTCGGGCGGCGGGGCGGCCACCCGGGGCCGGGCCGCGGGAAGCAGGGACCGCAGCAGCGGCGGGAGACCTGGGTCGTCGGCGTGGGCGCGCAGCGCCGCCAGGTCCAGGGCCGCCGGTACGATCACCGGCTGCTTGTCGCCGGGCAGGGCGGCGTCGAGCAGGTCCAGGGCCAGCTCGGTCGCCATGGGCCGCATGCCCCGGGCGATCCGTGCCCGGTCCACCTCGCCCAGCGTCCCGGTCATCGCGCTGGTCTCGGCCCAGTAGCCCCACGCCAGCGCGGTGGCGGGCAGGCCGGCGGCGCGCCGGTGGTGGGCCAGCGCGTCGAGGAAGGTGTTCGCGGCGGCGTAGTGAGCCTGACCCGGGCCGCCGAGTATGCCCGCCACCGACGAATAGAGCACGAACGCGGCCAGGTCGAGGCCCCGGGTGGCCCGGTGCAGATGCCAGGCGCCGTCCACCTTGGGCCGGAGCACGTCCCGGATCTGCCGGTCGGTGAGGCTGTGCAGGGCGGCATCGTCGAGCACCCCGGCGGCGTGGAAGACGGCCGTCAGCGGGTGGTCGGGGTCGACCGAGTCGAGCGCCGCGGCCACCGTCTCCGGGTCGGCCACGTCCCCCGCCACCACCGTCACCCGCGCGCCCCGCTCGTCGAGGTGCCGCACCAGCTCCGCCACCCCGGGCGCGTCGGCCCCGCGGCGGCTGGTCAGCACCAGCCGCCGTACCCGGTGGCGGTCGAGCAGGTGGGCGGCGAGCAGGCCGCCGAGGGTGCCGGTGCCGCCGGTGATCAGGACCGTGCCGTCGGGGTCGAGCGGGGAGACCACCGGTTCCACGTGGGAGACCGCCCGCACCAGCCGGGGTACGACCACCGCGCCGTCCCGGACGGCCGCCTGCGGCTCGGCCAGGGGTACGCCCGTGGGCTCGCCGTCATGGTCGAGGAGCAGGAACCGGTCGGGGTGCTCCGACTGGGCGCTGCGGACCAGCCCCCACAGGGCGGCCGCGGCGAGGTCGCCGATCTCCTCGTCGGGCCGGGTCGCCACGGCCTGCCGGGTCAGCACCACCAGCCGGCTGGTGGCGAACCGGTCGTCGGCCAGCCAGGCCCGCAGCGCCTCGGCGGTCCGGCTCACCAGCTCCGCCACCGCCCGCGGCGGGGACCCGTCCGGGGCACCGGGCGCGACGAGCACCAGGGCCGGGGCCGGTCCGTCGGCGGCGAGGAGGTCGGCCAGGCCGGCGAGGTCCCGGACCGGTTCCCGGCCCGTCAGCGCGGTCATCGGGGCGGGGCTGGGTTTCCAGTCGAGCTGGAAGAGTGCGTCGCGGGTGCTGTGGCGGCGCAGGTCGGCGGCGGGGAGTGGGCGGACGGTGAGCCCGTCTACCGTGACGACGGGGGCGCCGGCCGGGTCGGTGGCGTGCAGCCGGACGGTGTCGTCGCCGGTCGGGGTGAGCCGTACCCGCAGGTGCCGGGCGCCGGTGCGGTGCAGGGCGACCCCGGTCCAGGCGAACGGGAGCTTCAGCTCGCCGGCGGTGGCGGCGACGGGGTGCAGCGCGGCGTCGAGCAGGGCGGGATGCAGGCCGTACCCGTCGGCGCCCACGTCGTCGGGGAGCTGGACCTCGGCGTGCAGGGTGTCCCCGTCCCGCCAGACAGCCCGGACCCCCTGGAACGCCGGGCCGTAGTGCAGGCCGGCGGCGGCGAGGGTGTCGTAGAGGTCGGTGCTGTCGACGGGGACCGTCCCGGCGGGCGGCCAGGCGGCGGGGGAGTCCGCGGCGGCCGGCGACGGTTCGCCGGTGAGCGTGCCGGTGGCGTGGCGGGTCCAGGCGTCGTCCTCGGTGGGACGGGTGCGGATGGTGAGGGTCCGCCGGCCGTCCGGCTGGTCCGGGCCGACCTCGACGTGCAGTCGCACGTCACTGTCGGCGTCGAGGGTGAGCGGAGCCTCGATGGTCAGCTCGTCCAGATAGGGGTGTCCGGCGTGGTGGCCGGCGTGCAGGGCCAGGTCGACGTAGGCGGTGCCGGGCAGCAGGACGGTGCCGGTGACGGCGTGGTCGCCGATCCAGGGTTGCCGGTCGAGGGTGAGCCGTCCGGTGAACAGGTGTCCCTGCTGGTCGGGGAGTTCGATGGCGGCGGCGAGGAGCGGATGTTCGGTGGTGGTCTGGCCGAGGTCGGCGGCGTCGGTGACCGTGGCGGCGGCGTGCAGCCAGTACCACTGCCGCTGGAAGGGGTAGCTCGGCAGGTCGACCAGGGGCGCCCCGGCCGGCAGCAGCGGCGACCAGTCGACGGGCAGCCCGTGGGTGTGCGCGGTGGCGAGCGCGGTGGTGAGTTGGTGGGTGCCGTCCCGGCGCAGGGTGGGGATGGTGACTGCGTCCCGGTCGCCCAGGGTGTCCTCGATGGGCTGGATGAGCACGGGGTGGGGGCTGACCTCGATGAAGGTGGTGTGGCCGTCTCGCAGCAGGGCTTCGGTGGCGGTCTGGAATTGGACCGGGTGGCGGAGGTTGTCGTACCAGTAGTCGGTGGTGAGGGTGTCGGTGTCGATGCGGTCGCCCGTGAACGTGGAGTAGAAGGCGACGTCGGTGGGGGTGGGGGTGACACCGTCGAGGGCGGCGAGGATCTCCTCGCGCAGTACTTCGACGTGCGGCGTGTGGGAGGCGTAGCCGACCGGCAGGATGCGGGCGGGGATGTCCTGCTCCTTGCAGTGGGCCACGATCGCCGCCACTGCCTCCGGGTCGCCGGCAATCACGGTGGCGTTGGGTCCGTTGACGGTGGCGATGTGCGCCCGTCCGTCGAAGGCGGCCAGGAGTTCGGTGACCTGGTCGGCGGGGAGGGCGAGGGAGGCTATGTCACCTCGGCCGATGAGTGCCCGCAGGGCTTGGGCGCGTAGGGCGACGATCTTTGCGGCGTCGTTGAGGGTGAGGGCGCCGGCGGTGTGGGCGGCGGCGATTTCGCCTTGGGAGTGGCCGATGACGGCGTCGGGGGTGATGCCGTGGTGTCGCCACACGGCGGCGAGGCCGGTCATGACGGCGAACAGCACGGGCTGCACCACGTCCACGCGGGTCAACCAGTCGGGGTCGTCGTCGTGCAGCACCTCACGCAGGTCCCAGTCGACGTAGGGCCGCAGCGCATCGGCGCAGGCGTCGAGGTGGGCGGCGAACACGTCGCTCTGCTCGGCGAGTTCGCGGCCCATGCCGAGCCATTGCCCACCCTGGCCGGGGAACACGAACACCGTCCGGCCGGTGTGCGTGGCGGCGTGCTGGAGCAGGGCGGGGTGCGGCCGGTCGGCGGCGAGGGCCCGCAGCGCCTCGATCGGATCGCTGCCGGGGAGCACCGCCGCGCGCCGCGCGAACCCGCACCGGGTCAGCAGCGTCGCGGCCACCCCGTCGACCTCGACGTCCGGGTGCTGCCCCACGTACGCGATCAGGCGGTCGGCCTGGTCCCGCAGCGCGGCCGGGGTCCGGGCGGAGAGCAACCACGGCAGCGGCGCGGCCGGGACCCGCGCCGGGCGGGCGGCGGGGGCCGGGGATTCCTCCAGGATCAGGTGGGCGTTGGTGCCGCTGATGCCGAACGAGGAGACGCCGGCGCGGCGGGGCCGGCCGCGCTCCGGCCACGCGGTGTTCTCGGTGAGCAGGGCGACCGCGCCGGACGTCCAGTCGACGTGCGGGGTGGGCGCGTCGACGTGCAGCGTCCGGGGCAGGACGCCGTGCCGGAGGGCCTGGACCATCTTGATGATCCCGGCGACGCCGGCCGCGGCCTGGGTGTGCCCGATGTTCGACTTGATCGACCCGAGCCACAGGGGCTCGTCGCGGTCCTGCCCGTAGGTGGCCAGCAGCGCCTGGGCCTCGATGGGGTCGCCGAGGCTGGTGCCGGTGCCGTGGGCCTCGACGGCGTCGACGTCGGTGGGCGTGAGGCGGGCGTTGGCCAGGGCCTGGCGGATGACCCGCTGCTGGGACGGCCCGTTCGGGGCGGTCAACCCGTTGCTGGCCCCGTCCTGGTTGACCGCCGATCCACGGATCACCGCGAGCACCCGGTGGCCGTGGCGGCGGGCGTCGGAGAGCCGCTCCAGCACCAGCAGCCCCACGCCCTCACCGAGCGCGAAGCCGTCCGCCGCCGCGGCGAACGGCTTGCACCGCCCGTCGGGAGCCAGCCCGCGCTGGCGGCTGAACTCGGCGAAGATGCCCGGCGCCGCCATCACCGACGCGCCACCGGACAGCGCCAGGGTGCACTCGCCGTTCCGCAGGGCCTGCACGGCCAGGTGGGTGGCCACCAGCGACGACGAACAGGCGGTGTCCACGGTGATCGCCGGCCCCTCGAACCCGAACGCGTACGCCACCCGGCCCGAGGCCACGCTGGTGGTGCTGCCGGTCATCAGGTACCCGGCGACCTCCGGGTGCGCGTCCACCGAGGCCGGCGCGTAGTTCTGCGCCACCACACCGGCGAACACCCCGGTCGCGCTGCCCCGCAGCGCCGCCGGGTCCAGCCCCGCCTGTTCGAGCGCCTCCCACGCCGTCTCCAGCAGCAGCCGTTGCTGCGGGTCGGTGGCCAGCGCCTCCCGCGGGTTGATGCCGAAGAACTCGGCGTCGAACCCGCCCGCGTCGGGCAGGAACGCCCCACGCGTGGTGTACGTGCGTCCCGCCTGCGGCTCGGCCGAGTAGATACCGGCGATGTCCCAGCCCCGGTCGGTCGGCATGGTGGAGGTGGCGTCGAGCCCGGCCTGGATCGCCGACCAGAGCTGCTCCGCCGAGTCGGCGCCCGGATACCGGCAGGCCATTCCCACGATGGCCACCGGCTCGTCCAGCCCGGCCGCGGCCGGTGCCGCCGTCGCCACGGGCAGCGGCGCGCCGCCGCCCAGCTCGGCGACGAGGAACCGGGCCAGCGCCTCCGGCGTGGGGTGGTCGAACACCAGCGTGGCCGGCAGCCGGAGCCCGGTCGCCGTGTTGAGCCGGTTGCGCAGCTCCACCGCGGTCAGCGAGTCGAACCCCAGCTCCTTGAACGGCCGGCCCGCCGCCACGCCGGCCGGGGTGTCGTGGCCGAGCACGGCCGCCGCCTGCGCCCGTACCAGGTCGAGAAGGTGGTCGCGGCGGCCGGCGTCGTCGAGGGCCGCGAGCCGGTCGCGCAGCGTCGGCCCGCCGTCGAGCGCCGACGCGACCCGGCGGGCGGGCGCGCGTATCAGGTCGGCGAGGACCGCCGGCAGCCCCGCGCCGGCGACCTGGCGCCGCAGCCCGGCCAGGTCCACCACCACGGGTACGAGATGGGGCTGCGCCCCGGCGAGCCCGGCGTCGAGCAGGCGCAACGCCTCCTCGGTCCCGAGCGGGCGCAGGCCGCGGGCCAGCCGGCCGGTGGCGCGCTCGTCGAGCCCGCCGGTCAGGCCGCTGCGCTGCGCCCACGGGCCCCAGGCCAGGCTGACCGCCGGCAGGCCACGGGCCGCGCGGTGGTGCGCCAGGGCGTCCAGGAACGTGTTCCCGGCCGCGTAGTTGCCCTGCCCCGCGTTGCCCAGCGCACCGGCCGCCGAGGAGAACAGCACGAACGCCGCGAGGTCCAGGTGCGCGGTGGCCCGGTGCAGGTGCCAGGCCGCGTCCACCTTCGCGCGCAGCACCGCGTGCCACTGCGCCGGGCTGAGCGACCCGACGGTGGCGTCGTCCAACCCGCCGGCGGCGTGCACCACCGCCGTGAGCGGGTGGGCGGCCGGTATGCCGGCGACGAGGTCGGCGACGGCGGCCGGGTCGGCGGTGTCGCAGGCGACCATGGTGACCGTCGCGCCGGCGTCCCGCAGCCGCTCGACCAGCTCGTCCGCGCCGGCCGCGGCGGCGCCGCGGCGGCTGGCGAGCACCAGGTTCGCGGTCTGTCCTGTCCGCACCAGGTGGGTGGCGACCAGGCCGCCCAGCGTGCCCGTCCCGCCGGTGATCAGCACGCTGCCGTCCGGGTCGAGCGGCCGCCCGTCGCCGGCGCGCAGCCGGCGCGGCACGGTCACCGCCAGCTTGCCGACCGTCCGGCCCTGGCCCAGCTCGCGCAGGGCGGCCGGCGCCAGCCGTACGTCCCGGGCGGTCACCGGGAGGGGCCGCAGCCGGCCGGAGGCGAAGAGCCCGGACAGCTCGACGAGGATCTCCTGGATCCGGTCCGGTCCCGCCTCGGTCACGTCGAACGCCCGGTACCGCACCCCGCCATGGCGGGCCGCCACCTGCTCGGCGTCGCGGACGTCGGTCTTGCCCATCTCGACGAACCGGCCGTTCGGAGCGAGCAGCCGCAGCGACGCGTCGACGAACTCCCCGGCCAGGGCGTTCAGCACGACGTCCACTCCGCGCCCGCCCGTCGCGGCCCGGAACGTCGCCTCGAAGCGCGTGTCGCGGGACGAGGCGACGCGCTCACCGGTGAGGCCCTGTCCGGCCAGCGCCGCCCACTTGCCGGGGCTGGCCGTGCCGTACAGGTCGAGCTGCCAGAGCCGGGCCAGCTGCACGGCGGCGGCGCCGACCCCACCGGCGGCGGCGTGCACGACCAGCGACTCGCCGGCCCGGATCTCCGCCAGGTCCCGCAGCGCGTGGTACGCGGTCACGAAGGCGACCGGCGCGGTGGCCGCCGCCACGTCCGACCAGCCCGGCGGCACCGGCGCCAGGAACCGCCGGTCCACGTCCGCGACCTGGGTCAGCGCCCCGGTGAACAGGCCCATCACCCGGTCGCCCACGGCCAGGTCGGTCACCCCGACCCCGACCGCGGTCACCACACCGGCCGCCTCGCTGCCCAGCTCCACGCTGCCCGGGTACGTCCCGAGCGCCGCCATGGCGTCCCGGAAGTTCAGGCCGGCGGCGCGCACCGCGACCCGGACCTCGCCCGGTCCGGGCGTCTCCGGCAGCGCGTCGGCCGGGGCGAGCGCCAGCCCCGCGTACGACCCTTCCGTCGCCACGGCCAGCCGCCAGCGGCCCTCGGCGGGCGCGACCAGCGCGGCCCCGGCCCGGGGCCGGCCGAGTCGCGGCACCAGCAGGGTGCCCTGCCGGACGGCGAGCTGCGGCTCGCCGGTCGCGACGGCCGCCGCGAGCGCGTCCCGGCTCGCCCGGTGGCCGTCGTGGTCGACGAGGACGAACCGGTCCGGGTGCTCCGACTGCGCGGCCCGGACCAGCCCCCACCCGACCGAGGCGGCCAGGCCGGGGACGTCCTCCCCGGGGTACGCGGCGACCGCGCCACAGGTCAGCACGACCAGCCGGCCCTCGTGCCCCCGCTCGCCGGCGGACCAGGCCTGGAGCAGGCCGAGCAGCTCCTCCCCGGTGGCGTGCGCCGCCGCCGGCAGGTCCGGGTCGTCCGACGTCGGCACCGCGATGACAACCACCTCGGGCAGCGGCCCGGCGCCGGCCAGCAGCAGCCGAGCCCCGGCCACGTCCAGGACCTCGGGGACCGGGTGCTCGCCGGCGGGCGGGGCGACGGGCTTCCAGTCGAGCTGGAACAGGCTCTCCCGGACGGTGCGGTCGCCGCCGAGGTGTCCGGCGGGCAGGGGCCGGACGGTGAGGGCGTCGACGGTGACGACGGGCGCGCCGGTGGGGTCGGTGGCGTGCAGCCGGAGGGTGTCGTCGCCGGTCGCTTCGAGCCGGACCCGCAGGTGCCGGGCGCCGACGGCGTGCAGCGTGACCCCGGCCCAGGAGAACGGCAGCTTCGGGTCGGTGGCGGTCGCGGCCATCGGGTGCAGGGCGGCGTCGAGCAGGGCGGGGTGGATGCCGTGGCCGGTGGTGTCCTGGTCGTCGGGCAGGTGGATGTCGGCGTGGAGGGTGTCGCCGTCGCGCCAGACGGCTTGGACGCCTTGGAAGGCGGGGCCGTAGTGGAGGCCGGTGCCGGCGAGGGTGTCGTAGAAGCCGGTGAGGTCGACAGGGGTGGCGCCGGGTGGTGACCATTCGCTCGGGGTGGCCGGTCCGGGTGCTGGTGCGGTGCTGGTGAGGGTGCCGGTGGCGTGTCGGGTCCAGGTGTCGTGCTGGTGGCTGTGGATGGTGATGGGGCGGTGTCCCGGCTGCTGCTCGGGTCCGACTTCGATGTGTAGTTGCAGGTCGCTGTCCGTGTCGAGGGTGAGCGGCGTTTCGATGGTGAGCTCGTCGAGGTGGGGGTGTGCGGTGTGGTGGCCGGCGTGCAGGGCGAGGTCGACGTAGGCGGTGCCGGGGAGCAGGACGGTGCCGGTGACGGTGTGGTCGCGGATCCAGGGTTGCCGGTCGAGGGTGAGTCGGCCGGTGAACAGGTGTCCCTGCTGGTCGGGGAGTTCGATGGCGGCGGCGAGGAGGGGGTGTTCGGCGGAGGTTTGGCCGAGGTCGGCGGCGTCGCTGATGGTGGGTGGGGCCTGGAGCCAGTAGCGCTGGCGTTGAAAGGGGTAGGTGGGCAGGTCGACCTGGGGTGTCGTCGCCGGGAGCCGCCAGTCGACGGAGAGGCCGTGGGTGTGTGCGGTGGCGAGGGCGGTGGTGAGTTGGTGGGTGGCGTCCCGGCGCAGGGTGGGGATGGTGACTGCGTCACGGTCGCCCAGGGTGTCCTCGATGGGCTGGATGAGCACGGGGTGGGGGCTGACCTCGACGAACGTGGTGTGGCCGTCGCGAAGCAGCGCCTCCGTTGCGGTCTGGAATTGGACCGGGTGGCGGAGGTTGTCGTACCAGTAGTCCGCGCTCAGGGTGTCGGTGTCGATGCGGTCGCCGGTGTAGGTGGAGTAGAAGGCGACGTCGGTGGGGGTGGGGGTGATCCCGTCGAGGGCGGCCTGGATCTCGTCGCGCAGTGCTTCGACGTGCGGGGTGTGGGAGGCGTAGCCGACCGGCAGGATGCGGGCGGGGATGTCGCGCTCCGTGCAGTGGGCCACGATCGCGGCGACGGCGTCGGGGTCGCCGGCGATGACGGTGGCGTTGGGTCCGTTGACGGTGGCGATGTGCGCCCGTCCGTCGAAGGCGGCCAGGAGTTCGGTGACCTGGTCGGCGGGTAGGGCGAGGGAGGCCATGTCGCCGTGTCCGATGAGCGCCCGCAGGGCTTGAGCCCGTAGGGCGACGATCTTCGCGGCGTCGGCCAGGGTGAGGGCTCCGGCGGTGTGGGCGGCGGCGATCTCGCCCTGGGAGTGGCCAATCACCGCGTCGGGGGTGATCCCGTGGTGCCGCCAGACGGCGGCGAGTCCGGTCATGACGGCGAACAGCACCGGTTGGACCACGTCGACGCGGGTGAGCCAGTCCGGGTTGTCGTCGTGCAGCACCTCGCGTAGGTCCCAGTCGACGTAGGTCCGTAGCGCATCGGCGCAGGCGTCGAGGTGGGCGGCGAAGACCTCGCTGTGGGTGGTGAGTTCGCGGCCCATGCCGAGCCATTGCCCGCCCTGGCCGGGGAACACGAACACGGTCCGGCCGGTGTGGGTGGCGGTGTGCTGGAGCAGGGCGGGGTGCGGCCGGTCGGTGGCGAGGGCGCGCAGTGCCTGGGTGGGGTCGTCGGTGGGGAGCACGGCGGCGCGTTCGGTGAAGGTGGTGCGGGTGGTGAGCAGGGCGGCGGCGACCGCGTCGGGGTCCAGATCCGGGTGTTGGTCGAGGTGGGTGGCGAGGTTGGTGGCCTGGTCCCGCAGCGCGGCCGGGGTTTTCCCCGAGAGCAGCCAGGGCAGCGCGGGCGTTGCTTCTGCGGTCGTCGCGGGTGCCGCTTTCCCGTTCGCCGCGGCCATTGCTTCGTTCCGCGCGGGCGCTGTTTCCCCGTTCGCTGCGGCCGTCGCTTCGCCGTTCATCGTGGGCGCCGTGGCCGGGGCCTGTTCGATGATGAGGTGGGCGTTGGTGCCGCTGATGCCGAAGGAGGAGACGCCGGCGCGGCGGGGCCGGTCGTGATCCGGCCAGGGTCGGGCGTCGGTGAGCAGGGCGACGTCCCCGGTGTCCCAGTCCACGTGCGACGAAGGGGCGTCGACGTGCAACGTCTTCGGCAGCGTTCCGTGGCGGATGGCCTGGACCATCTTGATGATCCCGGCGACTCCGGCCGCGGCCTGGGTGTGGCCGATGTTCGATTTGATTGACCCCAGCCAGAGCGGCTCGTCGCGGTTCTGCCCGTAGGTGGCGAGCAGGGCCTGGGCTTCGATGGGGTCGCCGAGGGTGGTGCCGGTGCCGTGGGCTTCCACGGCGTCGACGTCGGTGGGGGTGAGGCGGGCGTTGGCCAGGGCCTGCTGGATGACCCGCTGCTGGGAGGGCCCGTTCGGCGCGGTGAGTCCGTTGCTGGCGCCGTCCTGGTTGACCGCGGAGCCGCGGATGACGGCGAGCACCTGGTGGCCGTTGCGTCGGGCGTCGGAGAGGCGTTCCAGCAGGATCAGTCCGGCGCCTTCGCCCCAGCCGGTGCCGTCGGCGGCCTCGGCGAACGGCTTGCACCGGCCGTCCGGGGCCAGCCCGCGCTGCCGACTGAACTCCACGAAGGTGGTCGGCGTGGCCATGATGGTCACGCCGCCCGCCAGGGCCAGGGTGCATTCCTCGTTGCGCAGCGCCTGGATGGCGAGGTGGGTGGCGACCAGCGACGACGAGCAGGCCGTGTCCACGGTCACCGCCGGCCCTTCGAGCCCGAGCACATACGAGATGCGACCCGACACGACGCTCGCGATGTTGCCGGTGGCCAGGAACCCCTCGACGTCGGGGACCGCGCCGGAGAGGTGCTTGACGTAGTCCTGGCCGTTCGTCCCGACGAAGACGCCCGTGCTGCTGCTGCGGAGCCCGGCCGGATCGAGGCCGGCACGTTCCAGGGTCTCCCAGGCAACCTCCAGCAGGATCCGCTGCTGCGGGTCGGTTGCCAGGGCCTCCCGCGGGCTGATGCCGAAGAAGTCGGCGTCGAACTGGTCGGCATCGGTGACGAACGCGCCGGTGCGGACGTAGGAGCTGCCGGGGTTGTCGGGATCGGGATCGTAGAGCCGGTCGGTGTCCCAGCCGCGGCCGGCCGGGAAGCCGGTCACGGCGTCCTGTCCCGCCACCAGCAGCTCCCACAACCGCTCCGGCGAGGTGCTGCCGGCCGGGAAACGGCAGCCCATGCCCACGATGGCGATGGGCTCCCGCGCCCGCTCCTCGTACTCCCGCAGGCGCCGCCTGGTCTGCCGCAGGTCGGTCGTGGCCCGCAGCAGGTAGTCGTGCAGCTTCTCCTGGCTGACCGTGACCTCGGCCCGCTGGGTCCTGGCGTTCATCGCAGCTCACCGCCCTGGTGGAGTCCGAGTTCGTTGTCGAGCACGTCGAAGAGCTCCTCGGTGGTCGCCGACAGCAGGTCGTCGTCGCCCGGTTCCGGGTTCCGGCTGCCGACGCTCGCCAGCAGCGAACGCAGCCGCGCGGCCACGACCTCCTGCCCGGTGTCGCCGCCGGGGATCGTCGCGATCAGCGCCGCGAGTTCGTCGAGCTGGGCGAGCGCCCGGGCCGACGGGGCGACGACCGGGGGCGCCAGCCGGGTGTGCAGGTGCGCGGCGAGCGTGCCGACCGTCGGGTAGTCGAAGACCAGCGTCGCCGGTAGGCGCAGGCCGGTCTGGTGGTTGAGCCGGTTGCGCAGTTCCACCGCCGTGATCGAGTCGAAGCCGAGTTCCTTGAACGCCCGGTCCGCGTCGACCGACTGGCCGGAGGTGTGTCCGAGGACGGCGGCCACGTGGTCGCGTACCAGATCCTGCAGGACCTGTTCCCGCTCGCCCTCCGGCAGCTGCGCGACCCGGTCGACCAGCGCCGCCGGGTCGGCCGCCGGGCCGGCCGGCGCGGCCGGCACCAGCGGGGCGAGCAGCGGCGGGATCGACGCCCGCTGCGCCGCGTCCGGCGGGGTGGACAGGTCGAGCCGGGCGGCCACCAGCACCGGGGTGCCCGCACCGCCCATCACCCCGTCGAGGACGGCGAGGCCGTGCCGGACGGGCAGCGGCAGGATCCGCGAGCGGGCCATCCGGGCCCGGTCGGCGCTGCCCAGGTCACCGGCCATCCCGGCGTCGTGCGCCCACACCCCCCAGGCCACCGAGGTGCCGGGCAGGCCCGCCGCGCGCCGCTGCCCGGCCAGCGCGTCGAGGAAGGTGTTGGCGGCGGCGTAGTTGGCCTGGCCGGGGCTACCGAGCAGCCCCGCCGCCGAGGAGAAGAGCACGAACGCGGTCAGGTCCAGGTGCCGGGTCAGCCGGTGCAGGTTCCAGGCCGCGTCCACCTTGGGTCGCAGCACCCGCTCCACCTGCTCGCGGGTCAGCGTGGGCGCCAGGCCGCCGTCGTGGACGCCGGCCGCGTGGATGACCGCGGTGAGCGGCCGGTCCGCCGGAATGTCGGCGATCACCCGCGCCAGCGCCCGCTCGTCGGCCGTGTCGCACGCGGCGACGGTGACCTCGACGCCCAGTTCCCGCAGCTCGGCGGCCAGCTCGGGCGCCCCGGGCGCCGCCGGCCCGCGCCGGCTGACCAGCAGCAGGTGGCGGGCGCGGCGGCTCCGGGCCAGGTGCCGGGCGACGAGCTCACCGAGGGTGCCGGTGCCGCCGGTCACCAGGACGGTGCCACCGCCGCCGGGCGCCCGCTCCGGCTCGGGTACGTCCACAGCGGCCCGGACGAGTCGCGGACGTAGCGCCGTCCCGCCGCGCAGGCAGAGCTGTGGATCCTCCCCGGCCAGCGCGTCCGGCAGGGCCCGCGCGGACGCCTCGTCGTCGTCCAGGTCGATCAGCGTGATCCGTCCCGGGTTCTCCGACTGGGCCGTGGTGACCAGCCCCCAGGCGGCCGCGCCGGCCAGATCGCGTACACCCTGGTCCGCGCCGGCGGCCACCGCGCCTCGGGTGACCACGGCCAGTCGGACGGCGGCCAGCCGTTCGTCCGCGGACCAGTCGCGCAGCAGGGTGAGCAGCTCGTCGAGGACGAGTCGGACCCGCGCGGGCGGCTGCCCGTCCGGGGCGGTCGGGACCGGGACGATCAGCAGGTCGGGGGCGGATTCGCCGCGCTCCAGACGGTCGCCCAGCACGGCGAGGGTGGCCAGGCGTTCGGCGCCGGGCAGGGTGACGCCGTCCCGGCCGTCCGGGTCCAGCACGGCCCACCGGCCGGCGTCCACCGGCTCCCCGCGCCGGCCGTCGACCGGTGTCCACTCCACCGCGAAGAGCGAGTCCGCCGGGATCCGGGTGGCCGCCGCGCCGAGCTGCGCGGCCCTCAGCGGCCGGGCGGTCATGGTGTCCACGGCCACCACCGGGGCGCCGGTCGAATCCCACGCGGCGAGCCGGACGGCGTCGGGGGCCGGTCGCTGGATGCGTACCCGCAGCGCGGCCGGGGCGTCGGCGTGCACCGAGACGCCCCGCCAGGAGAAGGGCAGCATGACCGCGTCGTCGTCCGCGACGAGCGCGGCGGGGTGCAGGGCGGCGTCGAGCAGGGCCGGATGGATGCGGTGGCCGCCCGGGCTGAGCGCGGCCGGCAGTTCCACCTCCGCGTAGACGTCGTCGTCGCGCCGCCACGCCCGGCGCAGGTTCCGGAACGCCGTCCCGTACGAGATGCCGGCCGCGTCGAGCCCGTCGTACAGGCCGGCGGTGTCGACCGGGGTGGCATCGGCGGGCGGCCACGACGCGGGCGCGGCGTCGACGTCGGCGGGTTCGCGGGTGAGGGTGCCGGTGGCGTGGGTGGTCCAGCCCGGCGCGGCGCTCGCCCTGGAGCGCACGGCGACGGTCTGGCTCCCGTCCACCTGCTCGGGGCCGACCTCGACGTGTAGTTGCAGGTCGCTGTCGGTGTCGAGGATCAGCGGGGTTTCGATGGTGAGGTCGTCGAGGTGGGGGTGTGCGGTGTGGTGGCCGGCGTGCAGGGCGAGGTCGACGTAGGCGGTGCCGGGCAGCAGGACGGTGTCGGTGACGGCGTGGTCGCCGATCCAGGGTTGCCGGTCGAGAGTGAGTCGGCCGGTGAAGAGGTGTCCCTGGTGGTCGGGGAGTTCGATGGCGGCGGCGAGGAGGGGGTGGTTGGCCGGGTCCTGGCCGAGGTCGCTGGCCTGGCTGATGGTGGGTGGGGCCTGGAGCCAGTAGCGCTGGCGTTGGAAGGGGTAGGTGGGTAGGTCGACCTGGGGTGTCGTTGCCGGGAGCCGCCAGTCGACGGGGAGGCCGTGGGTGTGTGCGGTGGCGAGCGCGGTGGTGAGTTGGTGGGTGGTGTCGCGGCGCATGCTGGGCAGGGCGATGATGTCGCGCTGGTCGGCGGTGTCCTCGATGGGTTGGATGAGGACGGGGTGGGGGCTGATTTCGATGAAGGTGGTGTGGCCGTCGCGTAGGAGTGCTTCGGTGGCGGTCTGGAATTGGACCGGGTGGCGGAGGTTGTCGTACCAGTAGTCGGTGGTGAGGGTGTCGGTGTCGATGCGGTCGCCGGTGAACGTCGAGTAGAACGCGACGTCGGCGGGGGCTGGGGTGACACCGTCGAGGGCGGCAAGGATTTCGTCGCGCAGTACTTCGACGTGGGGGGTGTGGGAGGCGTAGCCGACCGGCAGGATGCGGGCGGGGATGTCCTGCTCCTTGCAGTGGGCGACGATCGCCGCGACGGCGTCGGGGTCGCCCGCGATCACCGTGGCGTTGGGTCCGTTGACGGTGGCGATGTAGGCCCGGGGAGTGGCGTCGGGTCCGTCGGCGGTGGCGGCGGATCCGTCGGCGGTGGCCGCGGGTCGGTCGGCGGTGGCGGCGGGTCCGTTGACGATGGCGGCGGATCCGTCGGCGGTGGCGGCGGGTCCGTCGGCGGTGGCCGCGGATCCGTCGGCGGTGGCCGCGGGTCCGTCGGCGGTGGCCGCGGGTCCGTTGACGGTGGTGAGGTGGGCTTTTCCGCGTCGCGCGGCGCGGCGGCTCTTCGTGCGGTCGTCGCCGGCGGTCGTGATGGTGTGCAGGAGTCCGGTGACCTGGTCCGCGGGCAGGGCGAGAGAGGCCATGTCACCTTGGCCGATCAGGGCCCGCAGCGCCTGGGCGCGTAGTGCGACGACCTTGGCCGCGTCCGCCAGGGGCAGGGCTCCGGCGGCGCAGGCGGCGGCGATTTCGCCTTGGGAGTGGCCAATCACGGCGTCGGGGATGACCCCGTGATGCCGCCACAGCGCCGCGAGGCCGGTCATGACGGCGAACAGCACCGGCTGGACCACGTCCACCCGGGTCAGCCAGTCCGGGTCGTCGTCGTGCAGCACGGCGTGCAGGTCCCAGTCCACGTAGGGCCGTAGCGCATCGGCGCAGGCGTCGAGGTGGGCGGCGAAGACCGGGCTCTGGGTGGCGAGTTCGCGGCCCATGCCGAGCCATTGGCCGCCCTGGCCGGGGAACACGAACACCGTCCGGCCGGTGTGCGCGGCGGTGTGCTGGAGCAGGGCGGGGTGCGGCCGGTCGGCGGCGAGGGCGCGCAGTGCCTGGGTGGGGTCGTCGGTGGGGAGCACGGCGGCGCGTTCGGTGAAGGCGGTGCGGGTGGTGAGCAGGGCGGCGGCGACCGCGTCGGGGTCGAGGTCGGGGTGCTGGTCGAGGTGGGCGGCGAGGTTGGCGGCCTGGTCCCGCAGCGCAGTGGGGGTCTTGGCCGAGAGCAGCCAGGGCAGCGCGGGCGTTGCTTCTGCGGTCGTCGCGGGTGCCGCTTTCCCGTTCCCCGCGGCCATTGCGTCGTTCCCCTCGGGGGCTGCTTCCCCGTTCGCTGCGGCCGTCGCTTCGCCGTTCACCGCGGGCCCCGCCGCCGGCGGCGCCTGTTCGATGATCAAGTGGGCGTTGGTGCCACTGATCCCGAAGGAGGAGACGGCGGCGCGGCGGGGCCGGTCGTGGTCAGGCCACGCGGTGTTCTCGGTGAGCAGCGCGACGTCCCCGGTGTCCCAGTCCACGTGGGACGAGGGTGTGTCGATGTGCAGGGTCTTCGGCAGGGTTCCGTGGCGGATGGCCTGGACCATCTTGATGATGCCGGCGACACCGGCGGCGGCCTGGGTGTGACCGATGTTCGACTTGATCGACCCCAGCCACAACGGCTCGTCGCGGTCCTGTCCGTAGGTCGCCAGCAACGCCTGAGCTTCGATCGGGTCGCCCAGGGCGGTCCCGGTGCCGTGGGCTTCGACGGCGTCGACGTCGGTGGGGGTGAGTCCGGCGTTGGCCAGGGCCTGCTGGATCACGCGCTGCTGCGAGGGGCCGTTCGGTGCGGTCAGCCCGTTGCTGGCGCCGTCCTGGTTGACGGCCGATCCACGGATGACGGCGAGTACCCGGTGGCCGTTGCGGCGGGCGTCCGACAGGCGTTCCAGCAGGATCAGTCCGGCGCCTTCGCCCCAGCCGGTGCCGTCGGCGGCCTCGGCAAACGGCTTGCACCGCCCGTCCGGAGCAAGCCCGCGCTGCCGACTGAACTCCACGAACGTGGTCGGCGTGGCCATGACGGTCACGCCGCCGGCCAACGCGAGACTGCAGTCGCCGTTGCGCAGCGCCTGGATGGCGAGGTGGGTGGCGACCAGCGACGACGAGCACGCCGTGTCGATGGTGACCGCCGGCCCCTGCAGCCCGAGGGTATACGCCAGGCGGCCGGAGGCGATGCTGCCCGCGCTGCCGTTGCCGAGGTAGCCCTCGTACCCGGCCGGAGCCTGGTTCTGCAGGCGGCTGGCGTAGTCGTTGTACATGACGCCGGTGAACACCCCGGTCGCGCTGGCGCGTAGCCGGTTCGGGTCGATGCCGGCCCGTTCCAGGGCTTCCCAGGCGGTTTCGAGCAGGAGCCGCTGTTGGGGGTCGGTGGCGGCGGCTTCGCGGGGGCTGATGCCGAAGAAGTCGTTGTCGAACTCGTCGGCGTGGTGCAGGAACCCGCCGTACCGCGCGTACGTGGTGCCGGGGTGCTCGGGGTCGGGGTCGTACAGGCCGGTCAGGTCCCAGCCGCGGTTGGTCGGGAAGCCGCTGATCGCGTCGACGCCGCCCGCGACGAGCTGCCACAGATCCTCCGGTGAACCCACCCCGCCCGGGTAGCGGCAGGCCATCCCGACGATCGCGATCGGCTCGTCATCGGGTGCGCTGGCGGCGGCCGGCGCGACGGGGCCGGAAGCGGTCGGCGCGAACCGGGTCAGGAGGTGGTCGGCGAGGGCTTCGGCGGTGGGGTGGTCGAAGACCAGGGTGGCGGGGAGCCGCAGGCCGGTGGCGGTGGCGAGCTGGTTGCGCAGGTTCACGGCGGTGAGTGAGTCGAAGCCCAGTTCCCGGAAGGCCCGCCGTGGGTCGACGGCGTCCGCGTCGACGTGGCCGAGCACGGCCGCGACCTCGGTGCGGACCAGCTCCAGGAGGTGACGGGCCCGCTCGGTCTGGTCGAGGCCGGCGAGCCGGCCGGCGAGGCCACCGGCTGCGACGGCGGCGGCCCGCCGTTCCGGGGCGGGGTTGAGCAGGCGCAGGGCGGTGGGGGTGAGCTTGGCGGGGATGAGGGTGGGGTGGCCGGTGTGCAGGGCGGTGTCGAGCAGTCGTAGGGCTTCGTGGGTGGGCAGGGGGAGGATGCCGGCGCGGGTTATCCGGGTCTGGTCGGTGGTGTCGAGGGTGGCGGTGATGTTGCTGGTGTGGGCCCAGAGTCCCCAGGCGAGGCTGGTGGCGGGTAGGCCTGCGGTGTGGCGGTGGTGGGCGAGGGCGTCGAGGTAGGTGTTGGCGGCGGCGTAGTTGGCTTGTCCGGGGCTGCCGAGGGCGCCGGCGGCGGAGGAGTAGAGGACGAACGCGGCGAGGTCGAGGTCGAGGGTGGCGTGGTGCAGGTGCCAGGCGGCGTCGACTTTGGGCTTTAGGACGGTGTGGACCTGTTCCGGGGTGAGGGTGGTGAGGGTGGCGTCGTCGGTGGTGCCGGCGGTGTGGAACACGGCGGTGAGGGGGTGTTCGGCGGGGATGCCGGCGAGGAGTGATTGCACCTGGTCGGGGTCGGTGGTGTCGCAGGCGACGGTGGTGACGGTGGCGCCGAGGTCCTGAAGCCGGGTGGCCAGTTCGGGGGCGCCGGGGGCGCCGGGGCCGCGGCGGCTGGCGAGCAGGAGGTGTCGGGTGCGGCCGGTGGTGGTGAGGTGTTCGGCGAGCAGGGCGCCGAGGGTGCCGGTGCCACCGGTGATCAGGACCGTTCCCTCCGGATCCCACGCTGCGGCACCGCCGTCCCCGGCGGCCGTGGCGCTCATCCGGGCCACCCGCGGGACGAACAGCGCGCCGTCGCGGACGGCCAGTTGAGGCCGACCGGTGGCGGCGGCCGCCGCGAGCAGTTCGTCACCGGCCAGGTCGGTGTCGACGAGAATCACCCGCTCCGGGTTCTCCGACTGCGCCGAGCGGACGAGCCCCCACAGCGCCGCCGCGGGCAGGTCGGTGACGGCGTCGCCCGGCCGCACGGCGAGCGCGCCGCGGGTCACGACGACCAGGCGGCTCGCCGCGGCCCGGTCGTCGGACAACCAGCGGCGCAGGGCCGCCAGGGTACGGTCCACCAGGTCATGCGTCCCGGTGACGACCTCCTGACGCGGCGTCGTGGGGCGCACGACCACCACCGCCGGGACCGGCTCCGGGCCGTCGAGCAGGTCGTCGAGGCCCGGCAGGTCGACGGCCGGCGGCGCCGCTGCCGGAGCCGGCGTCGGCACCGGAACCCATGTGGTCCGGTAGAGGGCGGCGGCATGCGGGTCGATGTCGCCCGTGGACGCGGCGCGCAGCGTCAGCCGCCCGAGCCGCACGGCAGGAGCACCGGCCGGGTCCACGGCATCCACGGCGACGCTCTCCGGTGCCATGCGGGTGAGCCGGACCCGCAGCGAACGGGACCCTCCGGCGGGCAGCGAGACGTCCGACCATTCGAACGGCAGCCGTACGCCCCGGTCGGCGTCATCGAGCAGGACGAGGGGATGCAGGGCGGCGTCGAGCAGGGCTGGGTGGATGCCGTACCCGGCGCTGGCGAGGTCCTCCGGCACCTCGACCTCGGCGTAGACCGTCCCGCCGTCCCGCCAGGCGGCCCGTACGCCCCGGAACGCGCGCCCGTAGTCCACGCCCGCATCGGCGAACCCCGTGTACATCAGCTCGACGTCGATGGGCGTGGCACCGGCGGGCGGCCAGGCCGGGAACGGATCGGCCGCCACCACCGACCCGTACGACAGTCCACCGGTCGCGTGCACGGCCCACTCGCCGTCCGGGTCGTCCTGGACGCGGGAACTGATCACCAGGGACGCCTGTCCCGACTCCCCGGCCGGCCCGACCTCGACCCGCAACTGCCGGCTCGTGTCGGGGTCGAGGGCGAGGGGGGTCTCGATGGTGAGGTCGTCCAGGTGGGGGTGCCCGGTGTGGTGTCCGGCGTGCAGGGCGAGGTCGACGAAGGCGGTGCCGGGTAGCAGGGTGGTGCCGGCGATGGTGTGGTCGGCGAGCCAGGGGTGGGTGGCGGTGGAGATCCTGCCGGTGTAGAGGTGTCCTTGCTGGTGGGGGAGTTCGATGGCGGCGCCCAGGAAGGGATGCCCGGCGCTGCTGAGACCGAGGTCGGTGGCATCGGTGACGGTGGCGTCGGCGTGCAGCCAGTAGCGCCGGTGCTGGAACGGGTAGGTGGGCAGCGGGACGGGTGGGGTGGGGGTCGCGGGGAGCAGGGGTGTCCAGTCGACGTCGATGCCGCTGGTGTGGGCGGTGGCGAGCGCGGTGAGCAGTGTCGTGGTGCCGTCGTGTCCGCGCTGCTGGGTGGGGATGGCGGTGGCGTCGGTGAGGGTTTCCTGGGTGAGGGTGCTCAGGGTCGCGTCCGGGCCGACTTCGATGTAGTGGGTGACGCCGAGGCTGTGCAGGGTCTCGGTGCCGGCGGCGTAGGACACCGTCTCGCGGATGTGCCGCGTCCAGTAGTCGGGGTCGGACAGTTGCTCGTCAGTGGCGAGCTGTCCGGTCAGGTTGGACACGATGGGCAGCGCCGCCGGCCGGTAGGTGACCTGCGCGGCTGCTTCCCGGAAGTCGTCGAGGATCGGGTCGGTGTGTGCGGAGTGGAAGGCATGGGCGACGTGCAGCTTCCGCGCTCGCACCCCGTCCGCGGCCAGGTGACTGGCGATCGACTCGATGTCGTCGGGGTTGCCGGCGAGGACGAGTGAGGTGGGGCTGTTGTGCCCGGCCAGGCTCACGTCCGGATATGCGTCCAGGAGGGGTTGGATGCGGTCCAGGGGCGCGGTGACGGCGAGCATGGCCCCGGGCGGCATGGCGTGCATGAGTCGGGCCCGGGTGGCGACCAATCGTGCGGCGTCGTCAAGGTTTAGGACGCCGGCGATGTGCGTGGCGGTCAGCTCGCCGATGGAGTGCCCGATGAGGAAGTCGGGTCGCACTCCGAAGCTGTCGAGGAGCCGGACCATGGCGGTCTCCGCCGCGAACAGGGCCGGCTGGGTGTAGCGCGTCTGCCCGAGCAGGTCGGCGTGCTCGCCGCACATGACCTCGCGCAGCGGGTGGTCCAGGTGCGGGTCCAGAGCGGCGCAGACCTCGTCCAGAGCGTCGGCGTAGACCGGGAAGCGGGCGTACAGGTCGGCGGTCATGCCGGGGTGCTGGGCGCCCTGGCCGGTGAACAGGAACGCCACCTTCCCGCCGCGGACGGTGGTGCCGCTCAGCAGGTTCGGGTGCGAGCCGCCGGTGGCGAGGGCGTGCAGGGCAGCGATGAGGTCGGCGGCGGTGTGCGGCTCGTTGTCGGGTCTGTCGGGCGGCGGGACGATCGCCGCCCGGTGGATGAACGTGGCCCGGGTGGTGGCGAGGGCGTGCGCGATGGTGGCCGGTTCCAGCTCGGGGTGCTGGTCGAGGTGCGCGGCCAGCCGTGCGGCCTGGGCGCGCAGCGCGGCCGGCGTCTTCGCCGACAACAGCCACGGTGGGACGAGGCCCGTTGCGCCACCGCCCGCAGCCGACCGGCTGGGGACGAGGCCCGGCGCGCCACCGCCCGCAGCCGACCGGCCGGCCTTCGCCGTCGCGTCCGGGGCCGCTGCCTCGGCCACTGCCAAGCCGGTTGCTGCCGAGCCGGTTGCTGCCGAGCCGGCCGCGGTCGGTCGGCCTGCCTCGGGGGCGCCGCCGCTGAGATCGGGGGTGGGGGCCTGTTCGATGATCAGGTGGGCGTTGGTGCCGCTGATGCCGAAGGAGGAGACGGCGGCGCGGCGGGGCCGGTCGTGGTCGGGCCAGGGGGTGTTGTCGGTGAGCAGGGCGACCGCCCCGGCCGACCAGTCCACGTGCGTCGAGGGCGCGTCGACGTGCAACGTCTTGGGCAGCTCGCCGTGTCGTAGTGCCTGGACCATCTTGATGATGCCGGCGACGCCGGCGGCGGCCTGGGTGTGCCCGATGTTGGACTTGATCGACCCGAGCCAGAGCGGTTCGGTCCGGTCCTGCCCGTAGGTGGCCAGCAGCGCCTGGGCCTCGATGGGATCACCGAGGGTCGTACCCGTGCCGTGGGCTTCGACGGCGTCGATGTCAGTGGGGGTGAGGCGGGCGTTGGCCAGGGCCTGGCGGATGACCCGCTGCTGGGCGGGACCGTTCGGCGCGGTCAGTCCGTTGCTGGCGCCGTCCTGGTTCACCGCCGACCCGCGGATGACCGCGAGGACGTGGTGGCCGTTGCGCTGGGCGTCCGACAGTCGCTCCAGCAGGATGAGGCCCACCCCTTCGCTCCAGCCCGTGCCGTCGGCGGCGTCCGCGAAGGACTTGCACCGCCCGTCGGCGGCCAGCCCGCGCTGGCGGGCGAACTCGATGAACGTGCCGGGGGTGGCCATCACGGTCGCCCCGCCGGCCAGGGCGAGCGTGCAGTCGCCGTTGCGCAGCGCCTGGATGGCGAGGTGGGCGGTGACCAGGCTCGACGAGCAGGCGGTGTCGACGGTGAGCGCCGGCCCCTGCAACCCCAGCGTGTACGCGAGCCGCCCGGAGGCGATGCTGCCGGCGTTGCCGTTGCTGAGGTGACCCTCGTAGTCGGCGGGCGTGTGTTGCAGGCGGGCGCCGTAGTCGCCGTACATGATGCCGGTGAACACGCCGGTGTCGCTGTGCCGCAGGGCGTGCGGGTTGATGCCGGCGCTCTCGATGGTCTCCCAGGCGGTTTCGAGCAGCAGCCGGTGCTGCGGGTCGGTCGCGGCGGCGTCGCGCGGGCTGAGGCCGAAGAAGTCGGCGTCGAAGGCGTCGGCGTCGTGCAGGAAGCCGCCGTGGCGTGTGTAGGTGGTGCCGGGGTGGTCGGGGTCGGGGTGGTGCAGGCGGTCGAGGTGCCAGCCGCGGTTGGTGGGGAACTCGCTGATGGCGTCGACCCCGCCGGCGACGAGCTGCCACAGCTGGTCGGGGTTGCTCACGCCACCCGGGTAGCGGCAGGCCATGCCGACGATGGCGACGGGTTCGTCGACCGGCGCGGTGGTGGCGGTGGCCGGGCCGGCGGCCGGCCGGCCGGCGGGGGCCAGTCCGGCGAGCAGGTGGGTGGCGAGGGCGTCCGCGGTGGGGTGGTCGAAGATCAGGGTGGCGGGCAGCCGCAGGCCGGTGGCCGCGGTGAGCCGGTTGCGCAGGTCCACGGCGGTGAGCGAGTCGAACCCGAGGTCCTTGAACGCCCGGTCGGGCTCGACCTGGTCGGCGTCGGCGTGGCCGAGCACCGCGGCGACCTCGGTGCGGACCAGCCGGGACAGCACCCGTGCCTGCCCGGCGCGGTCCAGCCCGGCCAACACACCGGCCAGGCCGGTGGCGTCGGCGGTGGTCGCCGCGCTGGGCCGTACCCGGGACGGCCGGAGCGCGGGCAGGGTCCGCGCGTCCAGGTCGGCCGCCACGAGCAGCGGCCGCCCGTCCGCCAGCGCGGCGTCGAGCAGGGCGAGGCCCGCCGCGTCGGTCAGCGGCCGTACACCGTGGCGGGCGGCCCGGGACCGGTCCCGCGCGTCGAGATGCCGGGTGATGCGGGTCTCCCGCTCCCACAGGCCCCAGGCGAGGGAGGCGCCCGGCAGGCCGCGGGCCGCGCGGTGCTGCGCCAGGGCGTCCAGGAAGGCGTTCGCCGCGGCATAGTTGCCCTGCCCGGCGCTGCCGAGCGTGCCGGCCACCGAGGAGTACGTGACGAACGCGGCGAGGGGCAGCTCCGCCGTCGCCCGGTGCAGGTGCCACGCCCCGGCCACCTTCGGGGCCAGCACCCGGTCCAGTTGCGCGCCGGTGAGGGTGTGCAGCGCCGCGTCGTCGACCACCCCGGCGGTGTGGAAGACGGCCGTGAGCGGGTGCCCGGTCGGGATTCCGGCGACCAGGGCGGCCACCGCGTCCGGGTCGGTGACGTCGCACGCCGCGACGGTCACCTCGGCGCCCGCCTCGGCCAGCCGGTCGAGCAGGTCACCGGCGCCGTCGCCGCCACGCCGGCTCGCCAGCAGCAGCCGCCGGGCCCGGCCGGTCGCCGCGAGATGCTGGGCCAGCAGCGCACCCAGTCCGCCCGTACCGCCGGTGATGAGGACCGTGCCCTCCGGGTCCAGGCCGGCGTCGGCGCCGGTGCCCGGCAGCGTTCGGGTGAGCCGCGGCCGGAGCGCCCTGCCCTCGCGCAGGGCCAACTCCGGCTCGCCGGTGGCGATGGCGTCCGGCAGGGCGGCCCGGCTGGCCGGGTCGGCGTCCCAGTCGACGAGGACGAAACGTCCCGGGTGTTCGACCTGCGCCGAGCGGACCAGCCCTCGCACGGCCGCCCCGGCCAGATCGGCGACCTCGTCGTGCGGGGTCGCGGCGACCGCGCCGGTGGTCAGGACCACCAGGCGGCCGGCGCCGCACCGGTCGTCGGCCAGCCAGCGCCGCAGCAGCGCGAGGGTCTCGTTGGCCAGCGCCGCGACGCCGTCCGGTCCGGCCCCGCCGGCGACGGCCAGGACGACGACCTCGTCGGGCGCGGCGTCCGCGTCGAGCAACCGGTCGAGTCCCGCCGGGTCGAGAATCGGGTACGCCGTGGTTCCGGCCGAGCGGGCCACGTCGACGGCCGTCCACGCCACCGTGAACAGACCGGCCGCGTCGCGGCGGGCGGTCTCGGGCAGCGGCCGGAGGGTCAGCGATTCGACGTCGATGACGGGCCTGCCGGCCGGGTCGGTGGCGCGCACGGTCACCGCGTCTTCGCTGATCCGGCGGAAGTGCACCCGCAGGGTGGTGGCGTCGGTGGCGTGCAGGGCGACGCCCGACCAGGCGAACGGGAGGCGTAACCCGCCGTCTTCCGTGGTGAGGGCGAGCGGGTGCAGGGCGGCGTCGAGGAGGGCGGGGTGGATCCCGTACCCGCTGGTGGTGACCTCCTCGGGGAGCCGCACCTCGGCGTGGATGGTGTCGGCGGAGCGCCACGCGGCCCGCAGGCCCTGGAAGGCGGGCCCGTAGTCGACGCCCGTGCCGGCCAGCGCGGCGTACAGGCCGGTCACGTCCACGGCGATCGCGCCGGTGGGCGGCCACGGCGCCGGCTCGCGCTCGGCGGCCGGCCCGCCCCGGGCGGTCAGAGCGCCGGTGGCGACCACCCGCCAGGTCAGGTCGGTGGCGTACCGGGTCCGGAAGGTGACGGCCCGCCGGTTGTCCCGGTCGGGGGTGCCGACGTGGATCTGGAGCGGGACGTGCGGCGTGTGGCCGTCGAGGACCAGCGGCGCCTCGATGGTGAGGTCGTCCAGGTACGGGTGTCCGGTGTGGTGCCCGGCGTGCAGGGCGAGGTCGACGAACGCGCTGCCGGGGAGCAGGACGCTGCCGGCGATGGCGTGGTCGCGCAGCCAGGGATGGGCGTCGAGGGTCAGCTGGGTGGTGTAGAGGTGCCCCTGGTCGTCGGGGAGTTCGATGGCGGCGCCGAGGAGTGGGTGCCCGGCGCTGCTCAGTCCCAGGTCCGCCGGCTCGGTCAGGGTGGTCCCGTGGTGCAGCCAGTACCGCTGGTGCTGGAACGGATAGGTGGGCAGCGGCACCGGCGGGACCGGGCCGGCGGGGAGCAGCGGTGCCCAGTCCATGCCGACGCCGCTGGTGTGGGCGGTGGCGAGGGCGGTGAGCAGCGTGGTGGTGCCGTCGTGTCCGCGTTGTTGGGTGGGGAGGGCGGTGATGTCGGTGAGGGTTTCCTGGGTGAGGGTGCTCAGCGTCGCGTCTGGGCCGACTTCGATGTAGTGGGTGACGCCCAGGTCGTGCAGGGTTCTGGTGCCGGCGTTGTAGTCGACGGTTTCGCGGATGTGGCGGGTCCAGTAGTCGGGGTCGGCGAGTTGTTCGTGGGTGGCGAGGTGTCCGGTCAGGTTGGACACGATGGGCAGCGCAGCCGGGTGGTAGGTGATCTGCGCGGCGGCTTCCCGGAAGTCGTCGAGGATCGGATCGGTGTGGGCCGAGTGGAAGGCATGGGCGACATGTAGCTTCCGGGCGCGCACCCCGTCCGCGGCCAGGTGACTGGCGATCGACTCGATGTCGTCGGTGTTGCCGGCGAGGACGAGTGAGCTGGGGCTGTTGTGTCCGGCCAGGCTCATGTCCGGATATGCGTCCAGGAGGGGTTGGATGCGGTCCAGGGGTGCGGTGACGGCGAGCATGGCCCCGGGCGGCATGGCGTGCATGAGTCGGGCGCGGGTGGTGACGAGGCGTGCGGCGTCGTCAAGGTCGAGGACGCCGGCGATGTGGGCGGCGGTGAGTTCGCCGATGGAGTGCCCGATGAGATGGTCGGGCCGGACGCCGAAGCTGTCGAGGAGCCGGACCATGGCGGTCTCGGCGGCGAACAGGGCGGGCTGGGTGTAGAGCGTCTGTCCGAGCAGGTCGGTGTGCTCGCCCGCCATGACCTCGCGCAGCGGGTGCTCCAGGTGCGGGTCTAGAGCGGCGCAGACCTCATCGAGAGCGGCGGCGTAGACCGGGAAACGGGCGTAGAGGTCGGCGGTCATGCCGGGGTGCTGGGCGCCCTGGCCGGTGAAGAGGAACGCCACCTTGCCGTCGCGCGCGGATCCGTGTACCAGGCTGGGGTGTGGCTCCCGGGCGGCCAGGGCGTGCAGGGCGGTGATCAGGTCGGCGGTGGTGTGCGGCTCGCCGTCCGGGCCGGCCGGCGGTGGGATGACGGCGGCCCGGTGGGTGAAGGTGGCCCGGGTGGTGGCGAGGGCGTGCGCGACGGTGGCCGGTTCCAGCTCGGGGTGCTCATTGAGGTGCGCGGCCAGCCGGGCCGCCTGGTCCCGCAGGGCCGCCGGGGTCCGCGCCGACAGCAGCCACGGCATGGGTGCGGGCGTCCGGACCGGCGCCGGGGCTTCGGTCGGCGGCGCCTCCTCGATGATCAGGTGGGCGTTGGTGCCGCTGATACCGAAGGAGGAGACGGCGGCGCGGCGGGGCCGGTCGTGGTCGGGCCAGGGGGTGTTCTCGGTGAGCAGGGCGACCGCCCCGGCCGACCAGTCCACATGCGTCGAGGGCGCGTCGACGTGCAACGTCTTGGGCAGCTCGCCGTGTCGTAGCGCCTGGACCATCTTGATGATGCCGGCGACGCCGGCGGCGGCCTGGGTGTGCCCGATGTTGGACTTGATCGACCCTAGCCTCAGCGGCTCGTCGCGGTTCTGCCCGTAGGTGGCGAGCAGGGCCTGGGCTTCGATGGGGTCGCCGAGGGTGGTGCCGGTGCCGTGTGCTTCGACGGCGTCGATGTCGGTGGGGGTGAGCCGGGCGTTGGCCAGTGCCTGCAGGATGACCCGTTGCTGGGCGGGCCCGTTGGGGGCGGTCAACCCGTTGCTGGCGCCGTCCTGGTTGACCGCCGACCCGCGGATGACGGCGAGGACGTGGTGGCCGTTGCGCTGGGCGTCCGACAGCCGCTCCAGCAGGACCAGGCCCACCCCCTCACCCCAGCCGGTGCCGTCCGCCGACTCGGCGAACGGCTTGCACCGCCCGTCGGCGGCCAGGCCCCGCTGCCGGGCGAACTCCACGAAGATCTTCGGCGTGGCCATCACCGTGGCGCCCCCCGCGAGCGCCAGGGTGCACTCGCCGTTGCGCAGGGCCTGCATGGCGAGGTGGGTGGCCACCAGCGACGACGAGCAGGCGGTGTCGACGGTCAGCGCGGGCCCTTCGAGACCGAGCGCGTAGGCGAGCCGGCCGGAGGCGACGCTGGTCGTGTTGCCGGTGAGCAGGTAGCCGGCGACCTCCGCGGGCGGTGCCAGCGCGGCCGGGGCGTACTCCTGGGAGACCACGCCCGCGAACACGCCGGTGGCCGTGCCGCGCAGGCTGGTGGGCTCGATCCCCGCCCGTTCCAGGACCTCCCACGCCGTCTCCAGCAGGAGCCGCTGCTGCGGGTCCGTCGCCAGGGCCTCCCGCGGGCTGATCCCGAAGAACTCCGCGTCGAACAGGCCGGCGTCGCGGAGGAAGCCACCCTCCCGGGCGTACGTGGTGCCGGGCCGGTCCGGGTCGGGATCGTGCAGGGTCGTGAGGTCCCAGCCCCGATCGGTCGGGAAGCCGGCCATCGCGTCGACCCCGCCGCGTACCAGCTGCCACAGCCGCTCCGGAGAGTCCACTCCACCGGGGAAGCGGCAGGCCATGCCGACGATGGCGATCGGCTCGTCGGCGACCGCCGGCGCGGCGGCGGTGGCGCTCGGCGCGGGTGCCGGCGCCGCCGACAGCAGCGTGCCGAGGTGCCGGGCCAGCGCCAGCGGCGTGGGATGGTCGAACACGAGCGTGGTGGGCAGCTTCCACCCGGTCAGGGCGGTGAGCCGGTTACGTAGCTCGACGGCGGTGACCGACTCCAGACCCAGCTCCTTGAACGGCTGCTGCGCCGGCACGGCCGCGGCATCCGAGTGCCCGAGCACGACGGCGACCTGGGCCCGGACGAGGTCCAGCAGCTGCGCGTTCCGCTCGTCGCCGGTCAGGCCGGCGAGCCGGTGCGCGATCCCGGCCGGGCCGTCGGGGCCCGCCGCGGGCCGGGCCGCCGCCGGGACCAGACCGCGCAGCAGCGGGGGCAGGTTGCCCGTCTCGGCCCGCGCACGGAGTGCCGGTCGGTGCCACCGCGTCGGTACGACGGTCGGGGCGCCCCCGTCGAGCGCGGCGTCCAGCATCGCCAGCGCCTCGTCGGTGGGCAGCGGGAGCAGCCCGCCCCGGGCGAGCCGCTCGTGGTCGGCGTCGTCGAGGTGGCCGGTCATGCCGCTGGCCTGTGCCCAGAAGCCCCAGGCCAGGCTGAGCGCGGGCCGGCCGTGCGCGGCCCGGTGCTCCGCGAGCGCGTCGAGGAAGGTGTTCGCCGCCGCGTAGTTGGCCTGCCCGGCGGCGCCGAGGGTGCCGGCGATCGACGAGTAGAGCACGAACGCCGCCAGCTCAAGGTGCTCGGTGGCGCGGTGCAGGTGCCAGGCCGCGTCGACCTTGGGCCGCAGCACGGCGTGCACCTGCTCGGCGGTGAGCCCCGTGAGTACAGCGTCGTCGAGGACGCCGGCGGTGTGGAACACGGCCGTGAGCGGATGCGCGTCGGGTACCCCGTCGACCAGCGCGGTGACCGACTCCTCGTCGGCGGTGTCGCACGCCACCACCGTCGCTTCGGCGCCCAGCTCCCGCAGCCGGGCCACCAGCTCGGTCGCGCCCGGGGTGTCGGCGCCCCGCCGGCCAACCAGCAGCAGGCGCCGGGCCCGCCCGGTGGCCGCCAGGTGGGTGGCGAGCAGACCGCCCAGGGTGCCCGTACCGCCGGTGATGAGGACCGTGCCGTCCGGGGAGAGCGGGGCGGTCACGCGGCCCGGCGCCGGCGCGACCGGCGCCAGGCGCGGGGCGAGCAGCCGGCCGTCGCGGAGCGCGACCTGCGGTTCGCCGGAACCGACTGCCGCCGCGAGGGCGGCCTCGCTCGCCGCCGTGCCGTCGCTGTCCACCAGGACGAACCGGTCGGCGTGCTCGGTCTGGGCGGCCCGCAGCAGCCCCCACAACGCGGCGGCCGCCAGGTCGGTCACGTCCTCACCGTCGCGGACGGCGACGGCGTTGCGGGTGAGCACCACCAGGCGGCAGCCCTCCAGGTCGGGCTCGCCCAACCAGCCCTGCAGGACGGCCAGCATGCGCGCCACCGCGTCGTGCGTGCCGGCCACCGGTTCGCCGCCGGTCGCCGGCGGATACACCACCAGGTCGGGGGCGTTCATCGAGGTACGCAGCAGGTCGGTGAGCCCGTCCTCGTCGACCACCTCGTACCCGTCGGTGCCTGGTGCGGCCGCGACGGGCTCCCAGACCACCCGGTGCAGCGGGGCGGCCCGCAGCGCGGTGACGTCCAGCGGCCGGGTGTCGAGTCGCTCGACGTCCAGGACCGGCGCGCCCTGCGGCGTCGTGGCCCGTACGCCGACCGCGCCCGGCCCGGTGCGGGTGAGCGTGACCCGCAGCGCGGTCGACCCGGTGGCGTGCACCGTGACCCCGGTGAACGCGAACGGCACCGCCACCCTGTCGCTGGTACGCAGCGCGGCGCCCACGTGGATCGCCGCGTCCAGCAGGGCCGGGTGGATGCCGTAGCCGGCGGGATCGGCGTCCGGGTCCAGCGCGACGTCGGCGTGGACGCTCTCCCCGTCCCGCCACGCCCGGACCACGTTGCGGAACGCGGGGCCGTAATGCAGGCCGAGATCGTCCAGGCCGGCGTAGAACGCGGCCACGTCGACGGGCTCCGCCGAGGGCGACGGCCCCGCAAGGACCGGGACGGGCGCCGGGCCCGGCGCGGCAGTGAGCAGGCCGGTGGCGTGCCGGGTCCACGGCTCGTCCGGCTGCCCCTCAGGCCGGGTGCTGATCGTGATGGCGCAGCCGTCCTCGGCCGGCCGGCCGACCTCCACCCGCAGGTGCAGCGGGTCGGCCTCGGTCAGGGTCAGCGGCGCGTGGACGGCCAGGTCCCGCAGGTGCGGCCGACCGGCCTCGGTCCCGCAGTGCAGGGCCACGTCGACCAGGGCCGCGGCGGGCAGGATCCGCTGGTCACCCACCGTGTGGTCGCTCGTCCACGGCTGGCCGTCCACGGTGATCCGCCCGGTGAAGACCCGCGTGCCGTCCTCGGTGGTGATCGTCGCGGCGAGCAGCGGGTGCCCCGCGGCGGACTGGCCGTGGTGGGCCGGCGTCGACGCCACCGGCACCGGGTCGAGCCAGTAGCGCTGGTGCTGGAAGGGGTAGGTGGGCAGCGGCAGGTGGGTGGCGGGCGCCGGGAGGTGCCAGTTGACGGTGAGGCCGTGGGTGTGGGCGGTGGCGAGGGCGTGCAGGAATTGGCGTTGGCTGTTGTGGTCGCGTTTGAGGGTGGGGATGGTCTGCGGTTCGTCGGCGGTGTCCCAGGTGTCGAAGGTTTGTTGGAGGGTGGGGGTGAGGATCGGGTGGGGGGTGGCTTCGATGTAGGTGAGGTGTCCGTCGGTGAGCAGGGCCTTGGTGGCGGTGTGGAGTTGGACTGGTTGGCGGAGGTTGTCGTACCAGTAGTCGGCGGTGAGTTCGGTGGTGTCCCGCTGGGCGCCGGTGACGGTGGAGTAGAAGGCGGTCTGGGACGGCTGTGGCTGGACGTTGCCGAACCCGGCGAGGAGGGCGTCGCGGAGGGGTTCGATGTGGGGGGTGTGGGAGGCGTAGTTGACGGCGATGATCCGGGCTCGGACGTTCTGGTTCTGCAGGGCGTCGACGAGTGCGTGCACTTGGGTGGTGTTGCCGGCGATGACGGTGGTGGTGGGGCTGTTGTGGGCGGCGATGTGTAGGTCGTCGTGTTCGGTGAGGAGGGGGGTGACGTGGTGGGCGGGTAGGGGGATGGAGGCCATGGTGCCGGTGCCGTGCAGGGTGGTGATGTGGCCGGCGCGGGTGGCGGTGATGGTGATGGCGTCTTCGAGGGTCAGTGCGCCGGCGTGATACGCGGCGGCGATTTCGCCTTGGGAGTGGCCGAGGACGGCGTCGGGGGTGATGCCGTGGTGGTGCCAGAGGGCGGCGAGGCCGGTCATGACGGCGAAGAGGGTGATTTGGGTGGTGTCGTCGCGGTCCAGGGGCGCCCCGCTGGTGAGGGTTTCTTCGATGGACCAGTTGAGGCCGTGTGTGGTGAGGGCGGTGTCGCAGGCGTGGATGTGGGCGGCGAAGACGGGGTGGGTGAGCAGTTCCTTCGCCATGGCGGGGTGTTGGGAGCCTTGGCCGGCGAAGACGAGGGCGATGCGGCCGGGGTCGGTGGCGTGGCCGGTGACGACCTCGGGGTGCGGCTGGTCGTCGGCGAGCTGACGCAGCGCGTCCATGGCGTGCGTGTGGTTCGTCGTGACGACGACGGCGCGGTGGTCGAGATGGGCGCGCTGGTGGGCGAGCGCCCCGGCCAGGTCGCTCAGCGGGGTGTCGGGGTGGGCCTTGAGGTGCGCGGCGAGACGGGCGGCCTGAGCCCGCAGCGCGGCCGGGGTCTTGCCCGACAGCAGCAGCGGCACGGGCACGGCGTCCGCGTCGACGCCGGCCGGCGCGACCTCCGGCTCGGCTCCCGTTCCGCTCGCGGTTGCGGCCGTGGTGCCGTTCGTGGCTGCGGCTGCGCTCGTGGCCACGACCTCGGCCACGGTTCCGGCCCTGGTCCCGTTCGTGGCTGCGGCTGCGCTCGTGGCCACGACCTCGGTCCCGACGACGGGCCTCGCGGTGTCTGCCGGGGGTGCTTCGAGGATGAGGTGGGCGTTGGTGCCGGAGAGGCCGAAGGAGGAGATGGCGGCGCGGCGTGGCCGGTCGGGGTGTGCGGGCCAGGGTTGCGGCTGGGTCAGTAGTGCCACCGACCCGCTCGACCAGTTGACGTGGCTGCTGGGGGTGTCGACGTGCAGGGTTTTCGGGAGCTGGCCGTGGTGTAGGGCTTGGATCATTTTGATGATGGCGGCGACGCCGGCGGCGGCTTGGGTGTGTCCGAGGTTGGATTTGATGGAGCCGAGCCACAGGGGTTGGTCACCGTGGCGGTGGCGGCCGTAGGTGGCCAGGAGTGCTTGGGCTTCGATGGGGTCGCCGAGGGTGGTGCCGGTGCCGTGGGCTTCGACGGCGTCGATGTCGGCGGGGGTGAGGCCGGCGTTGGTGAGGGC